>CALXKU010000010.1 GCA_944389025.1 uncultured Spirochaetaceae bacterium
GGTCTGTCTGCATATCCAAAGTATACATACAAGATACTTCGTTTTCCTACCTACCCACTAAAAACAGCGAAAGGCCAGATAAGTTCAATGATTTCGATATCACATCAGCATTAACGCCGTTTTTAAATAGCCTTTCAGCAATATTCATTGTTGCTTCTTTTACCGCTTCCTTTCTTTCATTCTCCAGAATTCTCTCTTGTCTTTCCGTCATCTTGTATTGCTCCTCTCTTCCTAAGATGTAGTTTACAACATTTTTGTTTTCATCTAAATATAATTCTTCTCTGACATAATCTGCTGTTAAATCATGGAAAAAGTCGTTATCAGCTTTTCTAGTTCATGATATAAAAGCGGGTAGTTAAAGATAATGAATTACTTTTTATGGAACGTACTATGCCAAATTTACCATAGTCAGTATGGCAAATTCACCATAGTCGGTATGGCAAATTCACCATAGTCGATGGGGGAAAACTGGCATAATCTAAATGTGATCATATAAATAGTGCATGTCACGGAAGCATAGGGGAATAGATATCCATTTCTTTTTAATCATTTTGTATTGAGAGATCTTTAGATATACAGTGCTGTTAACGGTTTCAACCTGTATCATCATTAAGAAGGATAACGATGTTGATATCGTTGTTGATGTGGATGATAGCACATTCTGCATTATTTCCGGTCTGATCTCATATCCTATAAGGATCCTTTCGGTGTGCTAGTTGGTCCACTTATCGCTTTACAATCGTAAAACTTTTTTGATTCAATACCGGGGATGATATAATGAACGATAATGCCTTTTGTTTAATCAAGGTTCTATAATGTCATAGGTGCATATCAGATAAAATTGATGTTCATATCTGTATATTTTAGATTTCCTAGATTTATATAAACAACCATATTGTTGATTACTCTGGTTTTTGCTACCATTATAGATGGTGATACAATGCAAAAAAATAAGCTTGTAAGTCCTGTTGTTAAATGGGTAGGAGGAAAACGACAACTTCTTGGAGAGATTATTCCACTCATTCCTAAATCATTTTCATCTTATGCCGAGCCTTTTTTGGGAGGCGGAGCTGTTTTGTTTGCTCTACAACCCAATAAAGCAATTATCAATGATTTGAACTCTGATTTGATTACAATGTATAAGGTGATAAAAGAACACCCTGATGAGTTAATTGCAGATTTGGGAACACATATCAATTCTCAGCCATATTTTTATTCTTTGCGTGATATAGATAGGGATAAAGAAGCCTATTCACTCTTGTCTGATGTAAAAAAAGCATCTCGGCTGATATACTTGAATAAGACCTGCTATAATGGATTATTTAGAGTCAATTCAGCAGGTGAGTTTAATACACCTTTCGGACATTATAAAAATCCCAACATTGTTAACGAGCCTGTAATTCGTGCTGTTAGCAATTACTTCAATAAGGCACAAATTACTTTTTTCAGTCAGGATTTTGCTAAAGTACTTGATACTTTGAAGAAAGGCTGTTTTGTTTATCTTGATCCTCCATATGATCCTGTTTCTGATACTGCAAGTTTCACCGGGTATAATAAAGGTGGTTTTGATAGAGACGAGCAACTTAGATTAAAAGAATGTTGTGACTTTCTCACTAAAAGAAACATCAAGTTTATGCTTTCAAATTCAGCTACTGAGTATATCAAAGATATCTATTGTGATTATAATATCACGTTTGTCAAAGCAACTAGAGCTGTTAATTCGGATGGTGCAAAAAGGGGAGCAGTTGACGAGGTTATAATCAGGAACTATGACACAGAATGATAATGCGTGGAATAAGATATTTGAGAAGTATGACATTCTCAAACATGTAGAAACAGAAGGATGTTTTGAAATTCAAGCAAGCAGCATCAAAGAATTTCGAGAACCTCGGTTGATGACTAAGTTTGATCACCAGCAGGATTTGCCTCAACTTTTTAAAGTTAATAAATTGTCAATTTTGCCTATTACGAGAGGTAGCTATATCATTGCACCTTTTTTAACATTTTGCAAATTTGAGGAAGCCAGTACAGCGATTAAGCGTGTATATATTCCAGATCATCTTCAATCTCTAATGCCTGAGAATATAATGAACGAGGCAATGGCTCTGGATTGTGCTTATTCTTGTGGTATATTGGAAGAATTTTTGAGAGATGAAGCTCTCTATCCTACAGTAAGTGGAAGAATGGGCTCTGGAAAGTTTGAATTTAAGATCAATACAACTAATGGTGAAAGAAAAGTAAACGTTGAAAACTCGCAAATAGAAATCGATGCCGCTTATGAAGGAGTTAACTTTCTGTCTTTATTTGAGGCTAAGAGCGAAATTTATGATGATTTTCTGATTCGTCAATTATACTATCCATTTAGAGCATGGCGCTCAAGAGTGACAAAAGAAATTAAATCAGTGTTTCTTGTTTATTCAAATGGAACGTTTAACCTTTATCAATATAAATTTGCTGATCCATTTAATTATAATTCCTTGCAATTGGTTAAGCAGGAAAATTTCTTGATTGCTACTAGTATAAGCGTGAGAGATATACAAGAACTGCTCAGAGATGTTGAGATAGAGCCTGAACCAGAACTCCCGTTTCCTCAGGCCGATTCAATGTCCCGTATCATTAATCTGCTAGAAACATTGAATAAGCATGATATGAGTAAGAGTGATATTACTGATTTTTATGCATTTGATGAACGACAAACAAATTATTATACTGATGCTGGAAGATATTTAGGTTTAATTGAAAAAACTGTTACATCACGAAAGGTTATTAAGTTTTCTCTCACTTATTTAGGTAAGAAAATCATGAATTTGCCTTATAAGGATAGACAACTAGGAATTGTAAAACAAATTGTGAAGCATTCAGCGTTTAGGAATGTATTAGAGATTCATTTGAAATATGGTGAGATGCCAAGTCGAAGTCGGGTAATACAGATTATGAAAAATAGTCATCTGTATAAAATCAATTCTGAAGAAACGTATAATCGAAGAGCTTCTACAATAATTGGCTGGGTTAATTGGATTTTAACTGTCATAGATTAAGGCTTCTATGGTAAATGCTTGTGTATTAGAACCCAAATAAACATGGAACGGTTTCTTTAAAGGCGTAAGTGTTTGATCTGACTTTTGTGATGTTTTATGGCAGAAGGAAACAATGATAGTCGAACTTATACTTGTTTTTAGATACAAAAACTATCAAGATGAAAAATAGTTTCTCTGTTTATGCCCAGTCACTTATAACCCTAAACTCTATTTTATCAACTAGAAATCTCGTATCAATTTGTTTTTATATATATAGTTAATGGGATAGTTTCTATTTCCACTATGTTATTATTATCACAATGATACGTCAAGTATAAAATTTTTGCAAAGAAGTTATACTTATGTTGAGTATTTTGATAGCTTTAAAAATCTTGATATCAATTTGTAGAACCCTGTTTTCTAAAATATTAAGATATTGGTCAAAATCTTTTTTTTATTCTTTCTTTTTAAGTATAAATAGGTATTCATGAGCTAAAAGAAGGAAATTGCTCTGCTCTGTTTTATTTAACCATTGACTTGTAGTAGAGCAATTAAACTGTTCTTTTATAACGATTTCTTTTAGATGGAAACCTGCATTAAGGTATTTTGATAAACATTGGAATCCCAGCGGGTAAACGTAACCGTGCCTTCTGATATCTCCCATTAAAAAAGCACAATACTTATTTTCTTTTAGTACTCTAAAGCTTTCTTTTGCTACAGCCTCCATACTTTTAAGGAAGTCATCTAATGAAAGTAAAGATAGATCTCCATTTAGATTTGAGCTGTATTTTATGATGTTTGCATAAGGCGGATGAGTGCATATTAAATCTATACTGCTATCATCAATAAACGAGATATTTGTTGCATTCCCTTTTATTATTCTAATTTTAGAAGAAGATGGGTAATTAAAATTAGTATTCTCTTTTGCAATTTCTAATGCATTTGAATTTACATCTATTCCTATTGCATTTCGTTGTAGAAGTTTTGCTTCTATTAAGGTTGTTCCACTCCCAACAAATTGATCAAGTATTAAATCTTTTTCTTTTGAATAGCGTAAGATAAGATTTCGTGGGATAAAAGGTGACCAATTGCCTCGGTAACTACCATTATGAGTTGCCCAATTACCTCTGGTAGGAAATCTCCATACGCTTGTTTTTTCCAGTTCAAATTTTTCCGGTTGCATTGTTGTATTGAGTATCATTAGCTTTCTCCTTATATAACTAATGCAAAAAGCAAATGATTTGTTCTTTATTATTATTTACAAGAAAAAATATTTGGTTGTATAAGATTTAAGAATAGAGGATATATACATGCCTTTCTTAGGTACTATCATAGATGCGGTTGCAATTATAGTAGGAGGCTTTCTTGGGCTTTTGTTTGGTCGTAGGCTTTCAGAGCGTTATCAGGAGACAATGCTCAAGGCGTGCGGGCTCTCAATCTTTTTTATCGGGGTAGGGGGAGTGATGGCGAAGATGCTCGTTGCCTCCTCTTCAGGTTTTTCAACCTCCGGTACGGTCATGATGGCCTCCTCCCTTACTCTTGGAGCCTTAATAGGAGAGGCTCTTGATATAGAGAAGAGGATGGTGAGCTTTGGAGAGTGGCTCAAAAGAAAGACTGGCAGTCACGATGAGAACACCTTCGTCTCCGCTTTCGTAAATGCTTCTCTTGTTGTTTCCATCGGTGCAATGGCGGTTCTCGGCCCTATTAACGAGGTGATTGCAGGCGATGAGTCCGTACTCTTCTCAAAATCCATTCTTGATCTTATTCTCATACTGCTTATGACGCTATCAAGTGGGAAGGGTGCTGTCTTCTCGTTCATTCCCGTTCTTCTTGTGCAGGGGGCTGTTACTGTGCTTGCGAGTCTTATAAGTCCAGTGATGACAGCTGAGGCTATAAATGCGCTTAGCCTTGTGGGCTCGGTGCTCATAGCGACACTTGGAATCAACATGGTATGGGAGAAAAACATAAGGGTGTCAAACATGTTTCCATCTGTCATCGTAGCTGTCTTATGGGCTTTCATAGCTCAAGCGCTTTAGCCTTGTGAACGAAAGTCCTTTATGCTATGATTGCAACATCTGGAATTTTAGGTTTCAGAAGAAAATAGGGTGGCAGGAAGTTCTTGCCGCCTAAGGGAAAGGTTGAAATGAAGGAAGCCCTTATAGAGGGATGTATAAACTATCTGAAGTTCGGTTATGATTTTGACGGAATAGACTTTCCGGAAATGGATGAGGCTGTGTTCAAGAGAATCCTTGATGAGGATGAGAGTGCTGATGATGTGGTCTCTGCGTTCATTTCATCCCATGGGCTGGATGTAAGATATGATGCTTCATTTGATGAACTAGGACGCTACCCCGGGTCTCGTTCTTTGGTGAATTATTTCAATATAAAAGACAGAACGGAGCTCAAGAAGATTGAGATATTCCTTTCCTCCGTACGTGTTGCAGAACTTTTCGTTAACCCTCTTGATATGGGATTCTCATTCGATTACCTGAAAGCCCTTCATAACAGGATATTCGGTGATATCTACCCGTCTGCCGGAATGGTTAGAAACAGAGATGAAAACAAAAGAAGCGAGTACTGTAAGAGCATCTACATCGATAAGATGGCCTCGGACATATTCGATAAGCTGAGAAACTCGAAATTTCTCCGCTCTATCGACGATGTTGATGAGTTCATAAACGAGCTTGCTTATTTCATGGGGGAGATGGAGGCTCTGCATCCGTTCCTTGACGGAAACGGACGTACCACCAGATACTTCTTTACTGATCTTGCAAGAAAGGCGGGGTATGACATCGTATGGTCCGCAACAGATCCCGATAGGTACCTTGAGGGTAATATTGCAGCTCTGGATGGTGATTACCAGCCCTTGATCGATGTTCTTGAGGAAGCTGTCATACCAATTGTCGACTAAAAAAAAAGAACCCGGAGAAATCTCTCACGGGTTCCATCTTGAGGAGGCAGAGGGATGTTCCCTCTCCTTGGGGATGCCTTTGCTCTTTCTTTAGCAAAGGAAAACAAGAACTTATTTCATCTAAATATAGGCTAAGGCTGAAATCTCACGTTGTCAACAAAAATAAACTGAAACATTTTCTCAAAATATTTTGGAAAAGGAGCATGGAAAAATTTAACAATCGGCGAAACATTTTTCCCTGTTAGCTGTTATAATGATTATAGGAGTTGAGCCATGGCGATTTATGTAATAATGACGGCATTGGTGATTGCGATTCACCTCGTTGCGATAAAGAAGAAGCTTAGATATGTGAAATCGATAAGCAAGGTCTTCCTAATCCCTTATCTTTTTATGACTTTTTTAGTGCTTACGGAGACAAACGGTGTCATCGTTCCAGGTCGTGGTCTCCTTATGGCTGCTCTCGTATTTTACACTTTGGGAGATCTTCTTCTTGAGTTTGAGAAGGAGGGCATGTTCCGCATTGGAGGCATTTCTTTCTCTGTAGGACACATACTTTATTCGGCATTCTTCCTCTCTCATGGTTTCAGTTTCGCAATGGCTGTCCTATTCATCGGCATATGGGCGCTCATATACATTTTCCTATTCGAGGATAAGATGCGTGCTCTTAGACCTAACTCGACACCATACCTCGTGTATGCTGCAATCGTCATGCTCCTCGGAGTCTCAGTCGGTGCTACCGGTTTTGATGGAAACTGGATTGCCAAGATGATTGCGGTTGCTGGAACCGTTTCTTTCGCATTTTCGGATGCGCTTGTAATAATAAGGGAGACAGATGATACGAAAAACGAGGAGGAGAGGGTATCTGATGATCTTCTCATCATGGTAACTTATATCGGAGCCAACATTCTCCTCCTCTCGTCCGTCGCCCTCTTGGCTGTGATGGCTTAGAATCCAAGATAGAACATATAGAGAGCAAGAAGGAGTATCAGGAGGCCGAGCGTGATATTCGCTATCCTCGGAAGTACTCCTTTTTTCAGTTCTTTGATAGCACCGAGTGCAGTCCCGACAATTATTGAGAGCAGGCTGTAGCCCATGCTGTATAAAAGCAGCATAAGCACTGAGTGAGCCATGTTGCTTTCGACTGTCAGGGTAAGAAGAAGTGCGATAAGAACCGGGGTGGAGCACGGGGATGAGAAGATTGCAGAGAGAATACCCGCAATGAGTGCTCCGATGTATCCTGTCTTCTTATTTCTTGTAAGCAGATTTGTCGATGGTATTATGTTTATCACACCGAATGACTGGAGTGATAAGAGTGTCATTATTATTCCCAGTATTATGTAATACCATCTTCCGGCCTGAGAAAGCATTCCACCAACAGCTGTTATTATGATTCCAAGAATCATGAAAGTGATGCTGGAACCGAGCGCGAAAAGAAGGGAATGACGAAATGCGCTTTTTTTATCGCTGGAGCCGCCCGAGACATAGAGTATGATAAGCGGAAGACTTGAGAGTGAGCATGGCAGGAGGCTCGTCAGAGCCCCTGATGCGAATGCGATAACAAGGGAGAGTGCTGAGCCCGAGCTTATGACAGCCGAGAAATTTTCAAGTATATTCTCAATCAAAGCTCCACCCCCATGTCACGGAATATGGCATACATCTGCTCTTTTGAGAGCATCCCGTAGTGCCCTGTGAGCACATGCTCACCGCTATCTTTGAGTGAATAGAGCGAAAAACCGATTGAGGAGAGGATTTCCTCCGATGGTACGTACGGGCTTCCGTCCGCATTGAAGAAGTACTGAACAGGAACTGCATACGCGGGTAGTCCTCCGCTTAAGGCAGGATCTGCCCATATGTCAGCATAACGTACGCTTACCTTGCCATAGCTTTCTTCATAGAAAGCCTTGAGATCCGGTTTCATCTGGAGGCATGGACCACATGATGCGGATCCCATGTCAAGCATCAGAGGCAGTCCTGGCTCGAGGAAGGCATCCATGTCAAAAATCGTGTATTCAAGAGGGATTCTCTCCTCTTCAACAAAGAGGATTTCCTCTGCTTCATTGCTGCTTTCCCTCCCTCTTTTTAGAAGGAAAACACCTGCGATAAGTGCTATCACGATAAGTATGATAAGTATCTTTATCCCTTTACTCATGCTAATATCCTAACAGTATCTGTTCTATTCGTTTGTGCTTATGTCACAGAAAGAGCTCGGCTTCCTTTCTTTTTTCGCACATTGCAAGGATTCTTTCCTTGAGCTTTGAAACATCACTCTCATCATAGCCTCTTGCTTTGACAGGGCAGATTGATATGCATCGCGCGCATCCTATGCATTTCATGCTGTCCGTGATATCCGGTCTGAGTTCGTCTATCGCACCAGATGGGCATGAGAGGTAGCACCTTCCACAGCGTATGCATTCTTTTGATGCCTTTGGCACGAGGAACTTTCCAATCATCTTATATGGCCTGATGCCTGGGACGCTTAAAAGCTCGCTTTCTGTTCTAAGACGTTCATCTATTCTTTCTTTGAATGAAAGCAGTCTTGCTTTATCATCATTGTCCGGTCTGCCTGATGCTATCGAGCGAAGCATCGAGTGCTCTGCTATCGCACTAACCGCTGCTACCACCCTGAAGCTGCACCCTTTAACAGTATCGAAGAGCTCTATCAGCGTGTCCTCATAGGCCCTGTTACCGTATACTGCTATGAGGACGGCTTTTGCTCCACCTCCATTCATATTTCTTATTCTATCTATCGCGAGAGACGGGCATCTTCCTCCGAAAGAGGGGAGGGCGAAATATACAATATCAAAAGCAGAGAAAGAATGTTTCTCTTTCATTTCCTTCCTCGAAATATCTATTACAAAGCCATCGTCCGATAGCAGGCTTAGGCATCTCATCGTTCCCCCTGTGGGGCTGAAAACAACGCTATATTTCATGAATACAGTCTAGGGAAATTGTTTCCAGTTTGCAATGGAATCATATATAATACTGCTATGTTTGCGACTCACGAGTTTGCTCCCTTTTATGATGGGGATTCAAAGATACTCATACTCGGCTCGTTTCCTTCTGTCAAATCCAGGGAGGATGGATTCTACTATGCTCATAAGAGCAACAGGTTCTGGCCTCTTATGGAGAAAATGTTCTCCACAAGTCTTAAGAGCAGGGAAGAAAAGATTTCCTTCCTTCAGTCAAGGCATATCGCACTATGGGATGTTGTGTCGGAGTGCGAGATAGATTCCAGTTCGGATTCCTCAATAAGAAGTGTTGTACCAACCAATCTTAGTCTTATTTTGAGTGCTGCGAACATAGAGTGCATATTCGTTAACGGAAACAAGGCTTATGAACTCTATCAGAAGTATCAGAGAGAAAAAACAGGGAGGAAAGCTTTCAAGCTTCCCTCCACATCCGCGGCTAACGCGTCTTTCTCTTTTTCCCGTCTTCTTGAAAAATGGATGGTAATCAGGACTTCCTTGGACCCTTTCTCAGATTCACCTTGACCTTGTTCCTTATGAGATAGCAGTGGTGGATCTTCTTGTCCCTGAAATCCTCTCCAATCGTATCTTCCGTTATGTCCTTTACGACATACTCGTCCAGAATCTCCTCATCCATCTTGAATTTTCTATAGTTGTTGCTGAAGATCATGAGTCCGCCCGGACTTAGATGCATCATGGCAGCCCTAATGAGTTTCCTGTGATCCCTTTGGATGTCGAACGTGGATCTCGATTTGCTGTTCGAGAAGGTAGGGGGATCGCAGAAGATGAAATCGTATCGGTCATAGGTTGAGTATAGGAAATCGATAACATCGCTCTTATAGAAATAGTTGTCGATCGTTATAGGGAAGCCGTTCACCCTGAGATTCTCCATCGCCCAGTCAAGGTATGTGGAGGATGAGTCGACGCTTACCGTCGATACCGCGCCGCCCTTGATGGCGTTGAGTGTGGCCGTTCCCGTATAAGAGAAGAGATTCAGGAATCTCTTGCCTTCGCTTATGCTCTGAATGTATGCCCTTATTTTCCTGTGATCGAGGAAAATACCTGTGTCGAGGTAATCCTGGAAGTTCACAAGTATGTTGAGCCCGTTCTCATGAACGACATTGAAGCGGTTCGAGGAGGAGAGCCTGTTGTACTGGCTTTTACCTTTCATCTCCTTTCTCTGTTTCACATAGATGTTCTCGATATCGATTCCCGTGGCCCTCTCTGTGGCATAGATGAGCTCGTTGAGCCTTCTCTCCGCATCCTCAGGGTCTATGGTATCCGGTGCGGCGTATTCTGCAAGGTTTACCCACTTGTTTTCATATATGTCGATGGCAGCCGAATACTCCGGCATGTCCGCATCATATATTCTGTAGCAGGTGACCCCGGCCTTCTCCATGACCGGCTTTATTTCCTTTATGTTCTTGATGAGGCGGTTATATGCCATTTCAGCACCCTTTGAAAGAGGGGTTGCAAGCCTCTCCTGTTTCTTCTCAAGGCTCTTTTTTCTCATCTCCTCCTTCTCTTCATCTGTGAAGATGGAGTAGTGTGCGGCCTGGCATGAGAGCGCGCCGTTGAAAAGGCTGTTAACCCTTTCCGGTTTCATCGCGATATTCGAGAGAAGCTGGCTGTCTGCTGCCATGATTGTGGCCTTCCATCCTTTAAATAGGGACGACATCTGGTCTCCTATCATGGCATAGAGCTCATCAAGCTCCCTTTCCTTCAATCTGACACCGTAAGGCGGGTCCGTCACGATGTATCCGAGCCCAGAAGGAACATCATCTGCAGTATATGATGCAAAGTCCTTTTCCTTGAAGTCGATGAGTTCAAGAACTCCTGCGGCTTTCGCATTCTCACGTGAAATCCTGATAGCCTTGGCAGAGATGTCTGACGCATAGATTTTTATGTCCCTGTTATCAAGGGCTTTTGTTCTTCTTTCCTCTGCTTCGCTTACGATTCTTGCCCAGAGCTCCTCGTCATAGGAGGGAAGCTTCTTGAATGCGAACTCATCCCTCTTTATAAGTCCAGGGGCTGTGTCGGAAGCTATGAGGGCAGCCTCGATTGCTATCGTCCCAGATCCCACGAACGGATCGAGCAGTGTTCCCGAATCCTCATCCGTGATGCTTTTTTTCCATTCGCTCCTGTAAAGCAGTGCGGCTGCTAGCTGTTCTTTTAAGACAGCATCTGTCTGGTCCCTTCTGTAGCCCCTCTTCTGCATTCCTTCTCCAGAGAAATCAAGATACCAGATCGCTCTCTTCTGATGCAGATGAACATGGATTGTAATATCGGGATTCTCCGTATCGACGTCTGGGCGCTCATCATTGAACTTCTCCTTTATCCTGTCGATTATTCCATCTTTGACTCTGAGTGCTGCGAAATGGGCGTTATTGAGATATGGACAGTCCTGAGCGGTTTTCGTGACCTTTATTGTGGTCTCTGGGGTTATGAACTCCTCCCATGGAATCTGCTTTGTAGATTCATAAAGCTCATCCACATCGATTATGTCATCATCAAGGTAGATTGCCTCCAAAAGCCTGCTTGCTATGCGGCTGTACATGCAGAAGCGGTATCCGGTCTCAAGGTCTCCTACGAACTCCACACCGGCCTTCGTCTGCCTTATCTCGCTTGCTCCCGCCTCCTCGGCTTCCTTTGCCACAAGGTCTGACTGATTAAGTGAATTGCTTGCAAAATAGATCATTTTCCCACTCCCATGATTTCAACAGCTTCTTCTTTCGTGAATGAATATACGCTCCCGCAATTGAAACATTCCACCTCGAGGGGGAACTTTCCTTCAAGTATGTCCTTCTTCTCGTTTTCTGGAAGGCTGTGAAGATATTGCTCGAAGCTTGATTTTGAACATGGACATGAGAATCCGATCATGCCACGCTCAAGATGCTCCGGGGCAAACTCTGCGAACTCTTTTTCCACATACTCTCTTGCACTCATCCCTTCGGATAGGCATTTTGAAAGGTTTGTAAGCCCTTTTGCCTTATTCTGAAGTTTTTCAAGCATATCATCAGCAGCACCGGGCATAGCCTGTATGAAGAGGCCTCCTGCCCCGTATAGTCTTGCCTTCTCATCAAAATGGAGTGATAGGTAGAACAGGGTGGGAGTCTGCTCACTTTGCTGGAAATAGAGTGCCAGATCGTTTGCAAGATTTCCATATTCAAGCATTATCTGCCCTGTAAAAGGGGTTTTTGAGCCTTCAAGAATCTTCGTTATCGTTAGGAACCCCGGCCCATATAAAAGGGATGTGTCAAGGCTCGTAAGCGGTTTCTCAAGCTTTATTGGATTTGAAAGCAGGTAACCTCTGACAGCTCCTCCTGCCCAGCTTTCAATGCTGATTCCCTTAACCGGTCCTCCGCACTCGATTTCAAGGCGTATCCTGTCGTTACCCTTTATCGTAGACTGAAGCAGGGCTCCAGCCACATACGCCTGTCCAAGGATATAGGTCTCCAGTGGTCCAAGCTTATGGTTTACTCTCATCTGGTTGCACATTTCCGTTGCTGCAACCGCCGTCAGTCGCACTTTTCCGCCCTCTAGGAGGAATATCTCCCTGCCATCCTCGGCAAGGGAGGCAATGTGCTCTCTAAGCTCATTGTCTGTAATAGTTTGTTTTATCATAAGGGCAATATTATAGGTTTTGAATATTTTGTTCAATCTTGCTGTAAAGCTTTTGGCTCAATGTGTTTTTCAGCCTCCTGTTTCATGAGTCTCATTCTCTTTTCTCTTCACGAAAACAACAAGAAAAACTATTGACTGGTTTTTTATGAACGATTATATTTCGTTAAGCGGTTAACAAATATGAATAATCGTTTCTTTCTAGATCTGAAGTACATATCAATTTCTTTCGATAAGCTCATAGAGAAGAGGACCGGATTCACATCCGCGCAGCTTCGCATCCTCGGCTACCTGATGCAGCATGAGGAGGTTGTAGTTTATCAGAAGGATATCGAGGACAGCATCGCGGTAAGCAGGGCCGCCGTTTCTACAATACTGGACAAGATGGAGAGGGCGGGGCTCCTTGTGAGGGAAAATAGCAGTATGGATAAGAGGATGAAGAGGATTTCTCTCACCTCAAAAGGACGTGCTGCCGCTATTGATGTCTATAAAATGATGTGTCAGATAGAGGATGATCTCTGTTCAACTCTCAATGAGGAAGAGAAGGATACGGTTATACGAGTTAAAAATAAACTGATAAACAAGCTGGAGGAATCAGGATGCTGAAAGATCTTGCTTCCCGGATAAGGGAATACAGGAAAGAGGCCATACTCACCCCGCTATTAATGGTTGGGGAAGTGTTCATGGAAGTGCTTATCCCAGCACTTATGGCCAATATAATCGATATCGGGGTAAGTCAAGGGAATATTCCGTATACGGTAAAAATGAGTATTCTCCTGATTGTATGTGCGTTTGCATCGATGTTCTTTGGTGTTCTTGGAGCGAAGACCGCTTCCGTCGCAAGTTCCGGATTCGCACGCAATCTCAGACACGATCTTTATTACAAGATCGAAGATTTCTCTTTCTCCAATATCGATTCATTCTCAACATCGAGCCTTATTACAAGGCTTACCACCGATGTTCAGAACGTGCAGATGGCTTTCCAGATGATAATAAGAATGTTCGTCAGAAGCCCTATGATGTTCCTTTTCGCAATATTCATGGTCGCCCGTAATGGCGGCTCTCTCACGTTCGTCTACATCGTCGCCATTCCTGTTCTTGCCACAGGCATATTCCTTATGATGAGCAAGGCTCACCCGAAATTCGACAGGGCATTCAAGAGCTATGATGGACTGAACAGGGTGGTTGGAGAGAACCTGAATGGAATCAGGACCGTGAAGGCTTATGTCAGAGAGGATAAGGAGACTGAGAAATTCGACGAGGCTGCAACCGAGATCTATGATAATTTCGTATCCGCTCAGAAGATAATGGCCCTTTCTCAGCCCATGATGAGCGCTGTCATGAATCTCTGTATCGTCGCAGTATGTTTCCTTGGTGCAAGGCTTATCAACAACGGGCATATGACGACAGGTCAGCTGATGAGTATCTTCACTTACAATGCTCAGATTCTCATGAGCCTGATCATGATAGGAATGTTCATGGTCATGGTAACGATTGCACGAACCAGTGCAGAGCGTATCATGGAGGTTCTCAGAACAGTCCCCGATATGGATATCAATGAGGATGGGGAGAAGAGTGTCAGGGATGGATCAATAGAGTTTGATCACGTGAATTTCTCATATAAGAAGGGAAGTGCTGTTCTTGAGGATATAAATCTGAAAATCGAGAGTGGAATGATGGTTGGCATACTCGGACCGACAGGAAGCGGAAAGAGTACGCTCATAAGCCTTATCGCACGTCTTTATGATGTCGAGTCCGGAACACTTAAAGTCGGAGGGCTGGACGTTAAAAAGTATAATCTGAAAGCTCTGAGGGACGAGGTGTCGGTAGTCCTTCAAAAAAACCAGCTCTTCTCTGGTACTGTCAAGGAGAACCTGAAGTGGGGAAACAAGGATGCCAGTGATGAGGAGATTGTGAGAGTCTGCAAGATCGCTGCCGCCGATTCGTTCATAGCACCACTTGCCGAGGGCTATGACAGTCATGTTGAGCAGGGAGGTACTAACTTCTCAGGAGGACAGCGCCAGAGGCTCTGCATCGCAAGGGCCCTGCTTAAACGTCCTAAGATCCTAATAATGGATGACAGTACAAGTGCTGTTGATACCGCAACTGACAGCCAGATCAGGAATGCGCTTAGAAACGATGTCAAGGATCTGACGAAGATCATCATCGCACAGAGGATATCATCCGTACAGGATGCGGATATGATCATTATGATGAATGACGGGCATATCGAGGATATCGGAACCCATGATGAGCTTCTAGCCCGTAATAAGAACTACCAGGGTCTCTATAGGACTCAGGCGAAAGCGAAGGAGGCCTGATATGTCAAGGTTCAGAGCAGGAAACACAAGGGCGAAGAACCCCGTTAAAACATTCAAGCGTCTTTTTGCAATGGTTTTCAAAGGGCATAAGGCGGTTCTCACCATCGTTCTTATTAGCATAGTGCTGGTCGCTTTTGCGATGAGCTATTTCTCCACATTCATGGAGAGCATAATCGATGACTATATCGCACCGCTTGTTGGAAATCCGAATCCGGATTTCATGCCGCTGATGAGAGCAATCCTTTCTTTCCTTATCGTCATACTGCTTTGCCAGGTGATTCCGCAGTATGTTCAGCAGAGGATAATGATTAAGGTCTCCCAGGGAGCGATGCTCACGATGCGAAAGAACATGTTCCGAAAACTTGAGAGCCTTCCAATCTCATATTTCGACCGTCATCAGCATGGTGAGACGATGAGCCGTTTCTCTAACGATACCGATACTCTCAACCAGATGATGAGCCAGGCTCTCGTACAGGTCATGAGCGCAATCATCACCATACTCTTTCTGTTTACGACGATGCTCCTTAATAGCGTGTTGCTGTCTGTCGTTGTAGTGTTCTTCATTTTCCTGATGTTCCGTGTTTCAGCAGTAGTTGCGGGAAAGAGTGGCAAATACTTTGCTGTGCAGCAGGGTGATCTTGCTGATGTGAACGGCTTCATCGAGGAGATGATAAACGGACAGAAGGTGATAAAGGTCTTCACTCATGAGGAGGAGAGCAAGAAGGATTTCGACAGGTTCAATGACAAGCTCAATGCGAGCATGAGCAAGGCTAACACGTATGCGAACGCCATGGGACCGGTAAGTGCGAACATGAGCAATCTGCAGTATGTTTCCCTGGTGCTTGTCGGGTCCCTGGTGACTATACTCAATCCTGATTACACTGTCGGAGCTCTTGCGGCATTCCTCCTTCTTTCCCGCTCCCTTTCAAACTCGGTCAGCCAGATCGCGCAGCAGTCGAACAGCATACTTCTTGCCTTGGCTGGTGCTGAAAGGATTTTTGAACTTCTGGATGAGGAGAGCGAGGTCGATAACGGCTATGTGACACTTGTGAATGCCAAAGTCGAGAACGGGGAGATCGTGGAAAGTTCGGAGAGAACCGGACTCTGGGCATGGAAGCATCCTCATACCGATGGCAGTGGGGTGACATATGTTCCGTTAAAGGGTGATATCGTGATGGAACATGTTGATTTCGGTTATGTTCCGGATAAGATCGTGCTTCACGATATATCGCTATATGCGAAACCAGGACAGAAGATTGCATTCGTAGGTGCCACCGGTGCGGGTAAGACGACAATTACGAACCTCCTCAACCGTTTCTATGACATTCAGGATGGCAAGATCCGTTTTGACGGTATAAACATCAATAAGATAAAGAAAGCCGATCTCAGGCACTCCCTTGGCATGATACTCCAGGATACGAACCTCTTTACAGGTACAATCAGGGAGAACATAAGATTCGGCCGTCTTGATGCGAGCGATGAGGATGTTATCAAGGCTGCTAAGCTCGCTAACGCCCATGATTTCATAATGAGAATGCCTGATGGCTATGACACCATGATAACAAATAACGGGGAAGGGCTTTCGCAGGGGCAGAGACAGCTTCTGAGCATAGCCCGTGCCGCTATTGCTGATCCACCGGTAATGGTGATGGATGAGGCTACAAGCAGCATCGATACCCATACAGAGGCCCTTGTACAGGCCGGCATGGACAGAATTATGGAAAACAGGACCGTATTCGTAATCGCGCACCGTCTTAGCACGGTTCGAAACAGTAATGCGATAATGGTTCTTGACCACGGTAATATAATAGAACGTGGTGACCACGATTCCCTGATAGCTGAGAAGGGAACCTACTACAGACTCTATACAGGAGCTTTCGAGCTAGAATGAGTACTATCCGGATGAGGTGTTTTCCCCGTCCGGATTTTTTTTCTCAAATTTATGAACATTTTTGAACTTCCTACAACTAATAAGTAGGAGGTTGATATGCTTGTTTATAAGGGCGTGCTCCATCTGCCATATGGCGGAGGGAATGGAGAGAGCTTTAACAGTTTACCGCTCGTCTCGGAAAAGAGAGAGGATTATGAGGCGCCAAGTGAAGAGATGAGACTGGAAGTATGAAGGGGAGGACAAGTATGGGAGGATCGCGCATGACATAAGGTGTGCGGATGCGGGGAAAATGCATTATAATGAGATAAGAGCGAGGATGAGCGCATTGAAGGACGAGGAAGGAGGAGAGAAGATGGCTGAGGACATATTCGCAAGGATGAGAAGAGAAGGGCGTGAAGAAGGTCGGGAGGAAGGCAGAGCTGAAGGACAGAACTTTGCGATATCTACAATTATAAAAAACGGACTCTCTACGCCGGAAAGTATCGCTATGGCTTTCGATATATCGATTTCTGAGGTTGAGAGAATTGCTAAAGGCCTGTAGTTTCAGTCCATTTCTGAAATATAGATACCCAAGTGTCTGAAAATAGATTATATTAATAATACGCATTAAGCGAATAAAGATTAAGGAGAACAATATGAAGTGGGTTTGCACTCTTTGTGGTTATGAGTATGAAGGTGACGAGCTTCCAGAGGATTTCGTATGTCCACTCTGCGGAGCAGGTGCTGATGCCTTTGAGAAGGTAGAAGACTGAATCTTTGTATATCACGGCGGTCATTTTCTGGCCGCTTTTTTATTTCAAATGATTAGAGTACTGGTTTCAGATATTACAAAACTAAGTGTTGATGCAGTTGTGAATGCCGCGAACAACTCCCTTCTCGGAGGTGGTGGAGTTGATGGGGCGATACACTCTGCGGCAGGAAATGGCTTATTAAAGGAGTGCATGGGCCTTGGCGGGTGTGAGACTGGGGATGCAAAGATAACCGCAGGTTACCGTCTTAAAGCAAAGTATGTAATTCATACCGTGGGTCCCGTCTGGCATGGTGGTGCTATGGGGGAGGATGATAAGCTGAGAAGCTGCTATGAGCGCTCTCTTGAGCTTGCTAAGAAGTATGGCGTAGAGAGTATCGCATTCCCCCTGATAAGTTGCGGCGTATACGGCTTCCCAAAGGAGCGGGCATCACGAATCGCACTATCGGTACTTTCAAAAAGCGATCTGGACATAACGATCTCCTGTTTCTCTCAAGGTGATATGGAAATATACCGGAAAACGGCTAAAGAGATGGGACTTGATGATATGATATCATTTTCATGATGGAAGGGAATTAATGGAACTTACAGAAAGACAGCAGGCAATTCTGGATGGAAAGGAAGGGGAAGTCAAGGCAAAGGTGATGAGGACTCTCATCATGTACGGTGAGACTTTCGGTTCAACACGCATGGTTGATATCACAGGGGAGTACGGACATCTGGTTACAAGCTTCGGACTCTCGGTGATGAAACCCGTATATGATCTTATGGATACTCTTATTGACGGAGGAGCGATATCGGGGCAGAAATTCTCCGTTGATCCTCGCCCCTTGGATGGTTCGGTGCCGAGCAATCTGATACAGAACTTATTTTTCAAGGTCATGTACTCTAAACAGGCGGATTATGATGCCCAGCTTAAAAAGCTTGGAATTCTTGCCGACGACGCATATACGTGTACATGTTACATGGATGAGGTCGGAAACACACCGAAGGAAGGTGATATCCTCTCCTGGGCAGAGAGTTCTGCGGTTGTTTATGCGAACAGCATCCTTGGTGCGCGCTGCAACCGTAATAGCGGCATTCTGGATCTTTTCGGCTCGATTGTGGGCTGTGTCCCTTATTTCGGTCTTCTTACCGACGAGGGGAGAAAGGCGGACTGGCTTATAGAAGTGAGGACAAGCAAAAAGCCTGAGGCACAGCTCATTGGCTCGGCTATCGGTATGAAGGTCATGGAGGATGTTCCCTATGTGGTCGGTCTCGATAAGTATTTCGGTTCACTTGATGATGAGGCAAAGGCTTACTTCAAGGATTTCGGAGCCGCTACAGCTTCAAATGGTGCTGTCGGGCTCTATCATATTGAGAATCTCACACCCGAGGCTAAGAGGATGGGGCGCAGTCTTCTAAGGGAGGGCTACAAGACTTTCCTCATTGACGATGAAGTACTTGAGAACACTCAACGAAACTATCCTGTCATATGGAAAGATAAGAACGCTAGGCCACGCCTTGCTTTCATCGGATGTCCGCATCTCTCGCGTGCACAGCTTGAATCCTGGGAGGAAAGGATAGGAAATGAGCTTAAGAGGAAAGGTGCGAAGAAGCTTTCAATCAAGACCGTAATGACTGCAGCTCCTGCCGTTTTAAAAGAGTTCAGAAAGAGCGATGCTTATAAGAGGCTTGAAAGTTATGGGGTCATCATCTCATATATCTGTCCTCTGATGTACATGAATAACCCGATGTGCGGTTCAATGCCTGTAATCACATGCTCGAACAAACTGAGAACATATACTTCCGCAAGATATTTCAAAGAGGATGAGCTTCTGGCTATCATAACAGGGGGTGCGCTATGAGTGAGAGAATTTTCAAGGGAAGAGCTGTTGTGAAGGGAAATGCAAGTGCCGAGGCTCTAGTTTCAAAAGGCGGTTTCAATACGCTTGCAAGTTACCAGCATTCGCTCATGTTCGGTGATAAGAAGGGCAAGTGCTCGGATCAGAACAACCCTGATCTCTATAAGAAGGAGATGGCTGGAAAGGCCTTATGCCTGCCTCAGACCATCGGCTCAACCACCGGAGGTTTAGTCCTCTACTGCGCCGCATGCATGGAGCGTCAGCCCGCATGTCTTCTTTTTTCAAAAGAGATAGACTCTCTTGCCGCAGCTGGGGCTGTACTTGCCGCTGTATGGACCGATAATCCGATGCCTACGGTTGACAGCCTAGGAGATGAGTTCCTCTCATACGTTCGTACCGGGGACAGGATAACGGTTCTTGAAGACGGCTCTGTGAAGGTTGAGCGCTAAGCAGTGGAGGCCTCAGCCTCCACCCATCATATTTTCATTGCGACCTCGTATGCTCTCCATATCACGCTTCTGAGATTGCCTACGCTGAGACAGTCTCCGACAAGATGAGCTTTACGTGATGATTTGAGCGGAGAAGGAACATATCCTACGCTGCTTATGACGCTCTCTGCTCTGACTTCCACTTCTTTTCCATCCTTATCTACAATTAAGACCTCTTTATCGCGGATCTCTTTCACTTTCGCATTAAGGTAAACAGGTACCCTGTTCAGTTCGAACCACTCTCTGAGGTATGAGCTGTTCGCAAGGCATACGCCTTTCTGAGAGATGAGATCGTCCTTCATCTCGATTATGCTAACTCTCTTTTTCTGGAGTGCCAGCTCATAGGCGATCTCACATCCCGTAAGGCCACCGCCAATGAGAGCGACATCATCGCCGACTTCTTTTCCTCTTAGATAGTCACAGGCTTCGATTGTCCTTTCAAAACCCGGGATGTCGAGCTTTCTTGCAACAGCACCTGTTGCGATTACAATCTCGTCCGCATCAAGGTTTGATACATCTTTTATCTCACTGTCATACACAACCTGGATGTCGAGCTCTCGCATCTGTCTCCTGTACCACTCGAGAAGATCTCGCAGCTTACCTTTATAAGACTCTGCACTCGCAGGTATGAAAGTGCCTCCAAGCTCTTTGCTCTTCTCGTATATCACGGGTTCGTGTCCTCTTAGCTTAAGCACTCTAGCCGTCTCCATGCCGCCGATGCCTCCACCGATTATGGCAACCTTCTTTTTCTTTTCCGCCTTCTTGATGTAATGCTTCTCCCATTGCATCATCTCGGCATTTACAGCGCACCTTGCAAGATGGAGACTGTCCGAAAGATCCTGGTCGTTCGGAACACCTTTGTAGTGGCACATGTTGAAGCATCCGTTATGGCAGAGTATGCACGGCCTGATATCCTCTTTCCTTCCGTTTATCAGCTTCGTGACCCACTCCGGATCTGCAAGGAACTGCCTTGCAAACCCCGCACCATCGATCCTGTTCTCCCTGATAGCCTCCGCGGCGACAAAGGGATCCATCCTTCCAGCTGCGACTACGGGGATATCCACAAACTTCCTTATGTGCTCCACATCCTCAAGATTGCAGTTCTCCGGCATGTAGATCGGTGGATGAGCCCAATACCATGCATCGTACGTTCCGTTATCGCAGTTTAGCATGTCATAGCCTGCATCCTGAAGCATTTTCGCAGCTTTTTCCGACTCTTCCATGTCCCTCCCGGCCTCGATATATTCCTCTCCGGGAAGGGCGCCTTTTCTGAAATCCTTCGTCTTGGATAATACGCTGTATCGGAGCGATACAGGAAAGTCATCTCCGCAACTTTTCTTTATTGCCTCGACAATCTCGATTGCGAAACGGTATCTGTTCTCCATTGATCCGCCGTACTCGTCTTTTCTCTTGTTAACGTATTTAAGCGTGAACTGATCTAGAAGATAACCCTCATGCACAGCATGTACCTCAACACCATCTACACCGGCATCCCTCAGCATGAGTGAGCTCTCTGCAAAAGAGTGGACCATCTCTTTTATCTCATCCCTCGTCATCTCCCTTGATGGGACCTTGTCCGACCATCTGTTCGGCGATGGGCTTGCAGATGCTGTGATCCTGTCGAGATCCATTATCGGCTTTGAGATTGTCCTGATTACGGGTGTGTTGTACAGCATTTCCATCATGCTGCTTATCGTGAATGAGCGTCCGAAACCAGCTGTAAGCTGTACAAAGAGCTTTGCTCCTGTCTCATGAAATGTGGGCATCCATTCTGCAAGATCCCTATACATCTTCTTGTTCTTGTGCAGCCACTGTCCGAACATCGGGTTGTAGACTGGTTGACAACCAGGAAGCACGAGGCCTGCGTTGTTCTTCGCAACTTCCATTATGAAACGGGCGCCGGCTTTGTCGAAATGGTTCTTCTCCATCCAGCCGAAAAGATCTGTTCCTCCCATGCTGGTAAGAACAATCCTGTTTTTTATCTCACATTTTCCGATTTTCCACGGAGTGAACAATGATTCTAAGCGTGTATCCATCATACCATGATGATACGTCACAAAAAGGAACGGGTCAAAAATAATTGTTAAGATTTTTATGATGTGTAGGTTAAAGATAGAAAATAATATTCCTAATACGGAAATCTAATTATTCATTATTTTTTTTGAACCGTGTATAGATAATGGCTCATGCAAGCGCATGAGCCAATGTGTCAAATCGAATATTCTTATACCTCTTCCTTCCAGGCTCTGCCATAGTAGGAATCGAGATAGAGCTGCTTGATCTGGCTGATGAGAGGATAGCGAGGGTTGCTTCCTGTGCACTGATCGTCGAATGCCTTCACGGCAAGCTCGTCAACCGCTGCGAGGAACTCAGCCTCATCAACTCCCCATTCCTTTATCGAAGACGGTACGCCAAGCTGCTTCTTGAGCTTCTCGATACCCTCGATAAGGATCTCAACCTTCTCTTCCTGGCTCTTTGCATTCCTGCTGTCCATCAGGTCAGTATTCTTCACATCATTGACAGGTGTTGAGATGTAATCCGCAACACGTGCGTATCTGCTGATTACCGATGGGAACTCATACTGAGGGAATGAGGCCTGCTTTGTAGGATTGTCGTTCGCGTTGAAGCGGATGACGTTCGTAAGAAGCAGTGCGTTCGCCATTCCGTGTGGAACGTGGAAGCGCGCTCCGAGCTTATGAGCCATTGAGTGACATACTCCGAGGAAGGCGTTGCTGAATGCCATACCTGCCATCGTGGACGCATCATGGACCTTCTCTCTTGCTTTCTTGTTGCTTCCATCCTCATATGCCTGTGGAAGGTATTTGAAGATGATTCTCGCCGCTTCAAGAGAGAGTGAGTTCGTATAATCCGTGCTCATCGAGGACACGAGAGCCTCAAGCGCATGAGTCAGTACGTCGATACCGCAACTTGCTGTAAGGCCCTTTGGCTGTCCCATGGCAAGTTCGCTGTCAACGATAGCCATGCTCGGGGTAAGTGCGTAATCCGCGATTGCCCACTTCATACCGGTCTTCTCGTCGGTGATGATTGCGAACGGTGTGACCTCACTACCTGTTCCACTTGTTGTCGGGATACATACGAGCTCCGCCTTCTTACCCATGTTCGGGAATGCGTAGATTCTCTTCCTGATATCCATGAATCTTAGTGCAAGGCCCTGGAACTCTACCTCTGGATGCTCATAGAGGAGCCAGATGATCTTAGCGGCATCCATTGGAGAACCGCCTCCGACCGCGATGATCACATCAGGATTATATGCGTTAACAAGCTGCATGGCTGTGTTGATCGTTCCAAGTGTCGGGTCCGGTTTTACCTGGTGGAACACCTCTGTCTCGACTCCGATCTGCGTAAGTGTTTCCTGAATCCTGTCGATCATACCGGATGAGAAGAGGAAGCTGTCGGTGACGATGAACGCTCTCTTCTTGCCCTGAAGCTCCTGAAGCGCTACAGGCAGACAGCCGTACTTGAAATAGATTTTCGGTGGCAACTTGAACCAGAGCATGTTCTCCCTCCTCTCTGCTACTGTCTTTACGTTCAATAGGTGCTTAGGTCCAACGTTTTCGCTTATGCTGTTGTTTCCCCAAGAACCGCATCCGAGTGTAAGGGATGGCTCGAGACGGAAGTTATAGATGTCTCCGATGGCACCCTGGCTTGCAGGCATGTTGATCAGAACCCTGCTTGTCTTCACGGTCTTTCCGTAGTTGTCGATCTTATCCTGTTCCTTCTCATCGACATAGAGAACGGATGTGTGTCCGAATCCACCGAGTGCGATGAGCTGGGCAGCCATCATGCATCCCTCTCCATAGTTGTCGCATGAGTACATTCCAAGGACAGGGGAGAGCTTCTCGTGAGCAAACGGCTCATCAGCTGCTACTTTCTTTACCTCTCCAATGAGTACTTTCGTATTCTTTGGAACACTGAATCCTGCGATCTCTGCAATCTTATATGCAGGCTGTCCTACAATCTTCGGATTGACAGAGCCCCTCTGAGGATCGAGGATGATCGGACTGAGCTTTGCCATCTCTTCTTTATTTAAGAAGTGTGCTCCCTGCTCCTTGAGCTCCTTCTTTACCTCGTTATAGATATCCTTATGGGCGATGATACACTGCTCTGATGCACAGACGACACCGTTATCGAATGTCTTACTCATAAGAATGGATGCGACAGCCATCTTGATATTGCAGCTCTTGTCGAGCAGGGCAGGGGTGTTACCCGCACCAACTCCGATAGCAGGCTTACCGGATGAGTATGCCGACTTAACCATTCCAGGGCCACCAGTTGCAAGAATCAGGTTGACATGAGGATGGTGCATGAGATAGTTCGTTTTCTCCATCGTCGGCTCTTCAATCCATCCGATTATGTCCTCCGGTGCTCCTGCCGCGACAGCCGCCTCAAGTACGATACGTGCTGCGTCGCATGTGCATTTCTTTGCCCTTGGATGTGGGCTGAAGATGATGGCGTTCCTTGTTTTGAGTGCGATAAGTGATTTGAAAATCGCGGTACTTGTCGGGTTTGTCGTCGGAATGATACCGCATATTACCCCCTTAGGCTCAGCGATTTTCTTTATGCCGAATCCCGGGTCATCCTCGATTATTCCGCAAGTCTTGTCATCTTTATATTTATGGAAGATGTATTCGGCTGCGAAGTGGTTCTTGATAACCTTATCTTCGATGATTCCCATTCCGGTCTCTTCCACGGCATCTTGGGCGAGGCTGATCCTGGCGTTATTGGCCGCGATACTGGCCGCGCGGAAGATGGCGTCGACCTTTTCCTGAGGGTAGTTCGCATAAATACGCTGGGCTCTCTTAACTCTTTCAATCAGGTCCTGAAGTTCCTTCTCTCCAGGAAACTGCTCATTGATTTCTGCCATTGTAGTCTCCTTATATTTATCGATAAAAATTTATATATAATTAATTATCGAATGTCAATAGAATTATAAAAAAATAGCATTAATGCTTCTCATAAAACAAAGGTGTCAAGTATATTAAGAGCAATTAAAACAATTAAAATGAAAAATGATGTGAAATAAGGTATTTTATTGTTATTATATTTCACTTCATTAGAGATTTTCACATTTATAGCGCTGTTTATTCTTTTCTTTATGCTTCCACTGGTGGCATAGAATGCGCTTTCCATCTCAAAGAAACGACTGAGAATGGAAGATAGGAATCCAGATGAGAGTGCGTAGTGTGAGAAAGTAAGGCTTTCAATGACAGTGATTGAGAGCCTGAGAGCCTGTCTCATCCCAGCTCTCAGAGCCTCATCAGTGATTGGGAATGCCAGGACTCTCGCTATCACTTCACCTCTTGGCACAATAAGGGAAGAAAACAGAGAGATTGCAATGAGGGTGATGTAATTAAGGGGCCTGAATTTTCTTTTCAGGTGGAGAGAGATGAGAATCATGAGAACGAAGAGGGCTGCATTCAATGCGATGCTTTCAAGAATTGAGGAGAAAAAGATTATGAGAAAAAGCGATAGGGAGAAAGTCCTGTTGATTCCTGTCCCTTTTTCTGTCCTCATCCCTACTGCGTCAATATCGTAATGTATATGCTTTGCGATGTGCGCCGTTATGAATGCGGCTACAAAAGATAGGATCAAAAAGAGGGGAAGGAGACTCCATATTCCGCTTCCAATCAGCATTGACGCTAAAAACAGCTGTGTAAATGCAGATGCTGCTGCTCCAGTAAGAGATATGCCGTAAAGGCTGACATGATCTTTTAAGGTAAATTGGCAGATGTACATTGCAAGAGCGCTCGTCAGGCTCTGTGAAAGGGATATCAGGAAGAATGGTGAAAAGAGTGTTCCAGCAAGGTAGGAGTTTGCAACCGCCTTTAAAAAGGAAAGTGCGAAAAACTCGCATGCTCCCATTTTTGAAACTGCGAGCAGAAGGGGAATATTCGCCAGTCCAAGGCGGAAGAACGGAAGGGGCTTTGGAATGAGATTCTCTGCAAGGGAGAAAAGCAGAGCCAGTGATGTGAGGGCTGCAATCCGGTCAGTACGCATAGGTATCGACTCCGTCCGAGCTCTCACTAAAGGTGAGAAGCACCCTGTTCGGAAGGCAGCAGATTGTGTTTCCCATCCTCGTGTAAAGGCATGTCTTATTCGGACATGGGGAATCTGTTATGCGTGCCTTCATATCCTTTATTTCAATCGTGGTCTCACCGAGTGGGCCCTCAACCCTTATTATCCTATCATCAGAGAGTGGATAGCGGTACTCTCTTCCATCGGCATTGATTATAATCTCATCTCCTTTTGCGGGAAAAGCCTTGAAAGAGAGGAGAATGAGGGCTGTAAATAAGATTGCGATTATGATATCTGCGACTTTCAATTCCAGCTGATTGAGAAGGCCATCGGCTCAGATAGGAGGAGGAAATCAATGAGAGGGAAGCTGTATGTGCAGGTGTTTGAACCTGTTACGGTAACACCTTCTGAACTGACAATCTCCCCTGGCGTCGTGATGTTGATGTCAATCATGCTGCTGCTTATCGCATCCGGGGCCTCTTCTCCAAGCAGGTAGTAGATCATGTCTAGGTAATCCGCCTCACTCATCCCCTGATTGTACTCCGGGCCGTATACCTCGAAGTTCGGATCGGCAAGGAACGGGATCATCTCTTTAAGCTCTACATAATTGTTGATATCAAGATAGAAAGAGAGCGAGTTCTCACCTTCCTTGAGCACACTGTTTCCCTCAGCCCCATTAAGTGCGGAAAGGGCGTTGCTGATGCTCTTGAAATCGAATGAAAGCTTGTATTCGTTACCGCTTCCCTTCGTATATATGATGTTACTGTTATCAGGATTCGAAGCGAGCCCGTCAGCAAAACCTCTGACAGCGGCATCCATTATGCTCTCATCCTGGCTCTCATCAGAGACGAATGCAGAAAAATCGTTCAACACATCAATAAAGAAGTCGTAAACGATGATATCGCTCTCACTTGTGTTTTCCCCATCTGATATTATAATGTTTTCTGTAACCTGGCATGAGGAAAGCAGTATAATTGATATGAAGGTTAATATTGCAAAGATTCTTTTCATGGTCTAAGGATACTGATTTATTGTGGGAGTAGCAAGTGAGAAAGCTGATAGCGTTAATCACCCAGATATTAGGAACTTCATTACTGTTTGCTCTGTCTCTGAATCCGACGCCTTATGGTGCGCGAATATCCTATGAGCCGGCAGAGGGGAGCATATATACCGATATTTATATCGATAACGGTTTCATAGCGCGGCTTGAAGGTGGTAACAGTTATGAGATAAAAGGGCTTGAGTCGGATAGGGAGTATCTTCTCTCGGTTGCTTACCGCGATGGGGAGAATAACGATATCGATGCGGAGTTCGCCACTTTCACCACAGCCAACTGGACCGGCGAGTACGCTTGGTACAACAATACTGATAAGGATAACGGAGGAATGGTCAGGGAGCTGAGGCTCCGCGTAGAGACTGTTCATGATGAGACGTATGGGCAGTATAATCAGATCTTCTTCGAGGAGAATGGGACAGAGTACAGACTTTTCCCCCTTTTCAATCTTGGAGAGAGTGTGACCTGGGTTGACTATGATGACGAGTCGGTGCAGGCTGTCTGCTACAGGTTGAATGCGGAGAGGTTCAATAAAAGCTTGATAGACCCCTCATCATGGCTTCTTACAGCCATGGAGGTGTCCCCAACCAGTTGCATCTCATATGTGGATACAAAGGCTATCGGAATTACGATAGGCTGTACCACGAGCTTCAATTTCTTCATCGATGAGAATGGGGTAAGACACATATCCTTCCTTATAACGGGACCGTCGATTCTGAAATCTTTCTTTTTTTATTCCCCTAATGGGGAATCGGAGGATGGAGCATTCATTCTCACCGATACAGCAGCTTTTAAAGGTTGACAAACTGATTTTATGCCTTTATTTTCCATATTAGCAAAAAGGGAAAATCAGAGGTACATGAAAGCAGATCCGAACAAGAAGAGTCTTATTATCGTGGAGTCGCCTACCAAAGCGCGTACTATCAAGCGGTATCTGGGACAGAACTGTACGGTAATGGCAAGCCTGGGACATATAGAAGACCTTGCCGTACAGCCTAAGAAAGGTGTTCATGGAGTCATGGTTGATGACGGCTATGAGCTTGAGTACGAGATGAGCGATGAGAAGAAGAAGCTACTCTCAGAGATGAGGAAGGAGCTTGCCAAGGCCGATCAGCTTATTCTTGCAAGTGATGAGGATAGGGAAGGTGAATCGATTGCTTGGCATTTATATAACAACCTGAAACCGAAAGTGCCATGCTACAGGATGGTATTCCATGAGATAACCAAGCAGGCAATAACAAACGCCTTCAACAACTGCAGGGAAATCGATATGAATCTCGTCTCTGCTCAGGAGGCAAGGCGTGCTATAGACCGTCTTCAGGGGTATGAGATCAGTCCGATACTGGCCAGAAAGATCGGTTTTACGAAAGCTTCGGCCGGCCGGGTACAGTCCCCGGGCCTTAAGATAATCGTTGACAGGGAGAAGGAAAGGCGCGATTTCATACGTAACGATTACACTTCCGTGAATGTCTTCTTCGAGGATTTCAAAGCAAAGCTTGATGCAGTCGGATCAAAGATTGTTGCTACAAAATCAAGTTTTGATGGAACGAGCGGGAAGATAAAGGACGGACACATTGCTCTTACTGCTGCTGAGGCAGCTGCGATCATAAGGGATCTCAGGGGCTCTAAGGCTACTGTCAGAAACGTGAGCCGACAGGAGAAGAAGACGAGTCCCGCATATCCTTTCACGACAAGTACCCTCCAGCAGGATGCATCCCGCAAACTCAATAAGAGTGTCAAGGAGATAATGAGTATAGCTCAGGCCCTTTACGAGAAAGGCTTCATTACATACATGCGTACGGACAGTCCTAACCTTTCAAGTGAGTGCATCAGAGCTTCCAGAGCCCAGATAAAAACACTTTTCGGAGATGGATATCTCTCTTCCTACGAGCGGAATTACAAGGCCAAGAGCGAATCGGCACAGGAGGCGCATGAGGCTATCCGCCCGGCAGGAGACAGTTTCAGAACTCCAAAAGATACGGGGCTTACAGGGGATGAGCTTAAGCTGTACACCCTGATTTGGAAAAGGACACTTGCAACCCAGATGAAGGATGCACTGCGTGCCGTAACCTCCGTGAAACTTGAAAGCGGGGATTACAAGCTTTCTGCAAGTGGAACGGAGCTCCTTTTTGATGGCTTTCTGAAGCTTTACTCCGAGTCGTCCGATGAGAGTTCGAATGAGGATGATGAGGGGGAGAACACGAGACTGCTCCCGTCCCTTAAAGAGGGGGATGAGAGAACGGTTGAGGATGCTGCGGAGGTATCGCATACTACCGAGCCACCTTTGAGATATAACGAGGCCAGTCTTGTTAAGACCCTTGAGGATAAGGGAATCGGCAGACCGAGCACATATGCCCAGATCATTTCCACTATCATGGGAAAGGGTTATGCTGTGAAGCTCAAGTCATCCCTTGTACCTACCTTCCTCGGCTTTTTCGTTGCGGATTTCCTTGATTCCGCATTCCCCCTTTATGTTGGATATGATTTCACATCCAGAATGGAGGAAGGGCTTGATGAGATAGCAAGCGGGAAGGAGGACAAGAACGATTACCTTGACCTCTTCTGGAAAGGAAAGGATGGGGGAAGCGGACTGAAAGACGCTGTTTCGAATGTGAGCCGTGGTGTAAGAATCAGTGAGGCAAAAACACTTCACCTCTCAAACCTCAGCTACTCTTTCTCCTTAGCTGGACGTGAGTACGGATATTCCATCAAGAACGGTAAATACGGCCCTTATATCGAAATCAGGGAGAAGGGCAGTGAAAGTGTAGAATACGCTTCCATTGATGAAAGTGCGTATTATCCTGGGACATTCACGGATGATGATGCGAGAAAGATATTCGAAGATAAGAATAGAAAAGCCGATATCATAAGCGGAACCGATATCGAGATCAGAAACTCAAGGAACGGGACATATCTTTATCGCGAGAGTGATGGAAAAAGTGTCAGCCTTCCACGCCTTATGAAGGCTGAGAATCTCACAGCTGATGATGCTACCTTCCTTTTCAGCCTCCCCAAAGTCATCGGAGAGGATGAGCTGGGTGTAGCGGAGCTCAGGATCGGTCCTTACGGTTACTACATCTCGTATGATGGGAAGAACACTTCTGTGAAGGATCCGAGAAGCGTGAGTTTCGCCTCATTCAAGGCTGACCTTGAGAGTGCTGCAACGAAGAGTGAGAAAACGGTTCTCAGGACATTCCCCGATCTGGAAGGCAAGGGCTTGGAGATTCTCTCCGGCAGGTATGGCGCATATCTTAAATGGGGAGAGAGGAACATCGCTCTTAGTAAGGAGGATAGGGATAACATAGATTCCCTCAGCGCGGAAAGGGTGAATGAGCTTGCCCTGAACGCTCCAGAGAAGAAGAGGACGTTCAGAAGGAGAAAGAGCTGACATGTTCAGACCGATGCGGCGCATGGCACAGAGAATGGATGAGTGTGAGTGCCTTGAGATACTGAAAGAAGCATCCCATGGCACACTCGCACTCTCAGGCGATGATGGATACCCTTATTCAATCCCGATGAGTTTCGTCCTTGATGGTAAGAGAATCCTGTTTCACTCAGCCTTAAGCGGTCATAAGATAGACAGCATCAAGAGATGTGAGAAAGCTTCCTTTGCCGTAGTATCGAGGGATGATGTCATAAAGGAGAAATATACAACAGGATACGAGAGCGTGATAGTCTTCGGTAGGATCGGAATTATCCGGGATGAGATCGAGAGGTTCAATGCAATCTCAATTCTAGCAAGAAAATACTATCCGGAAGATAGCACTGAGCATCTTAACTCCATCATTGAACGCGATAAGAGCTTTTGCATCCTTTCTCTTGAAATTGAACATATCAGCGGAAAGCGGGGCTTGGAGAGGTTAAAAAAGCCCCTCAAGGACCGGCCTTAAGGGGAAGAGGGAAATAGGCAATGCCTATGAGATGCAAAACAAGGTAGGAAGTCATCCCTCTATTAATGAAATATAATTATTTTACATTGTTTTGAACATCCGGATTTTCTGTAATTAATTTCATCATTATCTTCGGATTCTGTTTTTCCCCTTGACAGGGAGTGTATAAGGATATATGATTAATTCATCATTTAAGTAAATGTTCATATGTTTAATTGTTTGGAGGTTTTCATGAGAAAGACATACTCGATAGAAGTCGATTGCGCAGCATGTGCGAATAAGATGGAACTAGCAGCAAAGAAAACAGAAGGGGTCAAGGATTGCACTGTCAATTTCATGATGCAGAGGATGATTGTCGACTTTGATGATGATGCGGATAAGAAGAGCGTGATGGAAAGCGTTCTGAGAAGCTGTAAAAAAGTTGAGAGCGACTGCGAGATTTATATCTGAGGGTATTGCCATGAATAAGAAACAGCGCCAGATGCTAATCCGCATAATAATTTCTGCTTTTCTGATGATAGCTCTTTCTTTTTCATCCCTGTCAGGGCTCTCCAGATTGATCTGCTATTTCGCCGTTTATCTCTTAATAGGGTATGACATCCTTTTGAAGGCTGGACGCGGCATAATTCACGGGCAGGTCATGGATGAGTGTTTTTTAATGGCGATTGCCACGGTTGGTGCCATGGCTCTTGCCATCTGGCAGAAGAGCGGGGATTATACCGAGGCCATCGCCGTAATGCTTTTTTATCAGATAGGGGAGCTCTTCCAGAGCTACGCCGTTGGTAAGAGCAGGAGGAATATTACCAAGCTGATGGATATCCGTCCCGATTATGCAAATGTCGAAAAGAATGGCAAGCTTGAGAGGGTGGATCCGGATGATGTTCCTGTCGGCGCAGTCATAATCGTACAGCCCGGGGAGAAGATTCCCATCGATGGCATAGTAGTAAAAGGCGAATCAAGCCTTAATACGAGCGCTCTTACAGGAGAAAGCCTTCCTCGTGATGTCAGCGCAGGCGATGAGGTCATATCCGGCTCGATAAGCATGACAGGAGTGCTCAGCATCCGTACGACAAAGGAGTTCGGAGAGTCAACAGTATCGAAGATTCTTGAGCTTGTTGAGAATGCCAGCTCCAGGAAATCGAAGTCGGAGGATTTCATTTCAAAATTCGCACGGATCTATACTCCTGCAGTGTGCATCGCATCTCTTCTCCTAGCATTTATACCTCCTGTCGTTACAATGATAGCAGGAGGGGAAGCCTCTTTTGGAAAGTGGCTATACCGTGCTCTCACATTCCTTGTCATAAGTTGCCCATGTGCGCTTGTGATATCGATTCCACTTTCCTTCTTCGCCGCTATCGGAGGGGCAGGGAACGCTGGAATACTCATAAAGGGCTCGAACTATCTTGAGACGCTTTCCAAGACATCGGTTGTTGTCTTTGATAAGACCGGAACTCTTACTGCGGGGGTTTTTGAGGTGCGCGGAATTCATCACAGCAGTCTTGAGAACGAGAAGATACTCGAGTATGCCGCCCTCGCTGAGAGCGCATCCTCCCATCCGATTGCAAAGAGCATTCAGCGGGCATATGGGAAGGAAATTGACAGGAGAAGGGTGGCGAACATCCGGGAAAAGAGCGGTGGTGGCGTGATTGCAACTGTGGATGGGTGTGAGGTTGCATGCGGGAACGAGCGCCTCATGAGGGAGCTTGGACTTGAGCCAATACCATGCCACAGTGTTGGTACAATCATTCATGTGTCGATTGATGGGAAATACTCTGGTCATATTCTGATAAGCGATGTCATGAAAGACTCCTCTGCTGATGCGATAAAAGCACTTAGAAAGGCTGGGGTAAGTAAGATTGCCATGCTTACCGGGGATTCAGAGAAAGTTGCAAGAAACGTAGCCTCTGCTCTTGGAATCGACAGCGTTTACAGTAATTTACTGCCGGATGACAAAGTCAGGAAGCTTGAGGAGATGATGGATGAGAAGGATAGGAATTCAAGTCTGGCCTTTGTCGGTGACGGAATAAACGATGCCCCGGTTCTAGGACGGGCGGATATCGGGATTGCAATGGGTGCGATGGGCTCGGATGCTGCAATAGAAGCATCTGATGTCGTACTTATGGATGATGATCCCATGAAGATATCGAAGGCGATAAGAATCGCAAAAAAGTGTATGGCGATCGTGTATGAGAACATAGTCTTCGCAATCGGAGTGAAGCTCATATGCCTTGTTCTCGGTGCACTCGGCATTGCGAACATGTGGCTTGCAATTTTCGCTGATGTAGGTGTCATGGTCATTGCCGTCCTGAATGCGATAAGAGCGCTCTTTGCGAAAAAACTTTGATGAAAAGAACAGGCCCTGGAAAAAATCCGGGGCCTAGTCATTAAAAAAGTGACCCTGAGCAGATTCGAACTGCTGACCTTCCGCTTAGGAGGCGGACGCTCTATCCAGCTGAGCTACAGGATCACGCACTAAGGTAGTGTAAAGAATTTTCGATTTAATATCAAGGAGATTTTTCTTCTTTAGCAATCTCTCCCGTTTCTTCCACATGATCGACGGGAAGGGTTATCTTAGTAGGCTTCCCAAGTAGCATTATCTCAACATCCACCCTCTCTCTTTTCATGTCTATTTTCAGAATCTTACCCTTTAAAGCTGTAAAAGCACCCCGAGTGACGATAACAACCTCGCCGGCTTTTATGAAAACGTTCTTCTGCCTGATAATCTGTGGAAAATCGAAGAGCTGTGAGCAGTAGGCCTCGTCATCCCCTCTCATCACATATGACCTGTCGCTATAGGTGAGAAAATAGAAGAAGTCATTTGCTTTTGTAAGTTCCGCAAGAGTCCCTACCCCTATCTTTTGATCTGAACGTGCGAAGATATAGCCGGGAATGAGATTGTACTTCTTCGTCACCTTTCCCGTTTTGCTGTGGTTCACCATCTCCTTTTCCTGGAGCCTGAAATCCATGTCGATACCCATCTTCTTTACGATTCTTTTAAGGCTTTTTACTGTCGCATGTTCCTTTGTGCTTTTGCAGAAAATGATATAGTACGGCATTGCTCTAACAGAATAGCAATTTTTACATGCTACAACAATGTTTTTATGATTTCTGATGGATCTTTGACGTTAATATTTCAGTTGAACATCCATGGATTTATAGCTATATTTTTTTTAACGGACAATGCAATGACGAGTAGGGGAGAAATTTATGATAATCGCTAGAAGAATGACGAAACATCCTGTGGTTGCGAACCAGAAAATGAGTACTCTGGAAGCCCTTGATCTGATGAAGAGGAAAGGGGTTGCGAAACTTCCCGTTCTTGATGACAACATGAATCTGGTCGGAATTCTCACGGAAAAGGATATTCTGAGGGCGAGTCTGCCGGAAGTGAAGCAGCTTTCTCTCCTCGAGATGGCATATAAGGTTGGAATAACGAGCATAGAGAGCATAATGACGAGGGATGTGATATCCATAACTCCTGAGACAGGGATCGAGGAGGCTGCGCGAATCATGGTAATGCAGGATCTGTCGTTTCTTCCCGTTGTGAAGGATGGAAAGCTTGAAGGGGTAGTATCGAAATCTGACATGTTCAAGATCATGATGGACCTCTTCGGTGCAAGACAGTATGGTGCGCGCATAACGCTAGCCGTGGATGACAAGGTGGGAATAGTGGCCAAGATTTCTAAAATCCTTGCAGATAACAATCTCTCAATAATCAGCTTCTGCAACATAAGTGATGATGATAGCAGGAAGGTGATATGCACGCTCAAAGTCGAAGGAACCGATGAAAAGACACTCAGAGAACTCTTAAGCCCTCTCGCAATTGCAATTGTCGATGAGAGAGAAGAGTAATGGGAAAGAAAGTAAGAAAATACACACCACATCAGGACTTCTCATCCAGGAAGGAGGAAGAGGCAAGGCTTAAAGAGAGCCCGTTCTCTTCAATCGTTCTGAAGGAGAAGAAGGAAAGCGTCGTTAAAGATGATAAGAGACGGGGAGAGGGGAAAAAGAAAAGGGGCTCTGAAGTAGTTCAGGGCTATGATCCGAATGCCTCATTTGCAGATATCCTTGCCAATTTCGAAAGGACTGGGAATCCGTATGCCATGCCAAAGAAGAAAGCGGATACGGGTAAATCAGTCTCCTTCGGGGACATCCTTGACAAATGGGAGGGAAAGGATAAGAAAAAGAAAGTGAGGGAGGAGGACAGGGTAAAGAGCAGCTACAAAGCTACGAAAGATTTCGGTCAGATCCTCTCCGAGTTTGAGAAGACCCCACTCCCTGTTAAAGAACGTCCGCTCTCTGTGATTGACGAAGAAATAGAGGTTCGAGTGGATAACGAAGGGAGGCAGGAAGATGAGACTTCCCTCTTCAAAAAAGAGAGTGAGGAAGAGTTCCGTTCCCCTGAGGCCTCCTGGTCCATATATGGCAATAATGAGAGCTTCGTGCGCCCTGAGATTGAGACTAGGAAAGAGGATAATGATTCATCACAGGAAAAAGTTGTGAAGGAGGAAAAGAAGAGCTCATATAAGCCTACAAAGGATTTTGGTGAGATCCTGAGCGGTTTTTATTCAAGTGATGACAGCACCCCATCTTCTGATATCGTGGAGGAGATTGGCAAGGTTGAAGAGGAGATTGCAAAAGATGATTTCTTCTTCAAGAAAGAGAGTGCGGAAGAAACACGCTCTCCCGAGGCATCCTGGTCGGTTTATGGTAATAACGGCTCTTTCCAGCGAAAAGAGAGCGAGAAGAAGGAAGAGAAAGAGGGGGAGAAGAAAAGCGAGGGCGTACAGAGAAAAAAGGACGGCAGGGCGAAAAAGGATTTCTCGAAGATTTACGACAGCTATGAGTCTAGAAAGAAGGAAAAGAATGACGTTAAGACTTTCGAGGAGATAATAAAGGAGAAGGGGGATTTTCCTGAGAAGAAGGATTACACTATAAGCCAGCTCAGGACTATGATGCCACAGGCAACGCTCGATCTCCATGGAAAGACTCAGGAGGAGGCTCTTGCTGCCGTTACCGCATTCCTTTCGGACTGCAGGTCTCACAGGATAAGGAAAGTCAGCATAATAACAGGTAAAGGCCTTCATTCTGAAGGTGGCGTCGGAGTATTGCGTGATGCTGTCATCGCCCTCCTCGATAGCGATGGGGGAATTTCAGAGAAAAATAACGCACCTCTCCAGTACGGTGGAAATGGTGCTCTCTGGGTGATTCTTAAGAAAAGCTAGATTACCGCCTTCTCCTTCCATTTTCCTCCTTTGTAGCGTAAGAAGTAGAGCACTCCTCGGAAAGCCCAGTCCGCGTACATCGAATACCATACACCTTCAACACCAAAACTGAAGTGTTTTATAAGGAGGTAGGAGAGGGCTACGCGGAATATCCACATCGAGAAGAAGGATGTAAGCATTATGAATTTCACATCTCCGTTTGCTTTGAGTGTGTTCGGGAGCGTGAAAGCAAATGGCCAGATGAGAAGGCATGCCATAAGGCAGCCCCTGGCTATCGGAAGGGCAGTAATTGCCGTAGTGCTCTCAAGTCCATATAGGTGTATTACGAGAGGGGAGAGAATGTAGAGCGGGATTGTGATGATGAGTGTCGATATGTAGACAATCAGCATCATAAGTTTCGTGTAGTAATTGATGTCCTTGAAATTATCTTTTCCTCTACACTGCCCGATAATAGTGATGAGTGCAAGGTTGATTCCGTTGCCCGGGATGTTCGAGTAAGAGTTGAAATTCATCACTACAGCGTTTATCGCTATGCTTGCCGTACCAAGGGTCGTGATGAGGCTCTGGACAAGGATCTTCCCAACATGGAATACAGTGCTCTCTATTCCAGCGGGAATTGCTATTCTCAATATTCTTTTTATCATGGCAAGTGATACGGGACCTTTCAGAAAGCCTATCATGCTGAGCTCTTCATCTCTTCTATGCATTAAAGAGAGCATCAGTATGCATCCTGCAACCCTTGAGGAGAATGAGGCGATGCCAGCACCTCTGGGTCCCATATCGAAAATATAGATGAGAATGGCGTTTCCAGATATGTTTATTGCGTTCATGAGTATCGCAGCCCCCATTGTGCGGGCAGTTTTCCCTTCGCTTCTTGAAATCGCTGTCAGGGACTCAAAGAATGCAAGTGCCGGGTAGGAGAGGAGTATTGGAACGAAATAGTCACCAGTATAGGCTCGGACATCCTCCTCTATGGCGCCGAATACGGCATTGATGACCGATGACCTGAATATGAGCATCAGAATGGACAAGGTAAGTGCGATGGAAAACGATATGTATATGAGGTTTCTTGCACTTAAAAGTGCGCTAGGCCTGTCTTTTCTTCCGAGATACTGCGATACGATCACAGCCCCACCTGTTGAGAATGCGGTAAAGAGCTGGATGAGCAGCGTGGAAACTGAATCCACCAGAGAGACTGCGGATACCGCGGCTTCCCCGCAGCTTGCAACCATGATTGTATCTGCCATACCGATCATCATGTTCAGAAGGGATTCGAACACGAGAGGAACGATCAGGGAAAATAAATAGGAAGGAGAGAACTGGTGTTCCATGTTTACCTCAGAGAGGCATTATACTCACCTAGAAAAATTGTGCAATAAAAAACAGGGAGTAATTAACGCTCCCTGTAGACAATCCTGCCTTTCGTAAGATCGTATGGTGAAAGCTCCACTTTGACCGTATCCCCTGGAACGATCCTGATATAATGCTTCCTCATCTTACCTGAAAGGTGTGCAAGGATTACGAGCTTGTTCTGAAGCTCTACGCGGAACATTGTGTTTGGAAGTGCTTCCTTTACGACTCCCTCAACTTCGATTGCTTCTTCTTTTGCCATTATAGCTCCTTCTAAACCGTTAGAAAGTATAGGGATAAGGGGAATATTTGTCAATTGACGTCTTTTACTCGAAAACGTTAGCAAATCGATTGTACAAATTCGGATAAACACTCATACTTTTTCTATCTTTCTTTGAGGAGGAGAGAATGGACGCTGTTGAGAAGTACCTTAAAAGAGGAAATGTGAATGCAAGGATGCTGCAGTATGTCTCATCACTTTCGCTGGTGAGTGAGGTTTCCCCGTTCGTCGCAGATAGGATTGTGCGTGAGCTGAGGGACCAGAGGGAGAATCTGAAGCTTATTGCGAGTGAGAATTTTTCATCGATCTCCGTGCAGGCTGCGATGAGCAACCTTCTTACGGATAAATATGCCGAGGGCTATCCGATGCACCGTTTTTACGCCGGCTGTGACAATGTGGATGCCATAGAGGCATATGGTGCGAGGAAAGCGGAAGAGCTTTTTGGCGCTGAGCATGCGTATATCCAGCCACACTCAGGAGCCGATGCCAATCTCTGCGCATACTGGGCGATACTCAACGCTAAGGTGCAGGTTCCGGCGCTTGAAGAGATGGGGATAACGAATGTAAGCAATCTCTCAAGGGATGACTGGACGAGGATCAGGGAGGCCTGCCATAACCAGAGGCTTCTTGGACTCGATTACTATTCCGGCGGCCACCTTACGCATGGTTACAGGCAGAACGTATCGGCGCAGATGTTCGACGCCTATTCCTACTCTGTAGATGAGAAGACGGGACTGCTTGATTATGATGAGATAGAGCGTCTGGCAAAAGAGATAAAACCATTGATCCTTCTTGCAGGATACTCAGCCTACCCGAGGAAGATAGATTTCAGGAGAATGAGCGAGATAGCGCATTCGGTCGGAGCCGTTTTCATGGTTGATATGGCACATTTCGCAGGTCTTGTTGCAGGCAAGGTGTTTGAGGATGAGGCCGATCCCGTCAAGTGGGCGGATGTTGTCACAAGCACTACTCATAAGACACTACGAGGACCCCGTGGCGGTCTTATACTCTGTAAGAGTGAGTTCGCAGAGAGCGTGGATAAAGGCTGTCCGCTTGTAATCGGAGGACCGCTTTCGCATGTTCTTGCTGCAAAAGCTGTCGCATTCGAGGAGGCACTTAGCCCGGAATTCAGAAAATATGCCAGAAAAATCGTTGAAAACGCAAAAGCCCTTTCATCCGCTCTGATGGAGGAAGGTGTTCCAGTTCTGACCGGTGGAACGGATAACCATCTGATGCTCATTGATGTCACCCCGTTCTCTCTAAACGGCAGGATGGCAGAAAGCCTTATGAGGGAGGCGGGAATCACCCTTAACCGTAACGCCCTTCCATTCGATCCGAACGGGCCTTGGTACACCTCGGGGCTCAGAATCGGTACTCCCGCTGTTACAACCCTTGGCATGGAAGAGGAGGATATGAAGGAGATAGCCTCAATCATGGCAATGGTTCTCAAGAACGCTAAACCTGCGATTCTCAGCAAAGGTGAGAATGCGGGAAAACTATCTAAGAACCGTGCCAAAGTGGATGCCGCGATTCTCGATGAGGCAAGGGGTAGGGTAAGGAGCCTTCTTGAGAAACACCTGTTATATCCAGAACTTGATCTTGAATTTCTTGAGGAAGAATTCATGATTCATGAGTAATATTCAGGCTCTCTTCGGAGAGCCATCTTTTTTCTTGAAAGCTCTTATGAGTGTGATTATCATGAGAGCATGGCTAAGATACTGATAAAAGACGGATTGCTTGTTGATACCGAGTGGCAGAGGCATCAGGACATACTCATTGATGGATCTAAGATTGTGCGGATTGCTCCGCATATTGATGAGAGTGCGCTAGCAGAGGATGTTAACATTATAAGCGCGGATGGCTTATGCGTCCTTCCCGGACTGATAGACGCACATACCCACTATCATCTTGTAAGCCGTGGGACTGTTACTGCCGACAGCTTCCCTGAGGGCTCCAGACTTGCCGCGTTCGGAGGTGTTACGACCGTCATCGATTTTGCTGATGATAACAAGAAAAGCCTCCTCTCGAGCTTTGACTCACGACGTCGCGAGATGAGGACAATGGCAATCGATTATGCCTTGCATCAGGGGGTTTATGCCTACCGTGATGATATTAAGAAAGAACTGGAAGAGATAAAGGCCAAGGGAATAGGGACTATTAAGATTTTCACGACCTATAAGAACGTTGGCTATCTTGTTGAGAAGCGCGATGAGCTCAAGGAGATTTTCAAAGCATGCCGGGATCTCGGCATCATGGTCTCGATACACTGCGAGGATGACGGGATAATAACAGGTATTGAAGAAAACTGGAAAGGTACCTATCTTCCAAAGGACCATGCCACATTACGACCGGCAGAGGCGGAGGCCGAGGCGATAAGGTATGTCGGATCAATAGCGAAGGAGCTTGGCATGCCGCTATACATAGTCCACCTCTCATCACGCCAAGGCCTTGAGGCCGTACGGGAGCTCAGGAGTAAGGGAGTTCACCTTACGGTTGAGACCACGCCGCATTACCTTTTCCTTGACAAGAGCAAGCTGGAAGGGGAGGATGGGGCGCTATACGTGATGACCCCTCCTCTAAGGACGATGGAGGATAACGAGGCACTTCAGAAAGCCCTTCTGGAGGGGGAGATTCAGGTTGTAGCGACCGATCACTGCGCATTTACGAGGGAGCAGAAACTCTCGAGCAAAGACTGCCGTACGATCTACCCTGGAATTCCCGGAACGGAGGAGATGCTGCCACTTCTTCACACCTTTGCGATAAGCAGTGGCCGTCTTTCCCTTTCCCAGATTGTGAATCTCATCTCAACGGGACCTGCGAAAGCCTTCGGACTCTATCCTGAGAAGGGTACTCTCTCAGAGGGAAGTGATGCCGATATAGTGCTCTTCAATCCGGATCTATCATGGACAATAAGCAGAGAGAGCATACATAGTGCTTCTGGCTACAGTGCATATGACGGGATGACGGTTACAGGAAAGGTCATGATGACCATACTCCGTGGCAGGATAATCATGGGTGATGGCATATATCTTGGACTTGACGGGGATGGTCAGTATCTGAAGGCGAAGAGATGATTAAAGCTGTGTTTTTTGATATGGATGGAGTCCTTGTGGACAGTGAGGAGCTATCCATAGAAATAGGGATAAGATACTTCAAAGAGAGGGGATACGATGCCAGAAGGGAGAATTTTCTCTCCCACCTTGGAACGGGTATGAGTGATTTCATACTTGGCACCGCATCTGAAATTAAAGCTGAGAATGTCTCTGTTGAGGATGCCGACCGCTTCTACCGCTTTGTGTATTCAAAAGAGCTTGAGAGCCATCCTATTGCCATGAAAGGGGCTCGCGAAGTACTTGAGAACATGAGGGAAATGGGGCTTAAGATTGCGATTTGCTCATCAGCTCAGCGCTGGAAGGTTGAGGCAAACATCTCATCGTTAGGACTTTCTCCCTCCTTCTTCGATCTTGTTATAGCTGAGGACATGATAAGACGCAATAAGAGCAATCCCGACATCTACCTTCTTGCTGCGGCGATGCTCGGTGTTGACATATCCGATGCTGTGGTGTTCGAGGACAGCCCCGGTGGCGTGCTTTCTGGGATTAATGCGGGGCTACGCACTGTTGCTCTCTGCACGACCATGGAAAGGGCTGAGGCGGAGAGCTCAGGGGCGACAAGGGTTATTGAGAATATTGATGAGCTTTCCGGCATTAAAGATGTATTGGCTCTCGAGGATTATCTGTTCTCTCTCAGGAATAAGGATATCCTTTATGGAGCCTCTTATGTGAAGGCGTCAGGGCAGAGTGTAAGAGCTGAAGATATCGCAAGATGCATCACTGCTGCGATGCGGGCCCGTGAAGGGGCCTATGCACCTTATTCGGGCTATAAGGTTGGAGCTGCCTTGATAAGCGCATCAAGCGGGAAAATCTACGTGGGAAGCAATATAGAGAACTCTTCCTATGGGGCAACCATATGTGCAGAGCGCAATGCCGTCACTACGGCACTTACTGCGGAGGGAGGGAAACTTGGCATTGACCTTCTTGTCGTTGCAAGCGATGACTATCCTCCAGCCCCTCCTTGTGCACTATGCCTCCAGGTGATTGCAGAGTTCGCACGCAGAGATACTCCTGTCATACTTGTGGACACTCTGGGGCGCAGGGTGGAGTACCGCTTTGAGGAGCTTCTGCCCCATCCGTTCATCTTCCCATCGATGAGAAAATGATAATCTCTCTTTAATCACTTGCAAAACTCATCCATTTTGCCCACTATGAGAAGGCATGAAGAGAGTATTGTTATCCCTTTTTTCCATACTCATGCTTGCACTCACATCCTGCGTGAGTACTGATGTGTACCTATCTCCTCTTACGATGGATGATTCGCTTAGCGTGGAGGAGAAGTTTGAAGCGCTTGGAAAGGAGAGGATCCTTGTAGATGAGCCTGATGTTTTCTTCTCCGGTCAGCAGTGGCTTGATAAGCTGATGGAACTTACAGAAGAGAGTGAGGATTACATTCTGATCTCTACGTTCCTCGGCTCATCCAGTGAGCTCTTGGAGCCTTTCTATGAACTCTTATGCCAGAAAGCTGAAAGTGGCGTTGATGTCTATTTGATAATGGATGGTTCATCCAGCTATGATATGACAGAGTCGAAGGAGTACCTTACCCCGTTATATTTCCTGAGAGACAGGGGAGTGCATCTTCTTGAGTATTCGCCCTATACGGTAACCCACTTGATTTCCCCCGCTACGCTGATGATAAGGGAGCACAGGAAACTCTTCATATTCGATGGAAAATGCTGTGCTATCGGGGGGATGAACCTGAACTATATATCTCTGGGTGCTGGGGATATGGATCAGAGGGACAGCATGTATCTCTTCCGTTCTGGCAGTCTATGTTCTTCTTTCATAGATGAGTTCGTATCGATCTGGAACGGTGTTTCCGTGGAGAAGATAGATCGTGATGATTTCGTAACATCTGATGGCGGGGATGAGGCAATGCTTCCCGCATATCTCTTCAATCAGGGGCCGGGCGGGGATGATTCGATGGCGGAACTCTATTCGGTTCTCATCAACAGTGCAAAGGAGGAGATTCTCTTCCTGCCGTATCTTCCGGCTCTCGATGAGAACATGATGGCATCCCTTGTGAGGGCTAAGGAGCGTGGTGTAAAGATAACGATGTTAATCCCCATTGAGCTTTTCAGATACTCAGGGGAAGGAATAGCCTACATTCTTCCGGATATCGTTCCTCTCTGTCATGAGTTCTATCTCTGCTATATCGATAAGGGGGTAAAGCCTACGAACCTTCATGAGAAGCTCATGGTGGTTGATGGGCGGTATTCCGTAATCGGCTCCACCAATTTCAATTACCGCTCAATGGGACTTAGCAATGAGATTGCGATGGTGATAGACAGCCCAGCTTTCGCCGCTATGGAGCGCTCTCATTTCTATGACAGGATTTCTGAGGGTTCCATCCTCGTTGATGAGAAGATGGCTAAAGAGATGAAGGATGATATGGGCTCATTCTTCATTTATCTATTCATGTATTATGGAGGCTGATGTGAAAAGGGTATTAATGTTTTTTTTACTGCTTCTCGCACTCTCACCCCTTTTTGCTTTCTCATTCTTCTATGGTGCAGGGGGCGAGGGTGAGCGTCTTGATGATGAAAATCACTATGCGGGGCTTAGCATTGACATGGGCTTTTCATTCTTCAGCGAGCCGTACCTGATGCTTGACGCGGAGGTGGTCCTATCTCCTCTTTTCGAGTCTGTCTCTCTCAATCTCTCGACAAGTCCTTTTGCCACTCCTGTACGTCTTGCTTTCCTTTTCCCGAACCCTGTCCTTTACTCTCCAAAACTCAGAATTGGCGCTCAGTATGTCTATCGTGATGGCTGGTATTATAAGGCGGAACTTGCCCTTCTGAATTTCAGGGATACGTCGTTCGAATATGAATTTCTCACTCCCATACTTCTCATTGATGCACTTGATTATTCTCTTGGATATGGTGTGAGGCTTGTTAAATTCACCTATTTCATCTGAGGAGGGCGTATGAAAAAGATATTCTTGACATTGATTTTAGTTTCCATTTCCATTTTCACACTCCACTCTGGTGATCATCAGGACATAGCCTTCTCCTTCTCCCCATCCTCCACTTACGGTTACTACGGCCCGTTCGGTGTTGAGGACTCTCTACGCCTGGATCTTTCAATGAGCCTTGGCATATCTTCCCGTTTCGAGGCTGGATTGGGCATCATAACAGAGCTTACCCCTGATATCGTGGATGAGAATACAATCTATTTCGAAGTGCTCTATTCCATCATCGGACCGCGAAGTACCGCAAGCAAGGTGGCGGGAACAGGAATAAACACGCTTATCGGCATAGGTGGTTTCTACAGCCATGTCTTCTCAAACGGGAGAAATGGTGCGGGAGCTTACATTACGCTGACTCCAATAACCCTTGGAAGCCCGATAAGCGGAAGAAGAGAGCGGGCTCTGAGAACCAACGTTGGCTATGATTTCATCAATAACAGGGTTGTTCTCTCTTTCTCGATTATCGGATTCGATTTCTATGTTCGTGGCACATACAGGGATTACTACTGATTGCTCTCGAGTGCCATTATCTTGTTGACCCTTCTCTCATGCCGTCCTCCTTCGAACTTTGAGTCGAGGTAGGCATCGAGTATCTTGAGGGGATCTTCCTTGTATTCAACCCTTCCACCGAAAGCGAGCATGTTGGCATTGTTATGCTGCTTTGCCATCGCCGCGCAATACGAGTCCATGACGAGAGCGCATCTTATCCCCCTGATCTTGTTTGCGGCAATCGATATCCCGATGCCTGTGCCGCAGAGGACGATTGCGAAATCATATCCCCCTTTGAGGTATTCTTTTGCGCATTCGGCAGCCTTGTCGGGGTAGTCTACGCTTTCAGGTTTATCAACACCAAGATATTTTACAGATATGCCCCTCTCTTCGAGATGGGCTTTCATTCTCATTGCAAGTTCGACCGCTCCATGGTCATTTGCCATAACACATTTCATAGCTAAAGATTATGAAGCAAAATTCAGCAGAAGGCAACGATTAGAACGGTTTATATTTTCCTCTTTTTACGTTACCATTGCCTTATGGCGAAGATATATGTTTTAGGGCACAGGAATCCCGACATGGACTCCATATGTTCTGCTTGGGCGTATGCCAGGCTTAAGAACATGATTGATAGCGAGAATGAATACGTTCCTGTAAGGCTTGGCAATGTCAATGATAATGTGAAATATCTTTTCTCCCGTGCAGGAGCTGAGATTCCCCAGCTTTTAAAGGATGTGAAGGCAAAGAGCCGGGACATAGTGAAAACTCCGACATTCACAGTGACGGGGGAGGATCCCGTATATGAGCTTATCAGTCTTCTGAACACATATCATCCTTCGGTTGTGCCTGTAATAGATGACGGCGAGTACAAGGCGCTTGTAAGCGTTGATGACATAAACAGGTTCTTTTTGATGGAGAATCATAAGGGTAGGCCGTTCTACACCATAAGCCAAAAAAACATACCGAGAATCATCGAAGGACATTTTCTCCGTCGCGGACCTGAGGATACGTTCGATGCCCAGATAGTCGTCGGGGCAATGGACTATGAGGTATTCTGCGACAGGGTCAGCTCATGCGAGAAACCACCTCTTCTGGTCGTTGGTAATCGCAAAAGGCATATCGCGTACGCCATAGAGCATAAGCTTGCTGGAATCATCCTGACAGGGATTACGGATATTGAGAGCGTTGAATGCGATTTCTCCAATTACGAGGGCATGGTATACCTCTCTGAGGAGGATACGGCCGAGACACTGCGTCTGCTCCGTCTCTCAACACCTATAAACCAGGTGATAGCCGTCAAGGATGCTCCCAGGGTTGAGATGGACAGCCTTTATGATGAGGTCAAGGCGATTCTTACCGATGGCGAGAACAGGGGCGTGAGTGTCTTTGAAGATGGTAAGTGGAAAGGTTTCATCACAAGAAGGTGTTTCCTCAACAGGCCACGGGCAAAGATAATCATGATGGATCACAATGAGGCCGAACAGTCGGTAATCGGAATCGAGGAGGCTGATATCGTCGAGATCGTGGATCATCACCGTCTTGCAGCTCCTAAGATGAATAATCCGATCTTCATATGCTCTGAGCCGGTTGGTAGCACATGCACCATAGTTTATGAGCAGTATGTGAAATGGCAGGTTCCCCTTGATGCTCTCACAGCCACAATCCTCCTTGGTGGCCTTGTTGCCGACACTGTGATGTTAAAGAGCCCTACGACTACGGATTATGACAGGTTTGTCGCCCAGGAGCTTGGAAAGAGTGCGAAAATAGATGATTTCGATGAATTCTGTCACTCTCTCTTCTCATCTTCATCATCCCTCAAGGACAAGGATCCGATGAGCCTCATTTCATCCGATTTCAAGAAATACCGTGAGCATGGCGTGCATTTCGGGATTGGCCAGGTAGAGGTTGGCAGCCTGGAGGAGATAAAGGAGCTCAAGGACACATATCTTGAGAAGCTCAGGGAGTTCCGCGACAGGGAGGCGCTATCAATAGCCATGCTTCTTGTGACCGATGTCTTCAAGGAGGAATCAGTTCTTCTTACGACCAATTTCGATAAGGAGTACAAGATACCTTATGAGAAGATGGGAAAAGGGATGTACTATCTTCCGGGAGTGCTCTCAAGGAAGAAGCAGCTCCTGCCGGAGACTCTGAAGGTCCTTGAGGACTGATCAGACTCCGACAACTTTCTTTATGGATGGAATTGCCCTTATCGCGGCGGTCGTCTTTCTCAGAGCATCCTCGTCATCGCATGAAATCGTGAAGATTCCCTCAAGGTCCTGACCGTCGGCCTTGAGTTCACCGCTTATAAGGTGTCCTCCATGCTTTCTTGTGGCGTTATCTATCTCTCCGAAGAGCTCGGCATTCATTTTCGCAGTCACTTTGAATCTTCTCACAAGATCCTTGCCATCCCACTCCACAGGAACGAGTCTCACATCCTTTTCAGGCATGTTCTTCAGATTAGGACAGTCTTTCTTATGTATGACATATCCTCTTCCCCTCGATATGTAAGCAACTATCTCATCTCCATGTACGGGGTTGCAGCATTTGGCGAAATCGAAGAGTATGTTCGAGTTGTTTCCGATTATTACGGTACCTTTCTTCTCTTTGCTGAGGAATTTTATCCCGCCATTCTGGGGTATGATCGTTCTTGGCTTCTCGGCAATCTCTTTAGGAGCCTTATCCTCTTTCTTCCCCGGTGCGATTGGGATGTTCGTATTTTCGTTCTTATTCAGCCATGCCTTTATCTTCTTCTTCGCATTAGGTGTGTATGCGTATTCAAGCCAGGCCTGGTTTGGATGTGCGTTGGGGCTTGTGAGGATTTCAACAATCTGGGTGTTCTGCAGTGGTTTGTTAAGGGGGATTATCGTATTGTCCGCCCTGGCACCGGAGCAGTGAATACCGACCTCGGAGTGTACCTTGAATGCAAAATCGAGGGCTGTTGAGCCTACGGGAAGCTCTATGACGTGCCCCTGTGGGGTAAAGACTATGATCGAGTCCTTGAGAAGCTCGTTCTTGATCTCATCCATGAAATCATCCTCGTTCTTCTCAATCTCCTGCTGCCAGGTCTTCAGCTTGGCTATGATCTTGTTGTAGTTGATGCTGTCAACGGTTTTCCAGGTGCCGCTCTCGCTGCCGCTTGCCGCCTTGTAGGACCAGTGCGCCGCAACTCCCTCCTCGGCAGTCTTATGCATCTCGAACGTTCTTATCTGGATCTCAAGATGTTTCGCTCCCGGTCCGAGAACCGTCGTATGAAGGCTCTGGTAGTTGTTAGGCTTCGGCATCGCTATGTAGTCCTTGAACCTTCCTTCTATCGGAACCCAGATTGAGTGGATGAGGCCGAGTATCGTGTAGCATTCCACCTGCGTCTCGCAGATTACCCTCACACCGAGTATGTCATAGATCTCATCGATCTCCTTCTTTCTCTTCTTTATCTTCTGATAGATGGAGTAGGCGTGTTTCACCCTCCCTGATATCTGTACGTTCTTAAGGCCTGCTTTCTTACACGCTTCCTCGAGTGTCCTCGATACCCCTTTTATGTATGCAGTGTACTCACCCTTCCTTTCCAGAAGGTATTCGCTTATGTAGTTGTAACTTTCGGGTTTTAGAGCCTTGAGGGAGAGATCCTCAAGCTCGCACTTTATGGTGGACATTCCAAGTGAGTCCGCGATAGGGGCGAATATGTCGAGGCAATCCTCGGCAAAAGCCTTCTTCCTCTCAGGAGAGAGGTACTCCGCTGTCCTCATGTTATGAAGCTTGTCTGCAAGTTTTATCAGGATGACGCGCACATCCTTGCTCATGGCGAAGAACATCTTCTTTATGGTCTCTGCTTCCTGGATGCTCTTGTTGTCGGTGATATGGCTTATCTTTGTGACACCTTCCACCATGATTGCGACCTCTTTACCGAAGAGGCGCTCTATCTCCTCCCTGGTGGTCTCAGTGTCTTCGAGAGTGTCATGAAGAAGGCCTGCGCAGATGGTATCCGAATCCATTCCAAAGCTCATCAGGATCTCAGCAACCGACAGGGGATGTATGATGTATGGCTCCCCGCTCTTTCTTTTCTGATCCCCATGCTTCTTAGCCGCATAAATCGCAGCCGCGGCTATCTTGTCCTTCTCTTCGGCATGGAATCTGATGATGTTCGTTATGAACTTGTCTACAAGTTCCTTGTTTGGAATGTCGTCCATAGAATAGATTATATCCAGAATGAGAAAATAGGCAAGAAAAGAGGGACTCTGGCAGTGATTTTTAGCTTAGCAGATGCTGCCGAGACTCACCCTCTCAAGGCCCGATAGGTCGTTAATTGTACGAATTTTTATGAAACCATGTTTTTCAAGAAGAGTCCTTATTTCTTCGTGCTGCCTGTAGTCCGCCTCAAGAATGAGATATCCCCCCTTCTCAAGATAGGACGGGGCTTCCTTTATTATCCTTCTCGTAATCCCGAGTCCGTCATCATCCTCATCTATGAGTGCAAGCTCTGGCTCATTTTTCACTTCTTTGCTGACACCCTCATACCAAGCTCTGGTCACATACGGGGGATTTGCTGTTATCATATTGAATCTCATGCCGTTCCAAGGCTCGAATAGCGAGCCGAGGCGGCAGCATCCCTTTTCCCCCGTGATACTCTCATAGTTCTTCTTAGCAACAAGGAGAGCCTTTTCGCTTATGTCCGAGAAAAAAGCCATGATTTCTGGCTTTTGGGCTTTTATGGATGTGATTATCGCACCGCTTCCGGTGCAGATGTCCAAAACCTTCTCATTTCCTTTTAGGGCGTCAAGGGCGGTTTCCACTAGAGTCTCGGTATCGGGCTGGGGGATAAGAACATCACTGTTTACAGAGAAAGTGTAGCCGTAAAATTCCTTCTTTCCCGTTATGTATGCCATCGGGACGCCTTCAAGTCTGAGAGCGGCGGCATCTAGTATCGCGCGCTCTCTATCTTCTGGTATTTCTCTCGTATCGTTGATTATGAGCTCGCTATGGCTCATTGAGAGAAAAAAGGAGAGGAGGATGCGTGCTTCCAACGCAGGGTTTTCCAAAGAGGAAAGCCTCTCAGAAAGGAGGCTTCTTAGCTCCTTTATCCTCATAGCTCCTTAAGCGCCTCTTCTCCTGCAGCGATCTTAAGAGGTTCGATCAGGTCATCAAGATCCCCGTTCATTATCGCATCGAGCTTATAGAGTGTCAGGTTGATCCTGTGATCTGTTACCCTTCCCTGAGGGAAGTTATACGTTCTTATTCTTTCCGAGCGGTCTCCGGAACCAACCTGGCTCTTTCTCTGCTGGCTGCGCTCCTTCTGCTTCTTCTCCTCTTCCATCTCATAAAGGCGGCTTCTAAGAACCCTCAGTGCTTTTGCCTTGTTCTTTATCTGACTCTTCTCATCTTGGCAGATTACGACAAGACCTGTTGGAATGTGTGTCAGTCTTACTGCGCTGTCTGTGGTATTAACGCACTGCCCGCCAGGTCCTCCGGCTCTCATGACGTCTATCTTGAGGTCCTCAGGCTTTATCTCGATATCCGTCTCCTCCGCCTCAGGAAGGACTGCCACAGTGATTGCTGATGTATGGATTCTTCCCCCGGATTCGGTCTCAGGCACCCTCTGAACCCTGTGAACCCCGGACTCGTACCTGAGTGATGCATAGACATCCTTTCCCGTGATTGAGAACACGATCTCCTTAAGACCTCCGATTCCGGTCTCGTTGCTGTTCATGACCTCGATCTTCCAGCGCTTGGCCTCTGCGTAGTGGGAGTACATGCGGAACACATCCGCTGCGAAAAGTGCGGCCTCATCCCCTCCTGTTCCAGCTCTGATCTCCATTATTATGTTCTTCCCATCAAGCGGATCTGGCGGAATGAGAAGCATTTTCACTTCCTTTTCGGCCCTCTCAAGCTTCTTCTCGCACTCGCTTATCTCCTCCTTGGCCATCTCTACAAGCTCCGGATCACTTTCTTTGAGCATCTCCATTGCATCTTTTCTGTTCTCCTCGAGCTTTGCCATCTCCTCCATCTTCTCCACGATGGGAGCGATGTGTGAGCGCTCAACCATGAGCTCCTTATATTTTTTCATGTCGGACATAACCTCGGGGCTTGAAATTCTTAAGTCAAGCTCCTCAAGCTGTTTCCTGTATCCGGGAAGTTTTTCCAGCATTATGAATTTTCTCCTAAACAATAATTATAGCCCAAAACAAATAATCATGGATAGATGGCCTTCCTCTTTGAAAAAGTGTGGTTTTGGATTAACATGTCCTCTGATGAGCAATTTCAAGAGGAACGTCATATTTTCGGCTGTCGTAGTTTTCATCCTTTTCCTCGCTTTCAGATATTACGGGGCGATAGAAGGTTTCCTTTCTACATTTCTTGACAGCCTCACATCGATAGCTGTTGGAGCTGTGATGGCCTATGTGATGAATCTCCCGATGACATTCTTCGAAACCAGGATCCTTAAGAAGGTGAGGAAGGGCAGGAGGGTGCTATCTATACTGCTTTCGATATTCGTTGTCGTAATCATAGTAGCTCTCATCTTCTCTTATATCATACCGCGCTTCATAGAGTCTCTGACACTGCTGATAAACAGCCTTCCTCTGTTCTTATCGGACCTCTCTGAGCTTGCATCGGATAATCTTGACCCGTACATCGAGAGCCTTAGCACTTATCTGAAGCCGCTTGAGAACCTCAGGGCATTCCTCACGGAGAGGAGAGACATAATAGTAAGCGAAATATTCAACCTCGTAGGCTCTCTGCTCGGTCTTATCGTCTCTCTTGTGCTCTCACTGGCATTCGCGATTTACATGCTTGCCGGAAAAGAGAGGATAATAGAGGTAGGACGAAGGCTTATGAACGCTTATCTTGGCAGGAAAAGAAGTGATAGCGCACTTGCGGTTCTATCAAAGGCCAATTCCATATTCAAGCGTTTCTTTGTCGGACAGCTTACCGAGGCTACAATACTTGGCTCTCTGAGCGCTGCAGGAATGATTATCTTACGCCTCCCATATGCGGGTGCTATAGGAGCCCTTATCGCTGTTACGGCCCTTATCCCTATAGCGGGAGCCTGGATAGGGGCTATAGTAGGGGCCATCATGATATTCCCGATAAGCCCTGTGAAATCGCTTGTGTTCCTTATATTCCTGCTGATACTCCAGCAGACGGAGAACAATGTGATTTATCCACGCGTTGTCGGTTCATCGATAGGACTTCCTGGAATATGGGTTCTTGCGGCAATTACGATTGGCGGCGGAATCGGAGGGGTGGCCGGAATGCTTGTCGCAGTCCCGACAGTTGCCCTTATTGTCGCCCTTGTCTCGGAGGATGCGGAGAAGAGGCTGAATGAAAGGGAGTCGAATTTCGCTGACTCACTCTGAACTATGAGAGTATCCTTCTCTCCAGATCCTTGCCGTAATCATAAAGAGCCTTGTATATGAGCTTGTCCTGGGCATCGATCTCGATGCTGGCCATATGCTCCTCGCACTCCCTCAGATAGAGCTCAAGGGGCCTTGAGAACTTGCTTGGCGGGTTTATAAGGCGGGATGCGCAGAAGTTCTTCCACTGCATCCTCTCCTTCTCGCTTAGGCTCTCTGGCCAGTTGCGTGCCACCATGCGCCAAAGCAGCTTATGGTATTTCTCATCCTCGAAATTGTACTCTCCGGCTTTGAGCTTCTCTTTTGGGCTGAGGCGTGCTATGTCTTTCAGCTTCGCCTTGTCAGCCTCGCTCATGAACTTGTCGTAAATCGTATAGTCGGCATCTGTCTCATTCTCATACTCTTTTTTCACGTTTATAAGGCTGTCAAGGTCGAAAAGATACCTGTGGCCACGTCTGATGCTCTCAGCTTTTTCCTCAATCTCTTTTCTTGTAAAGCCGAGTCTTTTCTCAGCTTCGGCATCAAGGACTGAGAGCGGTGCTACGAACGGACATTTGTTTGCAAGGACCTTTACAATGCCGGCTTTTCTTAAATCCTCGATTCTCTCAAGGCTCTCTGGGATTGGAAAGGTAAGGTCGAAACAGTAGACCTCGTTACCCCTTTCCTTGTTCGTCATGAGAGGAATCAGGGGATGGGTGTTTCCCCGCTCAGAGACATATGCGGCGCTAGTATGCAGAAACGGGCGGTGTCTTATGAGGTCTATCTGGGCCCAGATCTCATTCTTGAAACGGGTTTTGAACGCATATGAGAAGAGTTTTGGCTGTTTGTCTCTTATAAGGCGTGCAACCTCAATCGTGGCTCTGACGTCCACAAGGGCATCATGTGCACCAATCTGGTCGATCCCGTTTGATTTTGTTATGTCAGTGAGCTTGAAGCTCGTGTATCCGGTCTCCGGATTGATAGCGGAGAAATCTATACCCTCTGGCCTTAAGTCCTTTGTTGCCCTGACAAGGTTCATTATGTCCCATCTGCTTCTTCCTTCCTTGTACTCCCTCTCAAAGGGGTCGAAGAGATTCCTGTAAAGAGTGGCTCTTATGCACTCATCATCGAAGTTCACGTTATTAAAGCCCGCGGCAACGGTTCCGGGGACGAGGAACATGTCGTTTATCTTCTTTATGAAATCATACTCCCTGATTCCCTTCTCGTTCACCTCCTGCGGGGTAAGACGGGTCACTATGCAACTCTCAGGATTTGGAAGGTAGTCATCGGTAAGCTTTGAGTAAAGCAGTACCGGCTCTTCTATGATGTTAAGCTGCAGGTCAGTCCTGATAAGTGCTGCCTGGGCTATCCTGTCGACCCTGGGGTTGAGACCGAATGTCTCAAGGTCGTACCAAAGTATGGATTTCGCGTAGTTCATATTCCAGATAATAGCACAACAGGGGAGTAAATTTGAGTTTTTTCAGAAAATAAAGGTTAATGTAATGAAGTTTTCACAACATTCCTTTATCCTGAAATGTGGGAGAAAAAATGCAGGATTCAAAAAAAGAGATAATTTCATGGGCCCTTTATGACTGGGCAAATTCGGCTTTCGCCACAACGGTGATGGCCGCATTCTTTCCGATTTTCTTTTCACAGTACTGGGCCTATGGTGCTGATAGCGCAGAGAGTACTTTCTACCTAGGGCTGGCTAACAGCCTTGCAAGCATACTTGTTGCTGCGATGGCGCCTGTGATCGGTGCGATAGCGGACAGGGGCAGTTACAGAAAGAAGCTTCTCGTCTTCTTCGCTTTCCTTGGCGCGATAATGACCGGAGCCCTCTGGTTCGTCTCAATGGGCAGCTGGCCTGTTGCCGTCATATTCTATGTTGGAGCGAATATCGGATTTGCAAGTGCGAACTCTTTCTATGACAGCCTTCTTACCACCGTCGCAAGCCATAAGAAGGTCGATTCCGTCTCTTCCCTCGGTTACGCCCTTGGCTATATAGGTGGTGGCCTTTTATTCCTTCTTAACGTGCTGATGTACCTGATGCCATCAGCCTTCGGTATTCCCGATGGCCCTACAGCAATCAGAATCAGCTTTGTCATGGTAGCAATATGGTGGATTCTCTTCTCTCTTCCCATCGCACTCTTTGTAAAAGAGGAGAAGGGGGAGAAGGTTCGTCTTATGGATGCTGTCAGGGATGGTTTTACGCAAATCAGATTCACACTCAAGAGCCTTAAGCATCTAAGAAACACTGCTATCTTTCTTGTGGCGTACTGGTGCTATATAGACGGGGTGGATACGATTATTCGCATGGCTACCGATTACGGTACCGCACTTGGTTTCCCATCCGAGAGCCTGATTGTTGCCCTTCTTATTACGCAGTTCGTAGCTTTTCCTTCTGCAATCGCATATAACATCCTTGGAAAGAAGATCGGTATAAAAATGGCGATATTGATTGCAATAGGTGCATATGCCTTGATTGCTATAATCGGATTCTTCATGACGAATGTGAGCCAGTTCTATATCCTCGCATGTGCTATCGGTCTCTTCCAGGGCGGCATCCAGGCACTTTCCAGAAGTTATTACACCAGGCTGATTCCCAAGGAGAACGCCTCCGAGTTCTACGGGTTTTTCAACATGCTTGGAAAATTCGCGGCGATTATCGGGCCAATGCTTGTCGGCATCGTGACACTTATCACTGGTGAGCAGAGATATGGTATAATATCTCTTGTTCTTCTTTTCCTTGCTGGGTTCATATTGCTTAGAAAGGTTGATGAGAACATGGCAAAGAAGGAAATCAAGGCTTTCTCAGAAAGAGCGTAAGAGCTGACGATCCCGCTTTTTGCGGGATTTTTTTCTTTTTTTCCCTCTTCTTCATGCTATCATGGGCCATATAGGAGAATGATTTTAATGAACGCTAAAGATATAGTTGCTCAAATGAGTCTTGAAGAGAAGGCATCTCTTACGGTCGGACCCGATTTCTGGCACTTTGAGAAGATTGAGAGGCTTGGCCTTCCTTCAATTCTTGTTACCGACGGTCCTCATGGGATAAGGAAACAGAAGATAATCGGTGAGACTATGGGATCTGGGGAGAGTGTCGAGGCGACATGTTTTCCTCCCGCATGCCTCTCTGCATCAGGCTGGGATACCGAGGCCCTGGAGACGGAAGGGGACGCAATAGGTGCAGAGGCTGCAAGTGAGGGGGTATCCATCGTACTCGGACCTGGAATTAACATAAAGAGAAGTCCTCTTTGTGGAAGGAATTTCGAATATTTCAGCGAGGACCCTTTCCTTGCCGGATCTATGGCCGCCTCTTGGATAAAAGGGGTGCAGAAGAGGGGGATCGGTACATCGTTAAAGCACTTTGCTGCGAACAGTCAGGAGAAGAAGAGGCTTATTTCGAACTCCGTTGTGGACGAGAGGGCGCTAAGGGAGATATATCTCTCAGGATTTGAGAAGGCGGTGCGGGAGAGTCAGCCATGGACTCTCATGTGCTCTTATAACAAAATAAACGGGACCTATTCTTCTGATAACAGATGGCTTCTGAGTGATGTTCTTAGAAAAGAGTGGGGCTTTAATGGAATCGTAATTACCGACTGGGGTGCCATGAATGACCGCGTGGAAGGCATAAAGGCTGGCCTTGATATCGAGATGCCCGGCCCTGATGAGTCGAATGTTGAGGCGGTAGTGCGAGCTGTGAGGGAAAAAAGGCTTCACGAGAATGTCCTGGATGAGGCGGCAGAGCGTATTGTCTCAATCATATTAAAGGCGATGGAGAGGAAAAAGAGTTCAAGCTATGACAGACGAGAACATCATGAGATTGCACGCAAGATCGCTTCCCACTCTTTCGTTCTTTTAAAGAATGAGGGATCTCTTCTTCCTCTTTCCAAGGATAAGAGCTATGCGGTTTTGGGACAGTTCGCGAAATTCCCACGAATCCAAGGCAATGGAAGCAGCCAGATAAACAGCAATTATGTGGACCTGCCGTTTGATGAGCTTATAAAGGCGGGCTATGATGCCGAGTATGCTCCAGGCTACAGCCTTGAAGGAACTGAAGATAATGAGGCCCTTATAAGTGAGGCTGTGGCTCTTGCTGGGAAAAAAGATGCCGTAATCGTTTTCGCAGGTCTAACGAAAGAAAGTGAGAGCGAGGGTTTTGACAGAACCACTCTTGGCCTGCCATCATGCCATGACCGTCTGATAGAAGAGGTTGCAAAAGTAAACGCGAGTGTTATCGTCGTCCTTTATGGAGGATCCCCGTTCCTTATGCCATGGCTTGGCAGCGTGAAGTCTGTCATCATGGGCTATCTTCCTGGCGATGCTGCGGGAGAAGCGACAGTGGATGTTTTAAGTGGTGCTGTCAATCCTTCCGGAAAGCTTGCGGAGACTTTTCCCCTCTCTCTTGAGGACACCCCATGCTATGGCAACTATGCAATCGATGATATCGACGTGCTATATAAGGAGTCCATACTTGTCGGCTATCGCTACTACGATTACATGAAAAAAGATGTGCTCTTCCCCTTCGGTTTCGGGCTGAGTTACACGAGTTTCAGCTATGAGGATATGAGCGTTGATTTCTCTGATGACAAGAAGGAGGGAGTAGTATCTGTAAAAGTAAGGAACACTGGAGACTATGATGGCTCAGAGGTCGTGGAAATCTATGTCGAAAAGCTCGAGAGCGCAATCTTTCGACCTCTTAGGGAGTTGAAGGGTTTTTCGAAGGTGTTTCTTAAAAAAGGTGAGGAGAAGACTGTTAGCATTCCACTTTCATTTAGCTCGTTCGCCTATTACTCTGTGCCCCTTGGCCGTTTTGATATCGAGGATGGAATATACAGGATATATGCCTCATCCTCTTCCCGTGACCACCGCCTTCATGTGGATATCCAGGTAAGCGGGAACAAAATGCCGGAGGTGATGCCGTGGAGAATAGGCGATGATTTTTCTCTCCTTTTCCCTTGCGGTCTGCCCCTCTCTCCTTCAAGGGAGAAGCTCTCGCTTAACTCGACACTCTCCGAGGTTCTAAGGGATGAGAAGGCCTCTCTGGTGTTCCGTCCGCTCAGGGATGCGTTCATAACCCCGTTTGAGGGAAAAAGCGATGGTATGAGCAGGATGCAGCTCGCGATGGCTTCTGATATGCCACTTCGTAGCGCTGCAGTGCTGACAGGTGCCATGAGTCTTGATGAAGTAAGAGAGAAACTGGTCGCTCTGGAAGAAGAGAAGGCTTGAAAGCCTGAGAAAGTGTGCTATCATGAAAGCTAGGTTTTCCGGAGGACCGGTGGTCATGAAGAGACGTATTCTTTTCCTCGCCATTCTGACTGTCTTCTGTTGCTCTATTCTGTCTTCGATAAGTATCAGGGATACTGATACCGCTTTGTCATCAGCTCTTGATGGAACGATAGCTGCGGTTGCATCCGTGGTCTCGGATCCTCCAATCCCCCTGCAAGGGGTCTCTTTCGAGTATTCGGACTCTGGAATCCCGTGGCGTCTAATTTTCACGCGTTCAGATATCTCCACATTCCTTGAATCCCTCTCTTTCTCTGGGGAGAACAGGAGAAGCTGGTATGAGACTCTGCTTGATCAGGACAAATCTGCGTTCATCCCCTGTCGGGTTCGTGCTATCACCTATCTTGAGAGTTCTGGTTATGCCCGTAATGATGTCATATTGGATGGGACGATCACTCTCGACCTTGATAAGGCTGAGAACCTTGCTCTTCTAGAGTGCTCATCATCCTGGAGCGGCCTTGATATGCCGCTTTCAATCAGCCTGATAGTAAGCGGTAGCAGGCTCGAGCAATCGGTCATCATCGAAGGCGATATTGAAATTATCGGTGGCACTGATTCCAAGATTACGGTATACTCAGAGAATCTAATGCTTAACGGGGAGAATATCAGTTTTTCTCCGTTTGAGATTTCTTATTGACAAGGAGAATTGCCGATGTCCGACAAGGTTGATGATTTTCTTACCCGTCATATGATCAAGGCGGAAACTGTTAATGATGACGAGGTCCTTTCTTTCTTCATGAGCGAGATGGAAAAAGGACTTAACGGGGAGAAGAGCAGTCTTCAGATGATTCCCACCTACTGCTCTCTCAACAGCAGCATAAAGGCGGGAGACAAGGTCATCGTTCTTGATGCGGGTGGAACGAATTTCAGAACATGTCTGGTAACGTTCAATGATAATCTCGAGCCGGAAATCAGCGATTTCAAAAAAGTGGGCATGCCGGGAGTCAAGGAGGAGGTCAGTGCAAAGGAGTTCTTCTCCATCCTTGCGGATAACGTTGAGCGTCTTATCGATAAATCCGACAAGATCGGTTTCTGCTTCTCATACGCGGCAAAGATAACAGAGGATCACGATGGCATTCCATTGATGTTCTCAAAGGAAATCAAAGCGCCGGAGGTGATTGGGAAGCCTATCGGAGCATCTCTTCTCAAAGAACTTGAAGAGAGGGGGTATGATGTCTCAAAGAAGAAAGTATCCGTTGTGAATGATACTGTTGCAACCCTTCTTGCTACGAAGGCAAAATGTTCTGATATCTGTTCGGGGTATATCGGATTCATACTTGGAACCGGTACAAACACGGCTTATGCCGAGCTTAACAGGAATATCGGGAAGATAAGCAGCGCAGAGCCTGAGGAGCGTCAGATAATCAACGTTGAATCCGGTGATATGCACATTGAGCTTGGAGATATAGATAAGGCGTTCATCGCGGGAACGAAGGATCCAGGAAGCTATTTCTTTGAGAAGGCCATCAGCGGTGCCTATCTTGGACCATTCAGCCATCGTGTGATTGAAGAGGCTGTCAAGGAGGGTGTTTTATCCTCCGGCTTTGGAGGGAGGTTCTCAAAAATATCCACCCTCTCTACCACATACATGTCGAACTATCTTGAAATGTGTCACAATCCTGATTACGTTCTTGTTTCCCTTCTCGATAACGAGGAGGATGCTTCCGCTCTATTCAGAATTCTTGATGCCATTATTGAAAGAGCTGCTAAGCTTACGGCGATCAACCTCACAGCTGCTGTTCTTAAGAGCGGGCTTGGAAGCGAGCCGAGATATCCTGTTCTTATAAATGCCGATGGGACGACGTTCTATAAGACGGAGAATCTCGAATTCTATACGAGAAAATACCTTTTCGATATTCTTTTAAAGAAACATCACCGATATGTCAGGATAGTTAATGTTCCAGACAGCCCTGTCTATGGAGCTGCCATTGCCGGGTGCTCCGTATAAATGAGCAGGATAATCGCAATCCATGATCTCAGCCTCTGGTCCAAGTCGAGCCTCTCTGTGGTTCTGCCTGTACTGGAGGCGATGAATCATGAGGTCTTCATCCTTCCTACGACGATTTTAAGCACTCAGAGCGACGGTTTTGAAAACCTTCTGGAAGTGGACATGTCAAAGAGCCTGGAATCTTTTTATGACAGGGTCAAGAGCTATGGCTATTCGTTTGACGCGGTATATTCGGGCTATCTTGGAAAGCCTGAGACCGTCAGTGCCGTGAAAAGAATAATGGAAAGAGAGAATGCTTTTTCCCTGGTGGATCCGGTGCTGGGAGATAATGGACAGCTTTACCAGGGGCTTGGGAAAGAGAATATCAGCTCTCTTCTTACTCTGGTTGGAAAGGCGGATGTGATAACTCCGAACATTACGGAGGCTGCGTTGCTGACTGGCCTTAATATGCAGAGCTCATACTCAAACCCTGAAATCAAAACCCTCGTTTCAAAGCTCCGTGAAATCGGGCCTGAGAGGGGAATCATAACTTCCGTTCCACTTTCCCTCGGTAAGCTTTCAAACATAGCATATGATGCGGATGAGATCAGGATTTTCGCTTTTGAGGATCTTGCTGTCTCATATCCCGGAAGCGGGGATCTTTTCGCCTCCCTCTTTATATCAATATTCCTTTCGGGATACTCCTTTTTCCCTTCCGTCAAAATGAGCGGAGAGATCACAAGCCGAGCAATACGCTATGCAAAAGAGAGTGAGAGGGAGCGGCGTATGGGAATAAGCCTCATTCCTGTGATGGAGGACATCAGGAAGGTTACATTATGAAGGCCCTGATAGTAGCAAGCAGCAGGGAAGAGCTCAAACCTTTCAAAGATCAGAGATGCATAAAAGTTGCATCCGGTGTCGGCCTTGTGCTTGCAGCCGTAGAGACGATGAGGGCAATAGTCGAGTACTGTCCAGATATCGTTATAAGCGTTGGAAGCGCAGGTGCGATGAACCCTTCTTACAATATAGGTGATGTGCTTTCTTTCAGCTCTGTCAGCAATGCCGACCAGAATCTGAGCTCTTTCCATCTTCCAAGATTTTCAACATTGAAAAAAGACGGCTCAACCCTTGGCTCTATCAGTCTTTCAAGCGTAGGGGGTGCTCTCCTTTCTTCCTCAACTTTCGCCTCAAGGCGTGTTGACGGCTATGATGCTTCCGATATGGAAGGCTATGCCGTTGCTCTTGCCGCTTCAAGCTTCAATATAAGAGCTGCCGCATTCAAGCTGATTACGGATATCGTTGGAGAGAAGCCTTACATTGCGGACTATAGGAGAATTCTCAGAGAAGGCAGGATGAAGCTTGAGAGTGAGGTAATGTCATACATTGATAGCCTCTAATCATTCCGAATATGGATTGTAATAATCAAATTAATTTTTGTATTGGGCATTAATAATGGCAGGCACTTGGCCTGCCTGAATGGAATCATAGGTAGGTTATCTGCATCGTATCCGCATACTGGTATCCCGTCATGCTTCCAGAGATGATGATGGCAAGTTCTCCTTTCTCTATCACATTGGTACTCAGAGCAAGCTTGATGGAGTTCTTCTTCATTTCCACTGTGTCATCCGTGTAAGGTGCGAGAAGGGGATATACTCCGAACTGGAGGCGTAGCTGCCTGCATGCCTTCTCGTTCGTGACACATGCGATTATCGGGGCCTCAGGACGATAGAATGATGTGAGAAGCGCGGTCCTTCCGGTTGCCGACATGCAGATTATCGCCTTCGCATCAAGAAAGTAGGAGGCATCAACGCTCGCGCTTGCAATAGTGTTCGGAATGTCCTCGCTGAGCTTGAGCTGGCTTGAGAAGAAACGCTCCTTGTTATTGATCTGGTCCTCCGTGTATTTCGCAATGGAAGCCATCGTACGAACGGCCTCGACGGGGTATTTACCGGCTGCTGTCTCTCCGCTGAGCATCAGGCAGGTTGTCCCATCGTATATGGCGTTTGCAACATCGGATACCTCAGCCCTTGTCGGACGGGGATGTTCTGTCATGCTTTCAAGCATCTGGGTCGCAGTCACTACAAGCTTTCCGCTCTTGTAACATTTCTCGATTATCCTCTTCTGTATGCTCGGCAGTTCCCTGAAGGGTATCTCAACGCCCATGTCTCCGCGGGCTACCATCACCCCGTCCGCAATCTCAATTATCTGGTCCAGATTGTCCACACCCTTCTGGTTCTCGATCTTGGCAATTATCTTTATCTGCTCGCCGCCATTGACATTCAGAAGCTTTCTCAGCTTCCTGACATCCTCAATACCACGTACGAAACTTGCCGCTATATAGTCGACATCCATCTTGATTCCGAAGAGGATGTCCTCCCTGTCTTTTTCAGAGATGTAGTTCTGGTCGATTTCAACCCCGGGAACGTTTATGCTCTTATGGTTGCTTATCTTCCCTCCGTTCTTAACACGGCAGATGAGATCGTTTCCCTTGATGCTTTCAACAGTCATTGACACGAGGCCATCATCGATGAGAATCTCATCTCCGGCTTTTACATCCTCAGACATGTACGGGAATGTGACGCTGACACCATCCTTGTTGCCTACGACATCTGCGGATGCATAGAGAGTGAACGTCTGACCTTCTTCAAGGATTACGGAGCCATTCTCGAAATCCCTGACCCTTATCTCTGGCCCCTTGGTATCAAGTATCAGCGGAATCTGCTGCTTTAGCTCCTTGCTAATCCTTTTAACCCTGTCCATTCTTGCCTTGTGCTCATCATATGAGCCATGCGAGAAATTGAACCTTGCGGCATCCATTCCAGCAAGTATCAGTTCCCTGATCTTCTCATCCGAGTCCACGCTTGGACCCATGGTGCAAATTATCTTAGTCTGTCTCATAATATCCCTCAGCATAATGCTAGCACAAAATGAAAATGAAGTAAGCAGAAAATTGGTTTTTAAGAGGCAAGATAATTTCATTTTTGTGCTGAAGTCTTTTTATGTTTCTCAATTGTGGTATCAGATTTTAAAGTTAATTCATTTGCAATCCTTACTAATATAATTCTCATCTTACCTTTCAATTACATATATGGAGAATTATAGTGGGGTAAATATGTCTAATTACTGTATACACAAAGATATATAAATTAGTAATTGTGACTAATTAAAGGAAGAGAACCTGATGTCTCTGATAGCCTTATGTTATCAAAACCTTTCTTTCCGGTCATCTCATCCACAAAGAGTGCTATCTCATCCTTCTTTGCATCATATGCTCTTTTCCCGCCTTCCAGAAGTGTCATGATGCTCTCCTTGGATGTGTCATCGAGGGCTATCCTTTTTTCGGAAATTGGCGAGTGTATGCGTAGATAGCTTACATCACTCATGTTCCGTATCTCATCGGAAACAAGACTCTCCTGCGCGTTCGAATAGATTTTCGTGATGTTCATCAACCAAGGGGCGGCCCCTCCGGCCGTCTTTCCGGGATCGAACGAGAAGGCCCTCTTGCATGTTGAGAGCGAGAGAATGTGAAACTCATCAGCTTCGGGATAAAGTTTTTTCGCCTCGATGTATGCGATCATTGCGGGGTTGTTAGCCACAAGGCCGCCATCGGATAGTGTCAGCTCATCTCCGCTCTCCCTGTCTTTGGTGTGATAGGGTGGAAAATAGAGCGGGGCTGCCGTTGATGCTCTTGCCGCCTCCCTCATGAGAAAACCGTGGCTCTCGTAGCTCTTAAAAAGAAAAGGTCGCGTTCTTATCGGATCGTAGGAAACTGCAATGGTTGGAACTAGCAGACTGTCAAGTCTCGCATCTCCGAGATACTCAGAGAGGAACGTCTCGAACGGTCTTATATCATATTTCTGTTGGAATATCTGGTTGAATACGCTCAAAACGGATTTGGGAAAGATCCTCTCGCCATGTCTGAGGTAGATGTCAAGAAGTGAGGATGGTGCGGTAGATGGCATGATATAGCCCTCAAAACGGCTCTCAGGCCTTCTGAATAACCCCTTTTTCTCCGTCGTATAAACGGGATAGGGCTCAGCCTCCTCTTTGATCAGGTTTCCTGTTCCTCCCGGAGCTGTGAGGCCGAGCGCGAGAAGGGCTCCTGTGCTCGTTCCTGCCACGAGGTCGAAGAATGAGTATAGGGGTCTTCTTATGCCTTTTTCTTTAAGCAGCTCGTCAAGACGCGAGATTACGTATGCGGGAATGATTCCACGCATGCCACCTCCGTCTATTGATAGAATGTACCTTATCTCTTTTTCTCTCTCTTCCTTGAAGAGCAGATTAGCAAGTTTACCCATTTCCTATTAATTGATAATATCTATGGCGGGGAGGGTCAAGAAGTTGGATTATACTAATTGCATGCTGTGTCCGAACGGCTGTGCTGTTGATAGGACAAGAGGAGAGCGAGGAGTCTGCAGAATGTCGGATAAGGTGAAAGTTGCCTGGTCCGGACTGCATAAGGGGGAGGAACCGCCTCTTGTAGGCTCTTATGGCTCAGGTATGATCTTTTTCACAGGTTGTCCGCTTCATTGCGCATACTGCCAGAACAGGCAGATCAGCGGTTCTGACGGGATGGACATAGGCTATGAGGTAAGCGATGAGGAGCTTTCAGCGCTGATGCTCTCCTTGGAGCAGATGAAGGCATCCAGCATAAATCTTGTGACAGGAACGCACTTCATCCCATCCATAAGGAGGGCGATTGTGATGGCACGCTCAAAAGGTCTCAGCCTTCCCATCGTGTGGAACTCCTCAGGCTATGAGAGCGTTGATGCCCTTTCTGAGATCGATGATCTGATTGACATATATCTTCTTGACTGCAAGAGCCTGTCACGGAAGGTTTCTTCCATTTTCTGCGGCTCATCACGCTATGCTGATGTGATAATCCCCGTAATGGATTACATAAAAGAGAGGCATCCGAAGACAGATCTTGATGCGATGAAAGGAACGATTTTACGCCATCTCGTATTTCCTGGGACAGTTTCTGCGACACGGAACTTTCTCAGGTATTTCGCATCACACTATAAGGACAGTTTCTTCCTCTCTCTGATGGTCCAGTTCGTTCCTCCGAAGATGGATGTCTCTTTCCCCGAGATGAACGATGAGGAGTATGACGGACTTGTAGAGCTGCTTGAAGAGCTCGATATCGATAACGGCTTCATGCAGGAAAGGGGAGATGATATCCTCTGGATTCCAGATTTTACAAAGGATGTCCCCTTCCCTGAGAATTTCGCCGTGGCAAATCCTTATTTCCTCTCTCTTAAGGGGAGATAGTCGTTCCCTCGAATGCCTTATCCTCCAGAATGGCTATGAGGTTTCCTATGTTCCTGCCGTCTGCGCAGATGACTCTCATTCCATCATCCTTGGCCATTTGGGAGGCTATCGGGTCAAACGGTGTATTCTTTCCCGGGCTCCACTCTGAGCCGACCATCTTTATGAAATCTTCCCAGCAGATGCTGTCCAGAGGCTTGGCATCCGGGTTCTTTTTAGGATCATCCGTATAAACCTTCTTTATGTTGCTCAGGTTTATAACCGTTTTCGCCCCGAATTTCCTTGCTAGGTATACGGCATCGGTATCTGTTGAGAAACCTGGTTTCCATCCCGCTGCAACGAGAACCTGGCCTTTGAATTCAAACTGCCCTGTTGGATCTGTTACGAGATCGTTTTCAACATACTTAGAGAAGACCGCTTTAACGAGCGCACCGTTAAGGTGTGTCGCCCTAATTCCGAGCCAGTCCAGCTCATCTGAGCTCATAGCAGCATCGATTTCCCGTGCCGCCTTCTGATACTCTCTTGCGGGAGCTCCACCTCCGACTGTGAGTATGAGGCGTGCATCTTCATTTTTATCCAGATATTCCCCGATTGCCTCTCTGAAAGCTCTGAGGAAAGCCGAATCCACATTGTCCGGGGCTACGATTGAACCCCCAAGTGATAAAACTGTCGTTTTCATATCTGAATTTTCTAACACATTTTCAACTTTTTGCAACTAATAGGTAGGAGGAAATGGAAAATGCAGAATTTAAACAGCATTTTACTGGAAGGGAATCTGCTATCGGATTCAAGACTTGTTGTAACCGCCCCCGAGGGTGAGAACTGGAAGAGCATGGTTAGATTCGATCTTGCCAGCCACAGGGTCTACAGGAACAGTCAGGGAGAGCAGAAGGATGAGGTGCTCATCATAGCATGCCTTGCTTTCGGAGATTTGGCCGAGCGCGTGCTGCCGATACTCAAAAGCGGTATGCAAGTAAGGGTTCTCGGACGGCTGAGATGTTCGAAATGGACGACGAAGGAGGGGGAGGAGAGAAAGAGTTTTGAGATCGTTGCCCAGCACGTCGAATTCAGGCGTAAGAAGAAAGGCAGGAAGAGCGAGGAAGAGGAGGTCACGCTTAGCGATGAAGGTATGAGCGGGGAGAGTGTTTCAGACAGCATCTTCCGCTATGAGTTCTACTGAAAACAGGATCCGGCTTCTTCTGAGGCCGGATTTCTATGAAAAGTCTTTCATTCCGCTTCCACTCCTCCTATAATGAATGGTAGGAGGAGTTATGGAGAAAATCAGGGATTGCGATTTCAAGGAGAAGGTGCTGGAGAGCTCTAAGCCTGTACTGCTTTACTTCTTCTCTCCGCTTCAGGTCCCGTGTCTTTTAGTTGAGAATCCGCTGGAGAGTTTGGAAAAGGCGTATTCCGACCGCCTTGACTTCTACAAGATGGACATCAATGAATGTGTCGATACATGTCTGAAGTACTCCGTACTCTCTGTTCCGAAGATGATGTTCTTCAGGGATGGCAGGGAGGTCGCTGAGAGAATGGGAAGTGCATCCAGCTCTGTTCTGGAGAGTTTCATCAAGGCTCATATATGATGTTCGTGTTCGGATAGCCGAACGTGCTTTTGCGGCTTGCCGCTATGTAGAAGTCATCCCTCGTGTTCGTATCTTCGTACGGAAAGTACCGTGAGGCGGTACGGCTAGATGTCACACCGTCGCTTAAGAATGTCTTTCCACTCCATTGCCCGATTTCCATCAGGTATTTCGCACTCTCTTCGCTTATCGAGTTTCCATATCCATTATTATTGGTAGCATCCGAGGTGTTATAAAGGAAGGCATCTTCCACCTTTCCCTTCCCGTTCGTATGGTTATAAAGTACGACGAGACCGTTTGTTCCAATTAGTGTCTCAGGGCTTTCGGCATAGAGGTAGTACGTCTTCTCCGTATCGCGAATGAGGGTGGAGGGGAGACTTTCACACCTGTCCCAGTAGATTACGACGATGTCGTTTTTCCTGAGTTCGATCTCGGGAAGAATGTATCTGTACCTCTCATAGCCTATGATCCCATCCTGTATGGCATAGCCGAGGGTTGAACCGCTGCTCATCGCCGTAAGTTCTATCCTGTCGGGGCTGCTCTCTGTTCCTTTCATTGAAACTTCGGTTATGAGCAGCTCTGCCTGTCTTAAGTTTACTCCGGTAAGGCGGAGTGCGAAGCGGCTGGTATTACCCGCGTCGTCCTCAGCTGTGAGAAAAAGCTTTTTTTCCACACCTGGTAGCAGTGAAGATGGAAATTCAAGCCAAATTGATTTTGATTTCCTATATGGCCTTATGATGCTCTCTTCATCGAGTCTTGCATCTGTGACTGTGACAATCTCGTCGAAAGAGAGCATGCATATCCTGTTCTCGAGGAGCTCGTAGGAAGTGAGAGTAGGGGATTTCCTGTCTCTTTTCAGAAGCATGTTGATGATGTCATTACTCTCAGCCGGGCATGATGAGAGCAGAAAGGATAAGAGTATAAGCAGTAGATTCCTCATACTTATTAACTCTAAAAGCGTGCGTTTCTGCATTGCTTTCTTTAAAAAAAAACTTAATTCTGTTATTTTTCCAGTATGGCTAGGAAACTTTGGCAGAAAAACTATCAGGTGGATTCCGCTTTGGAATCGTTCACAGTTAGAAACGATTACATCCTGGATCAGGATCTCGTGCTCTCCGACGCTTTCGCATCCCTTTCTCATGCCATGGGACTTGAGAGAATCGGACTGCTTTCACCCGATGAGCTCTCGTCCCTCAAAGCTGGGCTTAGCGAGGTGGTGCGTCTCAGGAAGGAAGGCTCATTCGAGATAAGTCTTTCAGATGAGGACTGCCATACGGCCATAGAAGGTTATCTTACAGAGCACTACGGGGAAGTGGGAAAGAAGATACATACGGGAAGAAGCCGTAATGACCAGGTGCAGACCGCACTGAGGCTATATATGAGGGAGGCCCTCGTAAAGAGTGTGGATGCTCTTCTGGATACAGTATCATCTCTAATTGCGTTTGCCTCAAGAAATGAGTATGTACCGATGCCGGGACGCACCCATATGCAGATTGCGATGCCTTCCAGCGTCGCACTCTGGGCCCTTTCTTATGCTGAGGAGATGCTTGAGAGTGCATCCCTGGCTGAGGGGGTTTACAGGCTGCTGGATCAGAGCCCCCTTGGCTCTGCCGCATCCTATGGCGTACCTCTCCCTCTCGACAGGGAGTACACTGCATCCCTTATGGGCTTTTCAAGGGTTCAGAACAATGTGCTTTATGCGAATAACAGCAGGGGAAGATTTGAGGCTATCCTACTCGATTTCTTCTCATATGTTGCGATAACCATAAGCAAGATAAGTCAGGATCTCATGATCTTCACCCTTCCAGAGCTCGGCTATTTCTCCCTTCCAAAGGAGCTTACGACTGGCTCCTCTATAATGCCTCAGAAGAAGAACCCTGATGGTCTTGAGCTTGCCCGCAGCCGTACAGCGCTTATACTTTCGCTCTCAGAGCGTGTTAAGAGCATAATAAAATGCCTGCCTTCGGGGTATAACAGGGATTTCCAGGATACGAAAGAGCCAATGATGGAAGGCTTTAAGACAACGCTTGAGCTTATCAGGATAACGAAGGTCATGATTGATGGTCTTTCTGTTCATGAGGATGCTCTCAAAAAAGGCTGTGTTAGTGAGCTCTATGCGACTGACAGGGTCATGGAGAAGGTCATGAGTGGTGGAAATTTCCGTGACAGCTATCTGAGTATCGGTCTTGACCTTGAGAGCGTTGAGAGGGACACTGATCCCGTTGAAAGTCTTAAGAGGAGAGCAAGCACGGGCACGACGGGCAATCTCAATATAGAATTTTCAATCAATGAGGAAAGAAGGTTGAGAAAAGAGAACGATGAGAGGATGGAACATCTTGTCTCCGTTTATGAGAGGCTTCCAGGGCTTGAAGAGCTCATAATATAGGGCCGTATGTTCGATTTTCCCTTCATTCATAAGAAAATACTGCCATTACTATTAAGAAAATGTTTTAGACCGCGAAAGAAATTACATGCAGAACAATAGGCTAAAGCCTTATATAGCATTGGTCCATAACTCATTATTGCGTCTTGCATAATCTCTTCCTTTTGGTATAACCTGAGTACACTATGAGCATCATCAAACCACATAAGCTAGGTATTATCGCAGGTCCAGGGTCGGAGTATTTCACAGGCAGGGTTGTCAAGCATCTGAGAAGACTTTATATCGACAGGTATAACAAGCTGAGCGAGGCTCTGACGAAGAGGCATGGTATCAGCGAGGAGGAGCTTCTTAAGACGGTAACACTCCTTGATGACCTTGATTCAAGGAAGATTCCGACAGGTAAGCTTCCTACCCAGTTCCATTGCCCGGATGTGACCATAAACGTCAAATACACCCGATTCGCAAACGGGGAGGTGAAGGCCGAGATCATCGATCCGGTACGTGGCCTTAATGTTTATATCGTCTATGACGTTTCAAACATGTTCCCGATAAAAGTTGCAGGTGTCGAGGAGGCTAGGCCATTCTCGGTAAATGATCACCTGATGTTCCTTTTTACGACAATCGATGCGGTGCGCCTGGCAGGTGCGGAGTCCATTACGCTGGTGCTTCCGACATACCCGTATGCCAGACAGCATAAGAAGGCGGGGCGTGAGGCCCTCACGGCAAGCATGTTCGCACGTTTCTGCGAGGAGCTTGGGGTTGCCAGGATAATAACTCTCGATATCCACTCCCGTGAAATTGAGAACTCTTTCTCAACCTGTCATCTCGAGAACCTCCACGGTTCATATCAGACGCTCATAGCTTTGAGAAAACTCATAGATTTCTCAGACCCGGATCTTGTAGTCGTATCTCCGGATACCGGGGCTGTGAACAGGAACAAGTTCTATGCTCAGGGACTTCACCGTCCGCTTGCAATCCTGTACAAGGAGAGGGACTACTCGGTAGTAAGCAAGGATGCGAAGAACACGAATATCAAGAGCATCAACCTCCTTGGAGATGTCAGTGGAAAGACGGTAATAATGGCCGATGACATGATTGCAACAGGTGGAACGCTGATAATAGCGATGAGAGAGCTCATGAAAAGAGGCGCTAAGAAGGTCATCTGCATAGTCTCCCTTCCATTCTTCAACGGTAGTGCAATCGAGAACTTCGATGCTGCATATAAGGAGGGGACATTCTGGAGGATAATCGGAACGAATGCGGTCTTCCAGGGTAAGGATCTGCTTGAGAAGGAATGGTTCGTCCAGGCGGATGTGACAGAGTTGTTTGCAAGGACCATAAGCCGTCTCCATCATGGAAGGTCGATCAGCCCATTGCTTGATAACAGGAAGTTCATTCAGCGTCTCATCGACTCATCCCAGGCCAATCCGAATGCGGCCCTTCCCGCCGATCACGATTCGTTCATGGACTGAGGTGCGGAGTCTCGGGTACCCCCTCGCTTCTGAGGGGTTTCTTTTTTAAGGAGGAAAGCCATGCAAATGTCTAACAGGATAACTTCATTCCAGTGTTCGCCAATCAGGAGGCTCGTCCCCTATGCAAGGGAGGCTAAGAGCAAGGGAATTCATGTGATACATCTGAATATAGGTCAGCCAGATATCCTTACTCCAGATGAGGCTCTTCAGGCAATAAGGAACTATGACGAGAAGATTATCGAGTACGGACTTTCAGAAGGGGAGGTGGAGCTCAGGAAGGGACTTCTTTCCTATTACCGCCAGTTCGGAATCGAAGGGCTTGATGAGGACAACATCCTGATAACAACCGGAGGCAGCGAGGCTCTGCAGTTTGCATTCATGACACTCTGCGATCCTTATGATGAGTTCATAATACCAGAACCCTATTACACGAATGTTGCGACCTTTGCGAATATTGCGATGGTAACCCTCGTTCCTGTCACAAGCAGGATGGATGATGGCTTCAAACTGCCGGAAATATCAGAATTTGAGAGCAGAATCAACAAAAAGACGATGGGCATACTCCTTTGCTCACCTAATAACCCGACGGGACACGTCTATACTGAGGTCGAGCTCAGGGAGCTTTTAGAGCTTTGTCGCAGGCATGACATATTCCTCGTTGTGGATGAGGTTTACAGGGAGTTCTGCTACGATGGCAAGAGCTTCACAAGCATACTCTCTTTCCCTGAATATGCAGATCGCGTAATCTGCATAGATTCCTTTTCCAAGCGTTTCAGCATGTGCGGTGCAAGGGTTGGTGCGATTGTTACTAGAAACAAGGAGGTGCTTGAGAGTGCATTGAAGCTCGCACAGGCAAGACTGTGTCCGCCAATGGTTGAGCAGAGGGCTGCAACCGCGGCTCTTACGGCCCCAGCTGAGTATGTTAAGCGTGTAAGAGAGTGCTATGAGAAGAGGAGGAATACCCTTATAAGGGCGATGCAGAGAATCCCGGGAGTCAGGTGCTCCATGCCTAAGGGTGCCTTCTATTTCGTCGCGGATCTTCCCGTCGATGATGCCGAGCGCTTTGCACTCTTCATGCTCAGGGATTTCAATCTGGAAGGGAACACCGTCATGTTCGCCCCTGCTGAGGATTTCTATGTCTCAAAAGGTCTTGGACGCACTCAGGCGAGATTCGCTTATGTCATAAACGAGGAGGAGCTGGAAATGGCTGCCAGGTGTCTAGAGGCGGGATTGAAGGCTTACAGGAAGAGCGTAATGGGTCTTTGAATGTTTGGTGCCATTTTCAGGCACCTTTTCTTTCCTTCACTTACTTGCGCTTTTCGAATATAATCAAAATGCTTAGGAGTGTTTTTGTGGATAACAGCTATTCCGATTTCCTGCCCATGCTTTCCATCTCAAGGGAGAAGGCTAAGAAAAACCTTGAAGAGGCAAAGAACTACATCACGTTGGATCTGAGAAACATCTCAGCCATTCTCTCTGACTATCATCCGTTGGAAATAGCACGTATGAGCGTGTGGGAGGGTCGAAAGGTTGAGCGTCAGAGCCGGGATGAGCACATTAGGAGCACATACCGCCTCTTTCCCATACTGATTCAGTCCGTGCTCGTATCGGACCTGTTCACCCCTTCAAGCAACAATCGTAATGTCAAAAGCAAGGATTGGCAGCGCATTCTCGCACTCGGGGAGGATGTGGCGAGGAAACTCAGCAGATATATCGATAATCTCGTGATACTGAATCTCAGTGATGGAAGGATAACACGGGAGAATGTCATGGACTACAGGGATGGTCTTTATGCCCAGTTTTTCCCCTCAGAGAAAAGCCATGATATCCTGCGCCGAGAGAGGGCGGTGGCTGAAGCCGGGCTCGAGGATGTTAGAGCCTCCGTCCAGGAGACATTCAGCGTCAGTCCTGAGAGACTGATTAAGGATCTTTATGATATTTCTGATAGTTCCATCGATTCGATAGATGAACTCGTAAACGCTGTCAGCGCATTCAAGGCGGAGGTCGAAGAGAAGGCAAAAAGGATAAGGGAGAACGATCCGTCCCTTTCTGAAGATGGCGCCATGAGGATGGTTTATAACGAAAGCGGTATGAGAGCTGAGAGCCTGAGGCTAGCAGGGATGAGGGATGATTTCGACCTCTTCCGTCCCGAATTCTCCTCTGATATAAGCAATGAGACCATGGATGCTCTCTCCAGTGAGCTTGGAAAAGTTGATATGCTCTCCCTCCTTTTTGATGATGGGCTATGGAGTGCGACATGCTATCCATTCATTAAGCTTGGAGGAATGTATTTCACATTCGTGGCAAGGTATCTGCTCGCAATCTACCAGCGTTTCTCTGAGACTGTCATGCATATAGGCTCCAGAGTCAGTGCAAGTGCTGATACTGCGCTTTCCTCCCTTTTTACTGCAACCGATGTCGTTGGTGTCTATTCGTTCAATGGGCGGAAGCTTGATGTTGAGGTGCTCTCCAGTCTTGGTGAGATAAATCTTGTCAGTGATCCCGAGTTATGGGAGCAGAGGATGAAGAGGCGTAGCATTGAGATGGAGGCTCATCCTCAGCCTGGGCATATGATGCTGATTCTGAATCCGGATGGTGATGAGGAGCTTGAAAGCATAGGAGACGGCATATTCCTCTCTTCCGTTCTTCACCTTCTGAGGATACGGGATGATTCATCGCTCCGTCTTCCTTTCTATGAGAAGATTTTCGGTCCTAGCACGGAGGCTGTAGAGCCTGAGGCTTCGGATGATGACATCTTCGACGATGATGAGACATTTTCCGTTGAAGAGTTTGATAACGAGCCCGATGATCTCATGTTCAGCGATCTTGATGATGACGATTACATCAGTGATGGAGAAATGGATGATGAGGAGGACGAGGACTATCCGGATCCATATGAGGTTGAGAGGATGGTCATGAGTGATGAGGAGAGGGAGCGGAATGAGAGGGTATATGAGTCCAATCATGAGCGCGTGATCTCAGAGCTTGAGAAAGATGTTGATAATGGTGAGTACGAGATCGTCGATGAGGATGAGATAGATAACTCAGGTGATGGCAGTGCTGATGAAGATGATTACGAGGATCCCGATCAGCTGGATTTCCTCGATCTACTTGATGATTATGATAGCGAGGATGACGGGGATGAAGAAGAAAGTGAGAATGAGGATCCTGGGCTTGAGAACCTGAGGGCAGAAGAGGAGGAAATAGACTCTTCCTCTTCCTCCGAGTCGGAGGATTTAGCAGAGGAGCTTTATACCAGGACTCTCGATGAGATGGAAGAGCAGAGGGAGAGCTATGAGGAGAAGAGGGAGGAAGAGGATCCTCCAAGCGAGGAGACCCTCCTGAAAGAGGAGGAGAAGCAGAACGTCTTAAAAGAGATTGAAGAGGAGGAGAATAGTGCCCTTTCCTCAGAAAAGGAGACGTCTGATAGCGATTCCCTCTCCGTGCTCTATGAGAAAGAGGATGATATCGAAGAGCCTTCGGAGCCTGCAGTGACGGATGCAGTGGAAGGTGGCACTGAGGCTTGCTCTGGCTCATCTGATGAAATAGAGGATGATTGCAGCGCCCAGAATGCTCAGACTGTGTCGGATGATGAGATTCCAGAAGATGGTGATGAGATCTTTTCTGATGAAACGACGCAGGAGCCTTCATTACCTGAGGAGAGTGAAGAGTCGGATGAGGTCCTTGACGGCATCGAACGTGAAGATGAGGCTGATGAGTATTTCGACCTTGAGGCAGATGATAATGCCAGAGATGATGATGAGGAGAGCCTTCCTGAGCTTGAAGAGCTATATTCTGGCAAGATGGATGAGAGTGCTCTTAATTCCTCCTCTCAAAACGGTGGCATAGTTCTTGAGTATGATGATGGAAGTGATGATGGCTTTGAACTCGATGAGAGGAAATACTCAAGAATCATATCGGAGATAGTACATAAGATTGAGGGGGATGCCACACCTCTTTATTCATTCCTTGAGAAAGAGGATAAGAGCGTAATAGATTATTTTGACGAGGTCATAAGGAAAAGCTGGGAAAAGCAGAGTGAAGATGGCAAAGACAAGATGTTCTCCGTCTTCGAATACGATATGTCGCTCCTCCTTTCAAAGGGCAGGATATATGATGAGCTTCGCATGCAGGAGCTGATGAATAATGCGGGGGCTGTCATGTACAGTCAGGGAAAGAGCAGATGGAACGCCCTTCTCCTGTATATAAACAGGGACTATGAGGTCGAGTCTGCGAAGATGATAAGTCTTGACCGCTCATCATTTTCAGCTTCCAACTGGAAAATTGTTACGAACATCGCTGAAGCACTGATTGCAAGGAAAGGTCGATGAGCAGGTTTGAGACGGCTTTGGAAATAGCCCGCGAGGTCTCCTCTTTTCTCCGCTCTTCAGCAGGAAAGGGGTTTTCTATTGAGGAAAAAGCTCTAAACGATTATGTTACGGACTCAGATCGCCGGGCGGAGACAATGATTCGGGAAAGGATTTTAAAAGAGTTTCCTGACGATGAGATCCTGGGAGAGGAGTACGGAGTAAGCGGGGCATCGAAAAGGCTCTGGATAATTGATCCTATAGACGGGACTGTGAACTATATGAATCATTTCCCATTTTATACGGTTTCGATAGCATATGAGGAGAATGGAGAGACCGTTTTCGGCATCGTAAGCGTACCGGAGCAGGGTGAGATATTCTACGCCAAAAAGGGGGAGGGGGCCTATCTGAACTCCGAAAAAATAGCTGTCAGTACCCTCGAGAGCCATAAGGCCCTTGCCATCCTTGTTCCACCTCACAGGCATCATGAGGAGCTTGATGGCTATCTGACCTCGATGAGGAGGCTTTACGAGATCTATTCGGACGTGCGCTCGATAGGCTCTGCCGCACTCAGCCTATGCTATCTCGCATCCGGCCGTGTTTCATGCTATTATGAAAGGCTTCTTCACATATATGATGTCGCAGCTGGCCTTCTGATTGCAAAGGAAGCTGGGGCTGAAATCGCTTTTGACTGTCATGATTCATTTATAGATGTGATTGCCACATCGCAGGGCCTGCTTGAAAAGACGAGGGATGCCATAGATGGTTAAGGCCCTCCTTTTCGATCTCGACGGTACCCTTCTTAACACATCTGAGGGGATATTCAGAACGGCTGACAGGACTGCAGTAACGCTAGGCCTTGAGCCATGCCGTGACTCAAAGAAATATGCGCAGTTCGTCGGACCGCCTCTTCATGTCGGCTTCAATAAGGTTTATGGTCTCTCTGGAGAAGATGCTGAGCGGGCATCAAAGATATACAGGAGTTACTATCCGGAGACCGGCCTCGGGGTCTACTCCTATTATGATGGGCTTTTAGATGTCGTAGCCACTTTGAAAAAGAGGGGCTATCTTATCGGGGTGGCAACGCTTAAGAATGAGAGTGCAGCTACCAGGATGATCGCATCATCCCGTTTCTCACCATATGTGGATGTCGTACATGGCTCTGATGAACTTGAGAGCCTGACAAAGAAGGACATAGTTCTTCTCTCGATAAGAGATCTTCTTGTTAATCGGGATGAGGCTGTTCTGATCGGGGACAGCGAAAGCGATGAGAAGGGAGCCTGGGAGGCCGGGGTTTCTTTTCTCGCAGTCTCCTGGGGTTTCGGATTTCCCGATGGCTGTGATAAAATTGAACATGTAGACCGTCCGGAAGAACTTCTGGACCGTTTTGGAGGAACAATATGATAGAGAAAATCGAGACAAAGGCGGCTCCGGCTGCAATCGGACCATACAGTCAGGCGGTAAGATGCGGTTCCATGCTCTTCTGCTCAGGACAGATTCCAATCAATCCCGAGACGGGGGAGATCGTAGAAGGGGATGTGACGGCTCAGGCAAAGCAGGTTTTCAAGAACATAAAGGCCGTGCTTAGTGCTGCAGGAGCTGATGAGGGCAATGTCGTCAAGGCTACAGTCTTCCTTAAGGATATGGCTGATTTTGCAGCAGTCAACGGTGTTTACGCATCATTCTTCGAAAAATGTGCCACCCTTCCGGCAAGAAGCGCGGTTGCGGTACGCTCCCTTCCAAAGGATGTCATGGTCGAGGTGGAGGTCATCGCTGTTCTCTGATGGAAAGCGGTCTATTCAGCCTGCCATTATTGAAACAATTCCTCATTGCCTCTAATATTAGAGGGCCTGAACTTTTAATTAGAGTTGGAAGCTATGAGAAAAAACTTTAAATGCATAGTATTATTCGCCATTCTCTTTTCTGCGCTCTTTTCCATTAGTGCGGCGGAGGTGGTGGTCAGCCCGAAGATGAGGAGCCTGTCATATAGCATGCAGACTACTCCCGATTCGCTTGCGGTGCAGCTTGGACTTGACTCGCAGTCACTTATTCTATCAACAGATACGGATACGGTCACAGCCCAGCTTCAGCTTGATAGGCTTGTAGCCATTTCAGATCCCGGTTATGTGCTCGTACCTGGTGATACCATTTCGGTCAGTTACATGGAAAGAACCGGAACGAATCCTGTCACGCTTCATATCACGATCCCCTATGGAGGAACCATCAGAATCTCAAGCATTGCAACGGTTGAGACGGAGGGCAGGACTTTCCAGAGTGTGAGATCCGAGATCGAGGCGATTCTTACCCAGTACAACAGGTACGCCAATCCTATCATAACGATTCAGAGTCTCGGACTTTTCCATGTCAGCATAAACGGAGAGGTGACTTCTTCCCGCTCTATCAGGGTAAATGGCAACTCATTTCTCTCTGACGTGCTATATTACGGTGCCGCTACCGCCTCAAGCAGGCTTGTCACAATCAAAAGCGCGGATGGAACGGAGAGAAGCTATGATCCGTACCTTGGAATGAGGAGGGGGGAAAGCAGTAACAATCCGCGTCTTCAGCCGGGTGATGTGATAACTCTTCATAAGAAGGACAGGGCTGTTACCATCTCCGGTGCAGTCAACGATAAGGGAACATACCAGCTGCTTGAAGGAGAGAATCTTTCTGCCCTCATTTCATATTATGCCATGGGCCTTGATGCCTACGCCTCGGATACCGTGACGATCCAGCGCTCCCGTGGCAACGGATACTATGAGACTATGAGCGTACCGGTTGCGGAGGATTTTGAGCTTAAAGATGGGGACATTGTATATGTAGAGCCCGTATCCGACAGCCTTGGCTCCGTCTCCATAGAAGGGGCTCTTGCCTCTTCATCCAGTAACAGCATGATACAGGGGGACAGGAGTGAGACATACTACTACCGTTTTGTCGATGGGGAGACGGTTTATGACATGCTCTCTGCGATGAGCGGCTATTTCACACCCTCTTCAAACCTTTCTGGAGCATATCTTGTGAGGGATGGAGAGACGCTGATGCTTGATTTCAACGAGATTCTTTATAACGGTGCTGAGAGCGGGGAACTCACCCTTAAAAGCTCTGACAGGTTCTACATACCGTTCAATCAGATGCTCGTGTCTGTAATCGGCGGTGTTGTCAATCCCGGAGTTTACGGTTATGTTCCAGGGCGAAGTGCCGATTACTACATAAATCTTGCCGGTGGTTACAGCGAGAACAGCAAGGGTACGGACGGCCTTGAGATAAAAGGGGAGGATGGAAGGATTTACAGCCTCAGCGATCCGCTTGAACCTGAGACGACGATAACCGTTGAACGCGATGATCTTTCCAGCCAGGTTGCCAGCACCGTGGCGGTGATAGGAATCGTGACGAGCGTGGTTGGCCTTATCGCATCAATTGTGACTATAAGCGCAAACCTTGCGACCTGGCCGAATATTTGAGGGGACTATGAGCGAAAACGTTAAAAACGAAGAGATGGAAATCGATATTGCCGATTTAATAAAGAGCGTGTTCTCCAGATTCTGGATCACGGTAGTCTCCTTCATAGTCTGTGTAGCCATTGCCGTGCTCTACCTTTTCATAACCGTTCCGACCTACGAGGCGACGGCATCGATGATGGTTGAGCCGCTTAGCGATACCGGCATATCCTCCCTTTTTGAAGCTGGATTTTCCTCTGGGGGCAACATATCCACGGAGCTTGAGATTCTCAACAGCAGGAGCACGTATGACAACGCTCTTAGAAAGCTTGATCTGAGCTCTTATACGACTGCCGATGGAATAAGATATTCCGATTTTGAAGAGCCTCTTGATTATGAGAGTCTGATTGAGATGGTCTCCGTCGAGGCTGTTGCGGATACCGCGTATCTTAAGATTACTGTGCAGAACCAGAGCCCTGAGTTCGCCCGCGATTTCTGTAACGCCCTTGCAGACAGCTATTCTGAGGTGCTTACCGGTATTACCAGGAACAGCGCATCAAGCCAGCTGAGTTTCATAACAGCGGAAATCCCATCTGTCGAGGATGCTTTGAGGGAGGCAACCCTTGCCTTAAGCGAATTCCAGAGGGAGAACAGCCTTTTACAGCTAAGTGAAGAAAATCAGATACTTCTTCATCAGATGAGCTATCTGACAATGGTGAGGGAGCCTCTAAGGCACGAGGTTGAGGAGGCGGGAAGAGCACTCTCCTCTTATGAGGCAAGGTATCCGGAGCTTAAGGAAAGAAGGGAGGCTTTCGGACGTGAGGGCCAGGTCATAGGAACGACTGAGAACATCATCACATGGTATAGCGAGTCCGTCCTTTACGATATCCTCTCAAGCACTTCAAACAGCCAGATCTCCGTGCTAAGCGCTTCCCAGCAGTCCAGGTATTACGCACTCATCCAGATGATGGAATCCTCTCAGACTGAGCTTGAGAACTACCTGGCTTCCCAGATTACCGACATCCTTTCCAACATGGATGCTCTCGATTACGTGCAGCATTATCTGCAGCTCGCACTTGGCGAGAGGCAGATAGGTGTCATCGATAACATGCTTGGTGATATAGACATCGAGCTAGAGAAGGTTCCTGAGCTGCAGAGACAGCAGATGGAGCTGGAGAGCAATGTCGAGATTTATCAGCAGCTCGTGCTCTTTTTGCGTCAGGCGCAGAGCGAGACTTCGCTGCTCGAGGCGAGCATTACTGATAATGTTACCCGCATCGATGTTGCGGTCCTGCCTCTGGAACCGGTCAGCCCGTCGACGGCTAAGACGCTACTTATTGGCGGCTTTTTAGGTATATTCATCGGAGTCGGAATCTCTGTGATCCTTGGACTTACAGATAAGAGGATCATGACGAGGGAGGACCTTGAGAAGGCCCTTGATGAGGATATCCCTGTGCTTGGATGGATTCCTCTCTTAAAACCGTCGGGAAAAAAGGAGACGAGGAGGGGAATCGCACTCAATCTCAATCCTATGTCTTTCATATCGGAGCGCTATAAGCAGATAGCCTCATCGATGATCTATGGAAAGAAGCTCGGCTCGCATTTCATCACCGTCTGCTCTCCCGGAAAGACCGATGGCAAGAGTACTACGATTGCGAATATCGCATATGCCTTGGCTCTCAACGGCAAGAGGATACTCATTGTGGACATGGATCTAAGGATGCCTGCTGTAGAGAACGTGTTCCAGGTCAAGCATGCTGAGAAGGGAATCGTTGATGTCCTTAGCGGAGATGTGAGACCATCCGATGTCATAAGGACTCCTTTCGAAGAGCTTCCGAATCTGAATATAATCGGAGTAGGAACTCCTGTCGTTGTTCCTTCAATCGTGATTCAGACATTCAGCATTGAGAAGTTCATATCCGAGGTGAAGAGCCACTATGACTACATATTCTTTGACGCTCCACCGCTTTCATACGCATCAGAGCTCCTTACGATCGCACGGGTTGCTCCTGAGGTGCTTATCATAGCGAGAGCCGGAGTTTCCACATCCGATGACTTGAAGATGATGGTGCATGATCTTAAGGAATTGGGTGCGAATATAATTGGAGTCTGTCTCAACGGCCTTTCGCTTTCATCTACCAGCATCGGGGCAAAGGGCTCGTACGGTTATGGCTATGGGCTTTCAAAGAACAGTAAGAAGGAACGTGATGAGATCAGGAACACCTATGTCAGAAAGAAGAACCAGTATGCCAAAATATACCGCAGACAGCTTAAGGAAAGGGAGCATAGGCATGCTTCTGCTCTCTGGACGGAGGCTCCTCTTACATTCCCGAATGGTTTTGGCGATGAGGATGCGGTAGCAAAAAACAGGGATAGCGGTGCGTTCAGTACGAAGGATGTTCTCAAGACGTTCGAAGATTACCTCAGTGCTATTGAGGGTGATGAGAATGCAAAAGGCAAAAAGGAGTAGACGAGAAAGGCCTTTTGTATTATTCTCTCATAAGATATGGAAAAGAGATTTTGCCTAGATGGATATTTCACTACGATCCCAGGCGTTTCTATTTCCTCTTTTGAATGCAAGTTTCGCGGCTCTGTTTTATGAGCCGCATTTTTTTTGGAGGCAAGATGTCAAACGTATTTAAAGGTAGGAGTCTCTGCGTAATCGAGGATTTCTCAATCGATGAGAGAAGGTATTTCTTCAGAAAGACAGCAGAGCTTAAGAAGGCGATCTTGAATAACGATAAGGCTGTCATGGATTCATTCAGGATCGAGGATCCGGATTTCGGTATTTACGAGGTTTTTCTCGAGGACAGCACAAGGACCAAGGAGAGTTTCAGGAACGCTGCCAAGTTCCATCATGCCAAGGTCTCAGAGCTCCTTTGCGACTCATCCAGCATAAACAAGGGTGAAAGCTATGCCGATACGTTCAACATGCTCTCAGGATATTCCAACAGGATATTCATCGTAAGAAGCAAGGTTGAGGGGCTTACAAAATGGCTGAGCGAAGAGGGTGCTGAGTACGCCGAGCGCAACCGTCTGCCATATAAGCCGGCTTTCATCAATGCGGGAGACGGAAAGCATGAGCATCCAACACAGGAGCTTCTCGATGAGTTCTCATTCCTTGAAAGATTGAACATGGATTTCTCGGAGATCCATCTTGCCCTCGTTGGGGACCTATACCATGGAAGGACTGTGCACTCTAAGGCAAACGGTCTCAAGATTTTCGATAAGGTCACGGTTGATCTGATTGCTCCTCAGGAGCTGATGATGCCCGATAACTATATCGAGATCATGAAGGAAAACGGCTTCAAGGTTAACATCTTCCCCTCAATCGAGAACTACCTCGATAATGGGGATATCGCGACGCTCTGGTATTTTACACGCCCTCAGCTTGAGAGAATGGGAGAGCGCATCCTTAAAAAGGAGGCAGAGCTCAGAGAGGCCATCACATTCCGCCGTGAGTTCATGCCACGCCTTAAGGAGAATACGAAGTTCTATCATCCGCTGCCTCGCCATAAGGAGCATCCGACAATTCCGACATTCCTCGATAAGACCGAGCTCAATGGCTGGGAGGAGCAGGCGATAAACGGAATGTACTGCCGTATAATCCTTCTCTCTCTCATTGCAGGAAAAATAGGTGATGATTTCGATGGAATGAGTGCAAAAGCGGTTGATTATAAGAGCGAGGAGTACATAGTCGAGGTTGAACCGGTGCATAAGGATAAGGAGAAGAACATCTCTGAAGGTGTTCGTCCGATTAAAAACGGGATCGTAATCGACCATATCTGCAAGGGAGACAGCCCTGAGGAGATAAGGAATCATATCCGTCTGATTTCATCGGTTATCGGACTTGATAACACCCGTGGTGGAGAGTGGATCAGCCAGGGAAGCGATGGCAAGTTCAAGGGGATCATATTCCGCCCTGGTGTCATGGACCTTTCGAGAAAGGATCTCAAGCGTCTTGCAGCAGTTGCCCCGCACTGTACCCTCAACATCATAAGGGATGGTAAGGTTGAGAGGAAGTTCAGGACTCATATGCCACCGCGCATTTATAACTTCGAGGACATGTCATGCAAGAACGAGGCGTGCATATCCAATCCTGGAAACAAGGAAGGGGTTGCATCAAAGTTCTACAGGACTAACGACGGCGGATACTGCTGCGCATACTGCGGCAAGGTTCACTCGTTCAAGGAAATTTGGAACAAAAGATAATCTATGTTATAATGGGAAACGCTATGAAAACACTTAATGATATCCAGAATTACTACGGAAGCCAGCTTGCAAAGGCGGCTCTTGAGCTTGGTGCTATAAGACTTAACGTATCTGAGCCTTTCAGATGGGCAAGTGGATACAGGATGCCAATCTACAACGACAACAGGCAGTTTCTCTCATCAAGTGCCTACAGGGCACTGATCTGCGATGCCTTCTCGGACATGGTAGAATCCCTTTCCCTGAAAGTCGACAACATCGCAGGAACGGCAACTGCGGGAATCCCTCATGCCACGAGCCTTGCGGACCGTCTGAATAAGAGCCTTAGCTATGTGCGCTCTTCGAACAAAGACCATGGACTGGGACATCAGATAGAGGGCCTTGGAAGGGATGGAAGCTATAATGGTGCATCTGTTCTGCTTATCGAGGATCTTATCAGTACCGGCTCCTCATCAATAAAGGCCGTAGAGGCCATAAGGGGTGCGAACGGCGTATGCGATACCTGCCTCGGAATATTCACATACGGTCTTCAGGCGAGCTATGACGCATTTGATGCCCTCAAGCCATCATGCTGCTATCATACGATTCTCTCATACGATCTGATGGTAAAAATTGCCGAGGAGACGGGATATATCAACGCTGAGGAGGCAGCTGCGCTGAGAGAATGGAGAGCGGACCCGTTCGGATGGGGAGAGAAAAGAGGCTTTGCAAAGGAGTGAGCATGAGTTATATCGACATACTTATAGAGAGTGCTGAGAAGAGTGGAAACAACATCTGCATGGGCCTTGATCCGATTGTGGATGTGCTTCCTTTCAAGGAACTTGATGTTGCTGAGCGTATTACGAAGTATTTTGACACGCTCTTTTCAAAGATGGTGGACGAAAAGCTTTCTCCTGCGGCTTTCAAACCGAATCTGGGCTACTATGCCGCACTTGACAGGCCTAGAGAAGGTAAATTTGATGGCTCAATTGCTCTTGCTCATGTGATGGATGCTCTTGAGAGCTATTTCCCTGGCATTCCTGTGATTCTTGACAGCAAGAGGGGGGACATCGCGAGAAGCAGTGGAAACTATGCGAAAGAGGCGTTTGATTCCTGGAAGGCGGATGCTGTGACAGTCTCCCCGTACATGGGAAGCGACAGCGTTCTTCCCTTCGCGTTCGAGGGTAAGGGAATGTATGTCCTTAACCGTACGAGCAACCCGGGAAGCGCTGAGATTCAGAACAGGAGCATGCTAGACTCGGTCGATGAGCATGATGTCTATCCTCTTTACATCGCGGTAAGCCATGCGATTGTAATCTGGGCAGAGCAGCATAAGGGAACAGGCGCTGTAGTAGGGGCCACGAACATGAGGGAGTTTGCGGATATCGCGAAATATTTCTCAGGTAAGGAGATTCCCATGCTCATCCCAGGTGTTGGAAGTCAGGGAGGAAGCGCAAGCGATGTCATGTCTGCCATGGCTGATGTCTCTTATGATAAGAGGCTTGCGAGAATCAACTCATCCAGCGGACTTACACATCCATGGAAGAAAGGTGATGCACCAAGCGGATGGCTTGACATGTGCATATCCAGCATAAGAGCACTCATAAGGGAGGCATCACTTTAATGAACAGGGCTTACGAGCTTCTCCATTTAAATCATAAGAGGGGGGAAGTCATTCTTTCCACAGTCTCAGGGGTTGCTACGACGAAGAGCGAGCTCATTAGACTTTTCGATAAGAAGATTCCTTCTGTTGACATAATAACTACGAAGAGCTTTCAGACGCGTCCTAACGATGGAAACAATATGCCTGTAATCACAAGCCCTAAACTTGGTGATTTCGGAAATTCCGTAGGACTGAGGAATCCTGGAATGGAGAAAGCGTACCCTGAGCTTGAGACACTTAGGAAAGAAGGGCTGAGAGCTCTTCTCAATGTCTCAGTCTCAGCAAACAGCGTCGAGGATTTCGTCACCCTTGTTAAGAAGTTCGATCCTGTTGCAGACCTTATCGAGCTTAATCTCTCGTGCCCACATGCCGCCAAGGGCTATGGTGCCTCGATCGGAAGCGACCCGGAGCTTGTAAGGGAGTACATCGCGAGAATATGCGCGGCATATCCTGAGAGAAAGAGCCTCCTTGTTGCAAAGCTTACTCCGAATGTCGATGATATCGGGATGATAGCTAAAATCGCAATCGAGAGTGGGGCTGATGCTATCGCCGCAATCAACACCGTAGGCCCTAAGGAATACTACATTGATGGCAAGCCGATCCTTTTCAATAAGCTTGGAGGAAAAGGTGGAGCCAGCGGGGAATGGGTAAAAGAGCGCGCCCTTGAGTGCATCAGGCAGATAAGGGACGAGATCGGAGATGAGCCGATAATCCTCGGAATGGGAGGAGTCAGCACGGCAGAGGATGCTAAAGCCATGATTGAGGCAGGAGCTGACAGCGTCGGAATCGGCTCTGCAATCTCCCGTGTGGATATGGCGGACTGGGCGTCCTATTTTGATGCCGTCAAGAGTGGCAAGGATGCAGGGCGGTATCTCTCAAATGATCATAGCGCTATGGAGTACGAGAAGCATGTCATCCTTGATAAGACGATGTACTCTGAGGATACTTTCATACTCACCCTTAGCGGAAAAGGGAATTGCAAGGCGGGCGAGTTCTGCTTCCTTTTCTTCTCCGAGGCAGGGGAGAGACCTTTCTCTGTTGCGAAGAACGATCCGCTTACTTTCATCATAAAAATCCGCGGTCCTTTTACAAAGGCACTTAGCCAGCTTGCTAAGGGAGATGCTGTGTATACGAGGGGACTGTCGGGAAAGGAGATTGAGAACCCGAGAACGAAGCGTGCCCTCCTCATAGGAGGTGGAACGGGAACGGTCGTTCTGAACCTTCTTGCAGAGAAGCTTAATAGGGAAGGCACAGTGATGGATATCAGGGTAGGTGTCCCATCTCTGGAGAAGGGACAGAAGGGACTTATGCAGGATGAGCTTGAGGCGTTCGGACGCTATACTGTGATAGCTGATGACGGAAAGCCTGGCAGGGTTCTTGATTCAATTACGAAAGATGACGTCGCCGGTGATACTGCAGCATATATCGTAGGACCTTCGGTGATGATGAGAAAGGCTGCCGAGATGCTTTCTTCCTATGGCCTTGATATAAAGCGTATCATGATAAGCCTTGAGAAGAACACTATGTGCGGTATCGGACTCTGCGGAGAGTGCGTATGCGGTGATAAGCTTACATGCAAGGAGGGAACATTCCTTCCTTACAGCTACATAGTTGATAACAATCTGGAGATTTGATGTGATAGATCCTCACGTGCATTTAAGGGACTGGAATCAGAAGGATAAGGAGAGCGTCTCCCATGGCCTTAAGGTAGCAAAAGAGGCTGGAATCGACAGGGTTTTCGATATGCCCAATACGAATCCGCCTCTCATTGACAGGGAAAGCATCCTTTCCCGTCTTTCCCTTGGCACTGAGGAGGCTGAGAAAATCGGCTCCTCCTACTCACTTTATGCGGGGCTTACGAGCGATGATGAGCAGATAAGGGCGATGGTAGCCCTTCACTCAGAGCTCTTTCCCCTTGTAATCGGACTTAAGATGTTCCTCTCCCATAGCACCGGAAATATGGGAATTACGGAAATAGAGTCTCAGCGCAAAGTGATAAGAACTCTTTGTGAGTTGAGCTATAAGGGTGTGCTTGCGGTGCATGCGGAGAAGGAGAGCCTTAATGACATGAGCCTTGAAGACCCTCTCGATTACTCAAGCCATTCCTCTGCACGTCCCGCGATAAGTGAAACGGAGTCCGTTCGCGATATTATAAGGTTTTGCGAGGAGGAAAAATTCCCAGGACACCTCCATATCTGTCACATCTCCACAGCCGATGCCGTAAAAGAGGTCGTTCAGGCTAAGGAGAGAGGCCTCTCGGTAAGCATGGGGGCCACTCCCCATCATGCGCTTTTAAGCAGCCTGGACGCGCATGATATGGAAAGAGGGCTTAAGATGAATCCGCCACTCAGATCTGAGAATGACAGGCTTTTCATCTACGAAGCTCTTAAAAGCGGTGTGATAGATAACGTTGAAAGCGATCATGCCCCTCACACCCTTGATGATAAGAGGAAAGGGGCCAGCGGAATACCGTGTTTTTCAGGGATGCTGCTGCTTTATCATAAGCTGAAAGAAGATGGGGTTTCGAGAGAAAGGCTTTTGGATCTCTTTGGTCGTAATGTGATAAAAATATACGGCCTCAGGGATGAGGAAGTCCGTCTTCCCGATGATAGCGAAGAGCTCTTTTCAAAAGTCTCCGATGCCTATCCCATAAGGCCGTTCAAGTGGAGTTAAGACTCTATTAGAACTTGTATCCGATAGCAAGTTCAGGAATGAGAAGCGTCATGTCGAAGAAACCTCTCGTATTGTTTCCGAACTCTACGAAGTCCATGTTGACCTTTGCTCCGAATGCTGCATACATGCCATCTACTCCTGAGAAGTAAGCCATGAACATCGTCTTAACATCCGCTCCGAATGTTGTCCTGTTGCCCTGGATGAAGAAGTGAGGACCGACAGTAAGCATCATGTCGAAGTTGCCAACAGGTGTTGTATAAGCATATCCTGCTCCAATCCAGATGTTGCTTTTCTCAATGAGACCAAGGTTTACATAGAAACCATTTCCCCTGTTGAGGATTACATCAGCCTCTGCGTTGAGCGATACGTCTGCTTCAAAGCTGGTGTTATTCTCATTGGCATTCAGATTCAGTGAGAACTGGTTCGTGGATGCTCCAAAAGAGAGTGCGACTTCAGTTGCGGCTGAAGCTGTGAATGTCACAGTAAGAAGAATAAGCAAAGCACAAATAATCTTTTTCATTTCCTGCTCCTTATCATTGCCATAATCTTATTTCTGATAATAAGGTCATTTACTGTTTTGGGCAATCTGGAAGAGTATAAAATACGTCTAAAATGGTATGTATATTTTGTTAATATCGAAATAATTCTTTTATTTTCCATAACTACTCAATGAGTAATTCTGCTATAAAAAGTGGATATCTTTAAAGCTGCATTTCAATTTATAAAAGAACCTGAATTCATAGGACTATAGAAAAATACGTTTGGAACGGCCATTTGTTGGCCGTTTCCTGCATTCTT
>CALXKU010000011.1 GCA_944389025.1 uncultured Spirochaetaceae bacterium
CCGATGGTACTGCGGCCCGTCCGTGGGAGAGTAGGTAGCTGCCAGGTCTTTTTTTTCGCCCTATATGGGCTTTTTTTATTTATTATTACAGTATTATTGTTTTATCGTTTTCTCTAAATCATATATAAAATTTATATGATTATAATTTATTTTAATTGTGTTTTCCGATTATTTTTATTTATTTCATTATAATGGAGACATTGGCTTTATTATGCTATATTAACTTCATGGCTGCTATAAGTATCAGATATACGAAACCAACTTTAACTAGAAAAGATATGGATGCCGTTCTTCAGACCATGGTTGATGAGAAGATTGGACCAGGGGAAAAGAAGAGGGAATTTGTTAAGCTTTTCTCTGCTTTTTTGGGAGCTAAGGACGGAATTGCGCTCCGTTCCCTTACGGATGTTATAAGTTACTCCGTATCCGCTTTAAAACTCGAAGAGGGTGCTACCATTGCACTTTCTCTCTTTACACCAAAGATATATGAAATTGTTTTAAAGAAGATGGGCTATGATCTCTATTTCACCGATGTGGATGAGTTCGGACTTCCTAAGCTTGATGATGTGCAGAGTGGAATTGAGTCTAATCATGTGAAGGCTCTCATTGCCTTTCTTCCTCTTGGTAGCATGTATAAGGAGATTGAACCGTTAAAGGAGCTGGGAATTCCTCTGATAGAAGATGTGACAGAGTCTCTTTGCTCGGAATTCGGAACTCTCAAGGCTGGAATGCTTGGGGATATCGTGCTCTGTTCTTTCGAGGAGGATGGAATCATATCCACCGGGGGTGGTGCCATTGCCGTAAGCAGGAAGGATGAGTACATCGATGCTCTAAAGAAGGAGGCTGAGAGGACAAGGAGATATAACGATCTTCCGGATATGAACGCCTCACTCGGGATAGTTCAGCTTGTCAAGATTGATAGCACGATAGAACGTAGACGTGAGATTTTCAAGGCCTTCCAGCAGAGTCTTCAGAAAGGTGAGGGGAAATCGTTCCTGAGCGGTAACATCAATTTCAATCCGAACGGTTTCACATTCCCCGTGATGATAGAGACAAGGCTTGACGAAGCAGTTGCATTTGCGGAGAAATGCGGTATAGAGGTCCGGAGATCTTTCTCGCAGAGCGTGGGAAACCGTTTCCAAGAAAAATATGAGCGATATCCGAATGCGGTAGGCCCGATCGCCCGCTGCCTCTCATTCCCGTTATATCCGTTCCTACGTAGTACTGATGTGGATACGATAGAGAAAGTATTGCGTCATATCGGATGAAATTATCGCACATTGGTGTTAATATTATTCCATATTACGTCGATTAGGGAGATGTGTATTGAAACCGCAGGAGATTCTGATAATATCGAATGGAAGCAAGAAGGAATCGGCAGTGCTTGCAAGGGATATGGAGGCTTATTTCGACAGTCTCTCCATCAGACATTCCTCTGTCATGACGATGAGCACTGATGATGATATCAGCATACCTTACTCTACCGATTTCGTAGTCTCCCTCGGAGGGGATGGGACGGTTCTTTATGTTGCCAGGAAGGTGCATGAGCTCGGTCTTCCAATACTTCCTGTCAACCTCGGTTCTTTCGGATATATCACGGAGGTAGGAAAAGATGAGTGGAAGGAGGCCTTCGAGCGTTTCGTAAGTACTGGAGATAATCTGTCCCGCCGTCTGATGCTGAAAGTCTCCGTTACGAGAGGTAAGAAGAAAATCTTCTCTTCCTATGCGCTAAACGAGGCTACGATCGCTTCTGGCGGAATAAGCAAGGTCGTTAAGCTCGAGCTTGATCTCGACAACACCTATGCCGGTCTTTTCAAGGCCGATGGCCTTATTGTTGCCACTCCTACGGGCTCAACCGGGTACAGCCTTGCCGCAGGAGGTCCGATTCTAATGTCGGATATCTCAGCATTCATCATAACCCCGATCTGCCCATTCACCCTTTCCAACCGTCCTCTTGTTACGGGAAGCGAGACACGCTGTACGATAAAGGTCATGGAAGGGCAGAGGACGGATGTCGTACTTTCCGTGGATGGACAGCTCTCGATAGATCTCAAGGAAGGGGATGAGATCAATATAGAGAAATCAAGGAGTAAGGCACTTTTAGTACTCACTCATAAGAGAAACTACATAGAGGTCATACGCGACAAACTCAACTGGTCGGGAGAGATGCATGCTTGAGAGCCTGAAAATAAATAATTTCGTCCTGATTCCAACCATAAATCTGGATTTCTATGATGGGATGACCGTTTTAACTGGGGAAACCGGTTCCGGAAAGTCGATCGTTCTTGGTGCGATCTCCCTTATTCTTGGTTCTAAAGCCGATAAGGATGAGATAAGAGCCGGAGAGAGCAAGGCCGAACTCGAAGCGGTATTCAGAACCAATCGTAAGAGCCTCATCGCACTGCTTGATGATAAGGGAATAGATTCTGATGATGGCAGGATTATAATCCGTCGCCAGATCAGGAGCAATGGCAGGAGCTTCTACTCTCTCAACGGTGTCAATCTGACAATAGCCGAGGCTCAGGAAATAGGGCGTATGCTTGTGGATATCACGGGACAGAATTCCGCACTTAGTCTTGTGCGAAAAGACAGGCAGTTAGCTTTGCTCGACTCTTCAAAGGAGATAGCAGCATCCCTTTCAGCATATGAGGCGTCATATGAGGAGTATTTATCATTAGTTGAGGAGAGAAAAGCGAGCCTTGAAAGGATGCGGAAAGTGGAGGAGGACCGGTCCTACCTGGAGTACTGCCTTGATGAGCTTGATAAAGCCGAACTCATGGAAGGTGAGGATGATGAGATCAAGGCTAAGCTTGAGGTTGCCTCGAGTAGTGAATACATAGTTGAAAACCTCGAGGCCGTGAAGGAGGGGCTCGATAACGCATCTAGGTCACTTTCTGCGGCTCTCAGTGCCCTTTTTAAGGCAAAGGGCAAGGATGAGAGTCTTGATGAGTACTATCAGCGCATGGAATCCTCCAGCATAGAGACCGATGATCTTCTACAGAGCATATCGGCTCAGCTTTCATCATATTCATTCGACCCTTATGAGCTTGAGGATATGAACTCAAGACTCGCAACTCTTCAGAGAATCAGGAAAAAATATGGAGGAAGCATCGAAGCTGCGATTGCGAAACGGGATGAGATTAGGCTTATGCTGGATGAGGCGGAAGGGGAGGCGATAAGCCTGGATCGTCTGGATAAGGCTATAGAAAAGAAAAGAGTGGAGTGCCTTGAAAAGGCGGAGGCTCTTCATATGCTTCGTCATAAAAGGGCGGAGAAGCTTGGACGGGATATCACGTCAACACTAAAGAAGCTCAGCATGGAAAGTGCGGAATTCAGAATAGAACTTGAAAAGACATCTCTTGGGGCAAAAGGCTTTGATAATGTGTCATTTCTTATCGCACCTAACAGGGGTGAGAGGATGAGCCCTGTCGAAGATGCAGCCTCAGGGGGAGAGCTGTCGAGGATAATGCTTGCGATAAAAAGCAATTTCCTTGACAGTGATGATGTCGAAACCCTCATTTTCGATGAAATCGACAGCGGTATCAGCGGTCATGCGGCAAGCAATGTTGCATCTGTCATGAAGGAGCTTTCAAAGAGGCATCAGATTATCGCAATAACGCATCTTGCACAGATTGCAAGCAAAGCGGATAACCATATACTCGTTCATAAGAGCGAGGAAAAGGGAAGGACTGTAAGCCATCTGGATTACATCGAAGGGGAAAAGAAGGTTGCGGAAATCGCACGCCTTCTCTCCGGTGATGATTCTGATATATCGCTACGCCATGCAAGGAGCTTAATTGAAGTTTAGCTCCCTGTAGATATCCTCTTTGTGCTCCTCCGTTATCGCAGGATCGATCTCCTTATGCCCCGCATAATATGGGTAGCACTCGTTCTGAGCCGTCGTAGTATCAGGCTCGTATCCGTTTCTTCTCACGAGACGGAGAGCTCCTATCATGTTTCTTGCACTCTCTCTTCTGAGCCCCTCAGTATGGATCCTCTCAGCCATGGCATCCATGTATGAGGAGAAAAGATCGCTAAGTGTTCTCCTTTCATCCTCCCCGCCGCTCTTGGTTACAAATTCTATGAGGGTATCCAGCTTTATTCGCATTGTGCTGTCCATCTCGTTTCTCATGCTCATCGCAAATGAACTCTTTATTATCTTGAGTGCCAGTCCAAGGTTCTCCCTTGTCTCGGCAAGCAGTGGTAGATAGTTGTTATTCTTTGCCAGAAGCGAGTAGTTATACAGATTCCTTATAAGGCTGTCCAGTTCGCCATATGTCACTTCGTTAAGCTTGGCATCTATCCACTTTGATGTGAGCATGGAAAGGTACTCTGGAATATCCTTGCTGAATATCCTGTAATGCCTTGAAATCGTATCGCCCTCCATTCTGGCGGAAAGATACAGATCTATGCCCCATTCGATCGTAGATAAGGAAATGATGTCATAAGTGTAGTCTATTAGCAGTCTTCTGTCGGTTATAGTTATGCGGCACGTGTTATCGTTGATCCTCTCAAAAGAGGTAAGATTGAATTTCCCGTATTTCTCAAGCACGTCAATGCCACGTGCGAAAGAGAAGTTAAGATAGAATGCCAGAGCGGCCTCCGTATCGCCTTTCATACCTTTGAGTTCGCTACATGCGATATCCATCGCATCACGGTATCCAGGATTTATGCTTTTCACTTTCCTCAGATCTGATAGGAATGGCTGTAATAGGTCCCCGTTACAGTACGGTTGCAGCAGCTGGATGGAGTAGAGGGCATAACGGATGTTCTGCCGTGGATCGATTTCCGATATGTCTGTAAAGAAGAAACCGGAGGATGTGAGGCTGAAACGGTTCATCATCATAGCCGTTATGATCTCTGCAACGTTCCTGTCATAGGAGGATGGGAACTCATAGCTCGAGTGAAGCCTTTTCAGAAAGCTTTCCATCCCTTCATGCCTCGTTATGGTCTTTGAGGCAAGATGGAGCAGCTCATTTGCCGACATGGCACCTGAGAAGATTCTTTCCGTCTCCTTGTTGTAGACTTCCTTTTCTTTTATCAGAAGCCTGTTAAGAGCTGTTCTGAGCCCCATTCTCCACATCGTCAGCGTCTCAGGATCAACCTTGTCCTGTTCAATCTTCTTGTACCATCTTTCAAGGCCGTCCACAGCCGACCATGAAGAGCCTAGGCCATCAGAGCCGAGGAAAAGCTCTGCTGTTTCCTTAGCTTCATGCCTCTCAAGATAGGATGCGTAATTGGTGAATATGAAATCATCCCTTTCCTTGACTTTCTTTATCAGAGCGGAGAGTGCCATGTCCGCATAGGGCTCGTAATGTCCATAAATCTCCCCATCCGTCGCACTCTGGATGAATGAAAGTCCCAATTCCTTCTCATCAAGTAGATCCTTATAAAGGTTGTCGGCACTGGTTAATATGTGGTTGAAAGATATGTCATTCGCTATCTTCTGGTTATAGAAGAAGCATGCGAGCTGACTTCCCTTTCTCCCTTCTATGATAAATGGCCTGTCGGTTGGGACGTTTATTCCGTCCTTGAAACTGGAGCCTCCGATTTTTTTGCACTGCCTCGGGGATAGTATTACGAATTTGATTCCGAAAGATGCGACACTGTCTATTAAATCAGGGTTTATGGCAGTCTCAGGAAGCCACATGCCCTCGGGATCCCTTTTGAAGCGTGCCTCGAAATCGGTTATTCCCCAGTCTATCTGTATTTTCTGATCCTCTGCACTCTCCATGGCGAGGAACGTGTGATTGAATGGGTGAGCAATAGCATTCCCATGGCCAAGCTTCTCGCGAGAGAGTCTGTCCGCATCAAGAATAAGCTCATATGTCGACCTGTGGTATTTCTCAATCCAATTAAGAAGTGTAGGTCCAAAATCGAATGAAATATTCTCGTAGTTGTTTGTGATACTCAGTATCTTCCCGTATTCGTTCAGATATCTTGAGTGTGCGTTCGCACTGTAGCAGTCGTTATATATTTTCTCGTTCCAATTAAGGTACGGATAGGCTGATTCCTGTCTTCCGATTATGCCTGTCAGTGGATTCTCCCTCTGTGGCTGGAAGAAATGGGCGTGAAGGCATAGCTCCGTTTTTTCTTTCTTGTGGTTCATTTCTATCAGATTCTACCATAAATGTACCTATGTGCTAGTTTTTTTTAGACTTTTGCCCATAATTATGTTGCATTTTGGTGTCAAACTTGACTAAAGCCTCTTTATTTCGGTAAATTTATCTTTAGCAAAGGGACTGTACATGATTTTAATTAAGATTGATTCGTTATCAACGCAGGAGCTTAGGAATATCGCGGAGAGGGAGGGTATAGAGGAATATGCCACTCTTGATCGTGATGATCTGATTCAGGTGCTGCGTGAAATCTACGAAGAGGATGACGATGTTGCAGATAATGCCGATGTAAACAGGCGTTTCCTGTATGGGATTACAGATTACAGGGAGATAGACAAGGATGTCGTCGAGCTTCCCGGAGTTGAGGAACTTCCGGAGAGCTATCCCTGTACCGAAATACATCTTCTATATAAGAATCCCAACTGGGCATACTGCTATTGGAGCATCTCACCTCAGGACCTGGCAAGACTAGAGAGCATGGGTAAAAGCGAGCTTCGCCTGAGAGTCTCTGTTACAAAAGGGGATAAGAGCGAGAGTTTCGATATTCCTGTCTCTCTTGAGGACAGGGAGTGGACGGTCAGTCTTCCTGATCATGGCGGCAATTGCCATGTATCACTCATCGTCGATTCTGAGGGCGAGGATCTCGAGCTGGCACACTCTGCAAGCCTTTCTCTTATCGAGTCCTATTGGCTTGAACATCCCGATGAGATAGCTGAGAATGATAATCTTTTCAAAATCTATCTTTCCCTTTTGACATCTAAGGAAGGCGTACTTGCGGAAAGTCCACTCGTAGATGAGATTCTGGCATACGCAGAGGAGAACAGGAATGGGTAATGTAAACAGGATTAATCTGATTCTTCATGCACATCTGCCATATGTCAGGCATCTTGAATATCCAAGATTCCTCGAAGAGGACTGGCTGTTTGAGAGCCTCAATGAGAGCTATATACCGATGCTCTCTCTTCTTGATCGCCTAGATGAGGAAGGTCTTAATTTCAGAATCACGTTCTGTTTCTCGCCAACTCTTCTGACGATGCTTTCCGATAAGGAGCTCAATGAGCGTTTCGCTTCTTACATGAAGCTTCATATCGAGCTTGGAAGGAAGGAGGAGCAGAGGCTGAAAGGGGATAAGGAAACCCAGCGTCTTGCTATCATGTACCTCAGCAGCCTTGAGAAGAACTGGCACTTTTATGAGAAGAACGGAATGAGCATAATACCTGTTCTCAAACGTCTCAAGGAGAACGGCAAGATTGAGCTCATGACCACGGCGGCCACACATGCCTATCTTCCCCTTTACAGGGAATATCCTACGGCTATTAACGCTCAGGTCTCACTTGGTATCAGCACATTCCGTGATATATTCGGTTACAACCCTGATGGCTTCTGGCTTCCCGAGTGCGGATACTATCCAGGCCTTGACCAGGTGCTTAGCAAATATGGCATAAAGTATTGCCAGCTTCCCAGTCATGCTGTGATTTCCAGCCGCGATAAGAGCAGATATGGCGGCTATCAGATGGTTGAGCTTCCTAGCGGGGTTATGGGCTTCGTAAGGGACTGGGCAATAACAAGTCTCATCTGGAATAGTGTCAGCGGTTACCCCTGTGATGTGGATTACAGGGAGTTCTATCGTGATATCGGATATGATCTTCCACTTGATTACATAAGACCTTATATCCATGAGCCGGATGTGAGGGTGTTTACGGGATATAAGTATTACCGGATCACCGGCAAGACCGACATGAAGGAGTCCTATGACCCTGAAAGGGCGCAAGAGAAGATAAAGCTCCATGTCGATAACTATCTTTATCACATCGAGCGTAAGGGCATAATGCTCTCCAGCTTTGGAATCGATAATCCGCTCTTCAACCTCTGTTATGATGCCGAACTCTTCGGACACAGGTGGTTTGAGGGAATAAGCTTTATAGAGCAGCTTTTGAGGAAGACCTCTGAAAGCTCAAACATCCGCCTCGTATCTCCAGAGCAATGTATTCGCGACTCATCTCTTGATAGTGAGAAGCTCTATATCAACGGCTGTTCATGGGGGCGCGGTGGATACTCGGACACATGGCTGGACGGGTCGAACGTATGGATATACCGCCATATACACCAAGCTATCGAGAGAATGGAGGAGCTTACGGAGCGTTTTCCTGACCAGGGGTCTTTAAAGGGTAGATTCCTCAACCAGGCGAGCCGTGAGGTCCTGCTTGCGATGAGCTCCGACTGGCCGTATATCATGCATGACAATACGAGCGTGACTTACGCCGAGAAAAGGCTTAGAAACCATCTGGGATCATTCAATGTCGTTTACTCATCAATGTGTAAGAATACGGTTAACACCGAATGGCTTATCAAGGCTGAGAAACGTAATGCGATATTCCCGAATATCGATTACAACATATTCCGTCCTGAGAATAAGGATGAATAATAAGAGTTTTCCCTCCAGATCTTCTTCTGGAGGTTTTTTTTCAACTTTTTCATGGGAAAACGCCCCACAAAATTTCTGAAAGATTTAAAATAATTTTGTAATATTATATTATTTACTTGTATTAAAAGAAAATATTAAAAATTGATTTTCTTATAATAGCATGAAAATTAGCTTTGAAAACAAAAAGATTTGAAAATATTGTTGCAAAATAAAGTTATGTAGTGTAACTTAGTGTCAAGAAGTGGTGGCATTTCCCATGAAGTGGTGAGCTTATGAAGATGATTACGGGGATTTACAGTACGAACGTTGACGATAAGGGCAGGATACTGCTTCCTTCTCGAATGCGTCAGGCTCTACAGTCCCAGGAGCTGGTCGTACTTCCCGGTCTTGATGAGAACCATTTGATGCTTATGACTCCTTCCTACTTCGAAGATCGGTTTTCCCAGGCTGTGCTTTCCTCTGATACAGCAATGTTCGACAGTGGAAAGCGCAGCTTAATTAGAAGACTCATTGCACCTGCCGTATATATCGATCAGGATGCCTCGGGAAGGATCAACATACCACAGAACATGAGGGAGAAATACTCGATTCTCGCAAAGAGTGAGGTCACTCTGGTGGGAACGGGTTTTGCTATAGAAGTCTGGAACTCTGAAACTTACAATAAGGCAATGGAAGAAGAGAGCGAGAGTCTTTCCAGTCTGGCTGATAGGCTAAGGAGCGAGTGATGGAAATATTACATTACCCAGTGCTCCATGAGCCGGTGCTGGAATATCTTGCATTGAGTACGGATGAAGAAGCAGTGATGATCGATTGCACGACGGGGGAGGGCGGACACAGCAACCTTTTCCTCTCCCGCTTTCCCCGTCTGCACGTCATCGGTATCGACCGTGATAAGGAAATCCAGAAGAAAGCAATTGAGAGGCTGAGCATTTACGGGGAAAGGTTCACACCTGTGAATGCATGGTTCGATGATTACCTCAAAAGTGCTGAAAGCTCAAGTGCCGACAGGATTCTCTTCGATCTCGGAATTTCCACTTTCCACTATGAGGAGAGCAGGAGAGGGTTTTCTTTCAGAAAGGACGAGAGGCTCGATATGCGTCTTAATGAGAATGCCACTCTCAGTGCCGCTACTATTGTGAACACGTATGCGGAAGAGGAACTTGCTGACCTCATTTACCGCTATGGCGAGGAGCGTTATTCAAGGCGCATAGCAAGGGCATTCGTGGAATATAGAGAAAAGAAGCCCATTGAGACGAGTAAGGAAGCTGAGGATATCATCTTCCACGCAGTACCGAAAGAATACCGTTATGGAAGGATCAGCCCTGCAACGAGAACATTCCAGGCTTTGCGGATAGAGGTTAATGGGGAACTGGATAGGATCAAACCTTCTCTTCTTGAAGCGATCAGGGTTCTAAAAAGCGGTGGCAGGCTTGCTGTCATCACTTTCCATAGCCTTGAGGACAGGATTGTCAAGTGGACTTTCAAAGAAGAGGCTGCGAAGGAGAATCCTGCTATCAGGATCATAACAAAGAAACCTGTGATTCCAGATGAGAAAGAAGAGAAGGAGAACGCACCTTCCAGAAGTGCGAAACTTAGGGTGGTTGAGAAGATATGAGAGAGAGCACGTTCAGATTTGACATTAGGGAAAAGACGCTGGTTATCATGGCGTTCGTATTCATATTCCTTTCACTTTTCATTCCTCTTTGGCAGATTGGTGTCAACCATAGTCTTGAGCTTAAGATCAGGAATGACGAGATTGCGCTGAGGGAGCTTAACGCGGAGGAAAGGAGGGTTCGCATTAGTCTTGCCGAAAGCGAGGCAGAATGGGAAAACAGGGTGGTCCTTTCATCTGTGAATGAGATGTCGTTGCGTCTTTCACAGCTTGATTAAGACGCAATATGATTAACAGCCACTTGCCCATGCAATTGAAAGCATGATAAAGAAAAGATAGATGGAGAATTGAAAGGAGGAAAGCCTATGGCTCTCCTTCTTCTTTTACGGGATGGTGTATGAGGGAGCAATACGAGAAGGACTACGATGATTTTACTCTTACCGATTACAGCAGGGATGAGCTTTCCGGCTCCCTGAGTCCCTTTACCTTCTTCTGTGTCGTAGCAGTCCTCACACTCTTCGGCCTCATCATGGCGTACAGCGCAAGCTATGACGCATCTATTCGCGAAGGCTATTCCCACTATCATTATCTTCTGGAGATGGTGACTTATGGCATAATAGCTCTGGTCTCGGGAGTGATTCTTTTTTTCATGCCCCGTCATAAGCTTGAGAGGGTTTTCTATTTCGCACTTCCTCTCTCATTCCTGCTTCTCATAATCAATCTGATAGCTAAGATCGATATGGACGGTGTCAGCATTCTTTCTGGATTCCCGGATTTAAACGGTTCTGATGCTGTGATGTTCTCATCCGTCCTTGCTCTTTCGTTCATTCTTCCAAGAATAAGGGACAAGGAGAGGCGTGGATGGTTTTACATCCTCATTCTGATCCTCAGCCTCATCATCTCCCTCATGATGATGCTTTCTGACAATTTCTGCTATTCCATTCTTTTTTTTCTTACGATGGCTGTCGCTCTTAAAAGTGGGAAGATGGGAGCGCGATATATCTTTTTCTTCTGTCTATTCAATGTGACGCTGCTTTGCTTCATGTTCCTCAGCTCCTCTGAGTATCTTAATGCGTTCTTCTCACGTCTTATGCCATATTACTTTGACACTCCCGATGCGCATAATGCTTCTAACTGCCTCTCTGCGATAGCGGAAGGGGGGATTTTCGGGAAGGGAATAGGCTCATCTTACTATAAGCTCGGTCTGATTGATGGAATCGAGAATGAGTACGTATATGCCTCGATAGCCGAGGAGACGGGATTCATAGGCACTCTGTTCATCATTCTGTTCCTGTTCCTCTTTCTCTTTCTTGCAATCAGATGCGCACATAGGAGCAAAAAGACAGGTGATGAGTTTATAAACATAAGTTCTCTCTCATTTTCCTTCATGATAGTTTTCAAGGCTCTTTTAAGCATGCTATCAGCAGCCTCAGTCATACCTTCATACGGCATTTCCATGCCGTTCTTCAGTGCCGACGGCTTCAGCTATTTTCTCACCATCGTCGAATGCGCGATTCTTTACAGGTTCATGCATATAACAGGAAGGGGATATGAGAAAGCGCGTGATTAGTATATTTGCAGTATCGGTTTTACTTAGCACTATGAGTCTGCCATATCTTAGCCTCTTTGAGGTGCGCTCTCTCAGCCTTGACCCGTTCTCAGCTTCCGTTGCGGGAATCGGAAGGGCGACGCGTCATGCTGTTGGATCTAACAGGTTCTCATCGCGTTTCTCATCATTGGAAGATGAGCTCCTCTCTCTTTCGTATATCAGAAATGTTTCCCTCTCCCCGAACTCTTTCATGAGCTATGATGTCGTGCTTGAATACTCTGATGGGATGATTCTTACAGATGGAAAATCATTTTATTTCTTTTCCTCAGAGGGAATAGAACCTCTTGATGAAAGTGATGCATTTCCCCTTTTAAAACGGTATATCCCTCTTCTTATGACAGAGGAGATGCTCAGCTACGTGCTCTCATATCCCGATGAGCCCCTCTTCAGCTCTCTTTTGACTTTGTTGATGGATATTTCCTCTCAAAACGGATATAATGGTAACTTAATAGGAAGAGCGGAATATTTTCTCTCTCCAGCACGCGGATTCGGAGAACTCAGACTCTACGGAATGGATGACAGCTTCATTCTCATAGTACATGATGCGACCTCGTCTGACGTGATTCTCTCATCCCTTGAAGCTATAAGGGAGATTGAGGGTGAGGACCCTATGGTTTTCGACCTTGAAGATAACATTTTACTTAGGCGGTTGAATTAGAGTGGCTAATGATAAGACTTTGTTAGGACTGGACATAGGTACAAGTTCGATAAGAGCTGTCATCGCTTCTGTGACTAGGGATGGGCAGCTTATGATTGAATCCATCTCCGAGCGTCCCGGTGAAGGGGTGAAGGCTGGAAGCATTGTTAACATCGAACAGACACTCAAGGCGATAAACAGCGTTATAAGTGATGCTGAGCTCCAGAGCGGGACAGAGGTCTCTTCTGCGATTCTCGGCATCGGAGGGGATCACATAGAGGGGATATCCAGCAATGGCGCGGTAGGCATAACCAGCAAGGACCAGGAAATAAAGAGTGATGACATACGTAAGTCCATAGAGATTGCAAGGGCCCGTGACATCCCACAGGATGAGGAGATCCTTCATACACTGGTTCAGGATTTCCAGGTTGACTCGCGCTCCGGAATCAAAGATCCGATCGACATGCTTGGTCATCGTCTTGAGACGAGGGTTCTCCTTGTTCTAGGCTCATCATCAATATGCCAGAATCAGAGGAAGTGCGTTCAGAAGGCGGGACTGCAGGTTCAGCGCATGGTGCTTCAGCCACTAGCGGATAGCGAGGTCGTACTCACGAACGAAGAGAAGGAGATGGGTGCGATTGTAATCAACATCGGAGCAGGGACCACGAATATGATCTGCTATGTACAGGGTTCTCCAGTATATGTGGGTGGAATCGGATTCGGGGGTGACAACGTCACCGGGGATATAGCTTACATGCTCCAGCTTCCGCGTGTTGCCGCTGAATCCATAAAGATCACTGATGGCTCCTGCCATACTCCGAGCGTGAGCCCTGATGAGATGATAATCACACCGGCAGTCGGGGGAAAGGCGAGCTTCCGCTTCCCGAAGAAGGAGCTTGCCAAGGTGATAGAGCCCAGAATGGCTGAGATTTTCTCTCTTCTTCAGGGAGAGCTCGAGAAACACGATATAAACGGTCCGTTCGGGGCTGGCATCGTACTGGTTGGGGGAGGAAGTCTTCTAAGCGGTGCAACCGAGCTTGCAGCTGAGATTTTCCGCCTCCCCACGAGGCTTGGTTTCCCGCAGGCTATAAACGGGCTTGACAGGCAATATATTGATCCGAAATATTCCACGGTCCTCGGACTGGTGAAGATAGAGGCAAAAAGATACAGGGACAGCGGAGGCCACAACTCCTCCAGAGGAAAAGACAAGGGTGGTTTTTCCTCTAAGGTTAAAGGGCTGTTCGGGAAGCTGTTTTAAGGGAGCGTTGATATGAGTTTTGATATTTTTGACATTGAAGACACGACTACCGGAGAGCAGGCGGCTCCTACGATAATCAAGGTTGTCGGTGTAGGAGGCGGTGGAGGAAATGCCATCAACCGCATGATTGCGGCAGGGCTGAAAAAGGTCCAGTTCATCGCGCTTAACACCGATGTCCAGGCTCTTCAGCGCTCTAACGCGCAGACTAGGATTGCAATCGGTAAGGAGCTTACCGGAGGCCTTGGTGCAGGCGGACAGCCTGAAATCGGGGAGAAGGCCGCTATAGAGAGCAAGGATGAGATACGTGATGCGCTTGAGAATGCTGATATGGTTTTCATCACCGCCGGCATGGGTGGTGGAACCGGAACGGGGGCGGCTGCGGTCGTTGCCGAGGTCGCACGCAATTGCGGAGCTCTCACAGTTGCCGTAGTGACACTGCCTTTCGCATTTGAGGGAAAGAAGAAACTCGCTCTTGCTCAGCAGGGCATTGAAAGGCTGAGAAAGCAGGTTGATACCCTCATCCTGATTCCGAATCAGCATCTGCTGAACATCGTTGATAACAATACTCCGATAAAGCAGGCTTTCATAATGGCCGACAGCGCGCTTTTACAGTCGGTGCAGGGAATATCCGATCTCATAACGGAGCCTGGAGAGATAAATATCGATTTTGCTGATGTTAAGACGGTCATGAAAGGTAAGGGAGATGCCCTTATCGGTCTTGGCTACGCTGAGGGTGCTAACAGGGCCATCGAGGCGGCCAAGTGCGCAGTAAGCAATCCTTTATTGGAAAACGCGTCAATCGATGGTGCTAAGAGCGTTCTTGTAAACCTTGCCGGAGGGGATAACCTCACAATCCAGGAATATCAGGATGTTGTTGAGATAATAACCGAAAACTGTGCGGATGACGTGCTCGTAATTGCCGGACAGTCATACAATCCCGCACTCGGCGACAGGATAAGGGTGACGGTTGTTGCCACCGGTTTTGAAAGGAAGCCTGAGGCGAACAGCCTCGACCTTGAGGCGGAAACTTACCGCACACGCTTTGCCGAGAGAAGCCGTGAGGAGAGTCTGAGGGAAGCCGAGGAGAGGGAAAGAGAGAAAGAAAGAGAGAGGGAGAGGGAAAAGGAGAAGGAAAAGATCAATAATACCGATCCCGCGACAATTACGGTTAACCGCTGGCAGGATCTTCAGAAGCAGCTTGGAAAGAGGAGCGGTAATGCTAATGACTATTCTATTCCTGCCGTACTGAGATACTCCAGAAACGAAGATGACAACAGCTGAGAGTGTTGATGGCGAGATAATCAGGATGTACTCCGATTACCTTCTTTTCGAAAAGAGGGTAAGCCGGAAAACAAGGGATGCCTACGCGTATGAGGCATCCGTTTTATTATCGTATGCCAGAGAGAGGGGAGTGGATGTCTCCACCCTCGATTTCGACGCTCTTGTTTCTTTCATGGATTACAGGAAAAAAGGCGGGCAGCTTGACGAGAGGACGCTCAGCAAGGTTCTTTCCGCCATCCGTTCTTTTTTCTCATACATTGTTAAAGAAGGATACAGGAAGGATAATCCTGCCATTCTTTTGAGCCGTCCGAAGAATCATGAGTATCTGCCAAAGACCCTCTCAAAGGAAGATGTGGAAGAACTTCTGCTTTCTTTCCGCGGGGAGGAGGACGAGCTCATGGTTCGCGATTATGCGCTTTTCGAGCTCATCTATTCCTCTGGAATGAGGATAAGCGAGGCCATAACGCTTGACCTTTCTTCGTTCTCCAGGGAGAAAAGCACCATTAATGTTGTCGGAAAGAGGAATAAGGAGAGGATCGTTTTCATCGGACGCATCGCTAAGAACGCACTCTGCTATTACATAGATAATGTCCGTCCGGTCCTTGCAGCACGCTCTCGCCAGCACTCCGAGGCCCTATTCCTTGGACGTACGGGCTCACGTCTTACAAGGCAGGCCGTGCATAAGCGTTTCCATTCCCATGTGCTCGCCTTGGGGCTTGATGCGACCGTCCATACTCTCAGACATTCTTTTGCGACACACATGCTTGAGAACGGCGCTGATATCAGAAGCCTGAAAGAGATGCTTGGACATAGTGATATTAAGACGACACAGGTCTATACGCATCTTGATACGAGTGAGCTTCTTAACGCGTTTGACAGCTTCTCATCAATCCCTGATCTTGAAGATGGCGAGAAATGATTTAACAATTTGCGATTTGCTGCATTAAATATGTATGGACATTAAATGTGGCATGATAGAAGGTTACACTTATTCGTATTTTGGAAACAAACCGGAGAAGGGGCGGAATATAATATTCTTTTTCGGCTCCCGAATCGATACCCGCTATTATCCAAATGTGATAAAAAGCGCGGTTGAGGCGGTAAGGCATGGTTATGATATAGTGACAAACGGACGCTATAAGGCGAGGAGGGCTCTCTCATTTCCGGTTCTTGCCGCGGAGGGAAGGATGCATGTGGTTTTCTCTCCGAGTCTTTCTAACATGAGAATCAGTCTTGAGGAGCAGTATGTTCTTCTCTCAGGAGGGTCGTTCATATCTTTTACTGATTCAAAGATGGATGATGGGGAGTCACTGATCGAGAACAGTGTGAAGATGCTCTCCTTTTCGGACAAGATAATATTCATCGGGCGTGCGGTGCCGTATCTTGCCCGTGAGGCCCTTGACAGGGGGATGGAGGTCGCACTGCTTCGTGACTTTCTTTATGACGGGGATACGAGGCGTCTCGCACTTGAGGGTGCAAGTGTCATAGACACTTTCTCCTCATGGCTTACCGAACCTCGTCATATCGCATATGAGGAGATCCGGGAGGGAAAATGCATTCTCAGAATGATGGATTATTAGCCTCTTCATGCTATAATCAGGATGATATGGAAATCCTTGATTCCTTTCTCTCATACCTTCTTTCGGTTAAAGGTGAAAGTGAGAATACGAAATGTGCATATGAAAATGACATCAGACAGTATCTGAGCTATCTTGAGCGGCTGGATCTTGAAGTCTTTGATGTCTCCCCATCCGATGCCCGCGAGTATGTGCGTACGCTTATGGAAGGCTACAAGGAGAGGAGCATGCTCAGGAAACTCAGTGCGCTGAGGATGTTTTATGACTATCTGATGAGAAAAGGGGTGATAGATTTCAATCCATTCGAGGACATCTCGCTTAAAAGGAATGAGAAGCGGCTTCCATCGGTGCTTACGGAGCATGAAGTGGCTATGCTGCTCTCTCTCAGGGGCGATGATTTCCTCTCGCTAAGGGATCATATCCTCTTTCTCTTCATATACTCCACAGGTGCACGTATATCTGAGGCCCTGGCTGTGAACATAGCGGATATAGAGTGGGCTGAGCGGAGGATAAAGATCAGAGGAAAAGGGGGCAAGACGCGTTTTCTGTTTCTCAATCGGAGTGTCGTTACTGAGCTCAGGGACTACATTGAAAAAAGAAACGCCTACCTGGGTGGAAAAGCGGAGGATGCTCTTTTCATCGCGAAAAACGGAGAGCGTCTCTCTTTCAGTACTGCTCATCTGATTTTTGAAAACGCACGCTCCCGTCTGAATCTCGATAAGAATCTTACCCCGCATACGCTTCGCCATAGCTTTGCAACCCATATGATGGACAGAGGTGCTGATATAAGGTTCATACAGGAGCTGCTTGGACATGAGAGCATCTCTACGACACAGATTTACACCCATGTTTCATCAAGCAGGCTTAAAAAAGTATACGATGAGACCCATCCTCATGCCTGAAGGATTGCCGTTTTCTCGTTAACTGGTTAATTTATGTATTGTTTTTAGGAGGATCTGATGCACGGAACAACGATTCTTGCAGTTCGTAAGGATAATAAGGTCGCGATTGCAGGCGATGGTCAGGTAACACAGGGAGATACCGTAGTAAAAGGAAATACAAGAAAGGTAAGAAGACTTTATGATGGCAAGGTTGTAATAGGATTCGCCGGTGCTACAGCCGATGCGTTCACTCTCTTTGAGCTTTTTGAGGCGAAACTGAAGCAGTACAACGGGGATCTCACAAGAAGTGCTGTTGAACTTGCCAAGCAGTGGAGAATGGATAAGCAGCTCAGGAATCTTGAGGCGATGATGCTTGCAAGCGATGGTAAGCTCATGTTCTTAATTTCAGGCAACGGGGATGTGCTTGAGCCAGAGGGGGATGCCATGGCAATCGGTAGCGGTGGAAATTTCGCACTTTCGGCTGCAAGGGCATATCTGGATAGCAATGTGGATTTCTCCGCGGAGGAGATTGCAAGGCGTGCCCTTAAGATAGCAGGTGATATCTGCATATATACTAACCATAATGTGACATGCGAGGTTATTAATGGATAATCAGAAAAGACTTGATGATATGATGCCCAGGGAGATAGTCCAGGCACTTGATGAGTATATAATCGGGCAGGAGGAGGCCAAGAAACTCATTGCGGTCGCAATCCGCAACCGCGTCAGGCGCAAGAGGCTGAGCGATGAGATGAAAGCGGAGGTCACTCCGAAGAACATCATCATGATCGGCCCTACGGGTGTTGGAAAGACCGAGATCGCAAGAAGGATCGCCCGCTTGGCTAATGCGCCTTTCATAAAGGTGGAGGCGACGAAATATACTGAGGTCGGTTACGTAGGACGCGATGTCGAGTCCATGGTAAGGGATCTCATGGGAGCATCAGTCTCTCTCGTAAGGGAGGAGATGTTCAGGAAAAATGAGAGCCTTGTGGATGAGAGGATAGAAGAAAGGCTTCTGGATCTTATAATCCCTGCGATCAACGAGGAGAAGAAGGAGAATGATGTCCAGGTCATCGATGTACGCAACAGCATGAGGAACCTTCTGCGCTCCGGCGCTCTTGATGATAGGGAAGTTGAGATGGTCGTTCCCCAGAGCGTGAAGGTAAGCGGAGTAGGGGTATTCGGTGCTCCGGGTGCTGAGGGAATGGATATCGGTAATATTTTTGAGGACATAAACAACATGTTCTCAAATTCAAACCGCGCAAAAAAGAAGAAAGTAAGCGTAAAAAGAGCCAGGGAGATTCTCAGGGAAGATGAGCTTGATAAGCTCGTCGATAACGACAAGGTTATCGAGGAGGCGAGAACAAGATGTGAGGAGATGGGCATCATATTCATCGATGAGATCGATAAGATAGCCAGCAAGGGAAGCACCAACAACGCCGATGTGTCAAGAGAAGGTGTACAGCGAGATATTCTCCCGATTGTCGAAGGCACGAAGGTCTCAACCAAGTGGGGTGTCATCGATACCACGAACATACTCTTCATCGCCGCTGGCGCTTTCAGCATCTCCAAGCCTTCGGATCTCATTCCAGAGCTTCAGGGCAGATTCCCGCTGCGCGTAGAACTCAAGGATCTTACAAGCGAGGACTTCTACAGGATTCTGGTGGAGCCAAGCAATGCAATCGTAAAACAGTACAAGGCTCTTCTTGAGACGGAAGGGGTCACTCTCGACTTCACAGATGAGGCGCTTCATCACATTGCTGATATAGCAGAGAAGGCAAATACGAGTGCCGATAACATAGGGGCAAGAAGACTTCATACTGTCATGGAGAAACTGCTTGAGAACCTTTCATTCTCCGCAGATGAGAAGAAAGGGGAGCGCGTTGAGATTACTGCCGACTATGTAGATAGTGAACTTGGGGATATCGTGGAGAACCAGGATCTAACGAGGTATATTCTCTAAGAGAGGGGCTCTTATGAAATATGTGACCATAACCGCGAACAGTTATGAAGAAGCTCTCAGAAAAGCTGAAGAGGAGTATGGTAAGAACATAAGGGTACACTCACGGAGGGATTACACCGTGGGAGGAGGTCTCTTTACCAGAAAAAGAGGCAAATGTGATCTTACTCTCTATATTCCCCAGACAGATGTCAGAAAGGAGAAGGGAAGGGATGATGAGGCGATGCTTGAATTTGAAAAAGAAGCCAGAACTCCAGATCCCTCCTCCCTTTCTCGTGAGGAGAGGCTCAATACCGAGGTCTATCGCGGATCTTTGGAAAAACTTACTAAGGCAGAGAAGATTCTTAATGAAAATGATATCTCAGAACCTCTGTATACTTTCTTGCTCAAGGATTTTTCCCTTGAGCAGAAGGTTGAGATGGAGATTGCAGGCAGAATAATGGATTCCCTTCTGCTTAAAGGGAATATGGATAACAAATATGAGGTCCTGCTTGGTCCCACCGGTTCTGGAAAGACCACCACTTGTGCGAAGCTTGCCATTTCCTACCGCCAGAGCGGACTTAAAGTTTTCATCATAAGCCTGGATAGTTACCGTGTCGGTTCTTTCTATCAGATTGAGAGGCTTACCGATGCGCTTTCAATCCCCCTTAGAACGGTTACTGATGAATCAATGTTCTCCTCCGCTCTTAAGGAAGCAGAGGATTATGACAAGGTTCTCGTGGATACGATGGGTCTTAGCAAGAGCGATGATGAACTCAATCTTAAGCTGAAGGGGATGCTTAACAATCTCAACAGGGCGAATTCTGAGTACATATTCATAGCTTCAGCTACAACAAAAGGTGAGGATCTTGAGAGCCTTTATGGAATATACCGCTCTTATCTGAGAATCGATAGCATGGTTGCAAGCAAGGTGGATGAATGCTCAAGTATCGGTACTCTTCTCTCATTCTCTTACAAACACAGCCTTCCTTTTGTCTATCTTACCAACGGGCAGAGGGTGCCGGAGGATATAGAGAAAGCTGAGAGCATTTCTCTTCTCAGATACCTAAAATCACTTGATCTTGACCTTGATAGGTTTGAGCATCAGGTGAGAAACAGCTAAAAGTGAAGCATCTGGGAGAATTCGATTAAAGCGAGTTCTCCCTTCTTCTCATCGTCGGCCACGGACAGCAGCACAAAGCCGTTATCGGTGTAACGTGCTATAGCGTGCCGGCCGTTTATTTCACTCTTTTTATCATTTGGTCTCATATTGCTCTCTGTCCTTTCCCCTTTGAGTATTGTGCACGTCTTTCCGTCGAGTGCGAATGATATGGCACTGAAGTCTATATCCTCAGCATTTTTGCTGCTGAGTGCGAGGGCATAAGTCTCCCCGCTCATGTAATCAAAGAGGGCGAGCATCAGATATTCGTTTTCGTCTTTGTAGCTTGCAACAATATGGTCCGCCGTATATTGCATTCTCTGACTCATGGAGAGTGTTATATCCTCTCCCGTACTGAGTGCGTCGCTAATTGATAGCGGAGGCTCAAGAATGCTGTCATAAACACTCTCTGCGCTGAAGGAGGAGCTCTCCGCCTCACGGCCTATGATTTCTATTCCATGCACCCCTGACGGGTATATTCTTTCCCTTATCCTTTCAAGGCTGATAAGATGGTCGAAATTCTCTTTTCTCATAAGAGAAAGGAAAGCCTCAATCTCAGAGCTTAGAAGATTTGTTCTCAGTTCAAGCTTTTCTCCTTTTCTTATCATGTTTTCAAGAACGACTGGATTGATATCCACATACGGGGATACCGTGGAAGAAAACCTGCTTACCTCATTAACCCGCTCGGAATCTATTGAGAGAAAGTAGTCATTCCTGTCCATTGCAAGTATGTTACCGCTTCTGTCATATATGGTACCTCGGAAGTACTCTGTTTCTATCCTGGGATCCCTGTAGTTCGTGTTGATCACCCCTTCTTCGATGAAGAGGGTCATCAGTCTGGCAATAAGAAGGAGGGAGAGAAGGAAGAGGAAGATGAATATCGTTATTCCCTCCCTTTCTGTTTTTCCATTTTTCGGCATACATACAAATAAACATCAGAAAAGGAAGAAAATCAATGCTCCACCTTCATACATGACTGATTATTTGATATACTTCAATAAACTATGAAGGTAGTATTATGAGTAGAAACGATTATGATGACATGGGTCCCTCATTTTCCCGCAGATCGAAAGGAGATAACAGAAAGACATATCTCATCTCTTTCATGGGGGTTCTCATTGTCCTCATACTCATACTTCTATATATAGTTTTCCGTCCAGTCGATGGAAAAGATGATGCGTTTGAGCCTGGTTCTTCTTCCAGCATGGAACTTAGCATACCCTCCGTTGAGAGCATACCGGTAGAAAGAAGCACCTCATTCTCTGTTGGTGAAAAGAATGTTTCCGATAAACCATTCTTTTCATATTACACAGTTAAGGGTAGTGACAGTCTTTCCTCGATAGCCAAAGCTTTCGGAATATCTGAAGCAACAATCTCGATATTGAATGATATTGATGATAGCACAGACCTAACGGAGGGCTTGATGCTTTCCATACCGCAGATGGATGGTCTGAAATACACGGTGAAGGAAGGCGATACGCTATCTCTAGTGCTATCTGAATATCCTGTAAGCGTCGATGAGGAGTATGTAAGAGAAATCAACAGCATCAGTGGCGAGCTTCGCGAAGGAGCGGAGATTTTCATTCCGATGAGCCTTTCTGATGATGATATCTCTTTCATAAGTCCGTCCGACGGGGTGATCAGTCATTCATTCAATGAGGATTTCAACGGAGTCCCATTAAAAGGTGTTGCCTTCTCTCAGGAGGCAGGAAGTGCTGTAAGAGCAGTTGCCGATGGTGTTGTAACCGATGCGGGGAATGACAGTGAGTTCGGACGCTATGTAAGCCTTATGCATGAGAACGGCCTGAGAAGCAGCTATTACTGTCTTGAGGTTGTCAATGTGAAAATAGGGCAGAGGGTAAGCAGTGGGGAAGTTGTCGGGACTGTCGGATTCTCGAACAGGACTTTCGGCACGCCTACGCTTTATTTCACGATAGAGCAGGGTTCTCTGATTCAGGATCCACTTGCCTTTTTCTGATTTCTTCTATCCTCTAGATAATATTTTGTTTATTGAATTACGTGAATTCCCACTCTTCTCTTTTTTGCAATATTTCCGGTTTTAAGGTACATTTGCACTTCCTCTGCGCTAGAGTCTGATTATGTGGGCGATATTGCCTCTAAAAAAATACATTTTCTGAGATTTAATTTTCTATTAACATCTTAATTCTTTTAATTAAAATAAATTATAAGAATATTTAAATTCCTTTCTCTTTTAAAGAAAAAAGTATGATTTAACAAAGATTTAACATGAATGAGCAAAAAGATTTTACTTTGTGCAATGAGAATGTAGGCCGTAAGGAGAAAGAAATGAAAAAGATTCTTGTTACATTGTTAGTAGCGCTTTGCGCATGCACACTGTTTGCTCAGGGAGCCAATGAGTCAGCTTCTCAGAGTGTAAGCACAGACGGATCTACAAGCATGGAGAGCGTCGTTCTCTCACTTGCCGAGGTTTTTGAGGAGAATACCGGAATAGTTGTCACATATAATCCGACAGGAAGCGGAAGTGGAATAACTGCTGCTCAGGAGGGTAGGGCTGATATCGGACTTTCTTCAAGAGCTCTCAAGGATAGTGAGGTTGCATCCGGTCTTACAGGTACGACGGTCGCCCTTGATGGAATCGCAATCATCGTAAACCCGGAAAACCCTGTCTCTGACCTTACTGTGGATCAGATTGCGGCTCTTTACACTGGTGAGTTTACAAACTGGGCAGAGGTAGGCGGAAATGATGCTCCAGTTGTTCTTATCGGAAGAGAAGCTGGAAGTGGAACAAGGGATGGCTTTGAGTCGATTACAGGTACAGAGGATGTTTGCAAGTACAGCCAGGAGCTTACAAGTACCGGTGCTGTTATCACTGCAGTTGTATCAAATCCGAATGCGATTGGCTATGCTTCCCTCTCAGCAGTAAACGATACGGTTAAGACAGTTCTAGTAAACGGAGTCGCACCTTCAGAGGAAACAGTACTCTCCGGAGACTACCAGATTCAGAGACCGTTCGTGTTCGTAACTAAGAGCGACAGTGCGCTTTCAGAGTCCGCACAGCAGTTCTTCGACTTCGCTCTTTCCACGGATGCATCCGATATCATCGCGGATGCGGGAGCCGTTCCTCTTGTATAAGGAAAAGGATTCATATGAGTCTTAACGAACGGATTACAGTTCTCGTTTCGGGTTACAAGGCTAACCCGAAACGTCTTATTGAGGACCTGATACATTTTATTTTTCTCATTCTGGGGCTGATTACGGTGGGGTGCGTGCTCATCATCACAATATACCTCATCATAAGCGGTCTGCCCGCGATAATCGAGATCGGTCCTATTGAGTTCCTTTTCGGAACAAGATGGGCAAGTACGGCAAGTGAGCCTGCTTTCGGCATCCTTCCATTTATTCTTACAAGCATCTATGGAACTGCTGGAGCGATAATAATCGGTGTTCCTATCGGATTCTTCGTTGCCGTATATCTTGCAAAGATGGCACCAAGGAAATTCAAGGAGACGATGCAGCTATGCGTTGGAGTGCTTGCTGGAATTCCATCGGTAATCTACGGCCTTGTAGGCATGTCCGTACTCGTACCTGCAATTAGAGCTATATTCGATGTTCCTGACGGAGCAAGCCTTTTTGCGGCTATAATCGTTCTTTCCGTCATGATACTTCCATCTGTTATAAACGTATCGCTCTCTGCTTTGGAGGCGGTTCCTCATGAGTATGAGGAGGCATCCCTTTCTCTTGGTGCGACAAGCATTGAAACCTATTTCAGAGTGACTGTTCCTGCTGCTCGAAGCGGAATCTTCACTGCGATAGTTCTTGGTATAGGAAGGGCGATCGGGGAGGCTATGGCGATAATGATGGTTGCGGGAAACGTTGCAAATATGCCAGGCCTTTTCAAATCTGTACGCTTTCTTACAACAGCGGTAGCAAGTGAGATGAGCTATTCATCCGGACTTCAGAGGGAGGCGCTTTTCTCAATCGCACTTGTGCTCTTCTTCTTCATCATGCTCATAAACGCCGTACTGAACTTTCTAAAGACAAGGAGTCAGAAGATATGATAGAAGGTCTTTCAACAAAAAGAAAAGTGTGGTGTCTCATCATGAGGACACTTTGCTACATCTCTCTTGTCATAGTCGTCGCCCTTACGGCATTTATGCTTCTTTACGTACTCTTCAAGGGGATTCCGAACATAATCGAAAATCCAAGGATGCTCATAGAGACACCGAGCGTGAGACGTGGAATTGACGGAATCCTTCCTGATATCATGAACACGGTGTATGTGGTTATCGCCACGCTAATCATGGTTCTTCCCCTTGGAGTAGGAGCTGCGATCTATCTGACTGAGTATGCCAGGAACAGAAGGGTGGTTGAAATCATAGAATTCGCAAGCGAGACCCTCTCCGGCATCCCTTCGATAATCTACGGGCTCGTTGGAATGCTTTTATTCGTACAGCTTTTGGGATTCAGAACGTCCCTTCTTGCTGGAAGCTGTACACTCGTCATCATGAATCTTCCAACCATCATGAGGACTACGGAGGAGGCGCTCAAGACCGTGCCTCAGAGCTATAGGGAAGGGGCTTTCGCACTTGGAGCTGGAAAATGGCGGGTGATTAGGACCGTAGTCCTTCCAACCTGCATAAACGGAATTGTTACAGGCTGCATCCTTACAGTCGGAAGGATACTCGGGGAGTCTGCTGCTCTGCTTTTCACAGCTGGTCTTGCCCACAGACTTTACGGCTTTTTCGAAGGTATGGCGAACAGCGGCGCAACACTTACAGTCGCACTCTATGTATACGCCTCTGAGCGTGGTGATTTCGATATCGCATACGCCATCGCGGCAATCCTGATAATCCTCACGGTTATCATAAATCTCATAACTACATATCTAGGCAGGATCATGGAAAGGAGAAACGGACAGTGAACAGCATAATTGAAGCAAAGCATATGAATCTCTGGTATTCTCAGATGCAGGCGCTCAAAGATATAAACATAAACATTGAGGAGAAGAACATCACCGCTCTTATCGGACCATCGGGGTGCGGAAAAAGTACTTTCCTCAGAACTCTTAACAGGATGAACGACCTCATCGCAGGGGTAAGAATCACAGGGGACATCCTTTATGAGGGGGAGGACATATTCTCTCCTAAAGTCGATGTTAACGGCCTCAGACGCGATATCGGAATGGTTTTCCAGAAGCCGAATCCGTTCATGATGAGCATATATGACAACATTGCGTATGGTCCGCGGACTAATGGTATAAAGAACAAGGCAAAGCTCGATCAGATTGTCGAAGAAGCTCTTAGGAACGCCGCCCTCTGGGATGAGGTAAAGGACAGGCTCAAAAAGAGTGCCCTCGGACTCTCCGGTGGTCAGCAGCAGAGGCTCTGCATCGCACGTGCACTCGCAGTTCAGCCCAAGGTTCTTTTAATGGATGAGCCGACGAGCGCTCTCGATCCGATTAGTACCAGCCGCATTGAGGATTTGGCAATGGAACTGAAAAAGGATTATACTATCGTCATCGTAACTCACAATATGCAGCAGGCACTGCGTATTTCAGATAAGACTGCGTTTTTCTTCCTCGGAGAGCTTATCGAGGTAGGGGATACGGAGCAGATATTCTCCAACCCGAAGGAAAAGCAGACAGAAGACTATATCACAGGAAGGTTTGGCTGATATGACATTCACACTTAACATAGATGAGGAAATCGCTTCTTTAAAGACGGATATCGTGAGAATGGCATCGCTTTGCGAGAAGGCGCTCTATTTCGTATCTTCCCTTGTTGACGGGAAAGAAAGGGATCTGAGGGACATTCAGGAACTCAGTGACCAGATAGAGAAGAGTGAGAGGGAGATAGAGCAGGAGTGCATGAGAATCCTTCTAAGGCGTCACCCTGTTGCCAAGGACCTGAGAAGCGTCTCGGCTGCACTCAGGATAATTACCGACCTTGAGAGGATAGGAAATAACAGTCTCGATCTTGCCGAGGCGATAAACTACTGTGAGAACAGGGACATCCTCCAGGAGATAGAACTGCCTAAGATGATTGAAGAGGTCTCCAAGATGCTCACGGATGCAACCGATGCATTCGTAATGCGTAATGAGGAGAAAGCTGAAGCTGTCATCAGGGAGGATGATGTGCTTGACGCTCTCTTTGTCACTGCGAAAGAGGGGCTTATCAGGATGATCAAGAGCAGTGTCGATGGAATAGAGGAAGCTCCCGATGCCCTGCTTGCGGCAAAATATCTTGAGCGAATGGGGGATCACTGCGTGAACCTTTCCCGACAGCTCATATGGTCGGTCTCAGGAGATATGAACTTACAGCCATGATTTACATTCTTGAAGATGACGCATCAATTCTGAAGCTTGTAGAGTACACACTCTCATCCAATGGATACGAGGTTATGGGCTTTGACAGGCCTAGTATGTTTCTCAAAGCCATCTCTGAGAGGAAGCCGGAGCTTGTGCTTCTTGATATCATGCTTCCTGAGATGAGCGGTCTCGATGTCCTCAAGAGGATAAGAAGGGAGCGCAAATATGATGATGTAATAGTTATCATGCTAACAGCGAAGAGCAGTGAGTATGATAAGGTGCTCGGTCTAGATCTGGGAAGCGATGATTACATTGCAAAACCGTTCGGGATGATGGAACTTCTTGCCCGTATCAAGGCCGCACTTCGTCGCCGAGAGAGAGGTGTTTCGCACGATGAAGGCAAGCTCAGCTACGGGCCAGTCATCCTTGATAGCAGGGCACATGTCGTAACAGTCGATGGACACGAGATTCAGATGACACTGAAAGAATACTCGCTTTTGAAGCTCCTCATGGAGAATGAAGGTATCTGTCTCTCAAGGGACAGCATCCTGAATACCGTCTGGGGATATGCCTTCGATGGGGAGAACAGGACCGTCGATGTTCATGTTAGAAGAATAAGGGAGAAGCTTGGCAATCACGGCACTATGATTCAGACGGTTGCCGGAGTAGGGTATAGGTTTAAGTATGAAGCTCAGCAATAAATTGTTTTTAACCATGATGATAATAGTTGTCATAGCAGTGGTGCTCACTTCCGTCTTTACTGTAAATGCGGTCTATCGCGGATATGAGGAGAGCATAACCAATGAGCTGCTTTCAACTCTTCGCCTGATTGACAGCAGTGATGTAGACCCCTCAAGCCTTGTTTACGGGAGCAGAAGATTCACTGAGATCGCCCCTGATGGTACTGTCATCTATGACTCTGTCGCTGATTCAAGCGATATGGATAACCACCAGATGCGCCCTGAGGTGCAGATGGCTCTTCTAAATCTCGTAGGACAGGATGTGAGGGAGAGCTCCACACTCCTTGAGAGCATGTTCTATGTTGCTATCCTTTCAGAGGAGGGGAACGTTCTCCGCCTCAGTGAGAGCCAAGACAGCCTCTACGCGTTCATACTCTCTTCCCTTCCGTTCCTTGTTGTCATTCTTGCCCTGATAATAATTCTTTCTCTTATCGTCTCAAGTCAGCTTTCACGGCGCATTGTCCGCCCTATAAACGAGATAGATCTCGATAATCCGATGGATGATGACAAGCTATATGAGGAGCTCAGTCCTCTTGTCAGAAGGATAGCGGAGCAGAAGGGGGCCATTGAGGATCAGATGAGGATGCTCGAGAGGGATAAGAATGAGCTTTCGCTGATTGTCAAAAGCATGAAGGACGGCCTCATAATCATTAGGCGCAACGGTGAGATTCTGATGATCAATGATGCGGCAAAGACACTTATGGGTAAGAATACCGATGAGGAGTTTTCCACCCTTATCGAGCTTGGACGGGAGGATCTTTTCTTCTCCATTATAGAAAAAGGCTCGGCAGAGGGTAGAATGAAGGTCGAAGGCAGAACTGTCGAAGTTCACGCCGAGGAGGTCGAAGGTGTTGGTTCTGCAATACTTTTGTTCGATGTGTCGGATAAGAGTGCACTCGAAATGAAGGAGCGTGAGTTTATTCAGAATGTCTCCCATGAGCTTAAAACACCTTTGACGAGTATCAGCGGATACTCTGAGCTTATCATGCGAGACCAGGTTGATAAGGACCATATCAGGGAATTCTCTAGCCAGATCTACAGTGAGGCGAAGAGGCTCTATCAGCTGATCGAGGATATAATGGCAATAAGCAGGCTCGATGAAGATAAGAGTGTCTCATTCTCTTATCTCTCTGTGAATTCTGTAGCAAAAGACGTGCTTGATTCCATTTCAAATCCTATTGTCAGACTGAAAGAGAATGCTTCTCTTGACATCAATGGCAATTCAACACTCATCTTTGAAGCGATATACAATCTTGTGGATAACGCAATCAAGTATAACAGGGACGCAAATCCCATAACGGTCGAGATAGATTCCGACTCATTTGCCGTGATAGATAACGGCATCGGGCTTTCTCCATATGACAGGGAGAGGGTGTTCGACCGTTTCTACCGCGTTGATAAATCCCGCAGCCGCCAGACAGGTGGAACAGGGCTGGGACTAAGCATAGTAAAGAGCATCGCCGAGCGTCACGGTGCGAAGATAGAGATAAGCAGTACCCTTGGCCAGGGAACGACGATACGTCTTACATTCCCTTCAAAATGATTTTATGCTTTCCCTCTTCATCTTAGGAGAGGGAATTTTCTTCTTCCTTTCTTTTTTTTCTCATCAGAATGTGGAAATCATTGAAAATAATTAATATTAACCATGACTTTCAGATGGTAAAATCATACTCATTTACATAAAATGTAAAAGCGTAAAACAAGAAAGGAGACTCATATGCCGAATAAAGACAATCCACAGCCATGGAATTTCCTTGATGAGTACAGGGGGAAAGAGTTTGAGGGAAGGTGGCCGAACGTAAAGACCATGTTCCACATTTCCGTTTTGAGATATCCGGATAACAACTGTTTCCGTGCTTTCTCTCCAAAAGAGATCACGTTCACATATCGCGAAGCAGAGAAGAAGATAAAAGAGGTTTCCTACTATCTTCTATCCCAGGGAGTCAAGAAAGGGGATAAGATTGCAGTCAGTGGTAAGAACAGCCCCGAATGGGCCATAGCATACCTCGGAATAATATATGCAGGCTGCATCGTCGTTCCTCTCGATATCCTCCTCAAAGACAGTGAGATGGAGACTCTTATGCGCTTTGGCGGGGTCTCTAGGCTTTTCATCGATGCTGACAGGATTGAGAATATCGATAAGGATGGTAGCGTAGGACTTGTTGAGAAGCTCTCGCTCGAGCCCTCTGAGAACTATAGGTATGTGCTCGACCTTAACGGGGAGGAAAGAGAAGGGTATGAGGCCGCAAGTTCGGATATAGCTGCAATTCTTTTCACATCAGGTACGACAGGGACTCCGAAAGGTGTCATGCTCACTAATGAGAACCTTGTAGCCGACTGCTATCTCGCCCAGGGCAACATGAACATATACTCAACGGATGTGTTCTATGCCATCCTTCCGATCCACCATGCCTATACCATGCTTGCAGTCATGTATGAGTCTTTCTCTGTCGGTGCTTGTACCGTGTTCGGAAAGAAGCTTGTCGTAACACAGATTCTGAAGGAGCTCAAAGAAGGCAAGGTTACGATGTTCCTGGCCGTTCCGATGCTCTTTAACAAGATGATCGCCGCTCTTATGGCCGGGGTGAGGAAAAAAGGGATATTCGTATACGGTCTCATACGGTTCCTCATGGGGATATCAGGGGCGATAAAGAAAATGTTCGGAGTGAATATCGGAAAGAAGATGTTCGGTTTCCTTTTAAAGAATCTCAGCCTTGAGAACAACCGTATCTGCATCTGCGGAGGTGGACCACTTCCGGCATCCACATTCAAGATGTTCAATCAGCTCGGAATAGATTTCGTACAGGGCTACGGTCTTACAGAGACAAGCCCGATTACGCACTTAAATCCGACATACGCTTATATCGAGAGCTCCGTAGGTAAGGCGATACCTGAGTGCCAGGTAAAGATTGTCGATCCTGATGAAGCGGGGAATGGAACCATCTTCATCAAGGGGCCGATGGTGATGAAGGGCTACTATAACAATGAAGAGGCGACAAATGAGGTCCTCTCCGATGGCTGGCTCAACACAGGAGATGTCGGTCATGAGGATCAGAACCATTACCTTTACCTTACAGGACGAGCTAAGAGCGTAATCGTAACTGATGGTGGCAAGAACGTGTTCCCAGAGGAGATTGAGGACCATTTCCAGCTGTATGATGAGATTGATCAGATCTGCATCATAGGCTATCTCGTCAACAAGGAAACAAAGGCCGAGGGAATCAGGGCGATCATCTATCCAAGTGCGAGTGCGAAGAAGAGCTACGGTGATGAGGATAAGCTCAAAGCAAGGATGAATGAGATAATAAGCGAGGTGAACAGGGAGCTTCAGAGTTATAAGAAAATCACCCGCATGGACATATCTGCTTCCCCGCTTCCTATGACGAGTACGAAGAAGATCAAGAGAAATGAGGTCGTAAAGCTGTTTAAAGATTGAGATTTGGCCCTCCATAGCGGGGGCTTCCTTGTTTTCTCTTAAAACAGATTGATTTTATATGACTTTATTACATAAAATGTAAAAGTGTTAGCATAGGGGATTGTTTATGTCAAAAAAGGGTGATGCAACTGCTTGGAGCTTCTTAGACGATTACAGGGGAAAATTATTTGAGGAAGAGTGGCCTAATGTCAGGACCATGTTCCATATCTCTGTGCTCAGATATCCTGATAACGACTGCTTCAAAGCTTTTTCTCCAAAGAAGATTTCATTCTCATATAAAGAGGCTGAGGAAAGGATAAGAGCTGTATCAAACTATCTTTTATCTCAGGGGGCCAGGGAGGGGGACAAGATTGCCGTTAGCGGTAAGAACAGTCCTGAATGGGCCATCGCATACCTTGGCATAATTTATGCCGGCTGTATCGTTGTTCCCCTCGACATACTCCTCAAGGACAATGAGATGGAGACCCTTTTGCGTTTTGGTGATGTATCCCGTCTTTTCATTGATGCTGACAGAATCGAGAATATCGACAGGGACGGCTCTCTTGGCCTGGTTGAGAAGATCTCGCTTGAACCCAAAGAGGGTTACAGATACGTGCTTGACCTCGAGGGGGAAGAAAGAGAGGGCTATGAGGCGAAGAGCGATGATGTTGTGGCAATTCTCTTCACATCAGGTACTACGGGAACTCCAAAAGGAGTTATGCTTACAAACGAAAACCTTGTTGCGGACTGTTATCTTGCTCAAGGGTATATAGATTTCCGCCCGGACGATGTCTTCTATGCAATTCTTCCAATTCATCACTCATATACAATGCTCGCTGTGATGTTCGAGTCTTTCAGCGTCGGTGCTTGCACTGTATTTGGAAAGAAGCTTGTGATGTCTCAGATGCTTAAGGAGCTCAGGGAGGCTCATGTCACACAGTTTCTTGCGGTTCCGATGCTCTTTAATAAGATGATTGCTGCACTCATGAAGGGTGTGAGGGAAAAAGGTGTCCTTGTCTATGCACTCATAAGGGCTCTGATGGAACTTTCCGGTGCAATAAAGAAACTCACAGGGGTAAACCTTGGAAAGAAGATGTTTTCTTTTCTGCTGAAGAAGCTTAGTATGGAAAACATCAGGACCTGTATCTGTGGAGGAGGTCCGCTACCTTCTTCAACATTTAAAAAGTTCAATCAGATCGGCGTTAATTTCGTACAGGGATATGGTCTGACTGAGACAAGCCCTGTAACCCATCTCAATCCTCCATATGCGTATAAGGAGAGCAGCGTTGGCAAGTCTCTTCCCCAGTGCCAGGTGAAAATTGTTGATCCCGATGATGAGGGCAATGGAGTGATCTATATCAAGGGACCGATGGTAATGAAGGGCTATTACAAAAATGAGGAAGCCACCAAAGAGGTCCTCTCTCCTGATGGATGGCTTAACACCGGGGATGTCGGTCATCAGGATCAGAACGGTTATCTGTATCTCACTGGCAGAGCCAAAAGTGTGATAGTCACAGACGGTGGCAAGAATGTCTTCCCTGAGGAGATTGAGGATCATTTCCAGCTATACGATGAGATAGAGCAGATCTGCATTCTCGGCTACATCATTGATAAAGCAACGAAGGCTGAGGGTATCAGGGCGGTTATCTACCCGAGTGAGAGCATAAGAAAGGAATGTGCGGACTCTGCGGCAGTCAGGACAAGGATGGAAGAGATTGTAAGTCTTGTGAACAGGGATCTTCAGAGCTATAAGAAGATTACAAGAGTCGATATCTCGGATAGTCCTCTTCCCATGACGAGTACTAAGAAGATAAAGAGGAACGAAGTGCTGGAAATGGTCGGACAGTGATTGCGGTTTGACTATTTTCACCTCGTAGTGTAGATTTAAATTATGGAACTTAAGAGTTATCAGAGGGCATTTCTGCGCTCGCATGCGCAGGCACTTGACCCTGTAGTTAGTGTAGGTAAGGATGGGGCAAGCGAAAGTGTCATAAAGGCTCTTGATGACGCGCTTACGGCACACGAGCTTGTCAAAGTCAGATTCCATTCTTTCAAGGATGAGGTTGATTCCCTCTCGCGCTATATGGAGAAGAAGACCGGCTCTACCCTGGTCGCTACAATGGGCTTCACAGCCGTTTTCTTCCGGCAGGATGCGAAAGATCCGGAAAGAATATATAAGATCTGATAAAAAGCAACCCCTCGCTTAGATGGCGGAGGGGTATTTCTTTGCTTACTAAAATATAAGGCCTTACGACTTATTCCTGCTCAAGGGCAAGGGTCCTGGTGGTTATATCGCAGACACTCTCTGGTCCGTAATACTGGATGGCGCCAGGGTATTTGAACGCAGTCTCCACTGCCCAGAGATCCCTTCTTTCTGCAAAGTATCTGAATGGTTTCCCATAGAGCTCAACAAGCGCTTTCCTTATTACGGGTTTCTGCTTCCCATGCCTCTGCTCGAGATTCATCATCTTTGTTATCGGCATCCCTCCTGCCTTCCATTCTGTTGCAGGCTTTGAGAGGTTTGTGATTGTCGAAAGATAACCGGTGTATCCGTAGCTGATGAGCATGAAGGCGTTGTAGCCGAGAGAGTAGCAGTAGTCGGCATCGAAGTTTGAGGGGAACGCGCATCTTCCCTCATAGCCGAAGAAGTGGCTAAGAGCGCTGAACTTGCCATTGTACTTTCCCTCTTTCTTCAATGAATCAAGTTTCGACTCAACAATGCTGATAAGAAGCTTTTCCGTCTCGATTCTTGAGACCTGGACATTTCCGTGAGGATCGCGGTCCATGAGAAGCTGCTTCTCGATATCAACTGGAAGGATTGAGAAGACTTTGAAACTCTCCTTTGAAAGATTTTTCTCCATGAAAGAGTACTTGTCCTGCCAATCTGTAATGGCATTGAACTCCTTCTCTTTAAGGGCCATGGTGTCATTGAGTTCGCCTATGAGTTTTTTGACTTCCGGTACGAACTCTATGAGACCTTCAGGAATGATTACGACACCGAAGTTGTCACCTCTTTCACTACGTTTCACAACGCTTTTGACAACCTGGTCCGCGATATCTGAAAGGCTCATCTTTTTCTCTTCAACCTCTTCAGAAATGAAGCAGATATTCGGCTGCGTCTCAAGCGCACATTCAAGTGCAATATGGCTTGCGCTTCTTCCCATGACGCGTACGAAGTGCCAGTATTTCTTTGCACTGTTAGCGTCGCGCTCAATGTTGCCAATAAGTTCAGAGTAAGTCTTTGTAGCCGTATCGAAACCGAAAGAAATCTCAATGACATCATTTTTGAGATCGCCGTCTATAGTCTTAGGACAACCGATTACCTGTACTTTCGAGCCATGAGCCTTGAAATATTCTGCAAGAACTGCAGCGTTGGTATTAGAATCGTCACCACCGATTATGACAAGAGCATCGAGATCATGTTTCTCCGCAACCTTCTTTGCCTGTGCAAATTGCTCTTCACTTTCAAGCTTCGTTCTGCCACTTCCGATGATATCGAATCCTCCCGTGTTCCTGAAGCTGTCGATATAATCGTCTTCAAACTCGATAAAATCGTCATCAAGTAGGCCTGATGGTCCTTTCTTGAAACCAAGGAGGACGTTATCCTTTCTCGTTTTCTTAAGAGCATCGTATAGTCCTGTTATAACATTGTGTCCGCCAGGGGCCTGACCACCTGAAAGGATTACTCCAACAACGAGCCTTCTGTCCTCTGCATGGTTTTCTCCACGCTCGAATGTCACCTCTCTCATTCCGTATGTGTTCGGAAAGAGATGCTTTATCTGCTCCTGATCGCTGACAGAGGCTGTGACCTCTCCCTCTACTGCCTTGATTGCATAAATTTCGTTCTTCAGAATCTCAGGAAGCTTTGGCTGATATTCATAACGTGCTATCTGTAGTGGTGATAATTCCATCTTCTTTTCTCCTGTTTTTCTCTCATTATTCTATCGTATTCCCAGCAGTTAAGGCAACAATAGTAAGCCCGAGGAAAAAGAATTGTCCCCGTTATTGCCCCTTAGAGTGATTACATGTAGCATAGACACATGTTTTCTATATATGTGGATGCGGACAGCCTCCCTCAGAGGCTCCGGAAAATCATACTGAGCAGGGCGGTAAAGGAAAATCTTCCTGCATACTTTGTTGCCGACAGGATGCTTACGGATGTGAGCGAGAAAATAGGGGAGCATACCGCGCTTCTAAGGGCACCGCACCGTGCAACGCTGGATAAGAATGAGCTTAGAAAGATCCGTTCAAGCATAGTAATGATTGTTGTCGAGACCGGAGAGAACAGTGCCGATGACAGGATTGCAGAACTCGTTAGCGCCGGTGATCTCGTCATAAGCCATGATGTGGGGCTTTCAGAGCGTGTAATAGAAAAGGGGGCGACAGCACTTGATGATCGCGGAAATATCTACACAGCGGCCAACATAAGGGAAAGGGTGAGCGAGAGGGATTACATGAAGGCCTTCAGGGAGATGGGTTTAAATGATCTTAAGCAGAAAAGCCTCAGTGAGAAGGATTACCAGAGGTTTTCAAACTCATTTGACAGCCTGATTGCAAAACTTTCATGAAAAGACCGCCCAGCTACGGCTGATTTGGATTTCTGGGGTAGTATGGCATTGCCGCAGCCAGGTCGGTATGATAAAAACTGATTTAATTCTAAAACCCGGCTTATGAATCATTCATGAAGCTCTTTAATGGATTTCATGTAGTTCCAATGTAAGGAACGTGCAGTTTTTACAATTTAATTTTACTGATTTAGCTTTTTTAGTGCAAGAAGAAAATCCAATGTGTGGACATGAAAAAATAAGTACATGAGCTATAATGATTTAAAACTGAAATATGTTTAAAAAGTTTTTGCTCTGTTTGGTTTGAATCGAGCAATAGAAGAGGGGGAATCTCCATAATGCTGAGTTTTGAAGATTGCAGATCACATTGGTTTGATTAATTATAGAGCGTCGGCAGAGAATTCCAATGCAATAGCAACCTCTGCTGGGTAGAAAATGAAAGAGGCTACCAACCGATAGCCTCTTAAGTATATTCATTTCTTTTAGAAATCAGCGTTCTTCACATAGCGTGGGTAAGGTATGACATCTCTGATATTGCCAACACCAGTTACGTACTGTACCGCACGCTCGAATCCAAGCCCGAATCCCGCATGAGGGGCCGAACCGTATTTTCTCAGTTCAAGATACCACCAGTAGTCCTCTGTTTTGAGCCCGAGCTCTTTCATGCGCTCAACAAGGACATCATAGCGGTATTCCCTCTCGCTTCCTCCGATGATCTCTCCGAGCCTCGGTGCAAGGACGTCCATACCCCTTACAGTCTTTCCGTCCTCGTTCATCTTCATGTAGAATGCCTTGATCTCCTTCGGATAGTCCGTGACGATGACAGGACGTTTTGCAACCTCTTCCGTAAGATACCTCTCGTGTTCGCTCTGGATATCAGAGCCCCAGTGGACAGGGAAATCAAAACGAGCATTCTCCTTCTCAAGAATCTTGATTGCATCGGTATATGTCATATGCTCAAAAGGTGAGTTTATGACATGCTCAAGTGTCGAGATAACCCCTTTTTCTACGAAATTGTCGAAGAAAGCCATATCCTCGCCGTTTTTGTCGAGAACAGTCTTAAAGACGTACTTGAGGAAACTCTCTGCGACATCCATATCCCCGTAAAGATCACAGAAAGCCATCTCAGGTTCAACCATCCAGAACTCTGCAAGGTGACGCGTCGTGTTACTGTTCTCCGCACGGAATGTGGGGCCGAACGTGTATATGTTCTTCATTGCCATGGCGTAGGTCTCGCCATTAAGCTGACCGGATACGGTGAGCTTTGCCATGCGACCGAAGAAATCCTTTGAATAGTCGATTTTCCCATCCTTCGTTTTTGGAAGGTTTTCAAGGTCGAGTGTAGTGACTTGGAACATCTCACCAGCTCCTTCGCAGTCACTTGCTGTGATAAGCGGTGTGTTCACATATACGAAACCGTTTTCCTGGAAGAAGGTGTGAATGGCATATGCCATGGTGTTGCGTACACGGGTGACAGCACCGAAAAGATTCGTCCTTGCTCTCAGGTGGGCCTTCTCCCTGAGAAACTCGACGGTGTGCCTCTTCTTCTGGAGAGGGTAATCTGCAGGGCAGGCTCCTACGAGCTCAATGGAATCAACTGCGAGCTCTACTCCCTGCTCACCTCCCTGGCTCTTTACTATTTTTCCTTCTGCGATGATTGCCGCACCTGTGGTGACAGCCTCAAGAAGCTCTAGGGCGTTGAATGTGCTCTTATCTATTACAGCCTGAAGTCCTTTCAGACAGGATCCGTCGTTTATCTCAAGAAAGCAGACGTTCTTTCCGTCCCTTTTAGTTCTGACCCATCCTTCAGCCTTTATCTTTTCTTCCGAAGGCTCTCTTTTCAGGATTGCTTTGATTCTCTCGTTCATCTCAGATCTCCATGAATTTGTTTGAATGAAATTTATCATTAGTTCATTTTTCGGTCAATATCATGACAATGGTGAATAATTACTATGCCGATTTCAACATTTTTGCATCCAAACGTTCAAAAAAATATAATTGATTATTGTTAGCCGGGTCTATCTAACGTAAAATTATAAAAATGACTTTTAGGGGGATGTGTTGATTCATTTTTTGGTTCTTTCATCTGGAAGCTGTGGTAATTCCTATGCTTTCTATGATGGGCGAGATACAATTGTAATAGACCAGGGGCTCACGTATACGGGTTTTTCGAAACGTCTTCTGCTACATGAGATACCGCTAGAATCCGTTCGTGCAATATTCCTCACGCATCTTCATCCTGATCATAGCAAAGGTGTAGGTGCTACGGCACGCAAGCTTGGCATCCCTGTTTATCTTTCAAATGTTTCGATGCACGCCAGTCATGAAGTGATTAAAAAAATCCGTATCTCTGATGAGTCCCTTCATCCTTTTGCTCATGGAGAAGAGATGTCTGTTGGCGCTTTTTCAATCATGGCGATGAGAACATACCATGATTGCCCGGGCTCATCATTCTATGTGATAAGGAATGGGGGAAAGAAGATATTCCTCATGACCGATACCGGACAGATTCCTTTCGATGCGCATGATGGTGCGGAGGGGGCCGATGTCATCTTCCTTGAAAGCAATTATGACAGGAAGATGCTTGAAGGGGGGCCTTATCCGAAGAAACTGCAGGCGAGAATCTGCGGAGGTTACGGGCATCTAAGCAATGATGAGGCGGCATTCTTTTTAAAACAGCATGCAAAACTGCGCTCACAGGTTTACCTGATACATCTGAGCGATAACAATAATACTCCCAGCCTGGTAAAAGAGACGGTATCCGATACCCTTAGAAGCGGGATATTCGTCACCATATGCCAGAGGGGTGAGAGCTATGAGGGGTTTATAGATGAGTAATGGTAAAAAGGAAAATAAGAAGGAGAAAAAAACAAAAATAAGCAGCCGTATGTGCCGGAAGATACGTAGGAAGGACGCTCTGAAGATGAAATTCATGAGTGAGTACACGTTCCGCAATTTCTACGAGGTCATCGAATCGCGTTTTGGCAAAAGGGTGATGTATCGCACTTTCAGAAGCGATGAGAGCCTTACGTATTCCGCGTTTGCAAAAGAGGTGAGAGCTGCGGCAAGCTATCTTCTCCATCTTGGCTATGAGAAAGGAGACAGGATTGCCATAATGGCTGAAAGCTGTCCGAACTGGATGGTTGCCTATGTCGCAGCTACATCCGTTTCCCTTGTCTCCGTACCGATTCTTCCAGATTTCTCGCTCCTTGAGGCAGAGGGGATAATAAAGCATAGCGGTGCAAGAGGAATATTCCTTAATCAGAAGCAATATACGAAGATACATGGGGCTTTTGAGAAGATGGAAATCGATCTTTTCAGAATCGAGGATCTTTTCCACATCCCGGCAAACATAGCCATAGAAACCGATAAGGATTTCATCTCTTCTCCTGGTATTGCGATTGCAAGTTATAAGGTTGATCAGAAAAGACTGGATGAGATGAGACCTGAAGAAAGCGATCTTGCTTCGATAATCTACACAAGTGGAACAACTGGATCCAGCAAGGGTGTGATGCTCTCTCATATCAACATATTGCGCTGTGCCGATCTGAATACCGATGTCTATGTCCATGTAAAACGGGGGGCGAGGGTGCTATCGATACTGCCGATGAGCCATGTGTATGAGTTCACGATAGGACAGGTTCTCACCCTTTTGCAGGGTGTGGAAATCACATTCCTTGGAAAGCCGCCTGCAGTCTCCGTTCTCCTTCCAGCCCTTGCGGAGGTCAGACCTCATGTCATGCTGACAGTTCCGCTGCTTATAGAGAAGGTGTACCGCGCGGCAGTTCTTCCAGTTCTGAAAGAAAACGAGAAGATCAGGAAGATGCTTGGCTATCCGGTAATCGGAAGCTTCGTATACAGGGTTATTGGAAAGAAGATAGAGTCTACTTTCGGACATCATCTCAAGTTTTTCGGAATCGGTGGGGCACCTCTGGATAGCGAGGTCGAGTACTTCCTCTATCGAGCGCGTTTCCCATATGCCATCGGATATGGTCTCACGGAGACGAGTCCCCTTATCGCAGGCTGTGGTCCGAAAAAGAGGATGCATAAGCCCGGCTTTGTCGGGAAAGTTGTCGCGGATGATACTGTGATCCTGGATGAGAAGAATGAAGAGGGTGTAGGAGAGATCCTTGTCAAAGGGGTTAACGTGATGAGTGGCTATTATGAGAGGGATGATCTCAATAGCGAGGTCTTCACCAAGGATGGTTACTTCCGTACAGGAGATCTGGGCTATATGGATAAGAGCGGTTTCCTTTCAATCAGGGGCAGGGTGAAGACCATGATTCTCGGACCGGCTGGGGAGAATATATATCCAGAGCCGATTGAGAGCCTGATAAACGCTCAGGAGTTTGTAGAGGAAAGCCTTGTAGTTCCATCAGACGGCGGACTTCTTGCCCTCATCAAGATAGACATAGAGCTTATGAGCAAGAAGCTTAAAATAGATATATCCGCAGCCCGTAAGGAAGCTGAGAAATATGTGAAGGAGCTGAGGAAGACTGTTAATGCGCAGCTTTCATCTTATTCAAGGCTCAGTGATACTGAGCTCCAGAGTGAACCGTTTGAGAGGACTCCAACACAGAAAATCAAGAGATTCCTCTATCCTAAGAAGAAAAAAGATGAAAAAAAGCAATGATTCTTTTTGAAAATCAAGATTTTAATTATAATTGATTCATGAAAGAATCTCAGGACATAAGAATAAGTAAGATAGAGAGCCTTAAGACTCCACGTGAGATTGCCAGGCTCATCCCTCTTTCCGAAGGGGACAGGGCCAGGATCCTGTCCTTCAGGAAAGGTGTTAATGATATAATATTCGGCAGGGATAAGAGACTTCTTGCGATCGTAGGGCCATGCAGCATACATGATCCCTCCTCGGCAATCGAATATGCAAAGAGGCTTAAGGGATTAAGCGATGAGCTTAAAGATGAATTTCTCATAATAATGAGAACATATTTTGAGAAGCCGCGTACGAATCTTGGCTGGAAAGGACTGATTCTGGATCCGGACATGGATGGGAGCGGAAACATAGAAAAAGGGATAATGGTCGCCCGCAAGCTCCTGATAGACATTACAGAGATAGGACTTCCAGTGGGATGCGAGGTCTTGGATCCGATAATCCCGCAGTACATCGATGAGATAATGAGCTGGTCGAGCATTGGTGCTCGCACCGCAGAAAGCCAGACTCATCGCAATCTTGCCTCAGGACTATCCGTTGCCGTAGGTTTCAAGAATGGCACAAGCGGCGACCTCATGAGCGCTGTGAATGCTATAAAGAGCGCATCGGGGGCGGCTTCTTTCATCGGAATATCCAAAGACGGGCTTTCCTCGGTATACCGCACGACAGGAAACGATGCGGGGCATATGATCCTTAGGGGAGGTGAGGATGGCCCTAATTATTATGAGGATGAGGTTGAGAGAGCGCTTAGCCTTCTTAAGGAGAATAAGCTCAATGAGGCTGTCATAATCGATTGCTCCCATGGAAACAGCCGCAAGGATTACAGAAGACAGAAAAGGGTGCTTAGAAATGTCATAGACCAGATTGTATGGGGAAATGACAAGATAAAGGGTTTCATGCTGGAATCCAACCTCTATGAGGGATCTCAGAAGATTCCAGAGAACAAAAGCGAGCTGAAATACGGGGTTTCGGTAACGGATGCATGCATAGGCTGGCAGGAGACGGAGCAGATACTCAGAAATGCAGCTCGCATGATTGACCGTGCCTCTGAGGCAGGTGGAATACTGGAGGTTCTTTGATGAAAGCGGTTGTATACCTTGCTACAGGTTTCGAAGAGACGGAGGCGATAGTTCCTATCGATCTCTTAAGGCGTGCTGGAATTGATGTGACAATCTCTTCCATTGATGATGAGCTTGTTGTGAAAAGCTCTCATGGTGTGGCCATTAAGGCTGATAAGAGCCTGAGCGAAAGCGACAAGGAAGAGTATGATATCGTATTCCTTCCCGGAGGTATGCCGGGAGCTATCAATCTCTCACAGTGCTGGAGTGTGAATGAGCGTATCATAAGGATGGCAGCGGATAAAAAGATAGTGAGTGCCATATGCGCATCACCCTCTGTCGTTCTTGCTAATGCTGGCCTTCTGGAGAATCGTAGAGCTACATGTTTTCCTGGCTCAGAGAAGTATTCGAATAAGGCCGATTTCCTCTCCGATGGGGTTGTCGTAGATGGCAACATCATCACGGCAAAGAGCGCAGGGTACGCGTTTGATCTTTCTCTTGCGATAATAGCTGAGGCGATATCAAAAGAAAAGGCAGATGAAATCTCATCTGCCGTGTACTTCTTCCGTTAGGCTGAAACAGTGGAGAATTCGGAAGCTTTCTTGTTTCTCTCCAAAGTCGAAAATGTGCGGTTCATGAACTCCTTATAGAAATTCCTATTTCCACTCTCCTTTATCTCAGAGGAGATTGGAAGATATATGAGTTCGATGAACTCCTCAAGAGCCTTTCTGAATGACAGCTTCCTGTCGTATACAGAACTCTGGTATCTCCTGTAGCACTCCACTAATGCGTACACGGATGGAATTTCTTCCTTCCTGAACGCCCCCTTGGTCTTCTTTTCAATCAGAACCTCATTGATTTTTTTCATACCAATTCAACTCCAAAATTAAGATAACCTCTTTTGTTCACCGAGAATATAATTCCAAGTTGGATATATTGTCAATAGGGGGAGAGAAAAAAATAATGCCATCGCGTTAATTCTTTGTTAAAAAAGAAAATGATAGCATTAAAAACAATTATTTTCTGTTTTCTTTAAGTAAATCCCTGATTTCCTCGAGTAGAATGACATCGTCGCTCTTCTTAGGTGCAGGAGCTGGGGCTGCCGCCTCTTCCTTCTTATTCTTTTCCTTAAGAGTGTTGAAAGCCTTTACTACGAAGAAGAGAACAAGGGAGACAAGGAGGAAATTGATAACGGCATTGATGAGTGCACCGTATCTGATTGCTACCTCTGCTGCGCTTTCGGTTGCAGGCTTGAGTATGATTCTCATATCCGCAAAATCCATTCCTCCTGTGATGAGTCCGATTACAGGCATGATGATATCGTTCACGAGGCTGTTTGTGATTGCTGTGAACGCGGCACCGATGATAACGCCTACTGCGAGATCGATGACATTTCCACGTGCGATGAATTTCTTGAATTCACCAAAAAATTTACTGCTCATTAAATTACTCCATTTAAAATTTTATGTTATTCTTATATATTTATACTGAAATATCAATAGGGAAGGATTTATGGAATTTGTTGAAGGGTATAAGAGTATTCTGAATCCAAAGGATACTGAGAAAGCTATAAAGCTTACAAAGGATACGTTTGAGAAGGAACTTTCATCCTCTCTTCGTCTTACACGTCTTACAAGCCCCATTTTTGTTGAAGCGGGCAGTGGAATAAATGACGATCTCAACGGGGTTGAAAAGCCTGTAAGCTTCTCTGTAAGCGCGCTTGGCGGAAGGAAGATGGAAATCGTGCAGTCCCTTGCAAAATGGAAGAGGATGGCACTTGCGGATTATGGCTATCCGAAAGGGCGGGGAATTTATACAGATATGAACGCTTTGCGTCCAGATGACACAGTGGATGCCATACACTCTGTTTATGTCGACCAGTGGGACTGGGAGAAGGTTATCGGAGAGGATGAGAGAACTCTTGATGTCCTCAAGAATACGGTAAAAGAGATCTATGCGGCAATCAAAAGGACAAGTTTCCTGCTTTCCGAGACATATTCTGCTTTGGATGATTACCTGCCTGAGGATATCACATTCATACACTCGGAGGAGCTTGAGAGGGAATATCCATCACTTAGCCCACAGGAGAGGGAAAAGATGGCAGCTAAGGAGTACGGAGCGGTTTTCATCATAGGAATCGGCTATCCTCTGAGCGGTGGCGTTCCACACTCTCTCAGGGCTCCGGACTATGATGACTGGTCTACGGTGACCATCTCTGGTTACCATGGACTGAATGGTGACATCATAGTATATGACAGGGTTAGGGATGACTCTCTTGAGCTTTCCAGTATGGGGATCAGGGTAAACAGGGAATCTCTTCTTAGGCAGCTTGAGATGAAGGGCCTGAATGAGAGGAAAGAGCTGTACTGGCATAAAAGGCTACTCTCTGGTGAGTATCCTCAGACAATCGGAGGAGGAATAGGACAGTCAAGGCTCTGCATGCTTTTACTGCACAAGTGCCATATCGGAGAGGTTCAGGCTTCTGTCTGGTCCGATGAGACGAGAGCGGAGGCGAAGGAGAGGGGGATTTACCTCATATGATCGGAGGCTGGGAAGATTTCTTCTCAGCTTTTTTAATTTATTTTCAAAAACTCTATTGACGAGAACACGGGAAATGAGCTATCTTCTCCTTGTGCCAAATAAAGGCCATGAAAATGCGGTCGTGGTGGAATTGGTAGACACGCTAGCTTGAGGTGCTAGTGCTTGAAAGGGCTTGGAGATTCGAGTTCTCTCGGCCGCATCCTAAGGACTCCTCTTGTTAAAGAAATAACAGGAGGAGTTTATTTTTTTTCTCTGAATAATATCGGCAATTCATTCTTGTTTTCTAACTGAGAATCCTTCTGAAAGCCCTATAGTTCTCGTCTTTTTCATCCTTTGCATACACTGCATATTCGATTATCTTAAAATGCTTCATGTAATTTTGCTGTACCTTACGAAAGGCCTCTGCGACGGTCTCTGGATTGTTCCTGAAGACTCCGCAGCCAAAGGCTCCGAGGATGAGTGTGTCGTCTTCTGCATATGAGGCTAGTTTGAAAATAGCCTCTATCCTCTTTTGGAGTATGTGCTCATATCTTGCAATGCCGTCCCTTCCCACCGGTACGCCTGAGCGCCGGAGGTTTGGTGCTGGGACTACAAGCACATCCGCTTTCATCCAGCAAGACTCATCAAGGATTCTCATTTCGTTGTCATCACTGCGGAAGAACGTTACGTCTGGCGCGAGTATTGCTGAATCGGAGTACATCCCGTCCTTGTTTTCCTTGTTTCGAGTGTAGTATGTCCTTGCCTTTTCTGATTCAAGCAGTGGAAGAAGGGTGGAGATCCTGCAAAGAGACTCTTCCTGTGCATTCGACCCGTTTCTTGCGCCTCCACCAGCTTTCGTTCCCGATGCAAAGTCGAGGATTGCTGTGCGCCCCAGATTCCTATAAGCCCATGCAGCTTCAGCTGTGCGTTTCCTGCTGACAATTATCTTTGCCTCATTTTCGTACCGCGCTGCGGAATGGTTTGGAATATTTCCATCTTTGAAAACGCGTATTCGTTTTAAGGACTCTTCTGTCTGCCATTTCAGCTTAGAGGATGTCTCAATCATGGCGAGGGTTTCTTGCATTATTCTTCTGTTGTACTCTCTTCTTTCTTCAAGTGTCATATCTTTTCCCCGATAAGCGTTTTTTTGTTATCTTCGGCGCTCATTTTCTTCCTTTTGAGATTCCTAAACCAAGCCGAATATCAGGTTCATAAGTCCCGCGCCCAGCATTACGAAGATCGGGTTCGTCTTCCATTTTTTCAGAATAATGAAGGCAATGACGAAAATTACAAGGGCAGTAATGCTTATTCCATTAGAGATGTCTCCGTTAAAAAGTGCCATGTTCATAAGCGATAACCCTGCGGTTGCTATCATTGCAATTATAGCGGGTCTCAGTCCTTTTAATACGCTGGACACTGCATCAATTCCCTTGAATCGGTAATATATGAAAGCAAGTATTGTGACGATTATGGAAGATGGAAGAATGCATCCGGCCGTTGCGACTAATGCTCCGGGAAGTCCTGCAACCCTTATTCCTACGAATGTAGCACTGTTTATCGTAATAGGTCCTGGAGTCATTTCCGATATCGTTATTATGTCTGCGAATTCCTGCATTGTAAGCCAGCCGTTGACATTTACCGCCTGATGCTCAATAAGTGGCATAGCCGCGTAGCCCCCACCTATGCTGAATAGTCCTATCTGGATGAAACTGAGAAGGAGTTCAATGTAAATCATGGCCCCACCTTCTGGATATCTCATAGTCCGCGTAACCGACAGCCCCTGCGATGAATATGAGTGCTATGATATTAAGGTTCATGAATTCCAGGAGAATGAAGGAGATGATTAGCATGAGGATTTCAACAAGTCTCTTTCTCTTGAGTATGTCCCATGCCATGGATATAACAAGATCTGCGACAACCGCGGCAACACCTGCAATCATTCCTCCCATTACGAGTGATACATACCTGTTATCTCTGAAGGCGATATAGAAATGGGAGATTACGGATATTATGACAAACGGGGGAATCACAGTTGCAAGTATGCTTATTAGGGCTCCGAGAACCCCTCCTATCTTGTAACCCACTAGTATGGATGCGTTCACAGCGATCGCTCCCGGGGCTGACTGCGCGATAGCCGTAAGGTCGAGCATCTCCTCATCATCGATCATCTTAAGCTTGAAAACGAACTTCTTCCTCATCAGGGGTATGATTACGAACCCCCCTCCGAAAGTGAATGCGGATATCTCCAGGGTCGAGAGAAAAAGGGTGAGGTACTTCCTTAATTTTTCTTTCATGAGCTGATTATAATTGAAAAAAAGGAAATGGCTAAGCCCCATAGCCTTAGATGTTCTTCTTGTAATATTTCACGATCAGGGGGAGAATAGGATTATGAAAGCGGTTCTAATTGGAAGTGGATGGCGCTCAGCCTTCTATCTCAGAATTGCCAGCGCTCTTTCTTCTCTTCTTGAAATAGTATCTGTATATTCCTCATCTGAAGAGAGGGTGAAAGAGATGAGAAAAAAAGGACTTAACTGCCTCTCATCGCTCAGCGGTGCACTCTCTTTTACGCACGATGCGGTAATCGTTTCTACTGGAAAAGAGAACTTTTATTCCATTATGCTTGAGCTTGAAAGGAGAGGGGAGTTCATACTTTCAGAAACCTCATTCTTAAGCTTGGGGGAAAGAGAGCTTAAAAGCCTTGAGAATACCCATGGTGCGATAATGGAGCAGTATCCGTATGATCCGATCTTTGCCGCTGTTCTATCAGCCACATCAAGCCTTGGAAGTATTGATCAGCTCATGATCTCAGGGCTGCATAATCACCATTCTGCCGCACTTGCAAGAATAGTTTTCTCTTTGAAAGATGAGAAGCCTGATGAAGTTCTTTCTCTCGACTTTCCGTCAAGTATTGTAAAAACCGGAGATAGGAGCGGTATCGTAAATGGCAAGGGAAAGGAGGATTATGTGAGACGGCTCAGAATACTGCGTTTTGGGAAGCGTCTTTTCATTCACGATTTCTCTTCAAACCAGTATCATAGCTATCTCATGAAAAAGAGCGTTGAGATTAGGGGAGAGAAGGGTATCCTTACCTTTGACGGCTTGAAAGTTACAGATGAGGATGGCTATCCTCTCTTTCTCCCTTTCTCTTTTCATAGGGATATCTCTACCTGGAATGGAAGCATGACACTTTCTCATATCAATCTCTCTGGAAAAAGGGTTTATACAAACCCGTTCTATCCTGTGAATCTCAATGATGACGAGATTGGAATTGCCACAATAATTCAAAATATTGATAGCGGACTGCCCTATAGGAGTATAAGAGAGGGAATAGAAGATGCGAGGCTTGGCAAGCTTCTTTAGATATTTATTTATATATTAAGTAAATGTTTGATTTTATGCAAATTCTTGCAATCGATTGAAATTTTCCTTGACAATTCTTTGAGAAGGGTGGATTATATTCATAGAAAAAGTTTTGCAATCGATTGCAAAGATTGGAGGTACGATGTTTCTTCACTCTCTTGATTCAATAGCTGATCTTTCCTTATATCCGAAGGTGATACGCAAAGCGCTGGAATATCTCAAGAACACCGATTTCTCTTCGTTAGCAGATGGGGAATATGAGATTGATGGAAGGAAGGTGTATGCGAAGGTCTTTACGGTTGAAAGCCGGAAAGTGGAGGAGACGCATGCTGAATATCATGAAGAGTATATAGATATCCAGTATTGGATTTCCGGAGGAGAGAAGATGGGTTTCCTTGCCAGGAAAGACCGGGCCTATGATATCTATTCGGCAGAGTCTGATCTTTTCCTGCTTTCAAATCCTTTAGAAGGGGAAAGATTCATCGACTGCAGGGCAGGGGATTATATGATACTCTTTCCCTCTGACATTCACCGTCCTGCGGTTGAGGATGGATGCAATAAAAAATACAGGAAAGTTGTAATAAAAGTTAAGGTTTCAGCCTTAAGGGAGGAAAATTAAATGGATGCAGTTTACAATCTCGGTTCGCTAAGAATCATTGACCTGACAAAGGTGCTCGATCCGAAGACGGAGACAAGGAGATGCCATCTCTATCGCTTCAATACTGGTGGTCCGATTCCAGATTTCCATACGATAATGGATCTGACAAGCCATCTTGGGACACATTGCGAATGCCCGTATCATCATGATGATAACTGGCCAAGTGTAGCAGATCTTCCGCTCACGACATTTTTCGGAAGAGCTATCTACGTCAACATCGAGGCTGAACCGAACAGTTATATCACACCAGAGCTGTTAGATAAGTACTGTCTGCCAAAAATGAAGGATGACACTATCGTCATCATCGACAGCCCTCACAGGATCGCTCCTTTCACTGAAAAGACGAATACTGATGAGGATAAGAGGCTCTACGTCAACAGGGAGACGGCGGAATGGTTTAAAGCACATAAGGCGAAGTGTGTTGCTTTTGGAGACGGTGTCTCAATCGAGAGCAGCAATGATGATGTGAAACCTTTCCATGATGTTCTTCTTGCTGAGAATATCGTATTTCTTGAGGTGCTCAAGAATCTCGATAAGCTTGAAAAAGATGTGTTCTTCATGAGCTATGCTCCGCTTCCAATTAAAGGGCTTGATTCATGTCCTGTCAGAGCATATGCGATAGAGGGGCTTTCAGAGTTCTCAGACTGAGTAAATCTTTCTGGATTCATAAGGCGGTGGAAACATCGCCTCTTTTTTTAAAACAGCCACAAGAAGTATATAAAACTGGTAAACCAGAAAGGAAACTTCTTATGGCCGGGAAGAATTACCAGATGTGATTGTATCATACTAAAAGCTTGTAAAAAAAGGGTAGAAACTGTCATCAGGTACAATTTTCAAAAGAATCTGATTATAGACTGAGTTTAAGTTAAGCTTCACATCTGTAATTTTTATAGCTGCTCAATATTCAAAAAAATAGGGGTAAAAAGGAAAATCTTTATTTTAGGTATTTACAAAGGACGAATTATTAGCTATAAAGATAAAGCTTGTGATTAAGAGCATACGGCAAGATAGCTCAGTAGGTAGAGCAACCGGCTCATATCCGGTCGGTCGGGGGTCCGAGTCCCTCTCTTGCTATAGGTTCCGGTTTTAGTGGCCGGAATTTTTTTTGCATGAAAATGCCCGGGATGCTGTCCCGGGCGATATTCTTAGATAAGAATCAGAGTGAGTATGAAGGTGAATATGATACCTACGACACCCATGATTCCAGTGATGGCTGACTGTGTCTTATAACCATCTTCCATCTTTATCTTTCCGAAGTTCGTTACAACCCAGAAATAGGAATCGTTAGCATGCGATACTGTCATCGCACCTGCTGCGATTGCCATGACGGTGAGAACACCAGCCATCGGGGTGTTGAGCCCGAGGAGGTTCATCATGCTTCCCGGATCGGCGATGCTTCCCATGATACCGGCAGTCGTAGTGAGAGCGACAGTGGATGAGCCCTGTGCGGTCTTGAGGATAGCCGATACTATGAACGGGAAGAAGATTCCGATCGTAGCGAGCGTGGATGCATGTTCCTGCATGTAGGCGACGAAACCAGCCTCGCTTATGACCTTTCCAAGAACGCCACCAGCTGCGGTTACGAAGAGGATAGGTCCAACTACCTTGAGAGTCTCGTTCGTTATCTCATAGAACTTGCTTGTCGTCTTTGTGACAATCATGAGGATGACAGCGAAGATAACTCCGATGGTAAGCGCTATGATCGGTGTTCCGATGAAGTTAAGGAAGATATCGAGAGGTCCTGTCCATCCAGCCATGTCGGAGATTGAACCGAGAGCCATAGCGATGATTGGAACGATGATAGGTGCGAATGAGAGGAAGCCGCTTGGAAGTGTTCCAAAGCTCTTGAGAAGAGCCTGGTAACTTTCTTCGCTCTTATCCTGCAGGTCTTCTTCAGTCTTAACCTTCTTTCCGATATAGTTTGCATAGAAGTAGGCAACGATGAGACATGGAATTGAGACTAAAGCGCCGATTCCGATTACCATGAGTAGATGCTCTCCGACTCCGAGCGTGCTTGCTGCTGCGATCGGACCAGGTGTTGGTGGAATGAACACGTGGGAGGTGTATAAACCAGCGGAAAGACACATTGACATTGCTACTGATGAATAACCTGTCTTTTTCTGAAGTGAGCTTCTGATAGGATCAAGAATAACGAATCCGGAATCACAGAATACTGGAATGGATACGATCCAGCCCATGATCTCCATTGCGAGATCAGGATGTTTTTTGCCGACAATCTTTACTACGACTTCAGCAAGCTTAACAGCACCACCTGTCTTTTCAAGGATGGATCCGATAAGAGCTCCAAGAATGATTACGATACCGATACTTGTGAATGTACCGGAGAAGCCGGAACCGATCATGTTAGGAATCGTCTGAAGTGGAATTCCTACGACTATCGCAAGGATGAGCGATACGCCCATAAGTGCGAGGAACGGGTGGATTTTCCACTTGGAGATTGCGACGATGATAACGATGATGGCAACGACCAACGAAATAAGTAAACCAACGCCAGACATAAATGCCTCCTTTTTAGTACTTGCACATATTTTATGCCAGCGCTGATATGGAGTAAAGAAAAAAATATCTCAGTTATCTGTTCGGATGGTAATGAATATTTGCTTATAGTCTACAATCAGCTGATTAGCCGTGAATAGTTTTGCATGAAATTATTTTCAAGTCCATTTTTACAATTAGAACTCCTAACTTTGTTAATGGTGTTCATATGGTGTTTAATCCTGAGCGGTATCACCGCTAGGCTCTTATCAAAACCTACATCGATGACAATCGCATCAAGGTCGTGCAGCACGGCATCGAACGCATGCTCTCTTTTTATGAAAGCCATCGCAGCGGAGGCTATGGCGTAAAGTATTTCCCTGTCGTACGGATCTTCTATCATACCTGTCATCTGCAGCAGTGTGTCTATCTTAGCTAGAAGTTCCTTTCGTCCCAGTTTTTTTTCAGAATAAGAGTGCAAGGTCTCTTTCAGTTCATTAAGAGAGAGCGCGTCTGAGAACCGGCCTTCGATATATGCCATGGGCTCCCTCATGAACTCAAAGAGGAAAAGCTCAGTTTCCTTATCGCTAAGGGCTTCAAGCTCCTCTTTTAGGATCATGAGTTTCTTCTTTTTGATATCACCATCTTCCATACTTAAAAGATAGCCCTGAAAAAAGCTTTCGTGGATGAAAAAACTGTGAATTTTTCTTGAACCGCGTTTTTCTCAGGGCTATTATCTTTCTCTGCAAACAGATAAACAGATGATGAATTTCAGATTACACTGTTTCTTAGAATACCTAGACCTTCAATCTCACATTCAATCACATCTCCGCTCTCCATCGCAGAGACCCCTTTGGGAGTGCCTGTGAGAATCACATCACCTTTCTCAAGTGTCATTACTGACGATAGATAGCTGATGAGATAGTCGATTTTGAAGATGAGCATGCCCGTATTGCTTTTCTGCATTATCTTACCGTTAAGTCTGCTCTCGATATCGAGTACCTCCGGATTTACCTCGTCTGAGATGTACGGGCCAAGAGGCATGAACGTGTCAAAACCTTTGCAAATTGTCCACTGTCCTCCTTTTTCCTGGAGGTCCCGTGCCGTGACATCATTTGCAATCGTATAGCCCAGAACATATGAGTAAGCATCCTCGATTTTTACGTTCTTCGCTTTCCTGCCGATTACTACGGCAAGCTCTGCCTCGTAATCAACTCTTTTTGAGAGGGCAGGGCGTACGATGTGCTCATCAGGCGAGAGTAGTGCGGAAGTAGGTTTTATGAAGACAACCGGTTTCTCCGGAGTTTCCATCTCAAGCTCTCCGATATGTGCTTTGTAGTTTAGTCCGATGCATAAGGCTTTTGACGGGGACACAGGGGAGAGGAGGCGAACATCATTCATCCCCAGCACTTCATCGCTTTCCTCAATGCCATCGAGGAAGTTCTTTCTAAGCACTTCAATACGATCGCCTTCAAGAAGGCCGTACCCGATTTTTCCATTTCTAAGAAATCTGATATACCTCATTTCCCGAGTCTCCTCTTTATGACAGTGAAAGGACAGACATCGTAGAATCCCATGCCCTGATAGAGTCCCTTCACCTTGTTATCATTATAAAACAGATAAATCCTGTTTTCTTCCCTGTTCCTGTCAAAATAGTATCTTATTGCTCCAAGGATGTTTTCTCTCGCATATCCTTTTCTTCTCTCATTTGTTGCTGTAGCGACACTTGCGATGAGACCATTGTTGACGAAGAGTGCACTTACCGGTTTACATCTACAAAATACGGCAGATGCGAAGTGTTTTTCATCCCTCTCCCTGAATTTCCTCGCCATGTCCTCATAGCTGTAGAAATTCCTGTATTCATCCGTCCCCTGATAAAGCTCAAAAAGATCATGATACTCCTCAAGAGAATCTAAAATGCGGGCTGGGCTCTCAATCGTTTTTTCCCCTCTCCTATATGCCATAAGGGTCTCGTATCGTCTCTCATCCGCATCAATACCGCTAAGTATTTTTCCCATCTTCTCTCCTGGGGCTATAAGCATCCTGAATGACATGTCCTCTAAAATAGTCCGGATTAATGGGTCAGGATTCTCTGTGTAGGATAGGCTGATGATAAGCCCTTTTAGGTTGGCGATATATGTCCCCTTGTATTCATATATGATGATATCATCCGCATCATTGAATGCATTGAGATAGGTGAGTATGAAGCGATTGTGCTCCTTTTTACTCTCAAGAATGTGTATGATTGAACTTATCTCACATGAATCTACTTTTCTGATCTTTTCCACAAAAAAGATTATATGCTTTTCCTCTTTGATGACAAAGAGGTGCAAGGCTGTTCCATGATTGAATGAAATCAATTATAATGCTATGGAAAATCAAGAGAGGTGAGTGAAGTGAAAAAGAGATTGATTACCTCGGCTCTTCCATATGTTAACAACGTACCTCATCTGGGCAATCTCACCCAGGTGCTTTCTGCCGATGTTTTTGCGCGTTTCTGCCGCCTGAGAGGATATGAGACGCTTTACATATGCGGTACGGACGAATATGGCACTGCGAGCGAGACAAGGGCAATGCAGGAAGGTGTTACTCCCAGAGAGCTCTGTGACAAGTATCATGAGATACATAAGGAAATTTATAAGTGGTTCAATATCAGTTTCGATTATTTCGGACGCACGAGTACTGAGAAACAGACTGAGATTGTACAGCACATATTCAACAAGGTAGATGAGAATGGTTATATCACGGAAAGGGAAATGACCCAGCTTTACTGCCCGACATGCAAGAGGTTTCTTGCTGACAGGTTTGTCGGAGGCGAGTGCCCTCACTGCCATAGCACCGATGCCAGGGGAGATCAGTGTGATGCCTGTGGAAAACTTCTGGAACCGACGGAGCTCATCAATCCGAAATGCTCCGTCTGCGGATCTACTCCTGAGGTAAGGACTACGAAGCATCTGTTCATAAATCTTCCAAAGGCGCTTCCACTTTTGAAAGACTGGATGGACAAGGCATCAAAAGATGGCTTCTGGGCTAATAACGCCATTCAGATCACTAACTCCTGGATTCGCGATGGCCTCCAGGAAAGATGTATTACAAGGGATTTGAAATGGGGAATCCCCGTTCCAAAGAAGGGCTTTGAGGACAAGGTATTCTATGTATGGTTTGATGCTCCGATAGGATACATCTCAATTACCGCGAATGCTGTCTCCGACTGGCAGTACTGGTGGAGGGATCCTGAGAACACCGAGCTCTTCCAGTTCATCGGAAAGGATAATATCCCGTTCCATACCGTCATATTCCCATCCTCACTCCTGGCAACAGGTGAGAAGTGGACGATGCTTTATCATATGAGCAGTACTGAATATCTGAACTATGAGGGTGGAAAGTTCAGTAAGAGCAGGGGAATCGGAGTTTTCGGCAATGATGTCGAGAGTACTGGAATTCCTGCCGACTGCTGGAGATTCTACATGTTCTATAACCGTCCTGAGAAGAGTGATTTCACCTTCACATGGAAGGATTTCCAGGACAAGATTAACAAGGAGCTTATCGGAAACCTCTCCAATCTTGTGAACAGGACGCTCTCTTTCATAACAAGGTTCTTCGATGGAAAGCTTGAGAATCCTTCTTATGATGAGGCTCTCCTTTCTGAGATTAAAAAGAGGGAGGAAAGGATTACGGATCTTCTTGAGCATGCAGAGGAAAAGGATGCTCTTCATGAGATTTTCGCACTCTCAGATCTTGGGAACAAAGCCTTCCAGGATGCTGAGCCATGGAAGAAGAGGACTGAGAATCCCGAGGAGGCGAAGAAGCTTCTTGCAACCCTCTATTTCCTTATCAGGGATCTGGCTGTGATGGTTAGCCCTTATATTCCTTCGACAGGTGAAAAGATTCTCTCATTCCTTTCCTGTGAGGGTTCGCTATGGTCTGATATCGGAAAGATTGAAGGGCCGATCGTAGTGAAGAGAAGCGAGCTTCTTTTCTCAAAGCTTGAAGACAAGCTGATCGATGAGCTCAAGGAGAAATTCTCCGGCTCTCAGGCGGAGAGAAAGGAGAAAGAGGAGGAGAAGAAGGCCGCTTCAAAAGAGGATGAAAGCATTACGGAGCAGTTCAAGAGAAAGGTCATTCTGAAGGTCTCCAGGATTGTTGATGTGAAGAAACATCCAAATGGTGATAAGCTCTACATAATCCAGCTCGATACTGGAGAGGAGGAGAGGAGGCAGATCGTTTCTTCTATTGTGCCTTATTATTCTGCAGATGAGCTCATGGGAAGGAATATAGTTCTCGTTTCAAATCTCAAACCTGCGAACTTCCGTGGTGTTAAATCAAACGGAATGCTGTTGGCGGCAATGGCTAAAGATGATGATGAGCATAAGACATGCGAACTTATTTTCGCAGATGATCTTCCGCTCGGTGCCGTAATCGGATTCGATAATGAGGGGGAAACGGAGAAAATAAAGACATATCTGAAACCTGAGCACTTCTTTGCTCTTCCGATAAAGGTGATTGACGGGACGGTCTGTGTTGAAGGTAAGCCTCTCGGATACGGGGGAAAGCACCTAAAGGTATTCAAATACACCGATGGTAATGTTGGTTGATGATAGGGGACCTGCTTATGCGGGTCCTTTTCAAATTAAGGAGGAGACAACCTCCTTGAATCTGTCACCTCTGTCGAACTCGTTTTCGAAATAGTCATGACTTCCGGAGCCTGGAGCCAGGAGGACTATCTGCGAGTTGCTTCCCCTCTTTAGCATCTCCTCAGCCTTTCCCTTGGCTGCATGAACAGCATCCGCCATCTCTTCGTATGGCCCCTGATAGCTTATGCCGTTCTTTTCCAGATATGATATGAGCCTGTCCGTGAATGAGCCAGAAAGGAGTGTTATGCTCGATGCCATCCTGAATGGCACTTTCATGCCTTCCGGATTTATCTCACCTCTCTTGTCCGATCCTCCGCAGATAAGATGTATGGATGCCTGTCCTATCGTTCTGATTGTGAATGACACAGCCTCTGGAATCGTCGAGGCGCTGTCATTGATATATAGGATGCCACCTTTGAATGCGACCTGTTCAATCCTGTTCGGGATTCCCTTGTAGCTTGAGAGAGCTTTCTCGATATCCCTCTTATGATAACCAAGGGCCTTGAGAATCTCGTATGCGGACTTCTTCGGTTCCGAATTCCTGTATGGGTTGAAAGAGGTTGGGGCGAATATGGTTTTCTCAGGTTTAGATATCATGTTAGCTAGAAAGGAATTCTTTGCTTTCTTATCCACGATAGCTTTCCTGACCCAAGAGCCGAAGACGGAATACGTCTCTTTTTTCTCGGCTTTTCTCTCATCCGTCTTTCCCGTTATGAGGACGGTATCGAGATTCGGCCATAAACCGTAAAGAGAAGCTGATGTATCTACAATCTGCCAGTTTGTCATTTCCATGATGAGATGGCTGTAAGAGTCCTCTCCCTTCTCATTAAGATCCTGAAGGATATTGAAGCCGGACATGCCGATCGAGCCGCACATGACACTCCGCTCTCCCATGATGTTCAGAGCATGGGTCACAGCCGATGCTATCCCGGTCTTTGATGATCCTCCGACGATGACGATCTTTTTCATCTTTTCCGTTCTTGGATCCTTCAGAAGAGCTGCAAGGTCGTTCGTCACCTCTCTGGCTGCTTTCAAAACCTTTGATTGTACAGGCACCGATGGAAGCTTTATGACTATGTCATATTCTTTTATGTCTTTTGCTAGGATTTCCCCTTTGATTATTTCAACCCCGAGCATCTCGAGCTTATTATAGATATTGGAAAGATTCTCCCTCTTGCCGTTATCGAGCAGGGAGACTTCATAGCCGAGGCTTCTATAATACTCCGCGGCATCAGAGCCTGAAGCATGCGGTCCAAATCCTAATACGAGTACTTTCATCCATTTTGATTATAGCTTATCTGGCAATCACTTTGACAGGTTATTTTTTACTATTTACTATTTTCTTCTCCAGTATGAGCATGTCAGTAAGTCTTTTTCCACACTCATAGATTGGATGTTCGTAATTCTCTACAAAATGGTTCCTGACCTTTGCGATGGTTTCAAAGCCACAGCTAAGATAGAATTGCAGTGTTGCCGGACTGTCTCCGGTTCTGACCTTTAGAGTTCTGGCTGATTTCATATAGCGTTCTTCAACAAAGCGTATGAGGGCTTTACCGTAGCCTTTCCTCTGTTCTTGCCTAATTAGCGCGATATTCATGATCTCAGCTACGTTATCTTCAAGATTCACTATGCACTCACCAATCACGTTTCCAGATTTAAGAATGAGGAACATGTCACCCTTGTCGATGTAGCGTCTGAGCATCTTTTCATCCTCATCTCCAAGTAGGAGAAGGGCCATGTGTTTTTTCCTATCTCCGCTTTCCTTGATTATTTCCACAAGTGTATTATCCTCTCTCTTTCATTCCTTTTACAATATACCTCTTGACGCTTGATTGGAATTCTGATGATAATAGCAAGGTAATTACAACAATATATTGTTTATAAGGAGCTAGCACCGTGCCTTGTGGTAAGAAAAGAAAAAAGCATAAGATTGCGACGCATAAGAGAAAGAAAAGACTGAGAATGAACAGACATAAGAAGAAGTAATTTCTCTTGCAATCTGAAAAACGGTAAGGGGCTGAATAAATCGGCCCCTTTTTAATTCATTGGAAGACCAGAGCTGTAGAGCCCATGGAGCCCGGGCTGTCAGAGTGATAGAGAGCATCGATTCTTTTAACATTTCCATTTCCTTTTAGCTCTATGCTTTGACCTTCCCCAATGAAGGACCCATCCGCATACCAGAAGATGTGAATATCATCAGGGGGTACAAAGGGAATGAAATCAAGATACAGTTTCAGATTCTCTTCAATCATTTCCCTCTCTTCGATTCTTATGGTGGCGGAAAGGGGAGGGGAGCTCAAATCAGTCAAATCAAGAGTGTAATCCACATTTTTAACGTCGAGTTCTATTTTGTAAGCTTGAACATTTGCTTTGTAGTTTATGACTGAATTCTCCTTTATGCTTCCGCTTTCAATGGTGATTGTAATCCTTCCTTCCTCAAGACCGGAGAGAAAGAAGTAAGCCTTTCCGTCTTCTGCTATAATGCTCTCATCCTCACTTTTGTTTCCTTTCTCATCGGTTGCGTATATGCTGATGAGATTGCCAGAGAGCGATTCATCTGTAATAACGGTGAGCTCCATCATACCTTCTTCTTTTTCAGCTTCGATAGCAACCTCATTAATGCCATGCCTTATCTTAAGGGTTCCTTCATGCTTGTGGTAGCAGTCTCCACTCGAATAGAAACTGACTTCAAGATCATATATCCCCTCTTCAAGGGATGAGAGGACGATTTCATTCTTATCTGATGTGAAACAGCTCAGATAACCTTCCTTTCCTCTCAGCCTCAGCTCATACTCACCGTAGAAAGGTGATATGCTGATTCTGAGAGTTCCTTTTTCCTGACTACAAGAAACAGATAGGAGCACAAGAAGCAGAGATAAACCAAGGATTCTTTTCATTTTATTTCTCCTCTAATCTTTAACTCTGAAAAGTCACATTTTGTTGATTGAAAAAACGTAAAAAGATAAAATCAGGGCATGGAATATGCAATTGAGGAGAAAAAGGATAAGACGATCTTACGTGTTTCTGATAGCGTTCCACTCTTTTTCAGGATGAATGATGACAGGGACTACAGGATTAGGGCCTCGGTGGATGGCAAAGCCTATTACTTTACCGCTATTTCCACGGATTGTCCGTTTGCTTCTGTAGCCCTCATTCTGCATTCGAATACGAACAAGGGCACGAATTTCACCATTGAAATATCATTTGCCAAAGGGCATGAGATTAAGTTTTTGGATTCCACTCAGCATCCCCTCTGAGCGTATCTTTAGGAAGGAGCTTCGTAAGGGCAAGATGGGCAAGAGTCTCTCCGAAAATCGCAGTGACGGTCGGAAGTGAGCCCAGCATGACCCTCTTTCGTCCCCGACGGAGGATCTTGTCATCGAAATCAATCTCATCATCCTCTTCTGGTGGGATATATTTGAAGTCGACCTTCTCAGGAGAGAAGACGACATCTATTCCACGTCCAATTCCTCTTTTTCTCAGTCCGCTTCTCACTGATCTTGCAAGTGGACAGCCCCAGCTGTCATAAAGGTCTGCAACCCTAATTAGGGACGGATCCCTTCTAAGTGCTGCACCCATTGACGATATTACTTGAATTCCTGAGCGGTATGCACTCTCAAGCAGGGAGATTTTCGGTCCCAGGCTGTCAATCGCATCGATTATGATATCGGCACCGGAGAAAATCTCATCATATTTCCCTTCTTCTGCGAATACATCGAGTGCGGTTACGGAGGCCTCAGGATTGATATCCAGTATCCTCTCTTTTGCCACCTCCGTCTTCTTCCTTCCCATTGTCGAATGCAGTGCCAGTATCTGGCGGTTTATGTTTGTTTCACTGATGATATCGAAATCCACGATGGTGAATGATCCGATGGCAGAGCGGGCCAGAGCATCGAGCGTGAAGCCCCCGACGGCACCAAGGCCGATAAGGGCGACCTTTTTCCTTTTCAGCAGTTCTACATTCTCTCTCCCTATGAAACGTTCTATGCGAAGAAACTGTCTTTCCATATCTCCTTCCTGATTCTATCAAGCCTTGCTCTCTGGTCCACTCCAGTAAGGCGTTCGGCCTCGTTATAAAGCATCGCGATCGTCTCTTTCTCCTTGTTCCCAGTTCTCATGTCGCTTTCAAGGAGGAAGTTAAGGCTCAAAAGCCTTGAAATGTCCCGGCATCTGAATGAGCGTGGTGATAAGGAGATTAGATAACCGGCTCTCTCTATGCTCTTTGCCGTCTCCCAGCTTCCCGTATAGCAATGGAAAAGAGCCCTCCTTACTTTCATTCCTTTAAGCTCTTTAAGAATGAGCTCCGTGGACTTAACGCTGTGAATCACGGCAAGTCGATCATAGCTTCTTGCAAGAGAAGCCATGAAATAAAAATCCTCCATATCACTTTCGATGCACCCCTTTATTCGGTCCAAGCCGAATTCTCCGACCATGAGGAAAGGATTCTCCCTTATAAGGGACTCGATCCTATCCCTCTTTATTCCACCCAGCCATGGAAGGTACCCGATGGATGAGGTGCGTCCGATGGCTACTATTTCATTCTCATTCAGAATGGAGATGAACGCATCGTTATCATCATCTCCTGGATGTGCATGGAAATCGAACATGAGCCGATTATAATACATAAGATTTCCTTTGAATATTCATCGGTTGACTTTTGCTTTCTTTTTCTGTAAGTTCAAAAATCAATAAGGGAGTAGTCAGCGCTTTATGCGTGACTTGGTCAACAGACTGGATTTTTCCTGGCCAAGACTTAAAAGACGAGACTTATCTGAGTAATCGGGTGGGTCTTTTTTTGTGCCCGCCTTTAAGAGGGAGTTTAAATGGGCATATTTGAAATCATTCTTACAGCTATCGCACTAAGCATGGATGCCTTCGCAGTCAGCATTTGCAAGGGTCTTTCTACAAGATGTGTTCGCTTGAGACATTCCATCATAACAGGGCTGTATTTCGGTTTTTTCCAGGCTCTGATGCCTGTGCTGGGTTATTTCCTAGGGATAAATTTTCAAGAGGAGATAGCATCAATAGACCATTGGATCGCTTTCGCTCTTCTCTCCTTTATTGGAATCAGCATGATAAAGGAATCGAGAGAGGATGGGGAGGGGAACGACAGGTATGATTTCAAAACCATGATCGTCCTTGCAATAGCTACAAGCATAGATGCTCTTGCCGTTGGCATATCGTTTGCATTGCTTGATGTCGAGATTTTCTCTTCTGCAGCAACTATCGGTCTCATCACATTCGCCTTCAGTGCTGTAGGTGTTAAGCTCGGCTCAAGGCTTGGTGCGAGAAGCCGTAGTGTCGCGGAGCTCGTAGGTGGGATAATTCTGATTCTTATAGGGCTGAAAATCCTTTTTGAGCATCTCGGCCTATTTTCATTTTGAATGAAATTTCTTGCTTTCTCAAATTGACTTTATGCCTCCTTTAGTGATAGGCTATCATAGCCTCTTTATCCGATGTTATCGGATCAGAAGATGTGAAAATCTAAGACCATAAGGAGGAACCATGATCGCAAATTATGAGTTCACCGTCATCCTCCCCTCAGACGAGGAGAAGATGAAAGACGCTCTTTCATTCGTTAATGGAGAGCTTCAGAAGGCTGGTGCTACAATCACCAAGCAGGAAGATTTGGGAGTCAAGACACTCGCATATGAAATCGCAAAGCAGAACAAGGGACACTATGTCTATTTCGAGCTTAGTGCGGATACCCAGAGCATTGTTGTTCTTTCAAGGGCATTCCAGCTCAGCTCACATGTCCTGAAGTTCCTCTTCGTAAACCCGGAAAAATAAGTAGGAAGGATTTATGGCAAACGATCTTAACGTTGTCGCCCTCGTTGGACGTCTTGTAAGAGAAGCAGATGTAAGATATTCGAATTCTGGAAGTGCCATGGTGCGTTTTTCCATTGCTGTTAACCGTAACAGGAAGCAGGGGGATGGTTCATGGACTGAGGAGGCGAACTTCTTCGATTGCCTTTATGCTGGAAAGAGTGCTGAGAGCGTGAGCCAGTATCTGGATAAAGGCCGCCAGGTTGCTATCCAGGGAGAGCTCAGGCAGAACCGCTGGCAGGATCAGGATGGACAGAGCAGGACAAGAGTTGAGATATTTGTCAATAATCTTACACTGCTCGGTGGCGGTCAGAGAGACGGTGCATCTCCTGCTCAGTTTTCTAGGCAGGCTAACCCGGGCTACGGCTCCACTCAAGGGTATGGTAGCTCTAAAGAGAGCTATACGAGGAATGAGGCTAGGAATGTTCCACCTCAGATGCCACTTTCTGATGGACCTGAGGATTTCCAGGATGATGATATTCCGTTTTAATTAGGAGAAAAGAAAATGCGTGAAGATAAAGATTTCAACGAGATGGATAAGAATGCTCTCAAAGATAGGAAGATGGGAGTAAGGAAGCAGAGCTTCAAGAAGAAGGTCTGCAAGTTCTGCCAGGGCGCTGCTCCTGCAGATTACAAGAACCCAGATGCTCTTAAGCGCTACATCACAGAGCGCGGTAAGATCCTGCCTGCACGTATCACCGGTACATGCGCAAAGCATCAGAGAGCTCTTAACAGGGAAATCAAGAGAGCAAGAGTGCTTGCTTACCTTCCTTTCGAGAAGAAATAAGGTAAGCTAGGAGGAGGAAGTGGAAAGAAAATCGGGCCCGATTGTGCTCAGGGATTCTGTTGTAGCCATTGCGGTATCTTTTCTGTTTTTTTACCTAGGCTTTGCTCAGTTCTTCTTTGTTTTTCCACTTCTTCTCCTCTCTACGCAACTGGGAAAGGGAGTCAGCCTCATCTCAATCGCTGTTGAGACAGCTCTGGTAGTACTATATGTAGTACTTACCTCGTCCGGTGGGGCTCTTGCGCTTCCTTTCGCATTATTTGAACTTTATATCCCTTTGTCGCTGTTAGCGGCTGGAGTGATATGGCTGATGACGGAGAAAAAGAGTGCAGGATTGAGATTGCTTTTCTCGATTCTTCCCTCTGCTCTCTTCTTCATCATTCTTTATGTGTATCTGGAGCAGGATCCGGCGCTCCTTGAGAACATCATTGGTGTTTACGAGGATGCGTTTGAAGCACTGCTCGGGCCGTTCTTGAATTCCGAAATGGTCTCCGAGGAGGTGATAGGCTTTGTCTGCCGCATCCTTCTTCTTGTCACCGTTTCCATGATAGTTCCGCTCGTGCTGTGTTTCGTCTGTGTGACATGCTTCTCTTATGAGAGCGTGTTACATTCAAGAGAAAGCGATTGGGAGGATAGGGTCGCACGTTTCGAATTGGACGGCCGTGTGATCTGGATCTTTTTAGCCTTATGGCTCATGATACTTCTCACTCGCTTTGTTTCCATGCCCACTATGGCGGGCATAGCTCTATTCAATGGTGCACTCTCTTTTACCGTATGCTATGCGGTTCAGGGCTTTTCTGTCCTCTGCTATAACATGCGTAAAAGGGGAAGGAGAATCAGGAGCTTCTCGTTTCTGATGATTCTGCTTGCCATAGCGCTTTTCATTCCGGGGATAAACATAGTGATCGTCTTAGCCCTTCCTCTTATCGGAGTGCTTGAGACGTTCATCGAATTAAGAAAATAGGAGAGAAACTATGAAGATCATTCTTAACCAGGATGTAGTCAATCTCGGAGAAGAGGGAGATGTATGCGTCGTTAAGGACGGGTACGCGAGAAACTATCTTCTTCCGACCGGAGCAGCTGTAATCTACAATAAGAGCAATGCTGCTATTTTCGCTTCCCGTGCTGCTGCTATTGAGAAGAGGAAGGTTGAGAAGAGGGCTGAGGCTGCAAGTCTTAAAGAGAAGCTTGATGCAGTCACACTTGAGATCGTTGTCCCAGCAGGCGAGTCCGGAAAACTCTTCGGATCTGTTACTTCCATCATGGTACAGGAAGCTCTCAGCAAGCTCGGATTCGAGATTGAGAGAAAGAAGATTGAAGTACAGACTCATGCCATCAAGATGACAGGTTCTTACACAATCACAGTACACCTCTATGAGAACGAGTCAAGCCAGATCAAGCTCAACGTTGTAAGCGAGGCTGAGCTCAAGGAGAGGGCAAGAAAGGAGGCTGAAGCTGCTAAGGCGGCTGAGGAGGCTCTTAAGGCTGAGGCAGAGGCAAAGGCTGCTGAAGTGAGCGAAGAAGCTGAGGTTGAGGCTGCTGAGGATGTAGCATTGGATGAGGCTTCTGAAGAGGCTAAGGAAGAGTAATTTCTAAATGGCTAATACTGAGGACAGGAAGATACTTCCACATAACGATGAGGCAGAAAAGGCTGTCCTCAGTGCCCTTTTGATGAATCAGGAGGCCTATGACAAGATTTGTAACGTCATAAGCGCTCCTGATTTCTATCATCCTGCGAACAGGGTGATTTACAGTGCTATCAGCGACATGAAGATCATGAATACAGTCGCTGTAGACCAGGTTACGCTTTATGATTACCTGCAGAAGAAGAGCCTTGCCGATAAAGCTGGTGGGGCAGGTTATCTTGCTGAACTCAGCGATGCGTATACGATATATGCCAACATCGAGTATTATGCGAAGCTCATAAAGGAGACAAGCGTAAGGCGTGCACTTATCCAGACGAGTTCGAATATCGCAAGTGATGCCTATGAAGAGAGCATAGATGTCTTTAACCTGCTTGAGAGCAGTGAAAGAAGGCTTAGCGAGATAAGCATAAACTCGAATCCTGATACTGCTGAAAGTTATAAGGTTGCAAACAAGATCAGTGATGTTATAAACACCATGCTTGATAAACTCGATGGCACATATGTCAGCGAGAATGTCGAGACAGGCTTTGACATGCTTGATAAATTCACCAATGGCGGATTTCAGAAGAGTGACTACATAATAGTAGCTGCCCGTCCAAGTGTTGGAAAGACCGCTTTTGCCGTCTCTCTTATCCGTAACATGATTCGCAAGGGTACGAAGGTCGCATTTTTCTCTCTAGAGATGCCTTCCACTCAGATAATCTCCCGTCTTCTCTCCTGTACAAGCAAGGTCGATCTATCAAAGATATTTACGGGTAACCTCACCGAGGCCGATATCGCCCATATAAACTCCGCCGCTGAGAAGATCTATCAGAGCGAGCTATACCTTATAGATGAGCCGAACATGAAGCTCAGCGATCTCAGGAGCAGGGCAAGGATGCTGATGAGGGAAAAGCAGATAGAGGTTCTCTTCATCGACTACATTGGCCTGATCGAATCCGGCCTTGATCCCAGGACTCCTCGCCATGAACAGGTTGGTTACGTTTCAAAGGCTCTTAAGCAGCTGGCAAGGGAGCTCAGGATTCCAGTCATAGTGCTCTGCCAGGTAAGCCGTGATACCGCGGACCAGGAGCCGCAGCTGAACAATCTCAGGGATTCGGGTTCTATTGAGCAGGATGCCGACCTTGTAATGTTCATACACAGAAAAACGAATCTTTCCGAGCTTTCAGATGAGGATAAGGCTAAGCTGCTTACTGATAGCAGTGGCAAGCAGAGGGTACAGTCCTCAAAACTCCTTGTAGCAAAGAACAGGAATGGAAAAACCGGTACCATATTCGTTGGTTATATCGGAGATATCACAAGCTTCGAAACGATTGTACAGGATAAGAATCTCTTCATCGAGCCAAGCAAGGATCTTGCAAACAAGAAGAAGAGCTGATCAGAAGAAGTATTCCTTTATATCGAAATAATACATTCCTGCCATTATCAGCAATGCAAGAAGCATTCCTATGAGCTGAAGATGCACATATGTCTTAGCCTTGAGGCCTCCGTGTCTTATCATCTCAGCGATACATATGAGAATCTGTCCTCCATCGAATGTTGGAATCGGCAGTATGTTCGCAATCGATATGCTAACAGAGACTATCGCAAGAAGGTAGAGCATCGTTCTTACTCCAGACCCTCCGGAAACCTTGAAAGCCTCCGTGGATATGTTTCCTATTGACTCTGCAGCGTTCACTGGACCTGTTATGACAGTTCGAGCATCTTTTATATTAAGTGTGATAAGAGCTCCAATGGCCTTCAAAATCGTTGTTATGAAATCATTTGTTTCATGGAGAGCGTAGCCGAATGCGTCTGAAAGTGGGACATCGCTCCGTTTTGCTATGCTGTAATTCCATGAGAATGGGAAGATAGGGGAGTCCACTGTATAGCTTGAAAGACTTCCATCCCTTTCAATAATTAGATCATAGTATCCGCTCTCCTCGGCACTGTACACATCAAGAGTCGAGTGAACAGCTTTTCCATTCACACTCACTATCCTGTCTCCGTGTCTCAGTTCGCTGACGCTTGAATCTCCGATTACAGGTTCCTGGTAAAGAGTGAGTCCATAAGCATAACCATCTTCCGTCTCTTCTGGTGCTATCGTAACATCCAAAATCTCTCCCGAGCGTAAAATGCGAAGACTGGCAGGACCACTCAGAAGAGAAAGCTTTGCGCTCATATCCTGATAGTCCAGAACTTTCATTCCGTTAATTTCGAGAACAAGATCGCCTTTCATGATTCCAGTCTGCTTTATATCGGAATCAAAGAGCTTAGGATACTCGCTTATCGGTGTGACTATGGCTGGGTTTGATATCCTCTCCACCGGGATTATCGCGGCAGCAAAGAGCAGAAGGAATGCGATGATGTAATTCGTTAGAGGGCCGAAAAGATAGATCATGATTCTTGCGGCCGGACTAACTGCGAAGTAAGAGCCATCTTCCTTCATGAGTATGCTCTCCTTCTCATCCCGTAATGCCTTCTCAAGGTCAATCGAACCTTTCATCCTGCAGTAGCCACCAAATGGAAATAGTGAGAGCCGGAACTCCGTGTTCTTACCGTAAATGGAAAAGACCCTTGGCCCCATGCCGTAACTGAGAACTTCAACATCGACATGGAAAAAACGAGCAGCTGCGTAGTGTCCGAGCTCATGAAGAAAGACAATCAGACCTATTGCCAGAAAGCCGAGAATGAATTCAAGAATTCTTAAAACCATCGCAGAGAATTTCCTCTGAGAGCATTCGCGCTTTTTCCATCATTGCTTTCGCCTCACTATAAGATCTGACAGGATGTTCGAAGTCATGAGACATGACACTCTCAACAATGGATGGGATATCCATGAAACCGATCTTCCCGGATATGAAAGCGTTGACTGCGACCTCGTCTGCGATATTGTATGCGATGGGGTAGGCATTTCTTTTTTCAAGTGCCTTATACGCAAGAGAGAGCATCCTGAAACGTTTTTCATCCCATTTCTCAAAAGTCAGAGAGAAAGATGTGGAAAAATCGAGTGGTTGAACTACATTCTCCAAATTCAGGTTGCCATCCGAAATTGCGTTTATGATTGGCAGCGTCATGTCCGGAGGGGAAAGCTGAGCATATATCGCACCATTTCTGAGTTTCACAAGGCTATGGACGATGCTCTGACGATGAACGGTTACGGTAATATCTTCAGCTTTGAAATTGAAAAGATAACCTGCTTCTATCACCTCAAGCCCCTTGTTAGCAAGGCTTGCGCTGTCAATGGTTATCTTTTTTCCCATCTTCCATGTAGGGTGATGAAGGGCTTCTTCAAGACTCACGCCAGAGAGGTCCATTCTGTCCACGAAAGGTCCTCCAGAGGCTGTTATGATAAGACGTTCAACATCGTCTCCATGAGCCCTTATGAGGTTATAAAGGGCGCTATGCTCACTGTCTACAGGAATGAGTTTAACACCTTTTTCTTTTGCAAGTTCGAAAATGAACTCTCCGCCAAGTACAACCGTTTCCTTGTTAGCTAGTGCGATATCGAAGCCTAGATCGATTAGAATGGTGGAAAAGAGCAGACCGTCGGAACCGCTTACACCGTTGAGTGCGATATCAGCAGAAACAGAGGAAAGAAAAGAGCGCATTTCGCTCTCGCTTTTTCCCTCTGTGAGAAGATATGGGCATTTGAAATATGAGGCATCATCCTTTATGCTTTTCGAGGATCTTGCAACAAGCGCTTTAACGCGGATATCGAGGTTCTGCTCCTTGATCGCCCTGATGCACGTCTGTCCTATGGAACCGGATGATCCGAGGATTATAAGCTCTCTCATAGCATTTCAAATATCGTAACGAGAATTGAGAAAGGAACAGCTGCGAAAAGGAGGGAATCAAGGCTGTCAAGAATTCCGCCACGCCCTGGAATTATGAAGCCAGAGTCCTTTACATCCGCCGAGCGTTTGAATGTGGATTCTACAAGATCTCCAAGCGCTCCGAATGCCGCAGTCACAGCTCCAAGAACTGCACCGAGAACAGGGGAGAAAGAGAATGAAGAAGGAAAAAGCAAAGAAGCAAGGAAACCGAAAACCATTGGAATCAGTATTCCTCCAACAAATCCCGCAATACTCTTCTTTGGCGAAACCTTCACAATACCCCTGTTGTTCTTTCCAAAAAGCATGCCTGAAAAATAAGCAAAAGTATCCTCTCCGAAAACAAGAGCGAAATACAGCGCTATATGGGCAGATGAATTATTAAGAAAGAGTATGTTTAAAAAGAATATTGAAATCAGGGCAGGGTAGGTCATCACCAGCAGTGTTCTTGAAAGCGTATCAATGCTCTCTTCGAAATCATTGGCTGAACCTCTGAACACCTCAAGTGAGAACGCGATTGCTGCAAGCATGATATAAAAGAAGAAAACGAAAATCTCCTCTCCGAGGGCCATGCGCTCAGCGTAGGCTATTACAGGAATGAGTGGAGAGAAGTATGCAACAGACGATATCGGCCCCTTCTTCTTAACAATCGCTGACATCTCCTGAGTACCGAAAGCGATAGCAACCAGTATTATCAGAACCAGAAGCGGGTGATTGTACTCCGGAAGGAAGAAAGCGGAGAAGAAAAGGATTGGGAGTGCGATAACGGAGGTCAGTACCCTTTTAGTCAGAGATTTCAAGCAAGGCCTCCGAAACGTCTTTGTCTTTTATGAAAATCTTCTTTTACAGTTTTTATCATTTCTTCGTCCCAATCTGGCCAAAGTTTATCATAAAAACCGAGTTCTGAATAGGCAGAATCAAAAAGGAGGAAATTAGAAAGCCTTTCCTCTCCGGCTGAGCGGACAATGAAATCCACAGGTGGAATGTCAGGATTGTCGAATTTGGACCTTATAAGCTCCGGTGTGACTTCCTTGACACCTTCCCTTATGAGTGCATTTACAGCCCTCGCTATCTCATCATGTCCACCATAGTTTATGGCAAGCTGAAGAACAAGCTTATCATTTTGACTAGTCTCGTTAACAGTTCTATCAAGAGCTTTAAGAGCGGCTTCCGGAAGGCCTTCTCTTTTTCCAAGGAGTCTGACCTGAACCCCCAGAGAGCCCATTGTCCTTATCTCGCCATAGATCTTATTAGTGAAGAGGGCCATGAGGTAGTTAACTTCCGCCTCTGGCCTCTTCCAGTTTTCTGTTGAGAAACAATAGACGGTCAGGTACTTTATGCCTTCATCGATGGCACCTTTGATAACCTTCTTAAGGCTCTTAAGCCCTTCAAGATGTCCGGCGGCTCTTGGCAGATTTCGCTTTTTTGCCCATCTGCCATTACCATCCATGATGATTCCTAAATGTACCAGCTCGTCCATGTTATCATATTTCCATTATTTCTTTTTCTTTTGCGTCGGCAACCTTCTGAACCTCAGCGATGTAGCTGTCTGTGAGTTTCTGAACCTTTGTCTCTCCCTCTTTCTGCTCATCTTCGCTGATCTCACCAGCCTTCTGCATCTTCTTCAGCTCATCCATGGCATCACGGCGAACATTGCGTACAGCCACCTTGCTCTGCTCAGCAATCTGCTTGCTCTGCTTTGCAAGCTCTTTCCTTCTCTGCTCTGTGAGTGCTGGGAAGTTTATTCTGATAAGCTTTCCATCATTGTTCGGATTAAGTCCGAGCTCGGATTTCTGAATTGCTTTCTCAATGGCTGGAAGAAGGGTTTTGTCCCAAGGCTGAATCACTACAAGGCGTGCCTCCGGTACGGAAAGGGAAGCAACCTGATTAAGCGGGGTCTCCGCTCCATAGTAGTCGACCTTGATCTTATCGAAAAGGGCAGTGGATGCCCTTCCCGTTCTAAGGTTCTGGTACTCGAGCTGAAGAGATGCAACGCATTTCTTCATTCTTTCCTCGCAGTTAGAAATTATCTGCTGCATGGTCGCCTCCTTAAGCAGTTACTCCTGCCTGGTAAACAACATAGCCCACGACCTTGATGTTTGCCTGATACTTCTTAGCAACCTCGCTTACAGCCTGGCTGACACTCTTGGTATCATCCTTTACGAATGGCTGGGAGAGGAAGCAGATTTCCTTGTAGAGCTTTGAGAGCTTACCGCGAACGATTCCTTCCTTAACCTTCTCTGGCTTTGACGCAAGTTTCTCATCAGAGTCAACCTGTGCTTTGAAGATTGAAAGCTGCTCCTCTTCAAACTCTTTGGAAACTGATGCCTCATCAAGATACTGTGGCTTGAAAGCTGCTACATGGAGAGCAAGGTCATGTGCAAGCTCCTTGACATCATCTTCGGCGAAGATTTCCTTCTTGTCGCTGTCAAGATTTACACAAACGGCAACAGCACCCTCTCCGTGAACATATGTTGAAGCATAAGCTGCTACAGGAACTACTGTGAGCTTAACGATGTTCATGTTCTCCTTGATGATTGCGATGAGTCCATCAACCATGCCTTTGAGCTCGTCGTTGATCTCCGTGTATCCCTTCTCAAGAATTACGGAACACATATCCTCTCCGAGCTTTGCGAAATCTGCATTCTTCGCAACGAAGTCTGTCTCGCATGAGAGGGAGAGAAGAACAACGTTCTTTCCGTCATTCTTAACGAAAACCCTTCCGTTCTCAGTTGCTCTGTCCTGCCTCTTTGCAACGGCAGCAAGACCCATTTCCTTTAGGATCTTCTCTGCAGCCTGGAAATCTCCATCGGCCTCTGTGAGGGCCTTCTTGCAGTCCATCATGCCGGCCCCAGTAAGATCTCTGAGTTTCTTTACGTCACTTGCACTGATATTTGCCATATTTTACTCCTCGTCTCTCTCGTCTTCCTCAGCATCTTCCTCGCTTTCGAGGCTCTGCTCCTTTTCCTCTGGAACATAGTTTGAGAAATCCTCAATCTCAACTTCGCTGTCCTTGTCTTCAACAGGTGCGTTATTAAGCTCTTCCTCATCATCAAGGCTCTCGATAATCTGAATTCCGCCTTCACTGTCTGCATCGATTACTGCGTTTGCAATGATTTCAACAAAGAGGCTGATTGCTCTGATAGCATCATCGTTTCCCGGGATTGGGTAGTCGATGTCGGTAGGATCGCAGTTTGTATCGACAACGGCGATTACTGGAATTCCAAGTCTCTTAGCTTCTGCTACAGCTGTCGCTTCTTTCTTTGTGTCGATGATGAAAATAGCTCCAGGAAGCTCCTTCATGTCCTTGATACCGCCAAGGTTCTTGCTGAGCTTTGCCATCTGCTTCGTGTAAAGTGCGACTTCCTTCTTCGTAAGGCTGTCAAATGATCCATCTGCCTGCATTCTCTCAAGCTTCTTCAGCTTAGCGATGCTCTTCTTGATTGTTGCGAAGTTAGTGAGCATACCACCAAGCCAGCGGTTTGACACATAAGGCATTCCGCATCTCTTCGCCTCATCCTCGATAGCCTGCTGTGCCTGCTTCTTCGTTCCGACGAAAAGAATCTGCTTGCCGTTCTTGACCTGAGCTCTTACAGCCTCGTATGCCTCGACGATGCATGCTGATGTTTTCTGTAAATCAATGATATGAATACCGTTTCTCTCTGTGAAGATGAAACGTGCCATCTTAGGATTCCACCTCTTTGTCTGATGGCCAAAGTGTACGCCTGACTCAAGCAGGCTCTTCATGGTTACTACTGCCATAGTAATCCTCCCATTCGCGTGGAACAGCTTTTCCTGTCCCTTCCTAACACTATATCTCACCCATACGGGCGGAAATTACCGCTAACGCGGCCTCTATATAATAAGCAATTACCTTAATTTTTTTCAAGAGCTGAATAGAGATTTGCTCACTCAGCCGGTGAAATGCTTTCTTATCTGATCAATCACAAGAAGGTCCGCATCTAGGAATTTCATCATCTCTAGCTCGCAGAGGCTGAGCCATCTGAGTTCATCATGTTCCGTTAAAGTGAGCTTTTGATCTGTAAGATGGGCAAGATAGCAGTCCATCGTAAGCTCGAACTCGGGATAGCTGTAGGAGATGGTGGCTAAGAGGGACTCAACTTCAATGGTAGCACCGAGCTCTTCATGGATTTCCCTTAGCAGGGTCTCCTCACCGCTCTCCCCGTATTCCCTTTTGCCGCCTGGGAACTCCCAGTAGCCGGCATTGTTTCCTTTCGCCTTTCTGACAACGAGAAATGAAGTGCCCGAGTGGATGACTGCCGCACTTACCCTTACTTTTTTCATCAGAACTTCTCCAGAGGCGTCATCTTGTTATCTTTAATGGTTTTGATATCAAACGGGGTCGTCTGATAAACAAAATAATTGAGCCAGTTGGAGTAGAGCAGGTTCGCACAGCTTTTCCATCTCATAACGGGAATCCTTTCAGGATTGTCGTCCGGGAAATAGTTCTTAGGCACGTCGATTTCCTTTCCTTGGCTTATGTCCCTCAAATATTCCATTTTTAGAGTATCTCGGTCATATTCGCTATGTCCGGTTATGAAAATCTGCTTCCCCTTATCCGTTGCCATCGCATAGACTCCAGCCTCATCGCTCGTGGAAAAGAGCTTGAGCCTTGGCTCTGCTTCAACATCTTCAAGTCTTATTGTCGTATGACGGGAGTGAGGTACATAGAACTCATCGTCGAAGCCCCGGAACAGGATTGGGTTGGCATAATCAACCCTGTGTTTGAAAACACCGAAGAGCTTTTTCTCCAGAGGGTATTTCCTGATTCCGAAATGATAGTAAAGTGCAGCCTGGGCTCCCCAGCAGATATGAAATGTAGAGTGCACATGGGTTTTAGTCCACTCCATTATCTGGCATAGCTCATCCCAGTATTCGACTTCTTCGAACTCAAGGTGTTCGACAGGGGCTCCGGTGATGATGAAACCATCGAAAAATCTTCCCTTAATCTGATGAAACGACTTATAAAACGAGATCATATGCTCTTCTGCAGTGTTTTTCCCTTTGTAGCTTGAGGTCTGCACAAGGGTTAACTCAACCTGCAGCGGCGTGTTTCCAAGCAATCTGGTAAGTTGGGTCTCTGTCGCGATCTTCGTCGGCATGAGATTGAGTATGCCAATCTGGAGAGGGCGGATATCCTGACGGTAAGCCCTCTCATCGGTCATGACGAATATGTTCTCATTCTCAAGCACTTTCTTGGCTGGAAGCGAGCCTGGTATCTTGATTGGCATCAGATCTTCTCCAGTGCCTGGTCTATATCGGCAATGATATCATCTATGTTTTCGATTCCTGTTGAGAAGCGGATGAATTCCGGCTTGACCCCAGCCTTGATAAGCTGCTCATCTGTAAGCTGGCGATGGGTAGTGGATGCTGGATGAAGGACGCAGGTCCTGAGGTCCGCGACATGTACGCAGATTTTCGCAAGGCGGAGACTGTCCATGAAAACTGTCGCCCCTTTCTTCCCGTTCACAGTTCCAAAGCTTACGACTCCGCTTGAGTAGCCGTTATCAAGGTACTTAAGTGCGAGAGCGTGGTATTTGTCGCTCTCAAGTCCAGGGTAGCTTACCCATGCGACTTTCGGGTGATTCTTAAGATGCTCTGCTACACGAAGTGCGTTCTGGCTGTGCCTCTCCATTCTCAGGTGAAGAGTCTCAAGACCATTGTTCAGTAGGAATGCAGAGAAGGGGGAAGGTGTGGAGCCAAGGTCCCTCATCAGCTGAACCCTTGCTTTTGTAATATAAGCTGCAGCTCCAAACTGCTTTGTGTACACAACTCCATGATAGCTGTCATCGGGCTCTGTAAGACATGGGTAGTCCTTCCAGTCGAATCTTCCCGAATCGACGATCATTCCTCCAACTACCTCCGCATGCCCGTCCATATATTTGCTTGTTGAGTGTACCACGATATCAGCACCGAATTCGAAAGGACGGCAGAGAATCGGGGTTGCGAATGTGTTATCAACGATGAGTGGTATCCCGTTCCTATGAGCCAGTGATGAATAGCGCTCGATGTCGAGAACCTCAAGGCTAGGATTGGATATCGTCTCAGCAAAAAGAAGCCTGGTCTTATCATCGATATGTCTTTCAATCTCCTCATCACTCATGGTGTAATCTATGAAGCGCGCCTCTATGCCAAGCTTCTTCAGTGTGACAGCGAAGAGGTTGGTTGTACCCCCGTAAAGATTTGAAAAACAGAGGAAATTCTCCCCGCTTGCCGTGATATTCATGATCGATATAAGCGATGCAGCCTGGCCGGATGATGTCATCATCGCTCCGACTCCTCCCTCAAGTGCGGCGACTTTCTTCTCGACGCATTCGACTGTGGGGTTGCTGATTCTTGAATACATGTGACCTTCTTTGCTCAGATCGAAGAGCTTCGCAAGCTCCTCGCTGCTATCATAGGAGTAGGTCGTTGACTGATAAATCGGAAGAACTCTAGGCTCTCCGTTCTTGCTCTCATATCCTGCCTGTACGCAGATTGTTTCCTTTTTCATGGAGCAAAGATAGCATTTTTTATATTAAATATTTAAGAGGTTTTTAAAAATTTCTGTATACTGTCTATATATAAGAGGCCGAGCATGTTGAAAGGAATTGATCTTGTAGCGGATGAGAGGAATGTAGAAGAGGCTATGAGCCTTCTTGAGCACGTCACGTCTTTTAAGTCATATCTTATGAGCAATGAGGATATCAAATGCATCTTCAAAATAGGGGATGTGGATTATACCGTCGATTTTAATATCGATGATGATGAGCAGATTGTCTCATCTTCCTGTAGCTGCGGTAATTCCAAATGTCCGCACAAGGCTCTCTCATACATGCTTTACAATTATTCCAACCACCATAATTCGGCAAATGATGAGACAGAAGAGCTTGAAAGCCAGCTTGGTGAGTATGAGAAGGAAGACCTTGTTGAGATGATTCTCGATTTATATGAGGATGGCAAGCTCAGCTATGATGACATCTTGGACGAGATGGATTTCATTAATAGTGAATATGACGATGAAAGCTCATATGAGGCGACGCTTAAAGACATGAGGTCCACCCTCAGTTCAATCTGCAGTTTCAGAAATTTCAAGAAAGGGGAGAGGAATACCGATTCCTACATTGTCCTCATGGATAGCATAATCCCTTCAATCGTATCTCTCAGGGGAAATGCAGAAGAGGATGGAGATGAGAGCGTCATGAAAATGGCAAGCATGGCTCTAAAAAAGATAGTAGCGTACATAGGTGAAAATACAGAAGGGGAGGAGGAATTCATACAAGCCAACCTTATAAGCTCACTTTTATACATCCTCTCCAATGATGAGAAATGTTTGAAAGTTGTTGAAGCTGCCCTTAAGGGTGCGTTCAATTCATCAGAGTACCTCATACGGCATAAGAAAGAGATGCTTGAGCTTGAAATCTGGAGGGCGAAGGGCTCACCCCTTCATAAGAAGCTTAAAAACATTCTGAAAGAAATATGAAATAAAACGGCTCCGTTTCTGGAGCCGAAAAAATCAGTTGGTGTGTTTTCTCTGACTGTCTGCAATCAGCCTTATCGCATTTATGTTTATAAATCCCTTGCAATCGACGGGATGGTAGCCACCAGCTTTGTCCATGCTGCCAAGGTCCTCGTTGTACAGGCTTGTGGGGCTTGTGATTCCCGCGTTTATCACATTTCCCTTGTAAAGGGCAACGGTCGCCTTTCCTGTCACATCCTTCTGACTCTCCTTGAAAAGTGCTGTAAGCATGTTGAACTCTGGAGAGCCCCAGTAACCGTTGTAAATCAGTTCTGCGTATTTAGGTGAGAGCATATCACGCAGGTGCATCGCCTCCTTATCCATGCAGAGTCCCTCGAGGTTGTGGTGCGCTTTCCATAGGATTTCGCATCCCGGAGTCTCGTATACTCCTCTGCTCTTGATTCCGATGAACCTGTTTTCGACCATATCAACCCTTCCGATCGCGTTATCGTGCCCCATCTTGTTGAGATAGAGAATCATCTCCAATGGATCGCTGACGCATTTACCATCATTCTCGTTTACGATTGAAACAGGAACGCCATCCTTGAACTCGATTGTGAGCAGAGTTTCTGTCTCCGGTGCCTCATGAGGACTTACAGTCAAGGAGAAAACATCCTCAGGACATCTTTTCGCCGGATCTTCAAGCATTCCAGCCTCATGTGATATGTGTATCAGGTTCTCATCCTCGCTATATGGCTTTTTCAGGCTTGCCTTGACAGGTATTCCATATTTTTCAGCATATGCAATCATGTCCGATCTTCCTTCAAACTGGCTGAGCCACTCCTCATCCTTCCATGGACTGATGATTTTAACATCGCTCATGTTCATGTAGTAGCCGAATTCAAATCTGACCTGATCATTTCCCTTTCCTGTAGCACCATGGGCAACATACTTGGTTCCCTCTTTCTTAGCAATCTCGATATGCCTTTTTGCAATGATAGGCCTTGCTAGCGAGGTGCCTAACATGTATGTTCCCTCATATATGCAGTTGCTCTTGAGGGCAGGGAAGATGTAATCGGTGACAAGAGGCTTCTTTAAATCCTCTATATATACTTTGCTTGCTCCCGTCGCATATGCCTTTTCCTCTATCGCCTTGAAATCCTCGTTCTGCCCGACATCGGCAACATACGCAATAACGTCAAAACCTTTGTTTGATAACCATTTGAGAATAACCGATGTGTCCAAACCGCCAGAGTATGCGAGAATTACTTTTTCTTTCATATTCTTTCTCCTTTGTATGGACAATTTTGCATATTTATTTACAAAAATCAAGGTGATTTTCGTATAAATATTCAAAAATGGTTAAATTTTTGTATTTTTAAAGAAAAATATGCAAAAAAAACTCCCAGCCGGTCAGGACTGGGATTTCGCTTAAGGCAATACATCCATTGCGATTTGCGCCCCGGACCTCTCCGGAACGACTACGGCAGTCCCTCTTCTCTAGGCAACCAGGGTTTTCCCTTTTAAGCCGCTAAGTAATTAATAACATTAATTTTTGAACTTGTAAATATAATTTTTGTAAAAAATATAAGAATTTTTATATAAGAATTGTTTTTGTAACTTCTTTTAAATCAATGTGTTATTGCATTGAAAATTATAAATGGGTCATGTTTTTAATTTTATTTGAATTAATATTATTCTGATATTATAAATTAATATAATTATATTGTATTAAAAATATGTGTAATAATATAAAAATAAATTATATTAAATAGTATTGAGATAAAAATTACAATTTTTTATATGAACTGATATTAGTATGATTTAAAAATAATAATATTTTTTTTGTTTAAAGCCCTATTTTCAAATTCAGAATTTGCAGAATATTGAAAGTATGAAACTTTTAAGCTAAATTCTCCAATATGAAAGGATTTTTTATAAAAAAGGCTTTTTTCGATGGATGGGACAATCTCATAGCAATGGTTGTTTTCAACCTTGCATATGTCGCTCTTTTCCTCTTATCTCTTTTCGCACTGACACTGAGTGCTGACATGTCACTTTTTTCATATGTGCTTCTGCTTGTCATACTGCTTGTTGGAAACGTTTTGATGGGAGGCGTTTCATCCGCTACGTATGAGTGGTCGAACTACCACAGTTCTACATTTTCAGCTTTCAAAGAGGGGATTGGAAGGAACATAAAACACAGCCTTTTCTATTTTCTACTTCAGCTCTTTCAGCTCCTTCTCGTGTTTTTCGTTCTGCCTTTCTACTTCGGTAACAGCGGATCATTTTTCATGATCATATCCGTGATCCTTTTCTGGGTGGAGATAATCCTGCTGCTCGCTCTTCCTTTCTATTTTCCCCTCATGCAGAGACTTCCGGGAGACAGGCCTCTTAAGACTTTTAAGAAGTGCTTCATAATTCTTTTGGATAATTTCGGATTCTCTGTTTTCTTCGGTATATATAATCTTATCTGCACTCTGCTGACAGTTTTCACATTCGGCCTCATTCCTGGAATTGCGGGCCTTCAGCTGGCTAAGCAGGATGCTATCAAACTTCTTATGTTCAAGTATGACTATCTTGAGGAGAATGCGGATGCGGATAGGCGTCATATACCATGGGACGACCTGTTATACGAGGAGAGGGAGAAGCTTGGACCAAGAACGATTAAAAACATGATATTCCCATGGAAGTAGAGTTATGAAGGAAATCGAAATCAAAGCGCACGCCTCAATGGAACTGAAAGGGGATATCGACGCTCTTACTGGAACATCCGGCTCTCCGGTTGATAAGGATGACCTCTATTTCAGGAGACCAGGAGAAGAAATTCAGGCTCTGAGAATCAGGGTGAATAACGGTAAGCTAGAATTCACAGCGAAACGTCAGAGCTATGGAGAACTCAGTGAGGATAACCTCGAGTTCGAAGTATCTCTTTCAGTCTCAGAGCGCGATAATGCGATAGGTTTTTTCAAATGCCTTGGGTTCGAGGAGTACTTCAGAAAACACAAAAGAGGCTATTCCTGGGTTCATGATGGTATTCATATTGAGCTTCTTGAAGTGAACGATCTCGGCTCTTTTCTTGAGATGGAGGCTCTTCTTCCATTTTCTGCAGGCGAGGTGGAGGTCGGAGAAGCTCAGAGAAAACTTTATGATCTGATTGACCGTTTCTCTTTAAGAGGGAATATTGAACGTACAAGTTACAGGGAGATGATTTTAAATGGAATTCAGAGCAAGTCACATACTTGTTAGCGATAAGACTTTAGCTGATAGCCTATATGAGAGGCTTAAAAAAGGTGAGTCATTCCAGTCTCTTGCAAGAACCTATTCTAAATGCCCCTCGAAGAGCAAGGGGGGAGACCTTGGCTGGTTCAAGGAAGGTGCGATGGTGCGAGAGTTCGAGAACCAGGTAAGGCGTATGAGCACGGGTAGCATATCCCGTCCGGTTAGGACGCAGTTCGGCTACCACATAATTAAGAAAACAGGAGTAAGGGATTGATGTACACGATTTATACGGATGGCGGATGCTCGGGAAATCCGGGACCTGGAGGCTGGGGCTTCGTGCTTCTTAAAGATTCTGTTCTTATAGTAGAGAAGAGCGGAGGGGAAAAGCTTACAACGAATAACAAGATGGAGCTTACAGCCGTTATAGAGGCCCTTACTTTTCTTAAGGAGAACGGCATAGCCGAGGCTGAGGTTTATACCGACAGCCAGTATGTCAAGAACGGAATTACCAGCTGGATACACTCCTGGAAGCGAAACGGATGGAGAACGGCTGGCAAAGGTGAGGTTAAGAACCGTGAGTACTGGGTCGTTCTTGACAGCCTTAACAGCCAGCTTGGCATCAGCTGGAACTGGGTGAAGGGGCATGCCGGGATAATGTGGAACGAGAGGGTGGACGAACTTACTCAGATTGAGATAGCAAAGTTCCGTTAAGACTTTGCAGCACGCTTTCTCCGTAAGTGTCAGAGTTGTACAGCACCGCTTTGACGTATTCTGAGAGCGGAAGCTCATACTTTAGAAGATCTTCTTTTTCTATGTTCACTATTGCCCTAGTCTCAAAGAATGGATGGCGTAGGGATAGGGCATTTATCGCTCTTTGATTCTCAGGATAATACCTTATCGTCTCCAGTGCGAACTCGTATGCCATATCCTCGTCCTTTTTATCAAGAATCTTCTGTATTCTGTTCCTAATATCCTCATCGGCGTACATGAAAGGAAGAATGGAATAGAGGGTTTCAAGTTCCTTCTCCTCATCGCCAGTTTTCTCATATAAATATAAGAGGGCGGAGTAGAGCCTGAAAGAATCTGGAAAGAGGGCAATCGCTTCTATCAGGGTTTTCTCGGCATCTGGCCATCTCTGCTCATAAAGATAGAGGTAGGCGAGATTGTAGTATGCTCTGATATCCTCAGCACCGGATTTAAGCGCATCCTCATAGATCTCGATTCTCTCATTTATGTCCGAGCTGCTTTCTGCCCTGATGAGAAAATCCGGCCTGCTGCTGCATGATATCAGAGTTGCGATAATCAGGCTAACCAAGAACAGTCTTTTCAATTTCTCTCACCTGGTTGCGGTAAAGGTTGACAATCTGTGTCCCGTAGTCCGCGATAAGCTGAATGATGTTTCTCGGATGCCTCGGATCATCCAGGCCGTTGAGCCTGTCTCCCGCATCCCCAAGACCTGGAAGTATGTATGCCCGATCATTGAGCATCGGATCCATCCAGAGCGTGAAGACCTCCGCCTCCTCTATTGCCCTGGTAATTCTAAGAGAGCCCTTAAGGGCTGCAATGACGTTTATGAATTTTATTGACTTCGGTCTTATCCCCTGATCCTTGAGGTATTTGACGATAGTTACAAGAGAGCCTCCTGTCGCATTCATCGGATCTGCAAATATTAGATCCCTGCCGTCAAGGGAATCTAAATCGAAATAACTCTTATCAAAGTCAAGGACATAGGCCATATCATTCTCGTGCTTTCTATCATCCCTCTTAATTCTGAACAGAGCGAAAGGTGTGATGTAAGATGAAGAGGAGTAATCTTCTATCTCCTTGCTGATGATCATCGACGGAAGAAGTGCTCCGCGGAGCATGACGCACATGACGGAGTTCTCTATTGCATGATCGATGTCAGGAATCCGGTGAACCGCAAAGTTCTGTATCGGAAGACTTACAGGAGTCTCTTCGATCAGGCTCCTCTTTTTCATGATGCATGGATCGAGGAACGCATGGGAGAACATCAGCTCATATGCCCTCTGTACGTAATATATGAATTCCTCATGCCCTGTCTCCGGACATCTGAGTTTTGCAACCAGCCTCGAGCACTCGGCATGCATCTCTTTAGGAGTTTCAAATGAGTATACATGAATACGGCTGTTCTCTTTTGTGATGGTCTCAAGTGCGTCTCCGACACGTTTTGCACTCAGGCTCAGAGCTTCAAGAGCTTTACCGTTTCCCGGTTCCTTTTCTAGAATCGCACATTCCTTAAGGGACTCTGAATAGAGATTTTCAATCATAGCAAGATCTGATTTGTCCTTCTCTGTCAGAAATCCGTCAAGGTCGCATGCATGTAGTGTGATCTGATTGCTCATAATTACATTTTCCTTTCTCCGCATTATATGGCATAGCCTTGTTTCTAACAACCGTTAGTGCTATCCTCGAGCTATAGAATTTATTTCAAGGAGTTGTTATGAATCTTATTTTCTTAGGCCCTCCGGGAGCTGGTAAGGGTACGATCGCATCAATCGTGAAGGAGGCATTCTCCGTACCTCATATCTCCACAGGAGATCTTTTCAGAGCGAACATAAAGAACGAGACCGAGCTTGGAAAGCAGGTTAAGGAGATTCTTGCAAGCGGCAATCTCGTACCGGATGAAATAACGATCAAGATGGTTGAGAACAGGCTGAAGGAAGATGACGCGAAGAGCGGATATATTCTTGATGGTTTCCCGCGCACCGTAGCACAGGCTGATGCTCTTAAGGGTATGAGCAATGTCGATTATGTTATCAACTTTGTTCTTGACAGGGAAACGATCCTCAAGCGCCTTTCCGGACGCAGGGTATGTAAGAGCACAGGAAGGACATACCACATCCTGTACAACCCGCCTAAGGTCGAGGGAATCGATGATGAGACAGGAGAGCCTTTGATTCAGAGAGATGATGACAAGGAGGAGGCAATTCTTAACCGCCTTGAGGTTTATGAGAAGTCAACAGCACCTCTGATTGACTACTACAGGGCTGAGAATCTTCTTATAGATCTGGATGCATCAAAGAGTCCTGAAGAGATTTTTGAAGATCTGAAAAAGATTGTAAAATAAAAGATGGTGGCCACCTTGTGTGGCCATATTTTATGGAAGGTAATGCTGATGAAACTTTTTTCAACATTATCGGAAACGTTCGTATCTGACATGTTTCCAGAAAAAGGGGATGAGATAACCGTCCGCCTCGCTTCCGACTGCCTGCTTGAAAGAGCGCTTTTAAGATATGACTCGTATACGGGATTGAGCCGTGATTGCGAGATGAGATGTCTTGGCTGGAGGGATAATGCTTACTTTTATGAGGCCGAGCTTCCTATCTTCATTGCAGATGATAAGCTCTCATATTATTTCATCGTAGTTAAGGGAGGAAAAACTTTCTACTATTCGAAAGCTGGATGCAAAAAGACAGTCCCACCTTTTTTCCACAGGTTCATAATCATTCCGTCATTGGATGCACCTTCATGGATTACTGATGCAACATGCTATCAGATATTCCCTGACAGGTTCTGTAACGGTGATCCTTCGAATGATGTCATGGATGGTGAGTACGAGTTTGATGGAGCCCTGGTACAGGCCAAGGCGTTCGATTCCATCCCGGAGGAGTTCGATAAAGCCAGATGTCTCGATTTTTATAATGGTGATCTGAAAGGAATAGAGGATAAACTGGATTATCTGAAAAAGCTCGGAGTATCACTGATATATCTTAATCCTATATTTTCATCCATGACTGTACATCGTTATGATTCAACCGATTTTTTCAATATCGATAAGAAACTCGGAGGAAATGAGGCGCTTATCAGCCTTATCAGAAAAGCTCATGAGATGGATATCCGGATAATGATGGACATTTCCATAAACCATGTCGGTACTGCGAGCGCATGGTATGAGAAAGCTCAAAAAGGAGATGAAGAGTGCTCATCCTACTTTACTCGAGAAAAGGATGGTAGCATAAAATACTGGAACGGAGTACGCACACTAGCCGATCTCGATTACAGTTCCGAGGCCCTCAGAGATATCATATACCGCTCTTCAGAGAGTGCCATGCAGAAGTTTTTAAAGCCACCATTCTCAATTGACGCATGGCGACTTGATGTGGCACCCGAGGTGGCACGAACAGAGGATAAGAGTCTCTGCCTTGAAGTGTGGAGGGAGGCAAGGAAAGCTTTAAAGGCTGTAAAGAGGGATCTATATATCGTAGGAGAGGGCTGGGATGACAGCCGCATATACCTTGATGGAGATGCCTGGGATTCTACAATGAACTATTTCGGCTCTTCACGTCCTCTGCGCAATCTCGTAGGGGAGGAGGACAGGTTTCTCAATCCCGGATGGGGTTTTCCACCAAAAGAGAGGGAGAGGATAGGTGCACATGATTTTGTAGATGCAGTCAATTCATACCTTGAAGGCAACAATGATCAGATGGTTTATTTCATGATGAATCTCATAGACAGCCATGATACGCCGAGACTTCACAATCATGAGATTGCAACCGATGATAGGCTTCTTTCCCTTTCCCTCATTCTTTACATGCTCCCGGGCTTTCCCTCTCTTTATTATGGGGATGAGATAAAGCTGGATGGCAGGATCTCAAGCATGGAAGGTGCGAGGTATCCGATGTGCTGGGATGAAAAGCGATGGAACAGAAGATATCTTGAATGGTATGCCTCTCTTGGAGAAATAAGAAAAAAACAGGGTTTCGGTAAGTCTGCTTTTCTCATGGAAGCTCTTGATGATGAGACCATCTCGATTAGGCGTTTCCTCCCGAGTGAAACACTCGTTGCCGTAATCAACCTTTCAACAGAGGAAAAGAGCCTGGATCTTGATCCTTTCATGATCAAAGGTGAGTGTGGCAGTCTACTTCTGGGAGATGGGGATGTGAGAGATCTGAATATTTCCGTCAAAAGCGGCTCTTCAGCACTTTTTTCATTCACATCTTATTGATTGTCCCTATCGATTTCCTTATAAGATTTGTAAGGAGAATTAAATGGCTTATTACTATGAGGAGCTGAGCAGGACGTTCAGCGAATACCTACTTGTTCCAGGATATTCCTCCAAGGAATGCATTCCAGGCAATGTCAGTCTAAAAACACCGCTCGTCAGATACAGAAAGGGAAAAGAATCATGTCCGATTTCTCTTAACATTCCTATGGTCAGTGCGATAATGCAGGCCGTCAGCGGGGTTAAGATGGGAGAGGCTCTTGCAAGGGAAGGCGGGCTTTGTTTCATCTACGGTTCTCAAAGCATTGAGGATGAGGCCGAGATGGTTAAAAAGGTCAAGGCCAGCAAGGCGGGCTTTGTTCCATCGGACTCCAACTTACGCCCTGATAATACGCTCCAGGATGTTCTTGATCTGACAAAGAAGACCGGGCACAGCACAATCGCTATAACAAGTGACGGTACTGAGAACGGGGTGCTCATGGGAGTTGTAACAAGCAGGGACTACAGGATAAGCCGCATGGCACTCGATACCCCGGTATCATCTTTCATGACTCCGAGAGAGAAACTCATATACGGTGATGACGGGATAACGCTCAGTGAAGCCAATGATATAATCTGGGAGCATAAGCTTAATCAGCTGCCAATCATAACAAAAGATGGAAGGCTCTCCTCATTCGTATTCAGGAAGGATTACTCAAGCCATAAAGCCAACCCTCTTGAGCTCCTCGACAGCAACAAGAGGTACATGGTAGGAGCAGGAATCAACACAAGGGACTATATGGACAGGGTTCCGGCCCTTGTTGATGCCGGCGTGGACGTTCTATGCATAGATTCATCCGAGGGTTTCTCTGAGTGGCAGAAGCTTACCCTCGAGTGGATAAGAAAGACTTACGGCGATACTGTCAAGGTCGGAGCTGGAAATGTCGTTGACCGTGACGGATTCAGATTCCTCGCAGACTGCGGTGCCGACTTTGTAAAGGTTGGAATCGGAGGGGGTAGCATATGTATCACACGTGAGACTAAAGGCATCGGAAGAGGGCAGGCAAGCGCTCTCATAGAGGTTGCAAAAGCCCGTGACGAGTATTTCAAGGAAACCGGCATCTACGTTCCTGTCTGCTCGGATGGTGGAATCGTGTTCGACTACCATATGACACTTGCACTTGCAATGGGTGCTGATTTCATAATGCTCGGCCGTTATTTCGCACGTTTTGACGAATCTCCATCAAACCTTGTAAATATAAACGGAAACTACCTAAAGGAGTACTGGGGAGAAGGATCTCAGAGGGCACGAAACTGGCAGCGTTACGATCTCGGTGGGGATAAGAAACTCAGTTTCGTTGAAGGAGTTGACAGCTATGTTCCTTACGCAGGACCTCTTAAGGACACTCTTTCCGTAACACTTGCAAAGATCCGCAGTACAATGTGCAATTGCGGATCACTAACCCTTGATGAGTTCAAGGAGAAGGCGAGACTCACCGTTGTAAGCAGCACAAGTATCGTCGAGGGGGGTGCACACGATGTCATCCTCAAAGACAACCAGCAGCTCAATATAAAATAAAAGTTAAGAAAGAGACCTTACATTCCCACCTAACCTAGGTGGGAATTTCTATTTCTGTAGATAAAAATTTATTGGCTGTCTTTCCTCTGCTGTGAAATTACCTAGCGATATATAGCTCATGTCACAGGAGAAAGTTCCTAGTACGACATTGATCTCTGGATAGTATTCTATGAGATCTTGTTCATTCATTGCAAGAAATAAATCTTTTAGTGGAATAATAATCTCTTTATCTATAATTTCATAAGTGGTTGTAGTACATAATCCTTCCGGACCTCGTATATTAATCGTGTTTTCTCCAGAAAAAGCAAATCTCATATCATACTGTGATGTAAATGAAGTTTTTCGGCCTTTCGCTGTTTTTAGTGGGTAGGTAGGAAAACGAAGTATCTTGTATGTATACTTTGGATATGCAGACAGACCC
>CALXKU010000012.1 GCA_944389025.1 uncultured Spirochaetaceae bacterium
TTAGGGAAGCATATGAGGAGAAGGGATTTACGACAATTCATCCATCACCTTAAAAGGTGATAGCTTTCTTGCCGATGTTTTGTAAAGAACTCCCCGCCAAAAATGACGGGGATAGCAATCAAAGTTCTGAATCAAGATGCCTTAGACGCCTCATATCATATTCAAGAAGCTGGTTGTTAAGGCTCTCAGGATCATCGTACCTCTTCTCTCTTCTCGTATTGAAGAGCGAGTACAGTACCGGTGAAAGGAGAAGAGTCAGGAACGCACCGGTCGTGATACCACCCACGAACGTGAGTGCGATCGGCTGCATCATCTCAGAACCCTCTCCTGGGAAGAACGCCATCGGGATAAGGCCAAGAATCGTAGTAAGGGTCGTCATCAGAATCGGGCGCAGTCTTCCGCGTGCTGCCTGGAGACAGGCTTCCCTTACTGGCACCTTCTGCCTGACAAGGCGGTTGATACAGTCGATAAGAACGATACCGTTGTTAACGACAACTCCGATAAGGGCGACGATACCTACAATCGAGAAGAGCGTGAAATCGGCACCATAGAAGATATGAACCCAGATAACTCCGATTAAAAGAAGAGGAATCGTTACGAATATGATCAGAGGATCGATGAGGGATTCGAACTGCGCCGCCATAACCGCGTAAACGAGGAAGAGTGCAAGGGCGACAATCATTATGAGAGTCGGCCCGAATTCACTGAAATCGCTCATCTCACCTGTCTGCTCGATTGTAACACCTTCAGGAAGGACGAGATAATCGGCAAGAGCCTGATCAACTAAGGCTTGGACATCACTTGTAGAGTATCCTTCAGCAAGCCCTGCGGTTACGTGGTTAACCCTCACCTTGTTCTCCCTCTGTATGCTTCTCGGGCTCACCCCTTCCGTGAATTCCGTGAACGTCTCAAGGCGTATATTGCCATGGCTCGTGCTCGGAACCGTGATGGATGAGAGGTTGTTTATCTGGCTAATCTCAGAGTCATCAAGCTTTACAACAACATCGTATGAGGTATCAGTGCTGAATGTCGAAAGCTGTGTTGCAGTCAGTCCTGTGAGAGCCGCAGTAAGCGTTGATGAAAGGTCTGATACTGAGACACCCATCTCACGTGCAAGATCGTAATCAACAGTCACCTCGACCTTCGGGGAACCGTTCTCAAGGTCTGTATCGATGTCAACAACCTCAGGAACATGCTCAGTAAGTATGCTTACGATATCGTTTGCTGTCTGGAGAGCGGCATCCTCGTTCTCGCTATGAATCGTTACCTGGATAGGATTTGAGAAGCCACGCCCTGAGCTCAACGTCCATGTAGCCTCCGGTCGCTCGGTTGTAAGAGGACGGATCATATTCTGAACATCGACTGCGGAATAAGCCTGAGCCTCGATGTCTGGAAGCCCTATCGTGATGCTTCCAGTATTTGAAGAACCGACCTGCATCGTTATTGTCTCATAGCTGTCCTCAGGAAGGGTCTCAAGAATCCTGTCCTGCATATCGAAAACATATTCTCTGGTAACGTTCTGTGTCGTTCCCGGCTCCAGAGAAAGGCTCAGGCTCACCTCGTCATCGGTGGTCATAGCCGGCATCAGGCTGATACCAACATCTGAGAACTGTGCAAAGCTGAAAGCAAGTAGCAGGATAAGGAAGACAACTAGCAGCAGGCGGTGAGAGAGGAAGTAATCAAGGGTGTGCGCATAGGCGTTCCTCATCTTCTCCTCCGCTTTCGCAAGAGCATCATCCACAACCTTGAGAGGCTTGAACTTAAGAGGTTTCTGAGTTCTCGTGTTGATTCTCAGTATGCTTCCACATAGAGCAGGAACGAGTGTGACCGACACGAAGAGAGAACAGGCAAGAGAGATACAGACCGTTATTACGAGGTCCTGGAACATTATACCCATCATACCGAGATCATACTTGTAGATGATGAACGGCACGAATACGCAAAGCGTCGTAAGGGTTGATGCGACGATTGCAAGGAACATGTTCTTAGAGCCGAGAATAGCGGCTATAGCACTCTTTTCTCCCTGCTGGCGGAATGAATATGTGTTTTCAAGAATGATGATTGATGCGTCAACGATCATTCCGATACCAAGAATAAGACCGCTCATACTCATGCTGTTAACACTCATTCCCGTAATGCTCATTATCATCAGCGTGATGAGAACACAGATAGGCATCGAGAGCGATATAATGATTGTTGTCTTAATACCGCGAAGAAAGACGAAGATGATAAGAGCCGCAAGGATGACACCTTCGATAAGCGAGCTGTAAACGGCATCCATAGTCTGTGTAATCATCTCGGTGGAGTCCCTCTGCACTTCAAGGACGACTCCATCTGGGAGTTGAGCCTGAATCTCTGGAAGAGCTGCGATTACAGCGGCGGCCACGGTGGTCTCGTTACTGTCAGAATCATTGGATACGCTGAGTGTGACAACACGTTCATTGTTGTAATAGCTTTCCCTGCCACCACGCTCCTCGGTGCGAACCACATCCGCAACATCGCGCACAAGCACCGGATAGCCATCTATGGTTGCAACAAGAGTGTTTTCAATCTCTTCCATGCTCATATAGCGGCCATCAACCGTGATCTGGTAGTCGACGTTGTTCTGGGTTATCTCACCAGTGGTACTCTGGATATTACGTGCGGCAACAGCTGCACTGATCTGAGAAAGAGTGATCCCGTACGCCTGCATGCGGTTCGGGGAAACGAGAATATCGTATTCGATGTTGCTACCACCGAAAGAGTCGACCTGGCTTACACCCTCGATCCTCTCGATAAGCGGACTTACGGTATCATCAGCAATGACCTGAAGCTCATCGACAGTCATATCGCCTCTGAGCATGAGGCGAAGTATAGTTGTGCTTCCTGAAGCGTTGAAGGTCATGACAGTCGGACTTTCAGCCCAGTCTGGAAGTCTTCTCGTTATACGCGTGACCGCGCTCTGCACCTCGTCCTGAGCCTCATCGAGATCGGTGCCGTACTCAAACTGTAGGATGACATAACAAGAGCCCTCTCTGCTGACGGAAGTCATGGTATCAAGATTCTCGATATTTCCAACCGCATCCTCTATGACCTCGGCAACCTGTAGCTCTACCTCTTCTGGCCCCGCATCATTGCAACTTACCATGACTGAGACGACAGGCATCTCAACCGACGGATAGAGAGCAATGTCGAGACGTGGAAGGAAAACGACGGCTATCACGGCGATGAGAAGGTAGACCATCGTCATGAGTACCGGACGTCTTACCGATAATTCAGCAATTGTCATTATCCTTCCTCCTTACACGATGGAGACGGATGTGCCGTCCGAGACGTTTCCTGCCGTTACTACCATATCTCCCGCCTCAAGACCTGAAAGGATCACGACCTCTGTAGAGTTGCTGCTTCCTGTAACAACCGGTGTCCTTACGGCAACTCCGTCCTTAACAACATAGACAACGGACTCTCCCGCATATGTGTTGATTGCGGAAGCAGGAACAATTAATGCATCGTCTATTTTCTCTGTTACAAGATCGATTGATACGTACATGCCTTCAAGGATTCCATCAGTATCACCGGTGAAAGAAAGTTCAACAGGAAGAGTCCTGTTGGTTGTGTTGAGAATCGGAGCCATATAGCTTACCTCTACAGGGTAGCTTCTATCAGGATATGCGATTGAGGTGACACTTCCTTCAAGTCCGAGAGAGAGTGTTGAGATATAGCGCTCAGGAATGAGCGTTGACACGTAAAGCGTCTTATCAGGCATGATCGTGATTATAGGTGTGGACGCGGAAACGGTTGAGCCGGCTGTAGCATCAACAGAGAGCACAGTACCGCTTACTTTCGCTTTAACAGGGCTCATCTCATACTGGCTTCCCGGGCGTGAAGGATCGACGTAGGCAATCACATCACCTTCGCTTACAGCATCTCCCCTATTCACCTGAACGCTCTTAAGGGTTCCACTCGTCTCAGGAAGAACACTTATGTTGTTGTCATTCGTAGTGACCTCCCCCTGGAACCTTGTAGTCTCTATGAACTGGGAAACGGAAGCGGCCGCTGCAGATACGTTGATGACAACATCATCACTCGTTTCCACAGTAGCTCTGACGACCTCCTCCTTTGCACCGAACATCTTATATAGTGTCGCTCCTGCCATTACCAGACAGATAAGCAAGAGAATCACAGTAACTGTCTTATCAAAACCACTAGATTTCTTCTTTTCCATTTTATTCTCCAAAATTACTTTTCAGCATAGAGAGTTACCAGACTCTCATAATCAAGGTTAAGGGTGAAAGCGAGGGTGTATACATTCTGAATGTATTCGCTCTCCGCATTTATAAGATCCATCTGAGCACTGCTCAGGCTGTCCATCTTCTTCTGAAGATCGGAAAGGGATGAGAGTCCCGCATTATAGGATTCTTCGGCAAGATCGTATGTTCTCTGAGCAAGGTCCACCATCTTACCATATATCTCAATATTGCTTCTGCTCTGCTCTATCTTAATAAGAGTGCTTCTTATTGTGCTTAAAAGGTTTTCCCTACCGGCAACGAGGTTTATCTTGCTGATTGCAACATCATCCTCAGCATTGCGCACTGCCGTGTTTCCCTTGCTCCCCGGGATATATGAGCCAACAGGAATTGAGAAAGAGACTGTTGCGGATGCCGTATCATTCATACCGAAATCATTGTAAATCGTTTCATGCGTAATCGGATTATTCTGACGATGCGTATAGTCTCCACCCACATTGTAATTCAAAGAGAGAGAAACACTCGGATACAGGTTACTTACCTTTTGCACGGTAAGGGCCGCCTCGGAGGATGCGACTGTCGCATTAAGCATCCTTACTGTATTCGTATTATCCCCGTATGCAGCATAAAGCTCTTCAGCTGTAGGCAGATCAAGATAAGCTATCTGTGGGAAATCGGTGACATCGAAATCTCCCTCGATTCCCGTGAGAATCCTGAAAGCTTCCTGGCTTAGGGTATACGCATCCTCAAGCTGCTTTAAAGCGGACTCGTAATTCAGCACTTCAAGCTCTGAGTTAGAGAGATCAAGACTCGTAGCGAGACCGGCTGAATATGCATCCTGAACGCTCTCGTACGTTCTCCTTGCCGCCTCAAGAGAGGTCTTTGCGCTCTCCATACCCCTCTTAGCGCTAACTAGATTCCAGTAAGAGGTGGTCACACTCTGCTCAACAGAGGATAAGCTCATTGCGTAATTAAGATTTGCAAGAATCTTCGCAGCATTATTTGCCGCCGTTGTACCTATCATGCTGGTTCCCATCCCCATGGAAATGCCGACATCAAAACCGGCTGTGGCATTCCAGGAATTCGGATCAAGCGTACTATTTCCAAGAATACTTCCAACGAGGGTAGCAGATCCTGTCAAAGTCAGATCCGGAATATACTGGGAAGCGTTATTTGCACTCCTGATGCTCTGCTGTAGCTCAAGACGTGCTATCTCCATATCCGTGTTATTCTCCATGGCACTTGATATAGCCTCATCGAGGGTTATCACATTTCCATCTGCAAAAGATGGGAAACAGAGGGCCATCAGGAGAACGGGGAGAATAAGGATTTTCCTCATATATCACTCCTAATAAAATAACAATGTATAAACAAACAACTTTTCACTTATGGTCGAAAAACTATACAACCATGATAATTATGTAACAAAACAAGAATTTTGTATAAGTGCTAATGCTTGTCATTTAGATGATTTGGATATGGATTTTCTGTGAACTAACATGATTCTAACATTTCGCCAATAAAAACCTTTCAAACATTTCCCGAACTATGGAATATTGCTGATCATGCACCAGAAGAATATCGATAATCAAGTATTTATTTTCTCCCCTATTTTGATTTCGTAACTAAAACAATCTAAATTAAAAATTCTGTAACATGAAAGTATTATCCTCCTGCACCCTTTTCTTCAACTGTATAGAGTTTTTCACGTCTAAACACCCACATTCGATTAATTTTCACGGCGAGGAAACAAGATTCTACGCTTGAAGAAGATTTCTTCATCAGAAGTAGGTCTCACCTAATCCCCATAGAAGTCAAAGCTACAAACGGACGCTCAAAATCCTTGAGTACACTGATAAAAAGCGAACGATATAAAGATATCGAAGCGGGAATAAAACTTGCAGGTGGAAACATTGGAGTTGAAAACAATATTTATACATTCCCTCTTTTCTGTGCTTCACTGCTAAGAGATTTTATCAAGAACACAACAGAAGCAGTGTTCTCATGAATTCTTGAGAATGCTGTTCATATTGTTTTCACTTGTTGTTTTTGAATTATCAAGTAGGAAACTAATTATATTTAAACTCGAATTATCCAGAAAAACGTGTAAATTTTTATAATTTTTCACAGAAAAATGTGAAGCTATCAAAAAAGGTAAATTACTTTGGATAAAAAACGGAGCTATCACAAACATTCCACTCTATCTGGCTCGTAAAACAAAAGAACTAATTAAATAACGATAGCTGCAAGCAAATATTTAGCTCATAATATAATCTTAATTAATTTATTCAAGCCAAAATTTGACTTGAATGTCGCACTCTATCCCTTTATACTGAATTTATGGATCAGATTATATATATTTGGCAAAGAAAAGATTGGCCTAATTTTCATTGGGATATCGATAAACTATTGCCCCTTCTATATGAGACAACGCAGAAAAGATCTTTCTTTCTTGGTCAGATATCATCCCTTGATGATACAATACAGAAGAACGCATATGCAGATGTTCTGGAAAATGAAATCATATCATCAAATTCAATTGAGAATATACTTCTAGACAGGGATTCGGTAAGATCCTCCCTGTTATCACGTTTAGGAGTAGAAAATGCAGGTATGAAATATTCTGACAGATATACGGCAGGAGCTGTCAACATAGTTTTTGATGCCGTCACAAACTATTCAGTCCCTTTAACAAAAGAAAGACTTTATGGCTGGCATTCCGAACTTTTCCCTTCTGGAATGAGTGAAGGAAGGAGGATAATAACGGGAAACAGGAGACAAGGCCCGATCTATGTAGTATCTGGGAGTATGGGTAAAGAAATCATCCACTATGAAGCCCCTCCTGCAGATCGGATTGACGCAGAGATAGATAGATTTCTCAAATTCGTAAACGAAGAGGAATCTGTGAACATCTTGATTAAGGCGGCAGTGGCACATGTCTGGTTCGTATCAATCCATCCGTTTGCTGATGGAAACGGGAGGATAGCAAGAACGATAACTGAAATGCTGCTGGCTAAGGCGGATGGGCTGCCTCATAGGTATTACAGCTTATCATTGGAGATAATGAAAAACAGAAAAGAGTATTATGATATTCTGGAATACACACAGAAGAATACGATGGATGTAACAAAGTTCATCGAGTATTTTCTAAAAACAATCCAGAAATCTGTAGCCACATCCCAGGCAAAGATTGAGAAAACAATAGCGAAAACAAAATTCTGGGATTCAATCAGAAAGTACCCTTTGAATGAAAGACAGATAAAAATACTGAACATGATGCAGGAAGATTTTGAAGGGAAGTTGACCACGGCAAAATGGGAGAAACTGAATAAATGCTCCCACTCCACTGCATTGAGAGATATCAAAGATTTAATCGATAAAGGTATCTTGATCGATGATGGAAAGCATTCTAAAAACACAAGCTATTTGCTGCAACATACAGAGAAAAACGACTAGAAAAGATCTTTCGTAACTGCACTCTTTACTTCATTAGCAAGTTAAAACGTTGCAAAAACATTCATATTTCCTCTATTTTCACGGCGAGGAAGTATGAAAAAGATACTTACAATTCTCGCAGTTGCACTTCTCGCATGTACAACTGTATTCGCAGGAGTAACCTTCTCCGGTAGCTCCACATTTGGTTACCTTGTAAACGTCAATGACGGAAACTGGAGCCAGTATTTCTACGGAGATGACGGAGACGATACAAACCCGAACACTCTCAAGGTTTCAATCGCAGATGATAACGGGCTCTGGACTGTTGGATTAAGAACAGGATATCCAGATAAGGCTGCTACATTCGGTGATACAGGAAGCATGGGTGGAGATGTCACAATCGACTTTGCAAAGCTCTTCGGTCTTGATGGCTGGAAGCTTAATGCTGGAATGATTGGAAACGACAGATATACGACTCTCAGAGCATATTCCAACCAGTCTGGAAACAGCTACGACAGAATCAGAACTGTAGGCGGTAGCTATGTAGCATGGGTAGGAGTTGGCTATGGTGATCTCGTAGAGGCTCAGCTCGCTGTTGATCCAGGCCTCAATGCAGGTGCTGATGACAAGATTTCTTCAAAGTCCGATATCCTCGCATCTGTTCTCGTAACACCGCTTGATGGACTTAAGGTATCTGTTGACTATGCATGGAAGGGTGAATATGCATGGAAAGACGGAGTTGCTACCAACGACAAGGGTCTCGTAGGCGGAGCAGTTGATGTAAACATCAGCGACATGCTCGGACTCGACTTCTCAGTTGGTGTTTCTGTTGCTGACAGGTATCACATCGGAGCTAAGACAAACGATCTCGCTGTAACAGTTTATGGTGGAGTTGACGTAGTAGACGTAGCAGTCGAGTATGCTTATACAGCAAAGGTTCACTACCTCTATGCAAAGGTTAACCTCAACCTCATCGAGAACATGCTTCTCAACGTATACTTCGGTGCAAACGATGTCACTAAGTTTGCTGATGAGGTATTCGTTGGTGGAGAGGTTGGATACACACTCTCTGGAGTTACCTTTAAGCTTGCCGCAGAGTATGCTGCAGGAGCTGCAAAGGAGCTCGAGTACACAGGATTCAACATCGCTCCAAGCATTTCTTTCGCTTGGTAATAGGATCAGGTGCACTGAACCATACACCCCTTGCCCATTCGGTGAGGGGTTTATTATTTGCTCCATGCGATATACTATTTCATTATAAAATTGTGAAATTTGCTCTAATATTCCCCTAGAAAAATGTAAAAATAATATTGTTTTTCCCATAGAAAAGTGTAGAATAACTATGTGGAAAGATTTATATATAAAGAACTTAATGAATGGAAAAACAGTAAAGAAAGAAAACCCCTTATTCTTGAAGGAGCTCGACAAGTTGGTAAAACGTGGATCCTAAAAGAATTCGGGCGAAATGAATATGAGAAACTAGCTTATATTAATTGTGATAATAACACTCAAATAAAAAAACTTTTCTCAGATTTTGATACCTCAAGACTGCTCAGAGGGTTCTCTGCCATAACGGGAATAAACATTACAAAAGAGAATACCCTGATTGTTCTTGATGAGGTACAGGAAGTCCCTCTTGCTCTTACTGCACTCAAATACTTTCTTGAGGAAGCTCCTGAATATCATATTGCTGTAGCAGGATCCTTTCTCGGCATTCTTCTTCATGAAGGTTCAGGCTTTCCCGTAGGGAAAACAGACACATTGACTCTTTATCCCCTCTCTTTCTCTGAATTCCTCATCGCAATCGGAAAGAAACACCTTCTTGATGCTCTCAAGGAACACAGATTTGAAGAACTGAATGCAATCCTTCCTCAATACATTGAAGCTCTTCGGCAGTACTATTATACGGGCGGAATGCCTGAGGTTGTTGCCTCCTATATCGAATCGCATGATTTAAAAAAAGTAAGGCGACTGCAGAAAGAGATAATTCGCGGATATGAGAAAGACTTCTCCAAACATGCTCCGGAGAAAGACAGTATCAAAATGTACACTGTATGGAACAATATTCCCAGTCAGCTTGCAAAAGAGAATAAGAAGTTCATCTATGGCGCAATAAGGAAAGGTGCCAGGGCAAAGGAGTATGAATCAGCTATCGAATGGTTGAGAAAAACGGGACTGACACACAAGGTTTCAAGAATAAAAAAGGTAGAGAAACCGGCTAAATTCTATGAGGATATCGATTGCTTTAAACTTTTCCTTGTTGATCTTGGAATATTGGGAGCTATGGTGGATGCTCCCGCAGAAGAGATATTAATAGGTGATGACATCTTTTCTAATTATAAGGGTAGCTTTACAGAACAGTATGTAGCTCAGCAGTTCTATTCCTCGGGCGGAGAAACGCTATATTACTATGCGAATGAGAATTCAACCTCAGAAATAGATTTCGTTGTAGATTTCAAGACGATATACCCTGTTGAAGTGAAAGCAGGAATCAATTTAAAGGCAAAGAGTCTATCAACAGTATTGAAACAGAATGAGGCATTAATCGGTATTCGTTTTTCAATGGCCCCATACAAAGAACAGGACAATCTCATAAATGTTCCACTTCCATTTGCTGAGGAATATCTGAGGCTTATTTCTTCTTGACATGATCATGTTCTTGAAAAATGAAGTAGACAACAGTTGGATAGAATCATTACCCGACATCGGTGAAATCAATGCACGGTTACATTGAAATCATCATCCAATTCCTGCACTCTTTACTTCATTAGCAAGTTAAAACGTTGCAAAAACATTCATATTTCCCCTATTCTCACGGCGAGGAAGTATGAAAAAGATACTTACAATTCTCGCAGTTGCACTTCTCGCATGTACAACTGTATTCGCAGGAGTTAACTTCTCCGGTAGCTCCACAATCGGTTATCAGATCAACTATGGCAACGATCAGTGGAAGCAGCTCTTCTATGGAGATGACGGAGACGATACAGATCCGAACACTCTCAATCTTTCAATCGCTGATGACAATGGCATCTGGTCAATTGGATTCAGAACAGGTTTTAACGCCACAGGAGATGACGGCCAGGGAGTAACTTTTGGTGACTCTGGAAGCATGGGCGGCAATGTTACAATCGACTTCGCAAAGCTTTTCGGTCTTGATGGCTGGAAGGTCAACGCTGGTATGATTGGAAATGACAGATACACGACACTCAGAGCATATTCCAACCAGTCTGGAAACAACTACGACAGAATCAGAACAAACGGCAACAGCTATGTAGCATGGGTTGGCGTTGGCTATGGCGATCTCGTAGAAGCACAGCTTGCTGTTGATCCTGGTCTCAACGGAGGAAACGATGACAACATCACGACAACATCAGACATCCTTGCTTCTGTTCTCGTAACACCGCTTGATGGCCTCAAGGTATCTGTAGACTACGCTTGGAAGGGCGACGGTGCAGATGGACTTGTAGGTGGAGCAGTTGATGTAAACATTAGCGACATGCTCGGACTCGACTTCTCAGTTGGTGTTTCTGTTGCTGACAGATACAACATTGGTGACAAGGCTAACGATCTTGCTGTAACAGTTTATGGTGGCGTTGACGTAGTAGACGTAGCAGTCGAGTATGCTTACACAGCAGCAAAGGCTCACTACCTCTATGCAAAGGTTAACCTCAACCTCATCGAGAACATGCTTCTTGATGTATACTTTGGTGCAAACGATGTCACAGACTTCGCTAACCAGGTATTCGTTGGTGGAGAGGTTGGATACACAATTTCTGGAATGGCATTCAAGCTTGGTGTTGAGTACTCCGTTGGAGCATCCAAGGAATTCGATCTTCCTGGACTCAACATCGTTCCAAGTGTTTCTTTCTCTTGGTAATAAAAGCAAAAGCACTGAACCATATATCCCTTGCCTCTGCGGTGAGGGGTTTTTACAATCAGTAATTCACTAATTTTTTAGGATACAATCCTTAGAATTCGCTCATCTTTTAGGAGAATTCTCTATTAATTCGCTCATCTTTTAGGATTTTGCTTGAATATCATTGAGATTCATTTTCAATTTTCCAGAAAAACGTGTAAATTTTTATAATTTTTCACAGAAAAATGTGATATTATCAAAAAAAGGGATATTACTTTGAAAAGAAGAGTTATAGATGAGCTTATTGATTGGAAAAACAGTGAGGATAGAAAGCCTCTTATCCTCAAAGGTGCCAGACAGGTAGGAAAAACCTGGGCTCTGAAGCATTTTGCTGAAGAAAACTATGAGAATTACATCTATATCAATTTTGAAGAAGAAAAAGAAATCTCATCCATTTTTGAAACAAGTAAGAATCCTCAAAGGATTGTAGAACGTCTTTCCCTTTTAAAGGGGCAACCGATCAAAGAAGGAAACACACTTTTAATCTTCGATGAGATTCAATATTGCCCAGATGCTCTTAATAGTCTGAAATATTTCAAAGAGAATGCAAATAGTTTCCACATTGCCGCGGCAGGAAGCCTCTTGGGAACACTTCTGGCATCGCCCGGATCCTATCCTGTCGGGAGTGTGAATGTTATCAACGTATATCCACTTACCTTTGATGAGTTTCTGGAGGCAGCCGATGAGCCATTATTCAATTATTACAACATGATTGAAAGAAACCAGAAGATAGAAGACATATTCCATACAAGATTGATTGATGCTTACAACAGCTATTTAATCATAGGCGGTATGCCTGAGTGCGTATCTTCATGGTGCAAATACAAGGATTCAGAAAAAGTTGACACAATACAGGAAGAGCTAATTACCCTTTATGAAAACGATATTACAAAACATAATAAAAAGATTAATAGTGCAAGAATACTGATGGTTCTCAGAAGCATACCATCACAGCTTGGAAAGGGAAATGAGAAATTCATGTACGGAGCGGTGAAGCAAGGAGGAAGGGCCAGAGAGTTCGAAGAAGCGATTGAATGGCTTGTGTCTGCCGGACTTGTTAACAGAGTGCATAACGTATCAAAACCTGAGCACCCTCTGCCCGCTTTTGACATACTCGACTCATTTAAGCTTTTCTTCTTCGATACCGGGTTGCTGAAGCATATGGCTGGCATTGATAACAAAGCAATTCTTCTACGCTCCGCATTTCAGTATAAAGGACCACTTACAGAGAATTATGTTTTACAGCAGCTCATAGGCCAATTCAAAGTCAACCCAAGATATTACACAGAAAAAAACATGGAGATTGATTTTCTTATCCAGAGAGGAACGGATATCATCCCGATAGAGGTCAAAGCAGGAGAAGACAAGTCCGCACCATCATTCAAGCGTTTTATTGCCGAAAATAACCCTGAAGTAGCCATCAGATATTCAAAACTCGGGTATCTGAAAAACGGAGCTATTACAAACATTCCACTATATCTGGCACGGAAAACCAAAGAACTAATTGAATGACGATAGAGTAAGTAAATATTCAGTTCATAATATAATCTTAATTAATATATTCAAGTCAAAATTTGACTTGAATATCGCACTCTATCCCTTTATACTGAATTTATGGATCAGATAATATATATTTGGCAAAGAAAAGATTGGCCTAATTTTCATTGGGATATCGATAAACTATTACCCCTTCTATATGAGACAACGCAGAAAAGAGCTTTCTTTCTTGGTCAGATATCATCCCTTGATGATACAATACAGAAGAACGCATACGCAGATGTTCTTGAAAATGAAATCATATCATCAAATTCAATTGAGAATATACTTCTGGACAGGGATTCGGTAAGATCCTCCCTGCTATCACGTTTAGGAGTAGAAAATGCAGGCTTGAAACATTCTGACAGATATACGGAGGGAGCTGTCAACATAGTTTTTGATGCAGTCACAAACTATTCAGTCCTTTTAACAAAAGAAAGACTTTATGGCTGGCATTCCGAACTTTTCCCTTCTGGAATGAGTGAAGGAAGGAGGATAATAACGGGAAACAGGAGACAAGGCCCGATCTATGTAGTATCTGGGAGTATGGGTAAAGAAATCATCCACTATGAAGCCCCTCCTGCAGATCGGATTGACGCAGAGATAGATAGATTTCTCAAATTCGTAAACGAAGAGGAATCTGTGAACATCTTGATTAAGGCGGCAGTGGCACATGTCTGGTTCGTATCAATCCATCCGTTTGCTGATGGAAACGGGAGGATAGCAAGAACGATAACTGAAATGCTGCTGGCTAAGGCGGATGGGCTGCCTCATAGGTATTACAGCTTATCATTGGAGATAATGAAAAACAGAAAAGAGTATTATGATATTCTGGAATACACACAGAAGAATACGATGGATGTAACAAAGTTCATCGAGTATTTTCTAAAAACAATCCAGAAATCTGTAGCCACATCCCAGGCAAAGATTGAGAAAACAATAGCGAAAACAAAATTCTGGGATTCAATCAGAAAGTACCCTTTGAATGAAAGACAGATAAAAATACTGAACATGATGCAGGAAGATTTTGAAGGGAAGTTGACCACGGCAAAATGGGAGAAACTGAATAAATGCTCCCACTCCACTGCATTGAGAGATATCAAAGATTTAATCGATAAAGGTATCTTGATCGATGATGGAAAGCATTCTAAAAACACAAGCTATTTGCTGCAACATACAGAGAAAAACGGCTAGAAAAGATCTTTTGTAACTGCACTCTTTACTTCATTAGCAAGTTAAAACGTTGTAAAAACATTCATATTTCCCCTATTTTCACGGCGAGGAAGTATGAAAAAAGTACTTACTGTTCTTTTAGTAGTTCTTCTCGCTACAACAACTGTATTCGCAGCAATGAACGTTAGCGGAAGATTTAGAACGGGTTACAAATTCAGTTTCAACGACGGTTTCGCAGCTGAGGGCTGGAAAGAAAACACGGAAGCAAAGTTCTCACTTAAGGTTTCTGACGATGCAGGTATCTGGACTGTAAGCCTGAAGGATTGGGGTGAAGGAGCTCTCGATTCTGATGACAAGATCAAGGCAAACCTTTCTCTTAACTTCACGAATCTTCTCGCTGCTAACGGTGTTGATCTCGGAGATTTCGACATCTCTGCAAGCATCGGTGCAAACGGAGCAATGACAGCTCTCTCAGCATACAACGACGTAACAGGCGATGAGATTTACAAGGTTAAGAACAACGGTGCATATTCATCAGAGCTTGCTGTTGGATACGGCGACCTCATCCAGGCAAAGATCAACATTGATCCTACATATGAGCCTACAAAGAAGATGCCAGTTGCTCTCAGCGTAATGTCAACACCTGTTAGCGGAGTAAGCGTATCTGCAGTATATGCATACAACGGACTTATCTACCAGGTTGACAAGGACACAAAGGTTGTTGTTGATCATGCAATCGGTTTTGCAGCAAATGCAGACTTCGCAGCACTCTTCGGACTTGACTTCCAGCTTGGCTTAGCAGCATATGACAACGTTGGTCTTAAGGACGGTGGCAATGTTAACACATTCGCAGCAGCAGTATATGGTGGCGTAGACCTTGTTGACGCTTTCTTCGAACTCAGAATGAACAATGAGCTCGTTGAGAATGGAACATCAACATTCGGTATGAAGTCACAGGTCAACCTCAACCTTGTTGAGAACCTTGGCCTCGACGTATACTTCAATATTGCTAACTTCGCAGAGACAGCTGACACATACGCAGTTGGTGGTGATGTATCCTACACAATCTCTGGTGTAGAGTTTGCTGGAAACCTCGAGTATGCAGCTGGAGATGGCTTCTCCATCACACCGAAGGTAATCATCGCATTCTAATTGAATGACAATGCTTATCTTGGCCGGATCCTTAGGGGTCCGGTTTTTACTTATATTGCAGTTTATAATTATAAAAATCTGATTCTATTGCAGTTAAGATTAAAATAAAGGTACTGAGGAAACTGTTCATCGTTAAAACAACAACAAGTACAAGTGTGGTTAATTATTCATCGTTAAAATTTTGATTAACAATGAGTTATTCGTCGTTAAGATTTCGATTAATAATGAGTTATTCGTCGTTAAAATTTATTTTTAATGTTGTAATTCTTTATTTTAGATAATATTATATATTTAATGCTTAAAAGAAAAACATCTGACTTATTGTATGAATGGAAAAACAGACCAGAAAGACTTCCTCTTATCGTTGAAGGAGCTAGACAGGTTGGAAAGACAACGTCGATTAGGGATTTTGCTGAATCGAATTATAAAACCGTATACGAACTTAACTTCTATATCCATCCTGAGCTCTCATCAATATTTGATGGCCCTTTAAGCAGTGACGAGATACTTTTCCGCCTGACACTGTCATTCCCTGAGAAGAAAGCTGTTCATGGAAGCACCCTTCTTTTCCTTGATGAGATACAGCATTGCCCGAATGCACGTACTGCATTGAAGTTCCTAGCCCATGACAAAAGGTTTGATGTGATTGCCTCCGGCTCATTGCTTGGAATCAATTATTCAAAAGTTTCATCCCTTCCTGTCGGCTATACGGAAACGGTTAAGATGTATCCCTTGGATTTTGAGGAGTTTCTATGGGCGATGGATATCAGCCCTGAAACGATTGAGGTCCTGCATTCTTGTTTCATCGATAGAAGAGCGGTAGATTCGTTTGTACATGAATCAATGCTCAGATATTTCTCCCTGTATATGGTTATTGGAGGCATGCCAGCTGTAGTCAGCAACTTCACTAAGGATAGAGATTATTCAAATGCACTCAGAATACAGCGTGGGATAATGAGCGACTACAAGAAAGATGTTGTGAAGTATGCTCTGGATTCGGAAAAGACCAAGATCGTAAGATGCCTTGAATCACTTCCTTCTCAGCTTGCAAAAGATTACAAGAAGTTCCAGTACTCAATTGTTGAAAAGGGTTCGGGGGTCTCTAAGTACGGCGGTTCCCTTCTCTGGTTGAAAGATGCAGACATAACAACGTTCTGTCATAACCTTTCAAAGCTCGAAGCCCCACTCAATGCATATATGATAGAGAATGCTTTCAAGGTCTACATGAATGATAACGGTCTCTTGGTATCCATGTATGCTCCAGATACCGCAAAAAGAATCATGGAAGGGGAATTGGGGCTCTTCAAAGGAGCATTCTACGAAAACATCATAGCAACTAGCCTTACCGCACTAAATCATGAGCTTTTCTATTTCTCTCCATCAGACACGTTAGAAATAGATTTCATAATCAATTTCGAAGGACAGCCCTGTCCTGTTGAAGTTAAAAGTGGTGAAAATACGAAATCGAAATCATTGAATACGATTCTGAATACGCAGAAATATAAGATTAATCAAGCAATCCGCTTATCCAGAAAGAATGTCGGACAGGAAGGAAAGATACTGAGTCTTCCGCTTTACATGGTCATGTTCTTGAAAAATGAAGTAGACAACAGTTGGATAGAATCATTACCCGACATCGATGAAATCAACGCACGGTTACATTGAAATCAGCACCCAATTCCTGCACTCTTTACTTCATTAGCAAGTTAAAACGTTGTAAAAACATTCATATTTTCTCTTTTTTCACGGCGAGGAAGTATGAAAAAAGTACTTACTGTTCTTTTAGTAGTTCTTCTCGCTACAACAACTGTATTCGCAGCAATGAACGTTAGCGGAAGATTTAGAACGGGTTACAAATTCAGTTTCAACGACGGTTTCGCAGCTGAGGGCTGGAAAGAAAACACGGAAGCAAAGTTCTCACTTAAGGTTTCTGACGATGCAGGTATCTGGACTGTAAGCCTGAAGGATTGGGGTGAAGGAGCTCTCGATTCTGATGACAAGATCAAGGCAAACCTTTCTCTTAACTTCACGAATCTTCTCGCTGCTAACGGTGTTGATCTCGGAGATTTCGACATCTCTGCAAGCATCGGTGCAAACGGAGCAATGACAGCTCTCTCAGCATACAACGACGTAACAGGCGATGAGATTTACAAGGTTAAGAACAACGGTGCATATTCATCAGAGCTTGCTGTTGGATACGGCGACCTCATCCAGGCAAAGATCAACATTGATCCTACATATGAGCCTACAAAGAAGATGCCAGTTGCTCTCAGCGTAATGTCAACACCTGTTAGCGGAGTAAGCGTATCTGCAGTATATGCATACAACGGACTTATCTATCAGGTCGACAAGGATACGAAGGTTCCAGCAGACCATGTTCTTGGTTTCGCTGTTAATGCAGACTTCGCAGCTCTCTTCGGACTTGACTTCCAGCTTGGCTTAGCAGCTTATGATAACGTTGGATTTGGTTACTACAAAGAAGAAGTAGTAGGAAAAGATGACGCTGGAAAAGATAAATATGACTTTGTTGCACAGGACAAGAACGTCAACACATTCGCAGCAGCAGTATATGGTGGCGTAGATCTCGTTGATGCATACTTCGAACTCAGAATGAACAATGAGCTCGTTAAGAATGGAACATCAACATTCGGTATGAAGTCACAGGTCAATCTCAACCTTGTTGAGAACCTCAAGCTTGATGTTTACTTCAACATTGGTAACTTCGCAAAGACAGCTGATACATACGCAGTTGGTGGTGATGTTTCCTACACGATCTCTGGCGTAGAGTTCGCAGGAAATGTTGATTACACAGCTGGTGCAGAGGGTGGCTTCTCCATCACACCGAAGGTAATCATCGCATTCTAATTGAATAACAATGCTTATCTTGACCGGATCCTTAGGGGTCCGGTTTTTGTGTTTTATACAATCTTGCTTTGATTATGATATTAATAATTTATTACACGGCATAATATGTAACATAATGAGAGCGATCGACGCCTCCTTATTTCGTATAGGTGATTAAATGACTGTGTACGCTGTTACTCTTTAGCAGTTTTATTGTTATAGAGGAACATCAATATCGCCATCAGAATGATGATTGTATAACCAATCAGGCTCAGATAATCTGGAATCTGATCAAACATTATAAAGCCATATATTGCGGCAAATATTATCTGGGAATAGTCATAGACTGATATCTCTTTTGCTGGAGCGAAAGTATAGGCTGCCGTTACTGCAAACTGTCCTCCTGCAGCGGCTGCTCCTGCAAGCAATAGATATATCAACTGAGTGAGACTCATCGAGTGAAAATCGAATATCATATAGGGAACAGTTACAAGACACGAAAAAGCAGAAAAGAAAAATACGATTCGGCTTCCTTTTTCTCCTCTTGTTCCAAGTTTTCTCACGCATGTATATGCTAAACCAGCGCCAAGCCCACCAAGGAATCCGATTCCTGCAGCAAACATGTTTACGTTACTGAACGATGGCTTCATTACGAACATTGAGCCGATAAAAGCGCCTAATACAATTAGAGCCTGCTGCAATGAGACTTTTTCCTTCATCATGAAAATACTGAATATTATGACAAAGAATGGGCTCATTTTATTCAGCATAGTGGCATCTGAGAGCATCAAGTGATCTATGGCAAAGAAATTTCCAAGGATTCCAACCGTTCCAGCAATGGCTCTTATAAGCATTAATGGCAAATTACCTTTTTCCCATTTGAAGCCATCCTTTGCCCTAACAATCATGATGAAGGCAATCAACATTGCTACAAAGTTTCTGAAAAAGCTCTTTTCAATTGAAGGCAAATCGCCTGCAAGTCGTACGAACATGTTCATAGTAGCAAAGCAGAACGCTGAAGTCAGAATGCAAAGAATTCCCTTATATTTTCTATCCATATGATATTTCATAGAAAAAGCATGAATTATTGTCAATGATGTTCAGACCGTATAAGAAAAGAGAAACCCCTCACCACAGAGGCAAGGGGAGGCAAAAAGATTTCTAGTCGTTCTGCTATTAGAATGAGACAGATACGTTTGGTGTGATTGTGAATCCAGCCTTACCAAACTGGTTGTAAGCGCCAGAAACCTCATCTCCTGCATACTCAACGATAACTGAGTAGTCAAGTCCACCAAATGATGTTCCTACAGAAGCTCCAACATAATATGTCTTGCTGAAGTTCTTGAGGTTATCAGCACCGAACCATGCCTTTACGTCTACGACATCAAGGTCTACTGTAACACCTGCTTCGAGGTAATGCTGAGCATCTTCCTTGTCGAGCTTCTGGAATGCATACTCTACGTATCCTGAAACAAGATCAACGCCACCATAGATTGTTGCAGCTGTTGTGTTGAGCTTGTCATCGAGCTGGTATCTCTCAGATGCAGATACACCAACGTTGAAATCGAGGCCGAGAAGAGAGCCAAGATTTACGTCAATTGCAGCACCAACAACATCCTTTGATGTGATTGTTTCTTTTTCTTCAGTCTCAGGGTCAATTACTTTGAGTTCATAAAGATTCCAGTCAGCCTTCTTATTCTCAGCACCATGTGCATAGTCTACAGATACTTTGAGGCCTTCAATCGGTGCTGATAATGCAGATACTGCCATTGAATTTACAGGTCCGATGTTTGCATTCCAAGCACCAGCAACAGTTACATAGTTTTCATAAGCAACCTGAGCAACAAAGTGTGTTGTACCGCCAACTGTTCTAACTCTGTCAACATTGTTGCCAGAAGCATTGTTGTAAGCTCTGAGTGTAGTATATCTGTCGTTATATACTGTTGAAAGGTCGATATCTACAGGAAGGGTTGTTCCGAATGCTGCATTAAGAGCTTCCGAGAAACCGATTGTCAGGTCAGCACCCCATGCTCCTGAAGCATCGAAATTACCAATCGTATTGAAATTGATTGACCAGAGACCATTTTCATCAGCAACGCCAAGCTTAAGAGATGCAGCGTCTGTGCTGTTGCCATCATCTCCATAGTACTCAACACTCCAATGGTCATTGTAGTTAAGCTCAGCACCAGCAGTTAATGAACCACTGAAGGAAACAGCGAATACAGTTGTACATGCGAGAAGTGCAACTGCGAGAATTGTAAGTATCTTTTTCATACTTCCTCCAAATAATACGGGGTGCGCACCTCAGGGCACGTATTTCCCCTTTTTTCCGTTATACAATGGTTATTATAACCATCGCTACAAACCGCCGTCAAGTTAAAAACACATATCCTACACAATTCATTTTCTTTTTTTGTCCTAACTTGTATGGGGGTAAAAATGCATATTTTTTAACTTTAGGTATATAAAGTACTCTGTTGGTTATATTTAGTTTATTTTGAGAGTATTCTGATAGCGTTTTTATGTAAATTTGTATCTTAATTCGATAATAAATTATTTTTTATTTTTTTTGACAAAAAACGGCCACCTTGTAAGAAAGATGGCCGATAATTGTTGAAAGTAAAGCTTAGAGAACCTTGAAAGCGTCTCTTCCAGCATACTTTGCAGTATCTCCGAGATAGTCCTCGATGCGCATAAGCTGGTTGTACTTTGCAAGCCTGTCGCTTCTTGACATACTTCCTGTCTTGATCTGTCCGGTCTCAAGTCCTACTACGAGATCAGCGATGAAGCTGTCCTCAGTCTCTCCTGAGCGGTGAGAAACGATAGCTGTGTAGCCGTTCCTCTTAGCAAGGTCGATAGCTTCAAATGTCTCTGTGAGTGTACCAATCTGGTTAACCTTGATGAGGATTGAGTTAGCAACCTTCCTCTCAAGACCCATCTTGAGGCGCTCAGTGTTGGTTACGAAGAGGTCGTCTCCAACGAGCTGTACCCTGTCACCGATCTTCTCTGTGAGGAGCTTCCAGCCTTCCCAGTCATCCTCAGCCATACCATCCTCGATTGAGATGATTGGGTACTTGTCTACCCAGCTTTCCCAGAGCTCAACCATCTGTGCGGATGAGAGCTGCTCGCCTGTTGACCAGCGAAGAGTATAGAGTCCTGTCTTCTCGTCATAGAGTTCGCTTGATGCAGGATCGAGAGCGATCATGAAATCCCCGTCCCTACCAGCTGTGTAGCCAGCGCCTACGATAGCCTCGATGATAACCTCGAGAGCCTCCTCGTTGGACTGGAGGTCTGGAGCGAATCCTCCCTCATCACCTACTGCTGTGTTGTATCCCCTGCCCTTGAGAACCTTCTTGAGCTCGTGGAATACCTCTGCAGTCATCCTGACAGCTTCTCTGATGCTGGAAGCGCCAATTGGCATAACCATGAATTCCTGGAAGTCAACCTTGTTGTCTGAGTGTGCACCGCCGTTGAGGATGTTTGCCATCGGAACAGGAAGCACGCATGCATGGTATGCACCAAGATACTTGTATAGTGGAAGTCCGAGGTAATCAGCTGCCGCCCTTGCAGTTGCCATGGAAACTCCGAGGATTGCGTTAGCTCCGAGCTTAGCCTTGTTCGGTGTTCCATCAAGTGCAATCATCGTTCTGTCGATTGCTACCTGGTCAAGAGCATCCATTCCCTCAAGAGCCGGTGCGATGATGTTGTTGACATTATCAACAGCCTTGAGTGTTCCTTTTCCACCGAAACGTGACTTATCCCCGTCTCTGAGCTCAACAGCCTCGTGCACACCGGTACTTGCTCCTGATGGAACAGCTGCCCTACCCATTGATCCGTCTTCGAGGATAACATCAACTTCTACAGTCGGGTTACCGCGGGAATCAAGAATTTCTCTTGCTTCAATTGATTCAATTGCGATCATGATATCATTCTCCTTACTACTAAAGAAGTTTAACTACATAAATGTAATTAGTCAAACTCGATAATATCCATATCGATATTTTCCCATCTATTCATTTTAGAAATCAAGGAGACTTAAGTCCACCTCTTTTTTGAGCATTTTCTGCGCTTTTAACATGTTTGCCCTGCTTCCAACCGCAACAGAGCCAACGAGCCTTTTCTCTCCATCGAGGTAAAGCGCCTCATAGCGGTTCCCGTTCTCATGGATCTTGACATCGCTGTGCGTCCTGATATCACCGATGCTGTAAGCGGGAATGCCGGAGACTTCGATAACCGCGGAAGGAGCCATGAGCTTAAGCTCCTCAGCACCGCCATCGGCATTGATGGCTGCCACCCTCGCCGTCTCAAGTGCGAAATAGACAAGACCAGGACAGAGCCCTGAGTATGATGCGGCATCTCCCACGGCATAGACATCTTTCACACTCGTCATCGCATGGCTGTCTATAATAATGGCACGCTCTGTAGCAATGCCTGTGTTTTTTGCAATCTCGATATCAGGGATGACACCGACGGACTCAAAGAGGGCATCGCAGCTTATATCTCTTCCATCCTCAAGAAGCACGGAATCTTTTCCATAGGCTTTTGGAGCACTTCCTTTTATGATATCTATCCCCTTCTCTTTCAATAGCTTTTCAAAAAAGAGGGAGGATTTCTCATCAAGCTGACGCGGAAGAAGATGCTCCGCGCTTTCTATGACGGATACCCGGGAGCCGCACTTTTCCTTTATTGCCGAGGCAAGCTCGAGGCCGAGAAGACCAGCACCGACAACAACAGGATTCTTCTTGTTCTCACAAGTTGCGATTATCTCATCCGCATCAGAGAGTGTTCTGAGCGTATGAGGAACAAGACCATCTGTTGGAAGGGAAAGATTCCTTGCTCTGCTACCTGTTGCTATGATAAGCGCGTCATAGCTAATCTCTTTTTTATCAGAGAGTGTTACGCTCTTGTTCCTGACATCGATCGACGTAGCATTTGATGCAATTACGTTAAGCCCTTTTTCCGCGTATTTTGTTAACTTATCTTCCGTAAAGAGGGACCGTGAGACGCTGCCTTTCACATACTCAGGAAGGCGCGGCCTCGGATATGGACCGTACGGCTCACCTTTTATCAAGGTCACATCTCCCCTTTCCTTCTTAAAGAGCTCGGAGAGAGCTCTCTCCGATGCGATACCGTTACCTATTATGACTATCATCGAAAGTGTACCTCCCGTCTTTTTCCAGCTCCCTTAGAACACAGCCGTTCACATAGGGAATACCCATTTCATCAAGCTTTCTCTCTAGCTCATCAGATCCCGCTCCCGGCTGAATGATAGCATAAGCTATGCTTTTTCTCGTCTCAGAAAGGAGTTTCAGCCCTTTTACGGGATTTATGCAGAAATCGAGAAGATCAATATCCATGTCGACATCATTAATCGACTCTGCATCCGCGGGAATGGAGACGACGCCGTAACCGTTCTTTAAAAGCGCCTCTTTTATCTTATAAGCGTACTTGCTCTCATCGGTAGTGTTGCCAAGCACCACGAAATTCCTTCTTCCCCTGAGTATCTCACTTTCCATTTTTATCAATCCCCCAGCCTTTCAAGGCTACTTTCTATGCTGTCGACAAACTTCTCAAATTCATCTTCCCTCGCTTCAAACCCATCCAGAGTACTCTCAAGCCTGTCTTCAACCGCATCCAGATCAAAGCTGGAAGAGATGAAAAGATAGCCTATGTAAATCACAAAAAGAAAGACTATGATGGAAATGACAGTCAGAAGGAATTTAAGAACAATTTTCATACCTTTCATGATGATATGTTAACAGCAGGAGAAAGTGCCGTCAAAAAAACTTTTAGCTTCCCTCTCATATTCATTGAAAAACTGTCCGAGCTCCCCATGGTAGCCCTCTCTCCAAGGCTTGTTTCTTCCGCAGTAGTGTATTATCGCAGTGTTTTTCTTAACACTTTCAATGTTGATATTCCTGTCCTCCAGACGGCAAAGCGAATATATCCTGTCTGAAAGGTTATAACGGAAACTGTCAATAGTCATTATGCGATCGCGAAAGAGTATGACAAGGACATCCTGGTCCGGAAGAAGAAGGCGTGGGCGGTTTTCCATTATCGTGTGTACTATCTCTTCTTTTGTAAAATCCTTCCTTAAAAGGGCTAGGTTCATAAGGAGCACACCGGTATTCAGGTAAGCTTTCGACTCCTCTGTCTTCAGCCTCAGGGAGTTTATCTTAGTGAGCAGTTCCCTGACATGGGTGCAACCTGCAACATAGGCTGTACCGGTATCAAGGTCATAAAGCTCCTTCAGGCTTTTTCTCACTATGATATCAGGATCAAGATAGAGCACCTTATCCACGCTCTCGGGAAGGATTGAGAAGGCAAATAGGCGGTAGTACATCTCCTCCGGATAGCGCTTAGTGGTAATGGCGCTCTCAAGGTTCATGCTAGGCCTTATCAGGGAAAATTCCATACCGCTTTCTCTCAACGGGTTGAAATCCGACATCTCAAGGTCGCGGGAAATAACGAAAACCCTTATTTTCCCATCACTGTTGTTCTTCCAGAGGGAGAAAAGCATTATGAGCGCTATTCTCAGATAATTCCTGTTGAGGGTCAGCAATATGTCCATCTGTTTTAATCCTCCATTTTTTAATATAATTGATTTTCAGATTTTAGAATAAGGATACGGCAATGAAAAAAAGCATTATTACGGTCGTAGGCAAGGACCAGGTCGGGATAATCGCGAAGGTGTGCACATACCTGGCGGAGAACAATATCAACATTCTTGACATCAGTCAGACTATCGTCGACGGATTCTTTACCATGATGATGATCACCGATACCAACGAGGCGGCAAAGAGCTTTGCACTCCTTTCCGATGAGCTCGAGAATCTTGGAAAGAGCATCGGAGTACAGATAAAGCTCCAGAGGGAAGAGATTTTCGAGAAGATGCAGAGGATCTGAGATGATAAACATCAATGAAGTAATAGAGACTAACCGCATGATTGAGAAAGAGAATCTCGATGTTAGAACAATCACTCTCGGCCTTTCTCTGATTGGGTGCGAGACGGACGATGTCGAGAAGACCTGTGACAACATATATAAGAGAATCACAAGCAAGGCACGAGATCTTATAAAAACAGGTGCTGAGATTGAGAAGGAATATGCGATTCCAATCATCAACAAGAGGATATCGGTCACCCCCATTTCGATTATCGGATCCTCATGTGCAAAAAGCACAGACGACTATGTTAAGATTGCAAAGACGCTCGACAGGGCGGCAAAAGATGTCGGAGTCAACTTTCTCGGAGGCTTCTCAGCACTCCCGGCAAAGGGAATGAGCGAGAGCGAGAGGCTCCTTATCGAGAGCATTCCAGAGGCCCTTGCTGTTACGGACAATGTCTGTGCATCGGTGAACCTCGGTTCAACAAAAACAGGAATAAACATGGATGCCGTGGCCCTGATGGGTAGGATAATCAAGGAAACGGCATATCTTACAAGGGATAGAGACAGCATAGGGTGTGCAAAACTCGTCGTATTCACTAACGCACCTGATGACAACCCGTTCATGGCAGGAGCCTTCCACGGTGTAACGGAGACGGATGCTGTGATCAATGTCGGTGTAAGCGGCCCGGGGGTTATAAAGACCGCTCTCTCAGGAGCGGAGAATCTCGACTTCTGTGCACTCTGTGAGCTTATAAAGAAAACTGCATTCAAAATCACACGCCTTGGAGTCCTGGTTGCGGAAGAGGCATCGAAACGCCTTGGAATACCCTTCGGCATAGTCGATCTCTCGCTTGCACCAACCCCTGCAATCGGAGACAGCATCGCAGAAATCATAGAGGCCATGGGAATTGAGAAGGTTGGAGCGCCGGGAACAACTGCAGCACTCGCACTTTTAAATGACAGCGTGAAGAAAGGTGGCATAATGGCATCCTCATCAGTCGGTGGCCTTAGCGGAGCTTTCATTCCCGTGAGTGAGGATCATGGCATGATCGATGCGGTAAACAAGGGCTCTCTTACGATAGAGAAGCTTGAAGCGATGACCAGCGTATGCTCTGTCGGCCTTGATATGATCGCAATCCCCGGAGACACGAGTGCGGAGACCATCAGCGGAATAATCGCGGATGAGATGGCTATCGGCATGATAAACCAGAAGACTACAGCAGTCCGTGTCATTCCCGCTTACGGGAAGAAAGAGGGTGAGAAGGCTGAGTTCGGAGGACTTCTGGGCGAGGCCCCGATAATGAAGGTCAACAGCTTCTCATGCGCATCCTTCATAAAGCGTGGAGGAAGAATCCCCGCCCCCATTCACAGCTTCAAGAACTGATATGATAAGAAAAGCGGAAAGAGGCGACATAAATGCTCTCAGGGCCGTCTATGACGAGGCAAGGGAGAGGATGTGGGAGGATGGGAACACGAGACAGTGGAAAATCGGACATCCTCCCCTCTCCGTCATCGAAAGTGATATCTCAGGCGGATTTCTATATGTCATAGTCGAGTCGAATGAGATAGTCGGTGCCTTCTCCATCATAGGAAAGGAGCCGACTTACGATACGATTTATGACGGCTCATGGCCAGAAGGGGATTACGATTATGTGACCATTCACCGTGTCGCTGGGAAGAGAAAAGCAAGTCATGTTCTGAGGCAGGCTGTTGTTACCGCATCCCTCCTTAGTCCTGTAATACGAATTGACACCCATGTCGATAACAGGAAGATGCAAGCCCTCATACTTAAATACGGATTCACCTACTGCGGTAAGATCACACTCTTAGACGGAAGCATGAGAATTGCGTTTCAAAAAGGATGATATTCCGCTCCTGATACCCTCATGGTATCAGAATCTTTTACCTGAGAACAGAAACCTAGAAACTAATTTTACGGAATATTTCCTTGACTACCTAATTTTACCAAATTATAATTTTGTAAATAAATTTTAAGTAAAAATTTTTTAGGTAAAATATGTTTGTTGGAAGAAAGAAAGAGCTCGATTTACTACACGCTGATCTTAAAAGCAAAAAGAACACGGCCATAATGATTTACGGAAGACGCAGGATTGGAAAAACAAGCCTTATCCTTGAAGCGCTGAAAGAACATGATGAAAAGAAGATAGTTTTCACGGCCATACCGGATGAAATAAAAGGCAACATGGCTGCCCTTTCCAGGCTCTCAGGAGAAATACTTGACGAACCATGGATGAACTTTCAAACTCCTGCGGACTATTTCAGATATCTGGGAAAACGAGATGATAACATAATCCTTGTGATAGATGAATACCAGGATTTCAGAGGATACAGCAAGGATGCCGCACTAATTGTGGATGCCGCACTCAGAGATTTCATCGATTACAAAAAGAGCAACATCAAACTCATAATCTCGGGTAGTGCGATAAGAGTTCTTGAAAATATTCTTGAAGATAATACCAATCCCCTGTTCATGCGTTTCACAACAATAATAAGCCTCAAAGAACTGGATTACCTTGAAGCGGCGAATTTCTATAAGAGTGCCACGATCATGGAGAGAATCGCCTACTATGCCGTCTTTGGTGGATTGCCGAACATTCTTTCTCAAATTGACCCTGATAAAGGAATAGAGGGAAACATAGAAGACCTGATTATTTCTCAAGAAGGTATTGCAAGATATTATGCTGAGAATGTTATTGAAAAGGAAATCTCTCCTATCAACAATGGGGAAATCATAATAAGAAGGATTGGAAACGGCAAAAAACATTATAGCGAAATCGAAGCTAGCATCAGTGAGGAGAAAACGAGGAAGCAGCTTTCAAAAGTCCTCAGGGAGCTGATAGCAGCACACCTTATCGAAAAAAAACATCCAATAAACAGAGCTGATGACAGAAAGAAAACATTTTACGAGATAAGCAGCAATTTGATACGGTTTTATGTCGCATACGGCTACGGCTCTGAGATGACAGGATCAGAAAAAGCATATTACGAGAAATATGTACGTCCAAGCCTGAAAACTTTCATAAGCTATCGTTTTGAAGAGGTTGCGAGGCAGTATTTCAGAAATCTCAAAAGAAATGATGTCATTGCGATAGGAACATACTGGTATGATAAAAGGGAAGAAAAAACAAACGGGGAATTCGATGTCGCATTGGAAACATTGGATGGATATGAGATATATGAAGCAAAGTATTATGAGAGCAGGCTAAGAAAATCCATCATCATGGAAGAGATTGAGAAGGCGACGAGGATTGAAGGACTTACCATCTCAAATTTCGGGCTGATTTCAGCATCGGGTTTCGAAGAAAACAATATTCCTATAAAGCAGATTTCAGGAGAAGAGATGTACCGGCAAAAATAAAGGCACTCCGCCAAAGAGCCATTGCTCTGAGGCTAAGAGTGCCCATTCAGATGGTCTGGAGGACCCCTCTTCAGTCGCCTTACTCGATCCTGAAGTCCAAACATCTCTTTAGCAGGGGTAGGACTCGAACCTACGGCCTCCGGGTTATGAGCCCGACGAGCTGCCAACTGCTCTACCCTGCGTCGTTCAACTTGAATAAGTTAATACAAAAACAAAATCTTAGTCAATAGGGTAAAAGCAGTTTTCTGGATTTTTCCTAAACCATCTTTATCAGTTCTCTAGGCTTGCTTCCGTTCGGAGGTCCTACGATGCCATCCTCTTCCATCCTCTCAACATAACGTGCGGCCTTGTTGTAGCCGATCTTCATGCGGCGCTGGAGATATGAGGCTGAGGCGCTCTTCTTCTCATAGACGATCTGCTTTGCCCTCTCGTACTCCTCCTCTTCTGTGTCGATGTACTCGAAATCATCATCACCGAAGTCATCAGCCTTGTCATCATGATCCTCGAAGATAGCCTCGTCGAGGTAATCCGGCTCACCGTTCATCTTAACCTGCTCGACGATTTTCTCGACTTCCCCATCGGAGAGGAACGCACCCTGTATTCTGAGCGTCTCTATGCTGGACGGTGTTTTATAGAGCATGTCTCCCTTTCCCAGAAGCGATTCTGCTCCCATCTCGTCAAGGATAATCTTACTGTTTACACCGGATGCGACGGCAAAAGCGATACGGGAAGGGATGTTGTTCTTGATAGTACCGGTAACGACCTCCGCACTAGGACGCTGGGTTGCAAGCACCAGATGGATACCGACAGCACGCGCCATTGCGGTAAGACGTCCGACATAGTACTCTATATCCTTTCCGATCGTACTCATAAGGTCCGCATACTCATCCATTATAAGGACGATGTATGGAAGCTTTTCGGCGGCAAGCTTCTCTCTCTTGAGCTTGTCATTGAAAGCCTCTATGTTCCTTACATTGTAGCGACTTATCATCTCATAGCGCCTGTCCATCTCCTCTGTGAGCCATGCAAGAACCTTCTGAACTTTCTTACTGTCTGTAATGACAGGGGTGAGAAGATGAGGAATCCCATTGTATATCTTGAGCTCGACAACCTTAGGATCGACCATTATCAGGCGCACATCCCTGGGGCTCTTGTTATAAAGAATCGTTGCGATGAGGCTGTTAATACCGACACTCTTTCCGCTACCGGTGCTTCCTGCGATGAGAAGGTGCGGGGCCTTGGCAACGTTGATGCTTATCGGCTCACCGGTTATCGTGCGGCCAAGAATCATCGGGACCGCCATCTTGGCGTTCTCCTTATCGGCATTGAACGTATAGAGCATGTCCTTAAATCCTATGGTTGCCCTCTTCGTGTTCGGAACCTCAACTCCGACAGCCTGCTTTCCAGGAACAGGAGCGAGTATTCTTATGCTCCTTACCCCGAGCGCGTACTGCAGATCATCGTAGCGTGCCTTGACCTTTGAAACAGGAACGCCATCTGCGAGCTTGAGCTCATACATCGTAACTGTCGGTCCCTTTACGATATTGTCTAGGGTGACATCAACCCTGAACTCATGGAGCGTGTTCAGTATCTGCTCACCACGCGATATCGTGAACTTGTCGATCTCCCTGTCGGCCGCAGGATAATCCACCAGGATATCCATCGTCGGAGGGGTGTAGTGCATCCTCGCCCTCTGCTTTATTCCTGTCATACCGGCATCATTTGATGCAAGACCTCCGATTCCGACGGAATAGAAAATCTCGTTCTCCTGTTTCGGATCAACATAGTCCGAGCCGTCATCGTACTTTCCCTTGTTCTTCTGATCAAGAGATTCTATATTCTCAGCCTTCTGAGGCGCTTCCGGCTTTTTCAAAGGCTGTGGAACAAACGGAATCTCCTCCTCTTCCATCTGAGGCTGAGCAACAGGCTTTGCAGGCTTCAGAGTGCTCTCTTTTGCTGAGAGAAGGGGATTTGACGAGCTCACGCTCTCCCTTCTCATATCATCAAGACGCTCTGAGAGCTTCTTCTTCCTCTCCCCCTCTTTTACGAATGTCGAGGAGTAGGAATCATCGGCCTCCGCCGTCTCTTCTCCGGAGAAAGGCATGCTCGGCATATGTGAGACATTCACACTCTGCGTGCCTGGGCTCCTTCTAAGCGACTCGAACAGCTTATAGCGGGGATGATCTTTTGAGAGTCCGCTTGGAGCAAAGCTTTCCTCCCTTTTTCTGAAGTCCTGGCTATCATCCCTCTTCTCATCAAGGCCAAGGATGGGGCTCGTAGGACGTTTCACCCTGCTATTATCATAATCGTTGAGACTCTCGATCGTCGCCTCAAGAATACCGCCTTTCTTAAAATGGCTACCAGCCTGGGAAGGATCGTACTTCGGCATTGATTGAACTCTGAAGTTATCCTCATCATCCTCTCTCTCCTCACCCTCTCCCATGTCGGGGGTAAAACGGCTCTCACGCATCTCACTCTGCTTTCCAAGTCCGAATGAGGCTCTGAAACTCTCCTGTGGATCAGGGGATACGGTATCAAGATCCTCCGAGTGCTCTATAGTATTGAGACGTGGAATTTCCGCGAACTCGGGGAAGGAGAGCGGCTCATCCATGCTTACAGCAGGGGCAGGGATATCCATTTTCACATCAAGATCCGAACTTTTGAAACTCTCCTCATCCTCATCTGGAACATCAGAGCCATGCTTTTTAAGCTTCTTCTCTTCCTTGAGGCGTCTCTTCTCCTCTTTCTTCTGAGCTCTCCTCTCCTCCTTCTCAAGCTCAGCCTTGGCCTGACGCTCTGCCTTTTCAGCCTCAGCCTCGAGCTTCTCATCAAGCCTCTTCTGCTTCTTCTCTTCCTTCTTCTGGGCTTTGAGTTCCGCCTTCTCCTCCTTCTTTCTCGCCTTTTCTTCCCTCCTCTTTATCTTTCTTCTGCTGACAAAGCGTCCGTCATCAGCCTTCTGCGGAATCTCCACCTCTCCCGCCTCGGTGGTAACGAGCCCCTTATTATTCTGATTTCTGCCGTTAAGTGCGGATGTTATGAAAAGTATTACGATGCCAAGTACGGCCTCAAGAAATATGAGAAGGCCAACAAGAGGAAGACGATCAGGGGATACATGACGCATGATCATGTAAGGTGTCGTCATTCTCATTGAAAGATGGGTGAAGACTATGAGCGTGAAATATACGAAGAAGAGGTAGAATGCGAATATGAGGGAATACGGCTTTTTTCTCCTTGAGATGAGGATCATAAAAGCCTCAGCTACCAGGAAAATGCCAGGGACCATCAGTGCCTTCTCTCCCCCTGATAGCGCAATGTTCGCCGTCGCCAGCTCCTTTATCCCATCAAGGAATGATGGCAGGACCACATAGTTTGATGCGATAAGAAACACTCCTGCGAGCAGCAGGATGAGAGAAAACAGAGTTGTAAGAATTCCACTTTTAGTCTTCATAATCCACCTCAAGACAGGATCAGAAGGTTTCTGCTCTCATTTAAGAAAGGAACTTCCAATCCGACTATTGAAGAAGTGGGAGAATATCCTTTTCCACTAAGCTCTGCCAGCTCCTCCTCGATGCTCTTTCTACCTGCCTTATAGAGAACGATCTTTCCATTCTCCCTCCTTATCCTCTCCATCACAGGATAGCAGTCGGAGAGTACATGGAAAGCGCGGGATGTCACGATATCGAATTTTCCGTCGAGTTCCTCGGCACTTTTTGCCTCGATAGTGACATTATCAAGTCCCATTCTTACGATGAGACCTTTAAGAAAATTAACCCGCCGCATCATGCGTTCACAAAGGCACAGCCTGGCATCAAGAAATGGGGCTAGAACAAGACCCGGGAAGCCCGCTCCGGTTCCTAAATCGACGATATCGGTTTTTCCTAAACTGATGAAATAAGGGATTGCGGCTGCTGAATCAAGAATATGCCGGATGATTATCTCGTCCCTATCAGTGTTGGAGACAAGCCTGTAAGCCGGATTGAATAGCATTATCTCATCCACCATGGTCAGAAGCTGTCCCAATTGCTTCTGGCTGTAAGATATGCCAAGTCTATCAAGACCTTTTGAGAGAAGTTCATCTGACATTTCTGACACCTCTCAGGGCTACCTGCAACACCGCTATGTCCGAAACGCGCACCCCAGATATCCTTCCAGCCTGTCCGACACTGCGTGGACGGACGGACTTGAATTTTTCACGCGATTCCTGACTTAATCCATCTACCTTATCATAATCGAAATCCTGAGGAATTTCTACACTTTCGTTCTTTTCGAATCTGGCAATCTCCCTCTCCTGCCTTTTAAGGTATCCATCGTACTTCAGATCGAGCTCGACCTCCTCCTTCTCCTCAGCGGAAAACGCCTCCATGCCAGCTATACAAAGGCTTGAAATCGTGACTTCAGGCTCCCTGAGAAGCTCAAGACCGTTCTTACCCCGCTCCTTTCTTGCTTTCAGAAGCTCCTTTATCTCCTCCATGTGCTCACACTTCCTCTCAAGAGCCTCTCTCCTCTCTTTGGAGGCAAGAGGACTTAAAGGGGTAAGGCGCGAGTCCGCATTATCATTTCTCAGAACGAGACGGTACTCGGCCCGACTTGTGAACATCCTGTAAGGCTCCTTTGTTCCCTTCGTGGTAAGATCGTCTATCAGAACTCCGATATAGGCATCACTGCGCCTTAATACGAAAGGCTCCTTACCCTGAAGGCGGAGGGCTGCGTTTATCCCTGCCATTATCCCCTGCGCCGCCGCCTCCTCATAGCCGCTGGTGCCGTTCGTCTGCCCTGCGATGAAGAGATTTTCAAGAATCTTGCTCTCTAGGCTCTGCTTTAAATCAAGCGGATCGAGATAGTCATACTCCACAGCGTATGCGGGCCTCATTATCTCAGCCCTCTCAAGGCCGGGAAGGGTGCGTATGAACTCGTGCTGCACACGCTCGGGAAGGGATGATGAGAGCCCGTTAAGATACATCTCCTCCGTTCCAACCCCCTCTGGCTCAACAAATATCTGATGGCGTTCACGGTCCGGAAATCGCACGACCTTGTCCTCTATGGACGGACAGTAACGAGGCCCCTTTCCGACAATCTTACCACCATATAGAGGTGAATACTTTATATTGTCCCTTATTATCTGGTGCGTCTTTTCATTGGTGTATGTGACATAGCAGCGAAGGCTCGGCCTCTCTATTTTTTCACTTAGAAACGAAAATGGCCTCATCTCCTCATCACCATCCTGGATCTCGAGGCGTGAGAAATCGAGGCTGCTCTTCTTAACACGCGCCGGGGTTCCTGTCTTCATGCGTCCTACGTTGAAACCCTTATCTCGCAGAGCATCTCCAAGACCGATAGCCGCCTCCTCTCCAAGTCTGCCCGATTGATGCTCATACTCTCCAATGAAGATCTTGCCAGACATGAATGTGCCTGTGGTAAGGACGATGACACGGGAGAATATCTTCCAGCCACGCTCCGTTACAACCCCGATGGCACGGCCGTTTTCACATATGATGTCGACAGCAGTATCCATGAAGAGCTCAAGATTTGCCTCCCTCTCGAGAGTCTCCTTTGCAAGACGGGAATAGGAGAACTTATCAGCCTGGGCCCTGTAGGCCTGGACTGCGGGACCACGCCTTCGGTTAAGTATGCGAAACTGGATCATAGTGCTGTCTATGAGCCTTGCCATCTCACCGCCAAGGGCATCTATTTCACGCACAAGATTTCCCTTTGCAAGTCCGCCGATTGCAGGATTGCAGGAAAGACGCCCGATTGCATCGAGGCTCTGCGTAATCATAAGGGTACTAAAACCCATCCTTGAGATTGCAAGGGAGGCCTCTATTCCGGCATGTCCCCCGCCAATTACTATAGCATCATAATCGTACATACTGCTTTCCATCACTTTCCAAGACAGAATTTTGAGAAGAGGTTATCAAGAATCTCATCAGAGCTCACTTCACCTATGAGGGAGGAGAGGCTTCTTATCGCACTCTGAAATGATAGCGCCATGATATCCACACTCGAATCCCGCACCTTAAGGCTCTCAAGGAGTATCTCACGGCATTCGGAGAGTCCCTCTTTCTGTCTCTGGCTCTCTATTGAGACATCGCTCTCACTTGCACTGGATCCAAGGAGACGACGTTCAACCTCATCAAGTATCTCCCCTATCCCCTCTCCTGTTACTGATGAGAACTCAAGGGGGTGGCCTTTTCTGCCCTCATCAAGCTTGGAGTAGACGATCATCGTCCTCTCATCCTCTACGGGAAGATTCTCATCGCTTCCATCACTTATATATATTACGAGATCAGCCTCCCTCATGAGGCTTTTAGAGCGCTCGATCCCCTCAGCCTCGATCTCCTCGCCTGCATTTCTTAGCCCAGCGGTATCGAAAAGACGGATAGGAAGACCTCTTATAACGCATCCTGCTTCGATATAATCCCTTGTTGTTCCCTCTTTTGCCGAAACAATCGCCCTGTTCTCTTTTAAAAGGGCGTTGAAGAAACTGCTTTTTCCTGCATTTGTGGCTCCTGCAAGGACGACCATGGCACCTTGGCTGTACATCCTGGCTGAGTCGTAAGTGCTTAGAAGCCTGTCGATTGAGGAAATTATCCCCATCACCTCCTCTTCCGGATATACCCAGTCCTCGAGTATCTCATCCTCGGCATAATCGAGTTGCACCTCAAGAGATGATAGGATATCAACAAGCTTTTCCTTCATGCTGAGGATAACGGAGCTAAGGCTTCCTGATAGCCTTGAGAGTGCGCTTCTAGCAGCCATCTCGCTCTTGGCGCTCACAATCTCCTCAACCGCCTCAGCCTCTGTCAGGTCCATGCGGCCATGCATGAACGCACGGTATGTGAACTCCCCTGGAAGTGCTTTTCTGAACCCGATCTCCTCAAGGGTCAGTGAGAGCTTCTGTATAAGTGGAAGGGAGCCATGCATCGTTATCTCAACAGCTTCCTCCGAAGTATATCCATGACCTTTCCTGTAGACGGCGAGGACAACCTCGTCTATCTTTTTTCCAGATGTATCGCTTAAATAGCCGTGCAACAGTGTGTTGCTACCGCTCTCCAAGAGCTTCTTCTTTCCTGAGAATATCTGGCTAAGGCTCTCCACGCATCCATCTCCGCTGACTCTTATTATAGCCAGTGCCGAGGGATAGTACGCTGTTGAGAGCGCGTAAATCCTTTCATCCGTCTCATATGTCGCCATATCATGCAATATTAAGGAATTAGGCATTCTTTAGCAACGGACTGGAAGTATTTTCCCTTTTTCAATATTCTTAAGCCATGTTTGATTTCCAAGTAGAGAGAAAAAGATCAGAGCTTTACATGAGAATAAGGCGGTTCTTCCTTGGCCGGGATTATCTTGAGGTGTTCACACCGACCCTTTCGACATCGCTCATTCCAGAGCCCACGATAAGAAATTTCGAGACCGAGTTCATAAACGAGTTCATGCCGCGAAGAAAGATGTATCTCATTCCGTCCCCTGAGATTTTCATGAAAAGGATGATCGCCGAAGGCTCCCCTTCGATATTCCAGATCAGTCAGTGTTTCAGGAACGCCGAGCAGCTGGGAACGATACACAACCCTGAGTTCAGCATGCTTGAATACTACAGCCTAGATTTCGATGAGGAGGACTCCATAGCCCTGACCCATGAGTTTCTCAAAGAGACGGCACTGGAAGAAGCTGATGGGAAAATCAGGAAAAAACCTCTCGTAATGAGTGTCAAAGAAGCCGTATGGCAGTACTCGCATTTCGATCTTGATGAGGCACAAAGCGTTGAGAAGATACGCATCGAGGCGGAGAAAAGAGGACATGTGATACCCTCTGACGAGGCATGGGATGACACGTTCAACCGCATATTCATAACCGATGTCGAGCCCTCCCTCCCAAAAGATTCCCCCGTGATATTAAAGGATTATCCGGTACAGATTGACTGTCTGGCTGAGAAGAAGAATGATTTCTACCGTGCACGCTGGGAGATGTACATAGATGGTATAGAGATTGCCAACTGCTACAGGGAGGAGACCGATAAGAGAAGGACAAGGGAGTATTACGAGAAGGAATACGCCATCCTCAAGTGTGAGAGAGAGAAAAGCGGTGAGGTGATTCCCGCAGTCGATTACAGCTTCTGCGATATCGAGATGAGAAAGAGCAGCGGGGTTGCGATAGGACTTGATCGACTGCTGATGGTCGAGCTTGGAAAGAATGACATAGAGGATGTGCTACCGTTCTCTTTCAGGAAGATGATGAATGTTTGAACTGACTGTGGGAACCGACGGGGAGATACTCATCCCAGAAAAAGCACTTAGTGCATTATCTCTCAAAGAGGGGGACCGCGTAAGCCTATCAGTCGAGGGAGAGAGAATCATCCTTGAAAAGGTCAGGGGGATATCGAGAGAGGATTATGAGCGTCTCATAGAGGATGCATCAGATTATGCGAGGAGAATGGGACTCGATGAGGATGACTGCTATCGCATCGTCGAGGAATACATCAAGACACTCATTTGACACGTCTTTACTTTCATCCCCTCTTTCTGATATGTTACTTGATGTTCGGAATTTATTTTTGATTTATATTAAGAGGTAAAGATAATGATTAAAGCAGGACAGATTGAGAAAGGCACGGCCTTGCTGATCAAGGGACAGCCGTTTCTCTGCATTGAGCGCGAATTCGTAAACCCTGGAAAAGGATCTGCATTCGTCCGTCTTAAACTGAAGAGTCCGGCAACAGGACAGACTCTCTCAGAGACGATGAAGAGCCAGGACAACGCTGAGGACATCACCATTGAGGACAGGGATTTCCAGTACCTCTACAACGACGGAGAGAACTTCAGCTTCATGAACACGGAGAACTACGAGCAGATTGAAGTCCCGATGAAGAGCTTTGAAGGCTATGAGTTCCTCATGAAAGAAGGCGAGAGCTACAGGATCACGATGTGGGAGGATCAGGTTCTCGACATCCAGATTCCTTCAAAGGTCGTATATGTCGTAACCGAGACCGAGGATGCCGCTAGAGGCGATACGGTTCAGGGCGTTACAAAGGACGCCGTTCTCGAGACCGGACTCAAGATCAGGGTTCCAGGTTTCATCAAGAAGGGTGAGAAGGTCAGGGTTAACACCGAGACCAAGGAATACCTCGAGAGAGTTAACAGCTGAAGCACGGAGGCGGGATGACCGCCTCTTTTTTCATGCGATGGAGAGCATGATGCCGAATCCGGCGTAATCGGAATATGCGGGATAGATTGGTATCTGGTAGAAGACGCCCATCATGATTCCATAATACTTTGCAATCTTTAAATCGGTCATCAGCTTGGGACGCACCATGAGACCATTGAAACCCAGGGTGAAGATATCATTCTGATAAGGGGTCTTCAGAAACTGCATATAATATCCGATATCGCAGGCTATGTATGTGTCGAATGCCCAGAAGCTAAGTATTCTGAGACCAAGTGTAAGGCCGACCTCCCCGTCTATTTCAAGAAGGGCCGCCCCACCCTGTCCGCCAAGGGGTTCAAGAAAATAATCCCCCTGACCGTAGAGGTCGAAACGGAAGCGATCCGTCGTTATTCCGAAACTCAGTCCACCTCCAGCATTTATTCCTCCACGGAGCATCACGCTTCTTACGTATATGTCGTAATTGAAAGTGGATGATGACCAGAGACTCGTCCACCACCCCTCAGGATCGCTGGCATATTTTTCCTCTGCAGAAAGAGGTAAGAGGGCCATAGCTGAAATCAGGAGTATCAGAAGAAACCTTCTCATCTTGAGCCCCCCTTCACGCTTTCATAAATCGATGCAAACCTCTCATCAGATATCTCATAGCATCTCGATAACACCTTGGACGCATCGGTGACGGGATCGAAATCCATTGTACGAGCACCACTGTTCCTATCGATCTGCCAGTAGAACGTATAATTGTTGTTTCCCTCGCTCATCGCCATTCCCGTTATGTCATCCGGGATATCATCAACCATGAAGTTAACGCTGCCGCTACCTTTTATGAAATCGAATGATGTGATGGTAAAACCGTAACTTCCGCTGATGACATAAGCCTCAGAGGATGCGTTTCCACCGGATCCTATGAGAATGAAAGAACCGTCCTCATCAAGGGATAGGTAGAAGTAAGCGAAGTCATCGCTTTCAAGGCTTTTAACCTCATAGGACGCGGCAATCGGATTGCCTATCTCTGCGGTGCATGAGACAAGCGACAGCGATGCTAAAATTACGATAATAAAAACTCTCATTCTCATTCGTTCCTCGTAGCCGTGATTTCAACCGTTCCCGATCCGTTATCCTGTGTAAGGCCATATTTCCCAGAGAAGGCATAAGAGGTTACGGAAAGCTTTCCGAAATCCACACTCGCAGGATACATCCCGCTCACGATGACATTTCCACTCACGCTTCCATTGTTACCGCTCATGTTCACCCCGCTCATCGTATAAGATCCGTTTGAGTACATCTCCTCTATCTCACCGAAATTGGTGAATGTGAAGACAACCGTTCCTGTCATGCTCATTATGTTCGCAGTTGAAACGTAGTTGATGCTTCCTCCGTGGTACTCTGAGGAGACGGTATAGTTTCCAAGGCTGTCCATGCCATGGGCATCGATAGCCTTATGCATATCGTTGTTGTTCCACTTCGTCTTGAGATTCTCAGGGAAATCGGGATGGGAGACGAACTCCCATGGTTTCATTGCAAAGGACTCGAACAGCTTGATGAACTTCTCCCCGGTCAGAGCTCCGTATGCAACTGTTTTCGGCGATGTGGATGTTGCACGTCCGAAATAGCTGTTACCTTTCACACTATAGCTGTAGCTTTCAAAAGGCTTTGCCGGAGAGTACTCCCAGGGAATGGCAACGACCGATGATGAGACTGGAATGGTAAACGATACATCCTCCCCATTCATCGTAACGGTTAAGTCAATGCTTTCAAACCTTTCCGGGTTCCTTACATCAAGCCATACCGGATATACCCCGTTCTCATTCGCACCAAGAGCGCTGTCATACCTGTTAGAGTTTATGCTTATGTCGTCAAGAGTGATCTGGTCTGCAACAAGGACGGGGCTTAAAGCGATTGCTGTCTCCTCTACTCCATTTGTAAGCGTTACGGAGAACTCGTTATAAGGATAATCAGCATAAGAGACGGTGAAAACATATCCCTCTTCAACGACAGATCCTGTATCAACCAGATTCCACTCACCAGTGCTGAGCCCCGTGTTACTTCTTCCATAAAGATTGTACGACCAATTCTTATCCGCAGAGAAACCCGGAGGTGGTGAGGCTATCTTGATTTCGAAAGAGCCCGCATCATCCCCACTTGGATAATTAACATCAAGTGACACAGCAGAAGGCGCTGCCATGATGAATCCACTGGCTACTTCCGCAGGCCCGATCAATGTAGTCGCGTCCTCTCCAGCCCCATCAATGACGGTAGCCCTTACCGTATACGTATACACGGTATTTGGAATGAGGTCGGCCGTATCCTTATAAACATAGCGCCCATCCTCAAGGGTAACCGACTGAGCGGTGCTCTCGTCGTTGAAAGCTGTAAAAGATGCTATGAGCGTGCTGTCGGAAGAAGGGGTGCTTCGGTAAATCTCCCAGACATAAGGGTTATTCCCCTCTGCAGTCGGCACATCGTTTGAAGGTTTTTCCCAGCTAACGTTTATATATGAGGGGCTTGCGGCCTGATCTGCAACAAGATCCTGTGGAAGCTGAGGGGCTCCGAATACGAACGTATAGCCGTTCCTTATACCGCTGTACTCGCTCTCATCCCCTCCAAGAGAGAGTGCTGATACCCTGAAATAGAGATCCGAGCCAAGCTCATCCTCAGAAGGGATGAACCCATATTCTATGACATCTGTGAACGATGATGGGATAAGTGTGTTATTCACCCGCTCATATGAGCCGTTTGCGGAATTGAATTTATATATGTTGTAACCGCGGATATTGTCAAGCTGATCCCAGGAGAGGTTTATCCTGTCGCTGAAAAGGCCCTGGGAGGCACTTACGTTTGCAGGAGGAGAGAGTGTCCATCCCTCCGCGACAGAGCTGGCATCACCTGTGTTAATATTCCGCCCTCCGTTATAGTAGCTTGCCGCCCTTACGGAGAAGAGGTAATAGTAATCATCCTTCTCTTCCTCCTCGGGATAGAAGCTGAAAAGGATCTGAGCCTTCCCAGTGTCCTCTATGTTGCTGTCATTCCTCATCCATTGGAGGCTCGTCACATCATAATCCCTTGTATCCCGTGCCACCTTCGCCGTATATACCTCGTAGTAGTCCGCACCGGTGACGGAATCGAATGAGACCACGATCCTGTCCTGGTAATACGACTTTGAAGCATATATGTTCTTCGGAGCCTCCCCGCTGAAAAGCACCCTGGTATCCGAAGACGAGGTCTCACCGGTGTAGGTGGGAACGTCTGAGCTGAGAATATCCGCATTGCATGAGCAAAAAAGAATGGCAATGCTTAATGCCAACGCTGCTATCCTTACCATCTTATATCATCCATCGTGAGTATCTCTTTATTGAGAATGTTCTTATCCGTGATTGGAATCTCCTTCTCCATATTCCCCACCCGCACGAAAATAGTACCCGATGTACCGTGAACGCTGAGAGAGGAGATGGAGATGGAGGCATCGCGATAACGGGCAAGCTGTCCTTTTATCGAGTAATCCCTCAGAGGGGATATCAAGGTCGAATTTCCGTCATCCCCGTCAGGGTTCAGCATATCCAAGGGGTCATGCCCGAGGTAGCCGAGCCATCCATCCCCCAGATCTTCTCCCCCGTATTCATATTCATTGCCATCCGCATGCTGGATTGAGATCGCAGTCTCCGAGATGAACACCATTGAAGATTCCGAGCTCTCGAACCTGTTAAAGCTAACAGAGCCCTTATTGCCCTCGTTACCAAAAAATGAGGCGTAACAGTTTTCTATGCGCACAGTCTCGAAAGCGTCAGTATAAACCCTTGAGCTGTTATCAGAAGCACCTGTTCCCCCATACCAGTCCTTTTCGAAATATGAGTTCGCGGCCCTTATCGCCTCCCTTAGTCCTGAGAGGAAGAGATTGGCATAGTCATATTCGGTCAAAGCTCTTCTGAAAAGACCACTGACGGTCGCGATACCGGTTTCCGGGTTGTCGTTATCGGATACGGTATCATTGAACCCACGCACTCTTACGTTCTCTATTGCAAGTTCTCTCGCATCCACGATGCCTATTGTCACATCAGCACGGACAATTCCGCTTCTCCTGTCGTATTCGACGTATCCGCTCTCCCCCTTCTTCAGAGTTGGGGAGACAAAGAGATTCTCATCGTCCTCGGAGACAACAAGACTTAGGAGGTTTACTTCGGCAAATGGCTGATCGGCTTCCGAGTAGATCATATAGCGGTTCGCACTTCCATTCACCTTGAAGCTTACAGTGAAATACGGAAGGATGTACGACTCATCATCAACACCCTGGGCAACGCTCAGATTCTGAACCTCGGTCTCATCAAACGGATAGCCCATGTTCGCCTTCTCTTCAAGAAGAACACTGTTAAGGACCTTCTCCTCAGGCTCTGAAAAGAGTGCCCTTATATCACCCTTTCGTGCAATGACCGCATAGTACGGCAAACTATCATCAGGTGAGCTGTCATAGAACGACTTTCCAGCAATGTTCTCACCTATGATTTCGTAAGCCCCGGAGCCATCATAGCGGTAGATATCGTATCCTGTAGCTCCTTCTACCTCAGTCCAGGAGAGAAGAACCTTTCCAATGTATGTTCCCTTGCTTGCAAGTGTATCCTTTACTGCTCTGAAAACATAGCCGACATCGCTTGATGATACCACGCTCTCTGCGTCCCCATTCTCAGCATTGATGCGGAAATACCTGTCCTTTTCCCTCTCGCTCTCACCACTTTCTCTGAGGTTCAAGGTATAAAGACCTGCTGAGTAATCAATCGGGCCAAGAGAGGTCCAAGCCTCACCGTCAAAACTGACCTCAAGGGAGTATGAGAGATTATCCACGAAATTGGATGGATCCCAGCGGATTACTATCGCCTCTCCGCTCTCTGCATCCGAAGCATCCGGGGTGGAAACACTCAAGACATTCCCTTTTACGGGATTGAGAGAGATGAACTCATATTTCCTATCCCCGATAGGGCACTCCGCCTTAAGGTAAATTGTCTCTTCCCCTTCCGCTTCAATGGCAAAGGAGATACTGTTTCCATCCCTTATGATGCTATCGGCAGAAAGCCAGGCATCACTTCCATCAAGGCGGTAGCTGTATGCGTATTCTCCCTCGATGAAATCATAGTCTATCTCGCTCCAGCTTATTACTATCCTGTTTTTCTTATCCTTTGATGCCTCAAGGTTTCTGAAGAGCGTCGGCTTATCCATATCCACAGTCCCGAGATGGAGCACCTCGGCATTGAACATGAAATGGCCGAAATCGTAATAGAGCTCTCCCCCTTCTCTCTCCAGTATTAACGAGTAAGTGTACTCATGATATGAGCCCTCCTTACAGGTCTTGCAGGAATTGCTCTCCGAGTATTCGATAGAAGAAGAGGAAGAGACAGTAGTAAGTCTTTCATTGCTGTAACTGTCCGTCTCCATATGATAGACATTCTTTACGATTACATAAGAAAGATCATTAACAGGCCTTTCAAAATCCTTTATGTAAAAGGCTACAGAGGCAGCGCTATGATCAGAGCTTTCCGACCAAAGCCCCTCAAGAGTCAGTTCAGGCAGGAAGAGATAGCTAGGCCTGCTCTCTTCAAGGGCCTCCTCATCATGGGTGTATATCACACCTGCTGAGTCACGCACACCGTTGTAAATTCGGTAGACATACTTCTTGGCAGGGACGACATCGCTATCGAGGAAAATCATTCTCGCTGCGGAAGAATCTGCATCCTGAGTTATCCTTTCGCTTATCTCGCCCGAAAGCTCATCAACGAGGACAGTCCATTCATCCTTCCCCTCCTCGCTCCTCTCGATTCTGAAGCAGGTGTTATCACGGCTGAGGTCGAACACGTATGATGGAAGACTCCAGCTTATGAGGATACCGTCGGACCTCTCTCCCTGACTTACTAAAATATCCTCGCTTTTTATCGCATCAGGAATCATGTTGCTGCTTATCGTGACTGAAACCTCGTTCGAGTAAATCGGACCAACTGACGAGCCATCCTCATGCATTATGTCCATCTGGGCACGGAATACATACTCCTCCCCCTGTCTGAGACCATAATCATTCAAACTCATGCTCTCATAAAGGTATTCCGCTTCCGCCTTGTCATTCACACTCTGCCATGTGCTCTCCCCGCTTTTATGATATGAGAGTGAAAAAAGAGCATCATAGAGTGGATACGACTCATGATTGGCATTATAGGCGCTATAAAGGTTGGGACTTGCCCAGTAAGCATTCACACTGCTTTCCGTAGCTACAACATGCAGGTTTATCGCACTTGGCGCAAACGATCCTTCAACCCTTGAACTGTAATCGGAATATAGTATCGTGTTCTCACTTCCTGAGAACTCGCTCATGGCAACCACGGAGAAAACATAGCTCTGATTGAGGCTCACACTGACCCCGGCTGAGGAATAGGTGAAGTTTGGATCGTTGGAATAAACGACCCCGAGGTTTTTAAGCCCTTCCCCTATTTCGGAGATACGGGAGCCGTAGACCACATATCCAGTAGCGTTCTCAACACTGTCCCATGAGAGATTTATCCTGTCAGAATACCCGCTCTCGGCTTTCAGATTCTCAGGCACCGATGGGCGCTGAAAGAGAATGGAACTCCCATCGCTGAGAGGAGGCACGCTCATCTCGCAGGCTGAAAGGAGAAAGACGAGAAACAGGACTAGATGCAAACATTTCTTCATAATCAAAACCTGCTATGCCGACAGAAAATGAATAATCTGTCGGTTTCACAGCAGATTCTGATTAAAATGTATTTTCCCAGTTAAGTCAATCCAAACCTACACAATTCTCAGTTAAGCAAGAAAATACTCAGTCATCCTCCGGCTCTCCACGCTCGACTTTCCTCATGAGGAAGAATGCAATCAGCATGAAAAACAGGCCATAGAGGAAAAGTGCCGGATATCCCCAGAGGTCCGTAGCCCCTCCTGCGAGCGGTGGGCTTATGATCGAAGCAGCCTGTGAGAAGAAATAGTAGAGCCCGGTATATATTCCCATGGTCTTGTAATCTGCCATCTGCCAGAGCATCGGGAATGAGTTGGTGACGACCGTAACCCAGAATATTCCGAAGAGGAAAAGAAGGGCCCAGAAGCTTATAAGCCTTACCATATACGGGAGCCCAGATAAGAACGCAGAGTGAATGAACACCAGAAAGAGCACTACCATAATCGCAAAGAGTGCTCCTCTTATCGTCTTCTTCCTCCCATGCTTATGAGCGAATTTTCCGGAAGGGACCGCGAAAATCGCATACGCCACACCTACCATTCCAGATGAGAGGGCGGCAGTACCGGCACTCGTTCCAAGGACATCGGTCGTATAAAGTCCGACGAAAGGAAGGATGCCTTGGTAGGCTATGAACCAGCAAAGAAGGGAAAGAAGTATGTAGAGCGCGCTCTTTTCCTTCTCGCCTATGACCGCCTTAAGGCTCCGCAGTATCGGCTCATCATTCTTTTCAGCCCTCTCCTCACTGCTGCTTACACGGCTCCTGCTCTCTTTCACGAATATGAAAAGAAGGATGACTGCGACAATCACGAAAAGAGATGCCACAGGGAAAGCGAGGACCTTGTCCACAGTACCGAGGCCAGGAAGTGTTATCTTCACATCCATCAGGCGTGCCAGTAGGATCGTACCGAGTATTGTCGCAATTCCACCCATCGTGTTTATAACCCCGTTTGCCTCACTTCTGAGATCGCCGGGGACCATGTCAGGCATGAGGGCGACCACAGGGCCACGGACAGCCTGCTTTGTTATGTTCAGAAGGAATATCGTGGCAATGAGAAGAATAAGGCTCTCATATGCTGTAATAGGCACGAGTGCAAAGAATATGGCACTAAGTGGAAGCAGCGTGATTATGTAAGGCATTCTCCGTCCGATTGGAGTATGCGTCCTATCCGAAAGGGCACTGAATATAGGGATGAGGAATATCGCAAGGATGTTATCAAGCGTCATCACCAGCCCAATCAGACTGTTCTGCTCAAGGTAATACCCGAGGAATATCGGGACGTAATTATCATACAGGGGATCCATGAGTCCCATGGTGAAAAAACCGAGCCCGATAAGGAAGGTAGTACCCCAATAACCCTTAAGGCTCTTTTTCTCTCTCTTTACTTCTTCCATAAAGCCTCCAAGATTAAGTCTATCATACAAGCCTTGCAAATAAGAAGGCAAAGTGCTATTAAGTTCTAGCAATGGCGGTATCAAATCTTGAAGAACTAGAGAAAATAATGCCTCTCAGCGAGGATGAGAAAAAGTGGAGGGAGATCGGGCCAAGCCTTTCAATGCTGATTTCCGACCACATACTTTCGATAATTGATAAAAATGATCCTGCGGATCCCATAAGAAGAGAGTTCGTTCCCACGAGGTTTGAGAACATCGGTAGCGGAGAGAGCATAGACCCACTTATGGAGGTCGAGCACTCTAGGACAGAACGTCTGATCCACCGCTATTCAAACCGGGCGGCCCTGCTTGTAACCTCAAGATGCTTCGCATACTGCAGACACTGTTTCAGAAGAAGATTCACATCAAACGATGATGGTAAGATTTCAAAAGAGGAAATAAGGGAGGCATCGAATTATCTGAAGGAACACCGTGAGATAAGGGAGGTCCTTCTCACAGGAGGGGATATGTTCACACTCTCAGATGATGAGATAGACTACCTTCTTAGAGAGCTCAAGAGCGCAAGAGAGGATATAATATACCGCCTATGCACAAGAGCCTTCCTCTCAGCTCCCGAGCGTTTCACACCTTCCCTTCTAGCAATAATAAAGAGACACATGCATGGAGCTCCGTTCCTTCTGATGTGCCAGTTCAACCATCCTAGAGAACTTACTGAAAAAGCGGTAAAAGCGGTCTCCTCCTTCATAGACATGGGAATTCCCGCTTTCAACCAGGCAGTACTGCTTGAAGGTGTTAATGACAGCGTGGATGTACAGGAAGAGCTCTCATACGCCCTCCTTTATAACAGGATAAAACCCTACTACCTCTTTCAAGGGGATCTTGTGGATGGGACGGCACACCTCAGGTGCTCACTAAGAAAAGGTCTTGAAATCGAGAAGGATCTCAGAAAGAGGGTCAGCGGTGTTGCGATGCCACAGTATACGATAGATCTTCCAGAAGGGGGTGGAAAGGTTGTTCTCACCGAGAACTACGTGCTGGGCCTTAAGGACGGCATGTGGCAAATAAAATCCCCCTTCCAAGGGAAGAGGGACTATCCAGAGAAGGATGAATCAGTCTGAGAGCGATTCAAGCACGCTTCTTATTGCGGCACGCCTTACATCATCCCTATTCTGGTTTATGAGGGAATCGGTATTCTCAAAACTGAACGCAGGGCCGGATACCGCTCTCTGAACCTCGTCTGCTGTATAAGAGCTTACACTCACATCGCTACCGGCTACCACGTAATCAAGGCGGTTAAGCACTTCAAGAACTATGTTCTCAATCGCGGAAAGCACGTTCTCCTCATAGGAAGAGAGATCTCCATAGCTCTTTGCATCTGAGCCTGAGAGGGCGCCTGAGATATCGGAAGCGACACTGTAAATCACTTCGTCATAAACCGTATCACCACTCTTTGAAGAGCTCGCATCAAGAAGATTCTTTGCAAAATACGCGCTTGCAGCCTCATTTATGACATCAAAGTTAGCTGCATAGTACTCTTCAACCACATCCTCGATTATGGCATCGAGAACAGGGGCATTCTCTTCAACATAGAGATCTATTCTTGAATCAATAAGCTCGTTCGCATAAGAGAGATTCTCATCAACATACTCGCTGATTCTCTTGTCCAGCTCGGTGGTATCAGGATCGGTGACATAGATCGCATTATCCTTAAGCTCGATGTAATCAAGAACATACTGATCGATTATCTCATTAACCCTTCTCTCCGCATACGGTGTGTTCTCTGTGACATAGCTGACTATTTTGTCATCTATCATGCTCTCGATGTAAGGAGTGTTCTCCTCTGCATAGAGACTGATTCTGCTGTCGATGATATCCTCTGCCGCAGGAAGATTCTCATTCACGTATGCATTGATCTCACCGTTTATGATCTCCTTAGCAGCCGGAAGGTTAGCATTGACATACTCGTTGATTCCGTCTGTTACTGCACTGTCGATGTATCCGATGTTCTCGTCAACGTACTTGTTGATCCTTCCATCGATTATGCCATCGGCATATGGGAGATTCTCCTCGACATAGAGGTTAATTCTACTATCGATTATATCCTCTGCCGCAGGAAGATTCTCATTCACGTATGCATTGATCTCACCGTTTATGATCTCCTTAGCAGCCGGAAGGTTAGCATTGACATACTCGTTGATTCCGTCTGTTACTGCACTGTCGATGTATCCGATGTTCTCGTCAACGTACTTGTTGATCCTTCCATCGATTATGCCATCGGCATATGGGAGATTCTCCTCGACATAGAGGTTAATTCTACTATCGATTATATCCTCTGCCGCAGGAAGATTCTCATTCACGTATGTATTGATCTCGCTGTTTACGAAATCCTTAGCAGCCGGGATGCTGGCATCGACATAAGCGTTGATCCTGCTATCGATGAGATCATTAGCATAAACAAGGTTCTCATTTACATAATCATTGATTCTCTTATCGATATCGGAAGTGTCCGGATCCGTGATATATACAGAACCATCCTCAGTTGCTACGAAATCAAGGACATACTGGTCGATGATATCCACAACACGCTCTTCTGCGTATGGGAGGTTCTCTTCAACGAATCTGTTAATTCTTCCATCGATTATGCCATCAGCATATGGGAGATTCTCCTCGACATAGAGGTTAATTCTGCTGTCGATGATATCCTCTGCCGCAGGAAGGTTCGCATTCACATACTCGTTGATTCCATCTGTTACTGCACTGTCGATGTATCCGATATTCTCATCAACATACTTGTTGATCCTTTCATCGATTATGCCATCGGCATATGGGAGATTCTCCTCGACATAGAGGTTAATTCTGCTGTCGATGATATCCTCTGCCGCAGGAAGGTTCGCATTCACATACTCGTTGATTCCATCTGTTACTGCGCTATCGATGTATCCGATGTTCTCATCAACATACTTGTTGATCCTTCCATCGATTATGCCATCGGCATATGGGAGATTCTCTTCAACATAGAGGTTAATTCTGCTATCGATGATGTCATCAGCATAAACAAGATTCTCATTCACATACTTTTCAATCTCAGCCCTCATCGCAGCACGGTCAACACCGGAGGTCGCAGAAATCGTAATGTCGGAGATGGAATTATCAATATATGTGGCGTATTCTGCTTCCTTCTTAGCAATCTCGCTATCCACATATTCAGCAATCCTACCCTGGACCTCACTATCGGAAAGAAGGCGCTCAAGAATCCTGTCCGCAAGAGCCTCCTCCACCGCAGGATCAGCTACGAGGGAATCGATATAAGCCTTTGCACTCTCCTCTGCGGAAGATGAGAGGGAAGAGACGAATTCATCATCACTTTCAACCCTTTCAACTACCTCGCTTATAATTGCCTCATTTTCGGCTCTGGCGCTGGTACTCGTCTCAAGAGGCTGGCTGACGTTAACGAGCTGGGCATCCTGCCTATCTCTTGCCTCGTCCAATACGGAGCTGTCAAAATCAGGACGAACCTGCCATAAGAGTGCGAATACGAAAATCGCAAGTACAACAGAGAAAGACAGAAGAATGTATCTTAATTTCTTACCCATAATTAACCTCTTGCTAAAATAGTATCACAATAATCTTTGACTTGTCGATAAAGAGTTATTTTATCTCCGTCATTTATAACTTTAACAATTTTACCGCTAAAAGTTTCAAAAGTGGAAACAATATCTTCCTGATTTTCCTCTCTTTTCCTGAAATCCTCGATTTTAGTACCGTTTCTTAGCTCAGCCCTCTTTGCCCTCATAGAAAATGGGGCATCGACGAAAATGATGGCATCGGAAATCTTATCCAGAGAGAGACGGGCAAGGATTGCAGCGTTAATTACAACAATGAGGCCTTTCTTCTCCGCCTCACGGGCAAGTCTCTTCGTCTCATTTATCATCCATGGATGGCTTATGGCTTCAAGCTTTTTCAGCTTCAGGGGGTCAGAAAAGACAATTGAGCCAAGCTTCTTCCTGTCCACTTCCCCATCGCTTAAAATCCCCTCTCCAAACTCGCTAATAAGACTATCTCGATTCGCTCTCAATGCCTCATGTCCAAGTTTATCCTCATCAATTACATAATATCCGAAAGAGGAGAGTATTGATGCGACCTCATCCTTTCCAGCACAGCTTTTACCCGTAAGACCTATGATCATCTCAATGCATATCCCCCCAGCATGAGCCACTCTCGACAGATGCCCTGACAGGCACAGAGAGCTTCGTCGTATTCTCCATCACGTATTTGACGCTCTTTTTGACATCCTCTGCCTCACTGATTGGACATTCGAATATAAGCTCATCGTGAACCTGGAGGACAAGATATGATCTCTCATGCTCGCCAAGGGCTATCATGGCGCGCTTCATGATCTCGCTCGCACTACCCTGGATTACAGTGTTGACGGCAACCCGCTCAGCAGCATTCTTCTCTGTCTTGTTCCTGCTGTTTATCCCCGGGATGGAACGACGGTGATGAAAAAGTGTCTCAACATAGCCTTTTTCCTCCGCACTCTTTACCGTCCTCTCCACGAATCCCTTTATCCCGCTATACCTCTCGAAATAGAGGTTAATGAATTCCTGTGCGTCCCTGCGCGGTATTGAGAGCTCGTTTGAAAGCCTGAAAGCGGACATACCATACATGATTCCGAAATTTATCGTCTTCGCAATCTGTCTCTCATCATGGCTGACCTCCTCGACAGATTTGCCGAAAATCAAGCTGGCAGTGTAACGGTGTACGTCTATGCCGTTGATGAAGGCTTTTCTAAGCTCCTCATCCTCCGCCATATGTGCAAGCATCACAAGCTCAATCTGCGAATAATCGGCACTTATGAAGATGAAGCCGTCACGGGGAACGAAAGCGCTTCTTATCAGCCTTCCCTCATCGGTACGTACCGGTATGTTCTGCAGGTTCGGATTACGACTTGAAAGCCTTCCTGTCGCAGTTCCCGTCTGAAGGAAGCTCGTGTGTATCCTCTCATCCCCTGCCTTGAGTGTCGGAAGTACGTCGATGTATGTGCTTTTAAGCTTGGAGAGCATCCTGTAATCGAGGATTTTCTCTACGATCTCCCCTCCTCCGTTTCTTTTCAGCATCTCAAGAGTCGCACTGTCGGTAGAGTAGCCTCGCTGGGTCTTCTTTCCTGCCTCAAGTCCCATCTCCTGGAATAGCACCTTGGCAAGCTGCTGGGTGCTGTTAAGATTGAATTCATGTCCGGCAAGCTCATAAATTCTCTTTTCAAGTACGCTCACCTTGCCATCGGTTGCCCTTTTAAGCTCCTCCATCCTGGCATCGGAGATAGCTATACCTTTTCTTTCCATACCTGCAAGAACTCTGATAAGAGGCAGCTCTATCTCACAAAAGGTTTGAAGCATTCCGTTTTCCATGAGGCGTTTAAGAAGTATGAAATAAAGCCTTAGCGTGATATCCGCATCTTCGGCAGAGTAACGTGTCGCACTCTCCGTATCGATATCACTGAACGTCTTGCCTTTCTCAACAACGCTTTCAAACTCGACCATCTCATAAGAGAGGAATCTACGTGCCAGGGCTTCAAGATTGAACTGCGCCTGATTCGACTCAACCATCCAGGCTGCTATCATCGTATCGAATTCGATTTTTGAGATGTCACAACCAAGATTCCAGAGAATCTTCAGGTCGTATTTGATATTCTGCCCGACAGTGCGTATCTTCCCGCTTCCAAAGTACCTGTCAAACAGATCTTTGACATCCTCTTTTCTCAGATGCTCGCCATCTTTCGCTAAAAGCGGACAGTAGTATGCCTTTTTGAGCTCATATGAGAAGGAGAAGCCAACGATGGAGGCATCCTCCTCAAAACCGGTTGTCTCGGTATCGAACGCCATTATACCATCATGAAATTCAACGCATTCCTTGAATTTGCGCTCGATTACAGAGATATCCGTAAGACACTCATATGCCCCCTCTCCCTGATAGAATAGTTCATCGGGCCTTATTGATACCTCACTCTCTGCATCAGAGGTTTCAACTTGCACCTTATCATCAGCATCCTCCGCCTTTCCGAGCTTTCTGATGAGACTCTTCAATTGAAAGGACATGAAATCCGCTCTCGCGTTCTCTTTTTTTACGTTCGCCACACTAAGGCTTTCTATATCGAAATCATTACCGAGCGCATCAAAAGAGAGTGTTACCAGTTTCTTCGAAAGCTCGGCGCTCTCCCTTCCCTCGATGAGCTTCTTTCTCGTGGCTCCGGAGATCCTGTCAATGTTCCTGTATATCCCATCGAGGCTGACATACTCCTCAAGAAGCTTGATAGCACCTTTTTCACCTATTCCCTTGACTCCGGGAACATTGTCTGATGAATCTCCGAGCAGCGAAAGGTAATCTATGATCTGTCCCGGGTGGACAGAGAAGTCATCAAAAACCTCCCTCTCTGTATAAAATGAGTAACTACTCTCGCCTTTCTTAGGGGGACGGAGGGCCGAAACTGACGGGCCTACAAGCTGGAGAAGATCCTTATCCCCTGTGACCATAACGGTCCTTATGCCACGCTCTCCGGCAATACGTGAAAGGCTCGCTATCACATCATCGGCCTCATAGCCCGGCTTTGAAAGCACTTTGATACCCATCTTTGAAAGGGTATCCCTTATGAGTGGGACCTCCGCATGAAGATCCTCAGGAGCTTTCATCCTTGTCGCCTTGTACTCCGGATACATGATATGACGGAACGTCGGGGCATTCTCATCCATCGTGACCGTAAGGTAATCCATCCTGTACTGCGATAGAAGGGAGAGCAGGGTGTTGAAAAAACCGTAGTAGGCGCTTATGTTGTTGCCGTTACGGTCCGTGAGGGGACGGGAGATGAATGCGAAATACGAGCGGTAGATCAGCGAGTATCCGTCTATGACATAGAGCACGCGGTCATAACTTCTTTCATCCTTCTCCGCCTTTCTTCTCCTCTCCTCCTCGATTTTAACATCTATCTTCTCTTTCTCAGCCTTTTTCTCCTCTGCCAGCATCTCCTGATCAAGATCATCCGGCGAAAACAGGTCACTCATCCTCTACCTCCAGAACCAAGTTGTCATAGCTGCTCTGACAGAGCGGCGCATAACGCCTGTTTATCTCCTCATATGAGGTCTCATGGCTTATATGCGTGAAATAGCATCTTCGGCAACCGCACCTCACTGCAATCTCTCTTGCTTCTAAGAAAGTGAAATGCGTCGGGTGTCTGCGCTCCCTCAGTGCCCCAATTATGAGGGTATCCACCCCTTTTATAGCCTCAAGGCTCTCATCGCTCATTGATGAGACATCGGTAAGGTAGGCAAGTTTTCCAATCCTGTAGCCGAATATCTCCATCATGCCGTGCATGAGGGGAATCGCCTTGATACTCAGGCTCCCTATTCTGAACTCCTCAAAAGGAGCAACGATGTTCGCCTTTAAAAGCGGAAGGCCGTAATTGTGCTTTCTCAGCTCAATAATCGCCTCTTCCTCCTTTCTGTCGGCAGTCTCATGAGGCCAGTCGTGAGAGGTGAAGGCATAATCGAACACCTTTGAAATATGCTCAAGTGTTTTTCCGCTTCCATAAAGGGGCAGACTGCCATCGTGAGTGAACACCCTCAAATCATCAAGCCCCATTATGTGATCCGAATGGGAGTGCGTATAAAGCACCGCATCAAGATGGCTAAGTCCGGAGCGAAGCGCGGCAAGACGGAACTCGTAACCGGTGTCGATGACTATCACAGTTCCACGGCTCTCAACCATGATCGAAGAGCGGTAACGCTTATCGTGAGAATCAGTACTCCGGCATACAGGACAGGAGCATGCGATTACGGGTATGCCATGGCTCGTACCGGTTCCAAGGAACGTGATTCTCAATTCACCCCTCCGACAAGAAACGAGAGAATCGTACGCATCTCCTCAGACTCCCTGCCATTTAAAAATGCTGTGAGATTGCTTCGTGAGAAAACGGATGAGACATCTATTCCGTTCTCACTTATATACTCAGCGGCAAGATTCAGGGATTCGGTGATCCCGTCACTCTCAAGAAGGGATGGGAAGTTATCAATCTTTCTTGAAATGACCTCCACAACCCCCGGCTCATGAAGGACCTCATCCAGCTCGCCGGCATCCTCTGAAAGGATAGCCTCCCCATCATTCTCAGCCTCCATGGTTACCGGCTCTGCATTCTCGGTCAGAGTCTCCTTTTTCTGACCTTCAAGAAAGGAAGAGGAGAATGTCTCAACCGGATTCTCCTTGCTCAGCCGATATGATATCCCGAAAAGATCCTCGGATACCGAAGGGGCCACGAAATAAAGGGCGAAGAATACGAGTGACGTTATGACTATGACAGCTAATGTCGAAATTATTATCCTCAGTGTTTCATGCATGGCTCTATCATAAGACAAAAAGTATTTAAGAAAAAGCGAAAAGAGGCACATCCGATAAGATATGCCCCTAAGTTCAGATAAGCGAGAACAGGAACCCCAGACTGAACGTACTGTTGCCTATGTCTGGGAGAAAGGAGCCGGAATCGAAACTACCCTGAGCCGGCATCAGCCAGTTCAGTGTGATTTCAAAGGCGTTTACAAGTATGCCAAGATTGAGCTTATAAAGCATCCTGGATGAAGAGAGGACGGATGAAAAACCGTCTATATCCTCTCCCCCTATGCTCCAATGCCCGTCATATGACTCGAACGGCATCGATATTCCAGCCCCCGCTCCAAGTCTCACAACATCGAAGAGCTTTGCTTGCAGGGCAAGGGTGGCCTGGGTATCAGCTCTTACATAGCCCTCGGAGAATGAGAACTCAGGAACAAGATCCAGCTGAAGAAAGAATATGTTTGCCCTCAGCTCAGGTGAGAAGCGGAAATTGCGTAAAGCGAAATAATCGGCATCCCCGCTCTTAATCTCATCATAAGGTATTCCATAGCCAACATTGACTCCGAGCTGAAGAGCGTCGGCAAAAATGGAAAACGGTACTGCAAGGACTAACAGAAGGACAATCAGTTTTCTTCTCATAATTCACTCCTTTTTTTCACGAACACTATACAAATCCTCAAGAAATGCCTTTGAGGAGGCATCGCTCGGCATTCTCCAGTCCCCTCGGGGGCTGAAAGTTACGCTTCCGACCTTCGGACCGTCAGGCAGACAGCTACGTTTGAACTGCTGGCTGAAAAAGCGCTTTATGAAAGTCTCAAGCCATTTGAAAATCACATCGTCGCTATAAGATCCACGGAAAGCGATAATGGCAAGGCGGTATATCTTGGATGGAGGGAAGCCGAAACGTACGAAATAATAAAGGAAGAAATCGTGAAGCTCATAAGGTCCCACTATATCCTCTGTGACCTGGCTTATTACCCCATCCTTTGGAGGAATGAGCTCCGGAGAGACCGGAGTTGAGAGTATATCCTTTAAGACATCCGATTCCGCACCACCAAGATCCGCAACATAGGAGACTATGTGGCGAACAAGGGTTTTCGGAATTGAGGCGTTAACGGCGTAGTTGCTCATATGGTCCCCGTTATAGGTCGCCCATCCGAGCGCGAGCTCCGATAGATCCCCCGTTCCGACAACGAGTCCACCTACCTGATTTGCCTTATCCATTAAAACCTGCGTGCGCTCCCGGGCTTGGGCGTTCTCATATGTCACGCTGAGGTCCGTACTTGCCTGCCCTATGTCCTTGAAATGCTGGAGGACGCTGGAGCGGATGTCTATCTGTTCAAAAGATACACCAAGGGCATCCGCGAGACGCTCGGCATTGCTCTTGGTCCTCTTTGTCGTACCGAAGCATGGCATCGTTATGGCAAGAACATCACTCCTTGGGCGGCCTAGCATATCCATGGCACGGACTGAGACAAGGAGTGCAAGAGTGCTGTCAAGGCCACCTGAGAGTCCGATTACGAGCTTTGAGGAATTTGTATGCTCCACCCTCTTTTTAAGCCCAAGGGCCTGAAGGGTCAGGATCTTCTCGCACCGTGAGGCCTTCTCATCCTCCTTTGAAGGGACGAAAGGATAGGCATCAATATGCCGGGTCAGCACCATCTCCCGCTTTTTAAACGAGATGTCGACAGTCACATAGGAGGGATCGTATGAGAGGCGGAAGGTATTTTCTCTTCTTCTCTCCTCATCAAGCCTGTCAACATCTATCTCACTGATCGTAAGACTGCCCGTGGAGAAATTGCTCTCGTTCAGAAGACTGCCGTTCTCTGCAATGATGTTCGCCCCGGTAAAGACCATGTCGGTCGTACTCTCCCCCTCCGCGGCATCGGCATAGACATAACCGGAGATGAGTTTTGCTGACTGCATCAGCACGAGGTTTCTCCTATACTCCTCTTTTCCTATCACCTCATCGCTGGCGCTGAGATTCACAATTATGTTTGCGCCGTTCTCAGCGTGTGATAGGGATGGGGAGCGTGCAACCCAGAGATCCTCGCAGATCTCTGCCGCAATTGCTATATTGCCACAGCGGTGTATTATCTTGTTACCAAACGGGACCGAAGATGCGACATATGAAACATTCTCAGGAGATGGATAGAACCATCTGTCCTCCTGGAACTCGCTGTATGCAGGAAGATTCGTCTTTGCTGTGAAACTCAGTATGCGACCCGACTGTATGGCAGCTGCGGTGTTATAGAGCTTGCCATTATGCATCAGTGGAAAACCCACGAAAGAGAGTATGTCATGACCGTTTGTGGAATTGGCAAATTCCTCAAGGGCATCGACTGCCTTTTTTATCAGAGTCTCCTGCAAGAAGAGATCCTGACACGTATACCCCGTTATTGAAAGCTCAGGATACACCAGCACATTAACACCGTATGATGCTGCAAGCCTGAACAGTTCTATCATTTTCCCGACATTGTAGGCGGGATCTCCGACTCTTAATTTCGGGCTTGCCGCTCCGACCTTAATAAATCCATCACGCATAGAAACAGTATAATAGCAGAAAAGGTGGAAATGTCATATAAAAAAGAATTCCACCTAAGAGTAAAGCTCATGTTATTATAATGTGTATGAGGAGGAACGGATGGAAACACTATCCTTATCCGGGGCCTGGAAGCTGAGACCTCTCGAGAGAGAGGAGTGCTCGGCATGCACGTCCTATTTTGAAGAGAATGAATTTCTTTCTTACAATAACTCAAACAGCATATACACCACCCTTTCGACAGTAGTCTCAAAAGATGAGCTTGAGAAGCTCAGAAAACTGAAATGGGTAATAGAAAGGGAGTTCGAATTCAAAGAAGACACAGATCAGCGTTCGGTTCTTCTTGCAAAAGGGGCTCTGAGCGCCGCGATAAACGGCACTGTCATAGACAAAAGTGAGATAACAGAGCTTCTTAAAAACGGGAAGAACACGATAAGGCTCTGTGTCACATCCTCTTTCTTCAGCGAGATTGAAATTCTCAGAAGCCATGACGGCATCGGTTACTCTGCCCATCTCAGGGCAAAAGAAGAGGGAGATTTCTGGCATGTGAGCGCAGCCCTCGATTACGAGGCTTTCAGGAAGCACTCAAGAGTGGTGAGAATAAGCCTGCTCGGATGTGAGAGAGAGGAGACGATCACATTCGAGGAGAAGAGGAACCGTTACACGATCGATATCGAGATCCCAAAAGAAAAAGTTGAACTATGGTGCCTCAGGGGGGATGGCAAGCAGATAATGTACACGGCCAAGATTACCGTGGGCAATGCTGTTCTTGAGCGCATGATAGCCTTCCGAAAGGTGGAGATAAAGGATGGTGCGCTCTATTTCAACGGAAGGGAGACATTCGTAATGGGAGCTCTCTGGCCAAACATGATGGTCAGCGACCAGAAGAGATACGACATCCTTCTCCAGAGTGCCGCAGGGGCGAACATGAATGCCCTATACATCGAGGAAGGGCACGAATCCCATGCTTTCTATAACACTTGCGACCGTCTGGGCCTTATAGTCATCCATAAAGAGTGCTATGAGGATTTCACGTTCCACCCATCATACGTCTCAGGAGAGATAAAGGCAGACATCTTCAAGGCCAACGTAAGAGAAGATGCGGGCTATCTAGGGCTATGTCTTGATGCAATTGAGCTTGAGAGGTGGACGCTCAGGACAAGAAGCGATAACTCGAATCATGGAGTCATATACTCCGATCTTCTGTCAAGTGTGAGAGAAGACGGTACGTGGAGGCCAAGCCACTATGCGGCAAGAAGGTTCTTCTCGGACCTTGTCCCAATCCTTTTCAAGGATGACGAGAAACTCATGATATACGTCTCCAATGATGGGGATATGCCTGAGGAAGTGGAGCTCTCTGTGAAATTCATGACCTACAGCGGACAGAAGAGAACAAAGAGAATATACAATGCCACAATTCCCGCGCATAAGGCGGAGAAGATACAGGAGATAGATCTCAGGCCAATCGACAAGAGAAACGAGTTCGTCTACATAAAACTCAGGACTTTCAACATCCACAGGGAACTTACACTGCTTCTTGATGAGATAAAAGAGTGCGCATATGAGATTCCTGAGATAGAGACCCGAATCCGCAAGATAAACTCCAAGAGCTACTCGATAAGGCTCATTGCGAACAAGCCTGCATTCGCCGTGCATCTTGTGATGGAGAACACAAAAGGCAATTTCTCAGACAGCTTCTTCGAGGTCCGCCCCGCAGGTGAAAAGAGTGTCATATTCACATCTGAAGAGGACATGAGCGAGGAGGATGTGAAAGCCAGACTGAAGATATACGACCTTGCAAGCGCTGTCGAGAAAGAGAGGAAGAAGGGCTGAGATCGGGGCTACCGAGCCCCGCTCATAGTATTCCGACGTTCTTGAGGACATCCGTGACAAGGTGAACCGGCGTAATTTTAAGATTATTCCTTGTCGCCTCTGCAACATCCTTCAGATCATCGGTATTCTCCTCGGGAATGAATACTTCCCTGACTCCGGCCCTCTCTGCGGCCATGAGTTTCTCAGCAAGTCCCCCAATCGGCATAAGGGCTCCTCGGAGAGAGACTTCACCCGTCATTGCATAAGAGGATTTGACAGGGCTTCCGCTGACAAGGGAGGCGAGGGCGACAGTAAGTGTGATTCCCGCACTCGGCCCATCCTTAGGAACGGCTCCGGATGGAACGTGCACATGGAGGTCGTTTTCCTTGAAGAGATCAGCCTTATCAGGGAAGAGAGATTTCACGAGGCTGACGGCTATCATCACGGACTCCTTCATCACATCTCCAAGCTGACCTGTGATTACGAGCTTTCCCTCCCCTTTCGTGAACATCGTCTCAATGAAGAGGATCTCTCCACCAGCGGCGGTCCAAGCAAGTCCTGTCACTATTCCAGCCCTCTTCTCCTCAAGAATGCGATCGTGACGGATCGGGGACATGTCAAGGAGGTCCCTGAGATCCTCAGGCCCAACACTCACCCTTTTAGACTCCCCGCGTACTATTTTAACCGCGGCCATACGGCAAATGGTATCCAGACGGTTCTTCAGCGTCCTAACCCCGGCTTCCATCGTATAATCCGATATGATGCTCTTTATCGCCTCATCGGAGAGCACAAGATTCCTCTTTCCGATTCCTGCCTTCTCCATGGCCTTCGGAAGAAGATGCCTCTTTGCTATCTCAAACTTCTCCAGAGCTGAGTAACCGGGGAAACTGATTACCTCCATCCTGTTTAAAAGAGGCTCCGGAATCGTATCGGTGGAATTCGCGGTACATACGAAAAGCACATCCGAGAGATCATATGGCACATTCATGTAATGATCTGTGAATGTAGCATTCTGCTCCGGATCAAGAACCTCAAGAAGTGCGCTTGACGGATCTCCCCCGTAGTCTCTGACAAGCTTATCAACCTCATCGAGAACCATGACGGGATTGGAACTGCCACTTCTTCTTATGCCATCCATGATACGACCAGGCATTGCGCCTATATAAGTTCTCCTGTGTCCCCGGATTTCAGCCTCATCCCTTATGCCTCCGAGAGAGACACGCACATAGCTGCGCTTAAGGGCTTTGGCTATGCTCTGTCCTATGCTCGTCTTGCCTGTTCCCGGAGCTCCAACGAAAAGAAGGATGGATCCAGCCTGCTTCTTTCTTAGAGCCATGACAGCTATCTGCTCAATGATACGCCTCTTAGTCTTCTCAAGCCCGTAGTGCTCGGAGTCAAGAACCTTTTCCGCAGTCTTAAGATCGATTTTCTTCACCTTCTCCTTTTTCCAGACAAGAGCTGTTACGAAATCAAGATAATCGTATAGCATGCCGTATTCATGTCCGTCCTTACCTTCCTGCCTCATACGGTTAAGTACCTTTTCCGCCTCTGCCCTGGCTATTTCATTCATGCCGGAATCCGCAATCTTCTTTTCGAATTTCCTCACATCCGTGATGTTCTCAGGGTGCATCTTATCAAGCTCTTCCTCAAGAAAGCTTATCTGACGCTTTATCGCCTGCTCCCTATAAAGCTGCTCGTTCGATTTTGCCTCCGCGCTCCTTGCCTCGCTGTTAACCTTGTAGAGTTCCAGCGACTCGTAGAACGCTTTTTCCATCATTTCCACCCTGCATCTTAGAGAGTCCTCCTCCAAAATCGCATACTTATCCTCATTCGAAATCTGAAGTAGCGTGGATGAGAACGTCACAAGCTCGTTTATGTTCGTCCAGCGCATTATAGTGTTTCTCGAACCCGGAAGCCACTCGGTGTCTTTGAAAGTCTTTAAAAGCGCGGAACGCATGCTCTGGAACTTCTCATCGATTAGCGCGGGATCCATATCCTCGATATCAGAGCGGCTTCTGACCTCCGCATTGAAAGTTCCGTTGTTTACAGAGACAGAGTCGAGCGAGACTCGGCCAAGCGTTCTTATGAGGGCCCAGCCATCCCCGATACTCTCTATGGTACCACGGGTTGCGACAGGATATATGTCAGCTGCGGTAACCTCACTCTCTTTCTTCTCGCTTTTAAGCATCATGAATATCACCTTATCCCCAGCGCTGATCTCCTTATCAGAATGCCTTTTCAGATAATCAAGCTGGAAATAGCATGACACATCTGGAAGAGAAAGCATGTTATAATATGTAATGTAAATCATTGTCCACCTCCTAAAAAAAAGGAAGGCTCCGTAATCATTTCAGATGTCTTGATGGAGAAAATAATCAGGGAAACCTTCCCTGACTAAAAATAAGAACTAATTCAAAAATCGGATAGGGAATGTGAGAAAAATCACATCCTCTCAAGGACGAAGGCGCACTCCTCATGATAGCTTCCTGGATAGAAATCAAAGAGCATAGCTTTTATAATCTCATAACCGGTAAAGAGCCTTAAGTCCCTTGATGCTGTCGTACTGTCACACGATACATAGATTATCCTCTCTGCCTTCCATGAAAGGATGAGAGGAATCACACCACCATCCAGTCCAGTTCTCGGAGGATCTACTATCACCGTGTTTACAGCCTTACATACCTTTCTTGCAAAGAGAAGGGCATCATCAGTAAAAGATTTCGCCTTAGGCGCGTTTCTCCTTGCAAGTGGAAGGCATGCGGCATTCTTCTCAACGGCGTAGGTCTCACGGTCGTCAAAAAGACGGGAGAACGTTCCTACCCCGCTATAGAGATCCATCATCACAGAACCGGTTGCATTCTCCTTTACAAAAGAGAGCAGGGAGGGAAGAAGGTGCAGATTCGACTGGAAAAAGCATGATGTGTTTATCTCATAGCCGAGCGCAGTTACGCTTTTCTCCCCGATAGCAAGCTCGACATCCCCATCCTGGAGGGGAACCTCAACAAACCCCGTTTTCTTATTCTGCCCGTAAAGGATCCTCCGTCTCTGCGCCTCTTTGAGTATCGCAGCCTTATCGTGCAAAGCTAAGTTTATCCTCTCACTAAGGGCTGGGCACTCCCTTATCGGGAGCAGCTCGTTCGAGTTCCTTTTAAGAAATCCGATCTCCTTGAGCCTGAGATCCACATGGAAACGGCAGCGCGAGCGGTATGAAAGGAAAGATGAGTATGCAGGAGGAAGAAATGGAACGTCTTTAATAGATGCTATCCTCTCAAGGTTCTCTCTGACCATGGTCTCTTTCAAATAGGCGGAATCACTCTCACTTACTATGAGGAAATCACAGCCCCCGCAGAGACCGTAATATGGACAGGGAGGGCTGATGCGCATCGGACTTTCTTCCAGAATCTCATACTCCTCCACGATAAGCGTGTTAGCCTTCTTCTCCACCTTTACCGGCTCAATGATCTCGGAGGGAAGAGCACTCTTTACAAGGACTGCCCTGCCATCCTCATCATGGCTTAAACCATATGCACCGCTTATGATTTTCTCTATTTTCAAAGCCAAGATTCGAGCTCCTCTGCATATCGTCTGATGAAATCCAGTCCGGAGAGCCAGAAAGACTCATCCTCGATATCCGCACCGGCAAGAGCTGCGACTTTTTTAGCATCATCAATTCCCGTACGTCTTAGTATATCCCTGTAAGTGGAAGAAAACGATGGGTCCTTCTCCGCTTTTGCAAAAAGGGAGAGTGAGAAAAGCTCTCCGAACGCGTAAGGGTAGTTATAGAAAGAGAATTCCTCTGAGTAATAGTGGCTCTTCACAGCCCACATGTACTCATGCTTATCCGAGACAGCATCCCCGTATGTTCTCTCCTGGGCAGAAAGCATCAGAGCTGAGAACTCAGAAGCGCTAAGCTCCCCTTCCCTTCTCCTCTCAAAGACGGCAGACTCAAAATAGAAACGGGATAGGATATCGAGACAGGTCTGATTAGCAGATGAGACGAACTGCTCGATGATAGGAAGGCTCTCCTCCCTCTCAAGGCGCTTTGTAAGATAAGAGAACACAAGGGTCTCAGAGAATATGCTCGCACTCTCAGCAAGCGTCATAGGATAATCTGAAAGAAGTGGCGGCAGGTCCATCACTGTGTGATCATGGTAGGCATGACCAAGCTCATGGGCAAGTGTTGAAACCCCATCGTATGTGTAATCGTAATTCAGCAGTACCCGTGAACATCCTGACTTTCTGAATGCGGTATCGTACGCCCCTCCGACCTTTCCCTTCCTTGGCTCGGCATCTATCCAGCCGTTCTTGAAAGCTGATGCGGCAAACTCTCCCATCTCCTTTGAAAAAGATGAGAATGCGGAGATTACGATATCCTCGGCCTCTTTGAACGTGTAAGATCGCTTCGCCTTTCCGACCGGAGCCATGATATCATACCAGCTGAGCTTTTCAAGACCGAGAAGACGTGCCTTCACACCCATGTATGAGCGGAAGGTCGGAATGCTCTTCTCAATAGCATGAATGAGGGCATCAAGGGCTTTCCTCGTTGTCCTGCTCTGAAAGAGTGAGCGCTCAAGAGGGGAAGACCACCCCCTTCTCTTCTCAAGCATCAGCGTCGTTCCCTTCACCCCGTTGAGGCTGTATGCCAAAGCGACCTCGTGTTCCTTCAAGATGGTCTTTTCCCTCTCATACGCATCCCGTCTCACACTCCTTTCCTGAGCTGTCGCGAGGGCTCTGAGTTCTATTAAAGTTTTGCCGTTATTACTGGCTGTACTTGTCACAGCCTCCTGCAGTCGCTCCCATGAGGAGGAGCTCAGACGAAGGAAATCAGAGGTAAGCTTCTCTTCCGCCTCGCTCATCTGATGCCGGCTGAGAGTCAGAATCTCATCAAGCAGAAGACGGTAGTCCTCAAGAGCCTCATCAGAGAACTCATCGCTCCTTCTGGCTGCGCTTCTGACAAAAGCCTGCCATGCCTCATCATAAGCGGATGACGCCTCCTCGGCATCCGATACGGCTTTCATGTACAGGCTGTTAGATGTATCGGTTGAAAGGAGTGCGGCTGAATATGAGTCCAGATTCGAAACAAGGGCAGCCGACTCATTCAGAAGATCTAAAAGCTTTCTAATGCCGAAGCTCTCAAGATTATCGATTATGATTCCCTTTAACTCAGAAACCTTCTTCACATCAGCTTTAAAATCAGGAGATGAGGGAGAAGGGTATATCTCACTTAGGTCCCAGCGGGGAAGAGCATCCTTTTCCATCAGCGCCTCCTGGATACCATTATCACAGGTTTTTCTAGTCTTATGAGGCTCTTCATGTCCTCCTCTGTGAAATCAAGACCGAGAGCGTCCAGAGCTTCTCTGATTTCAAGAAGCAGGGCACTTACCTTTTCTTCCATCTCCGGGGATTTCCTTGTCTTTAAAAGGCTCATGAAATCCTCATTCCTCTCACTATCTGAAAATGTGGCGTACGGGATTTCGAACCCGTCATCCTTGCTGTCTGAAACGGTGATGGAGAAAGACCTGAAAGCCTCCCCTTTATATACGCAGTCAGCCAGTATGGCACGCTCAGGAGTAGATCCAAGGAGCTTACTGGCAGCATCAATCATCTCTTCTTTCGTCATATCAGGAATATTACAGTAAATAAAGTCGAGCTACAAGGAGAAGGATTCAGAGCCTTATAATATCACAGGGTGCTAAAAGCGCGTATTCATCCGAATCATGGGTGATGACAATGAGCGTCCGCCCTGCGATCACCTCCTTTAAAAGGCTCACCATCCGCTCCTTGCTCTCATCATCAAGCCCGGTGAAAGGCTCATCGAGGATCATCGTATCAAATGACGTGAGAAGCGCGCGTATAAGTGCGACCCTCCTCTTCATTCCACCAGAAAGGGTATCGACACGGCTCTTCCACTCCCCTTCAAGACCGGCTTTCTCAAGCATCGAGAGCGCCATAGGCTCATCATCGGTGACAAGCAGAAGGTTGTTTTTTACGCTCATGTTCCCGATAAGCCTGTCCTCCTGGAAAAGGGCGGAGACCCGACCTCTCACCTCAAGCTCTCCAGAGTCGGGCTTCTCAAGGGATAAAAGAAGTCTCATAAGTGTTGTCTTACCGATTCCTGATGCCCCTGTGATAACACTTGTCCTACCTTCTCTTATAGTCAGCGAAAAGGATGAGAAAACCTTCTTAGCCCCATAACTCTTGGAAACATTTCTAAATTCCATCAGCTTATCTCCATTTTTCTTATGAGCCTTCCGGTAATGAAAAGAAGCCCTTTCTCGAACACCTTCGCAAGAATTATGATAGAAAGAGTCCAAGCAAAGAGATCAGCTGTTGCAAGGTAGAGCTTAGCCTCATAGAGTTTTTCCCCTATAGAGCCGTCGGGAACTGCGATAACCTCAGCCGCTATGCCGCTTTTGAAGCAGAGTCCGAGCGCTATCGTTATCCCGCTCTCAAAGCTTTGCGCAAGCCCCGGGAGATAGAGGTATCTGATCCTCTTCCATGGTCGCACACCATATACCTTTGCCATTTCAAGATATGAGATGTCCACATTTGCAATACCCTCATAGAACGAGGTATGCATAACGGGGAAAACCATCATGAAAGAGATTACAACAGAAAGGTTCCTGCTTGAGACCCATATGAGGACGAGAATGACTATGGAGGCAACAGGAGTTGCCTTCATGGTCATTACCACCGGCTCGATCATGTCTCGGAAAAATGTGAATCTGGCACTTAATACCCCGCTTATGAATGAAACCGCTATGGCGATGATCAGACCAAGGAAAATGCGCTCGATTGAAAATAGAACGGAAAACCAGAACTCCGCTGTCCCAGAAAGCTCTATGAGGCGGGTTGCCACCTCAACAGGGCTTACCAGGAGAACCCTGGAATCAAGATATAAAGCCAGGGCCTCCCAGAGCAGAAGATAAACAATAGCGGGGATTACGTATCTCAGCTTAGATGAAGTAGTATGACTCATCAGGCAGAGAGCCTCCTACGCTTTTGGGATTCATCGAGTAGAGCACCTCAAGATAGTTCGAGAGTGCATTCTTCATCTCCTCTCCCGTAATGCATGTTATGTTGCATCCCGGTATTGCCTTCTTGGCAACTGCCTCTCCAACTATTCCATACCCTCCGACAAGGCGCGCTCCCTCATCGATGTTTCCATTCACGAAATCGACGGAGTCGGAGTAGCTTGAGAGGAATGCTCTTACCGCATCCTCGTTCTCAGAGAGGAAATCGCTTCTTGCGACAACAACTCCAGTTATGAGCTCAGTGCCCATGGCCTCCATCCAGAGATCATTAAGATCGAGGGCGACACGTATCTCAGGGTTGCTTACGAGTGCGGATGTGAGGAACGGCTGAGGAAGCATGGCAACAGCATTTTCCGAAGACTCAAGTGCGGCAACACACTCGGCATGCTCGCTTCTCCATTCGATGAACACATCCTTGCCAATCTCAAGACCGGCCGACTCCAGGACGAAGCGGAGTGCATACTCTGGTGTCGCACCGTTTCCTGATGAATAGATGGTCTTTCCTCTGAGGTCCTCGACAGAATGGATGCTATCGCCTTTTTCAGCGATGTAAAGAACTCCAAGAGTGTTTATGGCAAGGACTCTCACCCCACCATCGGTATTGTTATAAAGGACGGAAGAGACGTTCGCCGGAACTGCTGCGATATCGGTAGTACCACGAACCAGGGCCGGTGTCACAGCATCGATCGCACCTTCTATTTTGAAATTGTAGTCATTTCCGTTTATTTCTCCGCTCTCGCTGTCCTTCATGAGCTTGACCATGCCCATAGCCGTGGGACCGCGGAGAGCCGTTACGTTAATTTCTGCAGAAAAAAGATATAGCGGAAGTAGCGCTAAAAGAAAGATAAGGGATATTCTCCTTAACATTTTCATTTCCTCCTTAGCTCCATGATGATAGCAGAAAGAGGGAAAATGTTACAGGCTTATGTCATATTCCTTTATCTTTGAGATCAGGGTACGACGGGATATCCCGAGCTCCTCACTTGCTTTCGTCCTGTTTCCTTCCCATCTCTGAAGAGCTGATATTATCGCACTTCTCTCAAGCTCCTTAAGGCTGAAATTTCCCTCCACGGAGCTCAGTATCTCCCTTTCCCGTACGCTTTCCTTTGCGACACTGCTTCTCAGATCAAGGTCCTTGACATCGATTGTGGTTGAATCGGAGAAGATCATGGCACGCTCGATGATGTTCTCAAGCTCTCTGACGTTGCCATAGAAATGATGGTTCTTTAGAGCTTCGATCGCCTCTGGGGTAAAGCCCGAGATATGACTCGACATGTCCTCGGAGAGCCTTCGTATGATGTAAGCCGCAAGAATAGGAATATCCTCCTTCCTTTCCCTTAGCGGAGGAAGCTCTATCCTGACGACATTGAGACGGTAGAACAGGTCCTCACGGAAAGTTCCGTTCTTCACCATCTCCTCAAGAGCCTTGTTCGTAGCGGCAACTATTCTCGCGTTTATTGGTATGGTCTCCGTTCCCCCCAGCCTAGTTATCTTCTTCTCCTGGAGAACTCGGAGTATCTTTACTTGGAGCGAGAGTGGCATATCCCCTATCTCATCGAGAAAGAGGGTACCACCTGATGCGAGCTCGAATTTTCCGATTTTCCTGTTCTGCGCCCCTGTAAAAGCCCCTTTCTCATACCCGAAAAGCTCGGATTCAAGCAGATTCTCCGGAACACCTCCTATGTTTATCGGTATGAAAGGTCCATCCTTCACGTTTGACTGCCGGTGGATTTCGCGAGCCACGACCTCCTTTCCCGTTCCCGACTCGCCTGTAATGAGAACGGTGGCACTTGAGAGTGCGGCCTTTGCTATGATTGCCTTGATTCTAAGCATCTCAGGACTTTCCCCGATAAGCTCCCCGCTCTTTTTTCCACCCTCAACGAGACTTTTAAGATTCGCAGCCTCTACAAGGCTCTTGAGTTTTATAGTAAGCTCCTCGGGATCGAACGGCTTTACGACGTAATCATCCGCACCTTCCTTGAGAGCTGATACCGCATCCGTGATATCCCCATGGGCGCTTATCATGATTACAGGCATCCTGAACCCCTCGGCACGGAGCCATCTTATGAGGGAAAGGCCATCAAGGCCTGGCATCCTGAGATCGACAAGAAGTGCATCATAAGCGTTCTCCCTTATCATCCTCTGTGCCGAAAGACCGTTCTCCGCGGTATCGCAGCTGATGTTATCAAGGCTGAAAAAACGCTTCATAAGGTTCCTGATGTTCTCTTCGTCGTCAGAAATAAGTATCCTCATCTCAGTCCACCTCCTTCAGAGTCACTATAACACATGTCCCCCCGCCGTTTCTCCTCTCAAGGCTCAGAGTTCCACCTACGGCTTTAACAAACTGCATGGATATCGAGAGACCTATTCCCGAACCGTGTATCTTCGTAGTGAAGAACGGGTCGAATATCTTCCCCTGGTCTTTGACGCTTATACCGACCCCCCTGTCTTTGACAGCGATTCCGAGCATGCCGCGCTTTGTCCTTCTGACAGAGACGCTGACATCACTTTCCTCACCTTCTCTGGTTGCCTCAATGGCATTTTTTATAAGGTTCTCGAAAACGCTTCTGAACCGCTCACTGTCAAACATGGCATAAGCTTCGTCAAGAGAGCCCTCCTCATAACGTACAGGCACGCTGAAAAGCGGAAAGAGATCCCTTATGCCTTTCACTATATCAAGCCTTTCAGGATTACCAAGAGGATTTCTAAGGAAATCCGAGACCTTATCGGTCAAATCCCTGAGTCTTCTCGTCTCATGCTCTATCGTGGCAAGGTCCGCAAGATTCTCCTCAGGGACAGTGCGCTTTAGAAGTGCAAGCTGTATCGTGATTGCGGAGAGCGGATTCTTTATCTCATGGGTAAGAGTCCTCGCAGCTTCTCCAAGGCTGACAAGGCTTTCCTGCCGGACGATGAGCGCCTTATACTTCCTGTTCTGCCTGTACACATAGAAGACTATGGCGTAAATCAGAAGAGTGGTCGCCAGAAGGATGAATGAAATGAGGCGCAGATGTACAAGCTCGGCAGAATATGATGAGGCATCCAGACTAAGGTAGATTATGTTCGGATAGCTGAGCCTTACGGAGCTTATGGGAAGAAGGATGCTGTCGGACGTCGGGATTACCGCCTGGCTGGAGGCCCTTATGTACTCTATGACGTTCCTCTTTTCATCGAAAGAAAGGAGGGAGGATGTTGAGCGGCTTCTTTCCATTGAGGAGAAAAGATCCAACGGCAGACGGGGATAGACCTCCCCTGCGGAGTACAGGAGATTGCCGGAAGCGGAGTATATTCCAACCCCGTTTATATGGTACTCGCCCATCACCGTCTCAACAGGTCGGTCACTATCCCTGAAAGCCATCAGAGTGGCATTGAATGCCCTCTCCGTCCTGTTCTCCATCTCAAGCTCCGCAAGACTGATAAAGGAAAACGAGAGGACAGCCATCAGTACGATCACTGCTATAAAACAGAGTGTTATCAAGATTCCGATAAGGAGGCTGAAACGGTTGCTCCTCCGCTCGAAGAAATCAAGGATGTGTATCTTCCTGTTTTTCCTTTCCTTCTGCATGTCTTATTCGTAACTCAGGGCTTCTATCGGGTCAAGGGCTGCTGCCTTCAAAGCGGGATACCATCCAAAGAAAACGCCAACTAGGGTGCTGAAACCTATTGCAAAGAGTATCGATGAATAGCTCAGTGCGAGATGCCATCCGGCATAATCCGCCGTGAAATAGCTCAAAGTAAGCCCGATTGCAATCCCTATGATACCACCAAACAGGGTTATGGTTATCGACTCGACGAGGAACTGCCCCCGAATCGTTCGGGGAGAAGCTCCAAGAGCCTTCCTTATTCCGATTTCCCTTGTTCTCTCAACTACGGAGACAAGCATTATGTTCATTATCCCGATACCGCCTACAAGCAGGGATATGCCCGCGATGCAGGATAAGAAGAGAGTGAACGTGCTCATAATGTCATTGCTCATCTCCACGAGTGTTGCTGGAGAGTAGACGATGTAATATTCATCATCGCCAAGCATCCGGAAGAGATATGACTCCGTCTCATCCGCGACACTCACAGCATTGGCTCCCTCTGCCACCATTATCGAATAGGAGGATGGCATCGTTATTCTTCTAAGACGCTGAGCATAGGTGTTATACGGTATGAAGCATGCGCTGTCATAAGTGTTTCCAAGCGTCTCACTGCGCTCAGAAAGGACTCCGACGACAAGATATCTCTTCGCCTGATTTCTGAACAGCGATATGTACTGTCCGACAGCAGAGCCTGCGGGGAAAAGCTCCTCTGCAAGCTCAGAGCCCAGTACCGCGACCTGCCTCCTGTTTATGTTATCTGCGGCAGAGAAGAACCTCCCGTCATCAAGCTCAAGCTTATTGACGTCGAAATAGGACGAGTAGACGCCGTTCACACTCGCCCTTACCGTCTCCTGTCCGTTTCTGATATTGGCATTCGTCTGCGCGGAAGGAAGAACGGCATCTATTCCTGCGACATTTTTCATCAGGGTGTTTCCGAACGTCTCATCGAAGATCTGGAGCTCGCGGGCAGAGCCCATAGGCATTACAGTCACCATGTCAAGACCTCCGATCTCAAGAGCTTCGTTTATGCTGTTGGTCGCACTCTGACCGAGCGTCATGATCGCAACAACGCTGGCAACTCCTATGACTATTCCCAAAAGGCTCAGGAGCGTCCTCATCTTGTTCGCAGCCATGCTCTGAAGTGCAAGCTTAATATTCTCTCTCAACATCGCTATCCAATATTTTCCCATCTCTGATATACACCTGGGAACGGCATTTCATCCCAAGCGATCTGTCATGCGTTACGAAGACTATCGTACGGCCTTCCTCATTGAGGTCCATGAAGAGGCTCATGATCTGGTCTCCCGTCTTCGAATCCAAAGCCCCAGTGGGCTCATCGGCAAGAAGTATTGCGGGATTGTTTACAAGGGCTCTCGCGATTGCGACCCTCTGCTTCTGCCCCCCTGAAAGCTCTGCTGGCTTATGGCGCATCCTGTCCTTAAGGCCAACACGCTCAAGAAGGTACTCAGCCCTCTCCCTCCTCTCTTTCCCGTTCATTCCGTTTCCAGAGTAGAGAAGCGGGGTTATCACATTCTCAAGGGCATTGAGCTTGGGAAGAAGGTTGAACTGCTGGAACACGAACCCGACCTTCCTGTTCCTTACCGCCGCAAGTTCGGCCTCATCCATGGCATTTGTTATCTCACCATCGATTGAGACGATTCCGCTTGTCGGACTATCTAGGCAACCAATCATGTTCATGAGTGTGCTCTTACCACTTCCAGAAGGTCCCATTATGGCGGTGAAATCACCTTTTTTTATCTCAAGGTTGATTCCATCCAGCGCCCTTACGACGAAATCTCCTATAAGGTAGTATTTCCTGAGATCCCGTATGTCTATGACATTCCTCTCCATTATCTTCCGCCCATCATGCGCATCATGCTGTTTGAATTGCTCCGGCTCTGGTAAACGAGCACATCCCCTTCCTTGATGTTCTCAGAGAGGATCTGAACGAGATTCTCTCCCAGGTACTGAACCTGAACCTGCACGGTCTCAGTCCCCCCTGATGCGAGTTTACGTTCAACAGTCGTGACCCCTCCCCTGTTCATTGAAACTGCTGCCTGAGGAACTATGAGCATCGAGACATCCCCTTCGACATTTATGATTCCCTCAAATGAGTAGCCGGGGATTATGGAGGAAGGTGGATCATCTATCGTGAGCTCGACATCGACAACTCCGATACCGCTATCCGAATAGCGTCCAAGCATCGGCACATATGAGACATATGCTTCCACAGTGTGCCCTGGCATGCTGTCAAAGGTAAGATATGCCGGCATTCCTTCCTTGACGTACTGCATGTCAATCTCATCGATTTCAACAGTCGCTTTGAGTTTTGAGATGTCAACAAGGGTGAGCACAGTAAGGTCTCCAGCCTCGAAATAATCACCCTGGTCGACATCCACACTGGTAACAACGCCGCTGAAGTTCGCATATATGTTCGTATAATCCAGTGTATTGAGTGCCGCCTTCTCCTGAAGCCTCAAGAGCTCAAGATCACGCTCGGAGCCGGCAAGAGTCGCCTCCTCTATCTGGTTCCTGATGCTCTGAAGATTCGCCTGCTGGCTGGTACTGTCTATAGAGGCAAGAAGCTGCCCCTCTTCGACATGGTCCCCTTCCTCTACGAAGACCCCGGTCACAGGCCCTGTCGTTCTGAACTTCGCCTCCTGGATATCATAAGGTTCGATATAGCCTGAGAGATCTATGCTCATCTGATAGCTCTGACGCGTAACCGTGGTTTCGGCATATGTGCTCTGATTCGCCGCAGCCTCCGCAGCCGCCCTATCCGCCTGATACTGGCTGTACATCACATAGAGTGTTCCAAGAACAATGAGCACAAGAGCCCAGGCAACCAGAGTCTTTATCCTCTTGCGCCTTCTTCTTGATGCATATGCAGCTCGGAGTTTCCTCTCTTCAAGCTCCGAAAGGCTTTCGAGCGTGTTATTCTCATTCTTTTTCTTATTTTTCATATATTTCCCCGTCAAAGTGAATAAATCAGAATATCGTAATAAAGGGAGAGCCCTTCAAGGTATGTTAAGAGCTTCTCATACTGGAAAAGGTCATACTCGCTCTGGGCATCGGCAACATCGTCGGCTCTCACAAGGCCCTTCTCATAGTACGCCCTCTCCGTCTCCAGCATGGCCTTAAGGTAAGACTCATTCTCCTCAAGTGACAAGAGCGAGAAATTGTACTGCATTATCCTGTTCTGAAGCTCCATTGCCTCGATGTTGTAAGATGTGAGGGAATCAAGATAATCGTTCTCTGCGCTGATAGCTTCGTTTCTAAGCCTCTCAAGCTCAAGGCGGTCACTCTTTCCTGTCACATCGTTCTTCCAGGATCCGGTGATAGTAAGGGATGGAGTCAGATCGAAATCGGTGTTTCCCGAAAGAGAGAACGAGGCACCAAGGGACCATGTCGGCATATTGAGAGTTGCACCAAGAGATGCGTTGCCACTGTTCCTCCATGGTCTTTTTTTGCCTGTAAACTGATTTTCAAGGCTATCTTCATAAGCAACCTTTGAAGCCTCATTCCTGTATGATACCCCGGCTCCTCCTATAAGAGTGAGAGAGCGAGGATCAATTTCTTTCTCCTTCTGTTCAACCTCGAGGGCAGCTACACGGCTATTGAGAGCATATTCCTGCACTTTTGAGTTCCCGCTATCGAGAACGCTAAGATTGAAAGAGGGCAAAGTAAAACTCTCAAGCCCGTCCCATTCAAGACCGGTTGAGATATTGAACTGCCTCTTTGCTTTCTCATACTGATCACGATATGTCTCAAGGCTCTGTCTGCTAAGGCTTATTTCAAGAGCCGCCCTCTGGTAACTTATGCTCTCCTCGTCCGCCTGGCGGAGGGTGATCATGTTATCAAGGTCCCTCTCGGCATTTGCTATTGAATGTTCAAGCTCAGCGATGCTCTTCTCAATAGTCAGAAGATTCGTAAGCATTGAGATCACACTCTTATTGAAATTGTATTTTGCCTCAAGATAGATTCTCTCCGTGGAAAGAGCTGAGGAGGCATTGCTCAGATCTGAAATCAGATCGTCATCGAAATAATTGAAATCGAACGTATGAGATGCTGAAAGAGTCGGAGAGATATAAAGAGCCCCATCAGAATACCCTATATCAGCAGGGGATGAGAATGCGATAGTTGTGTCCCCATCATCAGGAAGGGTTACGGAGGCATTCAGCGTCTTGATGTTCAGGCTCTCAGAGCCAAAGTCCGCACTCGTAAATGGCGTAATCTCAGCGCTGAGGCTCCAGACAGCCTCATCCTCCAGTTCCGCCTCATCCAGAAGCAGAAGGCTGTTAGTATGGCTGAGCTCTGCATTTTTCATAGTATAGCTGGCAGCATTCGCAGCCTCCAAGATTTCATCTATCGAGAGTGCTGTAAGTGGTTGGAGTGCCAGCGACGCGACAGCTATTGATATTATCAACTTTCTAATTTTCACAATGGCAATTATAACAGATGAGAAAGGGAGAGTGCACTCCCCTCTCTCCTAATACAGAATAATACACAAAATATGCTTAATCCTCTAAGTTCTCTTAATGTTTTCCTTCATCAAGGAGGAAACCTCTATATTACAACACTTTATGCAATATATTTTAGTTTTTCAGAGCTTTTGACTTTAGATTTTCCAATAGTTTCGCTTTAGATTTTCACGTAACATGTCATTCAGTTTTTGATGCTCTCTTTTCCGAACGCATCACGCCATGAGGCTGAAAATCCATCAACCGTTTTCTTCATGAGTGGGGTGCTGAGATCCGAGAAGAGGACATTCGCCTTAAGCGTGAGACTGTCGGCACCTGAGAACGATGCTATTTCTGCTTGAACATTATCTTTAAAAGAGGCGGCAAGGAGCATCTTCTCAGGAAATGCCGATTTAAGACTGGTAATCACACTCGGATAATCTATCCCGTTCTCCTCAGCCCTGTTGCAATATACCGAAACACACTTGGCTCCGGCCTTATAGGCAAGCATGCCTTGGGAAAAAGTGAAGACGGATGCGGCTGTGACATTAACCCCTTCGCTACTAAGCCTGCTTATTGCGGCAAGACCGTCAGAAGTAACAGGTATCTTTATCCAGGTGTTCCTTCCAAGCTCTTCCAATAAATAATAGGCATCTTCAAGAATTCCATCGTAAGCGGTTGCAACAGGCTGGACATGCAGTGCCCCACCATGGTCCGTAACGAATTTGCTTATTACTTTGAGAGCCAGAATCGGAGAGCCATACTTATTTTTGCTACCGGCAAGGATGCTAGGATTAGTCGTAACCCCATCAAGAGTTATGAGACTGTATACGTTGCGTATCTCATCGATATCTGCAGAGTCCAGAAAAAGTCTTAACATACATCCTCCTAAGAGTCATTATATCATGGCTATTCTGTTTTTATTATTTTTTTGACTAATGCATTCAAGCCGTACATCGCAAGTGCCAAGATACTGAAAAATCACGAGAGCAACGCAGTGAAAAAGGAAATCGTTTTTGACACAAAAAGGCATAATGATTCCACCTTCTGAACTTGAAAATGTGAAAGATAGAGATGAATTGCATGGAATCTTTGGATTCTATATATATCAATAATACTTGTATCATCAATAAGTATAGGATTATCGCAATAAAATATTGTAATATAAGTAATTATATGCTATAGTAAAAACACAGACGATGAGAAGAAAAAGAATGAGTGTAAAACTTAGCCATTGTAACTCAGGAGAAAACAGAAGCTCCATTCGCTGAGCGGCAACGAAGGATGGGATCAATCACAGAAATCTTAAAGAAAGGAGTTAGAAAGTTCCTTGCACACTCCATTACCCATCGTCTACAATTTTAAACTGGAGAGCTAAATGAAGAATTTCGATATTGCAGCTAACGAAAGAAAACTCATAGAAAGCATCAAAGAAATAATCATCACATCCAGAAAGAACATCGTCCACAGCGTCAACACCGAAATGCTTTCCGCATACTGGAGTATCGGAAGAATTATTATTGAAAACGAACAGAAAAATAAGGAAAGAGCACAGTATGGAGAGCAGACACTCAAACATATCTCCAAACTTCTTAAAGAAGAATTGGGGAATGGATTCTCGATTTCAAATCTCCAGTTTATGCGCCGGCTATTTCTCACATATCCAAATCAACAGACACTGTCTGTTAAATTGAGCTGGTCTCATTACTGTGAACTTCTTACAATCACTGAAGACAGCAAACGTAACTTTTACGAAAAGGAATGTATAGCTTCAAAATGGTCCGTCAGAGAGCTCAAACGACAGCTTGATTCATCACTCTACGAACGTCTTCTACTCTCACGAGGGAAAGGAAGCAAAGAAGAGGTAAAACGACTTGCTGAGAAAGGTCAGGAAATCGAGAAGCCAGAAGACATCCTTAGAGATCCTTATGTTTTTGAGTTCGTAGGACTTCCTGAGAACAAACCGGTAATGGAAGCTGATTTAGAGGAGGCACTGATTAATCACATTGAGAAATTTCTCTTGGAGCTTGGCAAGGGTTTCATGTTCGTCGGTAGACAGCAGAGAATCACATTCGACAATGAGCACTACTATGCTGATATGGTCTTCTACAACAAAATCCTTAGGGCATATATGATTATCGAACTGAAAACAAGGAAACTGCTACCTGCTGCTGTAGGACAGCTGAATATGTACCTCAATTACTACAAAGCAGAGATTAATGACGCTGATGACAATGATCCAATCGGAATCATTCTCTGCACGGACAAACCATCTGCTAAAGTGAACCACCCCATCTTAGCCAAGGCTAGAAGATGGAGCTTCCGGTTTCAACACAGAACGCTTCCATGCCTCATATGAGGTATCGAAGTCCGACATCCGCTCTGGTATGCACCCTGTCAATAGGACAGTCAAATAATAAAAGGTGTGGTTGAGCTTGCAATGGACAAC
>CALXKU010000013.1 GCA_944389025.1 uncultured Spirochaetaceae bacterium
ACTAAGGCCCGGAAACCGGAGTGGCTGGCGCAAAACCTGGACAATCCCTTCCGGGGCTGGGACGGTGCGGAGCATATTCCCGCCTCCGCTGCGAAAAAGGCAGCCAATCAATACCGCAAGACCCGTTCCCAGCTGATGAAGCTGGCCGCTGAGCCGGGCGAGGACGCCCGGGCCCAGGCGCTGGAGGCGGTGGCAGCCTACACCCAGACATTCAACAAGATGCGCTTCATCGAAACCGAAGAGCGGGATGAAATCTACATGGCCCTGCGGTGTATCCTGGATGCCCTGCCAGGCGACACGCTCCAGAAAGATGCCCTGATCGAGAAGTTTGATGAGCTTCGTGATTTTTGATGAGGGGCTGACGATGTACCAGACAGTAGTTTTCAATGGCCAAATTCTTACTCTGACGCGGTTTTGGGCGACAGGAGAACCTTGCCTATGGATCACCACCCCGGAACAGATCAGGATGCCTAAAATGGAGTTTGTGGGAGGCCACCCGGATGAATATTGCATTTTTCTGAAAAATCTGACTGAAACGGAACTGGCACAGATTAAATCCCTGGATGGCGTTCCTCTGGATGTGAAAGAAGAACTACGGTAGCATCTAACAGGAAAGGACAAACCCTATGGCACTACAAGATAAGAAAATAATGCCTCCCCCTTGGCTAGCCCACCGAGAGATTGAGCGATACTCCATTGGCTGGCGCATGGGCTATGGGGAGGATTACATATACCGATTTGGCGATTGGCTGAAGGCTCTCACTCCGGAGGAGCGGATTGAATATCGTGCACTTTTTCCTGAACCAGTGACATGGAAAGGCTGGTGGGATGACAAGGATGACAGCGAAGTGCTAGTGCATGGCGATTTCTGCATTGAAGCATGGAGACCTGAAGGCAAACCAAAGTATACTAAGGAGTATTTCCAGCATGAATTTGCTGCTGGCAGGAAAAGGGAAATGTGTCTGTTCTGGGGCCACCAGCCTGCTGAGGATGGCAGTATTTCAAAAAGCTGTCTCAGCCAATGGTGGATGGAGGACTTCTATACGATGGCTGACTCCTACCTCTACATGGAGCAGTATATGATGGCAAGCAAAGCCCAGCTGTTTGGTGACGAGGAGAGGCGCAAGGAGATCCTGGCGTGCAACAATCCCCGGCAGATCAAGGCTCTGGGCCGCAAGGTGCGGGGCTTCGACCAGAAGGTATGGGACAAGTTAAAATACACCATTGTGCTGTGTGGCAACTGGTACAAATTCAGTCAGAACCGCTATCTGCGAGAGTTTCTCCTCTCCACTGGTGACAGTGTGCTGGTGGAGGCCAGCCCCTACGATGCTATCTGGGGCATCCGCCTCGCGACCAGTTCACCAGAGGCTCAGGACCCGATGAAATGGCGAGGACAGAACCTGCTGGGCTTTGCGCTGATGGAGGTACGGGACGAGTTACGCCGAGTAACACAGAATGAAATGCTTTGTGATTGGAGTACAGTATGGCAGAAATAATGAAGCTTTATGAACTGGTGAACCAATATCATATCGACACAGAATTGACCTGCGCCGAGGCCATGTTCATAGCCTGCAATGAATATTACCAGCTGAACCTGTCAGAAGAGACACGAAAAATGTTCTCTCTAATGGGTATTGGAATGCAGACAGAGCATTCCTGCTGCGGTGCCTTCACCGTGGCAGTGGGAATCATCGGCTTAATGACCACAGAAGATGGGCAGACGAATGTGGACAACTCAGAAGGTTATCGGCTGGTTACAGAGCTTACAGACTTTATGCTGGGTTCCTATGGGACCCTTCACTGCGTAGAACTGCAGAAATGGGGTATTGTGGGGTATAAGAATCCCTGCCATGCCATTGTAGAGGAATTGACAAAGAAGCTTGAAGAGCTTCTGACGGACTGCAGATTCCTTTGTCCGAAAAACATTGAACAGATTGATTCATGAAAAGTTGGTATACAATATGGAAACAGAATGACAGAATACATCAAACTCAATTGGGAAAATGCACCAGATGGAGAACCTATTGCTATTCTCTATGAAGTGGATCTGGCAAATGAGCGGCTGGGTCTTCGTTCCATAGACATCTTTTCAGATGGACATATCCGTGCCATCTCTTCTCTCTACGACGGAGCAATAGAGATTATCCCTATTCCTACTGTAGAAGAGTTGAATGATCATATATGGGGAGATGAATTCCATGCAAGATTGATAGAGAAAACGGAATTTGAGTCTATCTGGGAAAAAGCATGCCTATGATTATGGCCTTTCAGAGCAGATAGGATAAGTTCTCCGAACGAAAACGATAAAAAGCAGAAAACCACAGGTTCTGAACTCAAAATCGCTTTTTTCTTGCTAATCTGATTTATTGGATTCTATCATGTAAGAATAATGAATATGCCTAGAGTTCAGGTAAAATTGAATATCCGGGAAAAAAAGGAGATAAGAATATGGGTTTCATCAGGAAAATGCAGAAAGTCCTGTCAAACAAGCAATACAGGGAGAACCCTACCCCAGAAAACCTATCAAATGAGAGACTTGCAGCCTTGAATGTCGGAGCAATAAATTCAGAGCAAACATGTTATTACTGTGATAGCCTGACAACCGGAGAGCAAGAGAGTGAAATCAAGGAGAACCTTGGGAACTTCTATGATATCACAGATCACGAATCGGCAATCGAAACATTGAACTGGCTGTATGAAAGAGGCCACAGGGTGTTCTTCGATACTATGAAGCAGTTATATTCTGGTACCGGAGAAGGAATTGATTACAGCATGCTGGATGAAGATGAGCAGATGAGCTTCATGGAATATTTCATGAATCTGCAATCCGCGCTTCCTGTTTTGGCTGAAAATAGATACTTCTCTGATGTTTCCGAGATTGCAAAGATCTCAATAACTGCCTGGGACATGGGCAGATTGGTTATGGTGACGCGTAGCTGCTATGACTGCGGCTATATCAACGAGGAAGAAGCCTGGGCATATATAGAGAATGCTCATAAAGCCTGCAAAGAAGAATATCCGGACTGGAATGAGTTTGCAAAGGGATATATTTTCGGAAGAGCAATGTGGTCAGGAAATTCAGAATACCTGTCAGGTATCATGAGCATCGCAGAAGGATTGCTTTCCGATGAAGAAAGCCCCTGGAAAAAGGCCGAGCTTTGAAATAGTGCTTTCCACCAAATCAGTTTTCATTTTCTGTGAAAACAGAATTTGAGATTATTGAGGAAAGCAATTTCATCATGGAGAAATGAATAGCTCCCTTGATTGATGCAAAATGAAACAGACAGACATTTACACTGAAGCTCTGCTAAGCCTTCGAACAATCCTGCAGATAGACCACCCGGAATTCAAGAACTGGATTGAATGGCTGAATCAGGATATCGATGATTGGATCCAACGGAAAGATGTCTCTCACCATCTTCAGGCGTATGGTGGTATGGGCTCTTTCAACGATATACCATACATGAAGGGAGATCATGATTACATCTTTGGCTTTCTGAAATCAATATGCTATGCTTTTGGTCATCTTTATCATAAAAGACAAGGCGTTACGACAGAAGCATTGATGAAAGAATGTGCATACGATGCAGCCCAGGCAGACTATCATCAAAAGAAGGAACTGAACCAAGCTATCGTCAAACATCTGATAGAAGGCGATCTGCACGAGAATCTGGATAGCCTGCAGGAGAACTCACCATGAATGATAGATTGTCCCGATCATTATTCAATAAAATGGATAACACAGAGAAGCTGGCATTGATGGAAAGCCTGGCTACCCATTATGATATGGCCTTTCTTGGCCTGCATTCATTTGACCGCTGGGGACAGAGCTGTACCACTGGTATATTCAGGAAAGCGGAGAGGGAATTTGTATTCGTTCCAGGGAATACCGTTACTCTGGGCTGGGACCGCTTCGCAATTGGCCCGAATCAGGACACCCAAAAGGAACTGGACTATCTGTTTCAAGAATGGGAGATGGAACCGCAGGATCCGGAAGAGATGATCCGAAAAAGCATGGCTCCCGTTCGGCAGGCAGCCATTGGCCCTATGCTGGTGGGGCGGGAGCTGGAGGAACTCTGCTGGGAACCAGTCAAGATGGATGATCCCAGACTGAAAAGCCATCCTGACTGGCTGAAAGAGTTCCGGGATTTTGCCTGGAGCGACCTTGATAGCCTTACCTTACACAAGTCAGCAAGAATTGAGCGAATGGGAAATGGCTTTCAGATCTGGATCTATAACAGCACAGACTATGATACGTTTATTGCCATGCTGGAAAAGCAGGGCCTTTCGCTGCCAACGGCAGATGAATGGGCGTATCTATGCGGAGGTGGCTGCCGTACTCTGTTTCCATGGGGAGATGGACTCGACTACTCTATGCGTCTCCACTGGTTTGGAGACATGGAGGAGAAAGAGCGCCCATACGATATGGAAGAGCCGAATTTCTTCGGTATATCAATCGCTTATGATCCCTATATGAGGGAAGTCGTAAAGGCAGAATCCTTCACCACATGCGGCGGTGACGGCGGCTGCAATATCTGTGGAGGATTGGGGCCATTTATGGGCTATCTCCCCTGCTCCCCGCACTACAAGCCAGAAAAGCATGAGAACAGTACGCTGAATGGCGACTATGACTTCTACCGCCCAATCATCCGGATTGATAGTAAAGAATTCACATAATAAAAAGTATAGCAATAGTTTCTTCACTACCATACCCTTCAAGATATTGATTTCTAATATATGCAACTTCAAGAATAATAAGAAATTCATGGAATCCTCCAAAATGGCATGCTATGCTTAATGCAAGATGTTTTTTAGAAACATATTGGCTTCTGTGATCTTCGATAGTGAATCATCCACATAAGAAGGCTGATGATGTTTCTCTTCTACAGACTGAGCACCAGGAGGCGACAAATTGGAAATCATCAGATTGCCGAAGAAGTTCCGGATTGTCTGCTATGGCATCATGGATGGAAATCCAGAAGCACTGGAAACCCTTGAGAGCTTTTCAGAGAAATATCCTCATCAGGTTGCGGCAATCAAGGCAGAGGTCGCTTATTTCAACTTGAAATATGACAAGGCACTTGATCTGGACAAGACTGTTCTCCCCTGGCTGGAGGAATGGTACTACAGCAATGTGAGCAATGAGCATATGACTGCTATGACCGTAGCTGCTATCAGGCTTCATAGGGAGCCGGAGCTTATAGATGCGCTGACTGAAGAGCAGAAACGCATCAGAGTAGATAATGGGCGACCTCAGAGGGATCGTTTCTGCGATATCCTGAAAGACTGCCTGAAGCGCGGCAAAATGCCATTCAGCGAAGACAACAGGAATTATCCATACCATGAGCCAGAAGAACCAAGGACGAAGGAAGAGCTCTGGAAGGAACTTACAGCCAAGAACAGGAAAGCGAATCTGAATGATCCTGATGACAGGAGGAAGCTATACAACCACTGCTGTATGTTCGGAACTGCAAAGGATGCTATAGAGCTGTTTGAAAGCATTCAGGATGTACCTATGGCCGAGTCCTCATATCAGGATGCAATTGCCCGTTATCTCTATCTTGGGGACAGGGACAAGGCACTCCACACAGCTATGCAGTTAGCAACATCGCGTCTATGGGCAGTAGCTGGACCAACACAGGTACGCCCTATGTCATTCTTTGAGGACCCGAATCTGAGGGATTTCCTGCTGGAACCGGAATCACTTAAGTGTATACGGGAAGCAGCTTTCATAGACAATGGAACATTAATGCGGAAATAGAGGAGAAACTAATTGTGTACATAGACAAATACTGGGGCAATTACATAGGAGGATCCGATGACAGCCTAAACCTCGTAGAATTCCTTACGGACCAGAAGAAAGATGAGATACCCCTCAGTGAGATCTTTGCAGGAATAGGATTGGATAAGCAGAACTGGGATTTCCATAATACAATCGAGTATCTTGAATTCATACATTCCAATGGAACTGAAATTGACTTCCATTTCGCTATCGATGTTGTCATCGACCTGGCTGCCATCATGCTGGAATGTGCCATCAGCGGAAGTGTAAATCTCCAAGAGCTTGATCCATACCACACTCCTACACGCCATATCCGCATCACAGCCACGCCAGAAGAGCATGATAAAATGGACAAAACCCTTGCGGATTTCGCCAATGATCCCCTCACCTATGACCTACATGAGATGATGAATGACGATGAGATAAAGGACATGGCACATCAGGTGGAGGCTCTTCGGAAAGAGCTGTACTGGTCTGCGGGCAAGAACCGTGACTACTATGTGAAAGCTGAGGATATGAAGGAAATGCTCCCTGAATGGAAAGGGCCTGCTGGCTGCATCGCAACAAACCGCATCACGGTTGAGGGTTGCAGGATTGGCTACTGCTATCGTGAGAAAGCGGACGGAGACTGGGATAGCGGCTGGCGATTTACTGCAGGCGATGAAAGCGATGGATATATGGATGATCCGAACAATGCCGGAATATATTCCCTGAACACAATCTGCAATGATGATCCTGAGATCATACCTCTGCTGAATACCCATGCCCCATGCGCTTTTGAGAGGGACGGAAACGGAGTGTTCCAGCAAATTAAAGATTGGAAACCAGAACAGGACGAGGAGGAAGAGAATATGGATATTTTAAAGCAGTGCCAGAAGTGGCATGAGGAGAATAAGTTCCAGAAGATAATAGATGCACTCGAAGCGATTCCTGATGCAGAACGGACGCCGGAGATGGACAGCGAACTGGCCCGCGCATACAACAATCTAGCAGTACCTGGAAAAAGAGAGATGTTCAGGAAGGCAATCGCCCTGCTGGAACCTCATGAAGAATACTTCAAGGATGACTATTTCTGGAACTTCCGCATGGGATACTCCTATTTCTATCTAGATCAGGAAGGGCGAGCACTGAGATACTTTGAGAAAGCTCTTGAGCTACAGCCAGATGACGAGGATACAAAGACATTTATCAACTGGTGCAGGAAAGGGATTTCCCTTCCCCAGTTCTCTGAATGCTTCCGTGAACGGACAAAGCTGTGGTGGGAAACATTTGCCGAGATGGAATCTGAATTCCGCCAGATGATGGACAATGACAAGAATCATACGCATGGTGATGAACTTGTGAGTCAGATGAATGAAGTCCTGAATCTGGCCTTTGATGAGATCAGCTTCGAAATGGGCTTCAACGGTAAGAAATACGAGCTGATACTCACTCCAGAGGGTGATAAGGTCAAGCTCTTCGAGCTGGTCTATTTCCAGAAGCATGCTCCGGAGAAGATCCTTGAACACTGGAACATTCTGGTAGGCCGGCAGCCTTCCAGGAACATAGGGCTCCGTACCGACGATGGATGGGACATTTCAGGTGATGATGTGCAGATCTGGCTTGAAGAGATTGAAGAGAACAGCTTCAGGATCTCTGCCTACTGTGAAAAGCTGCTGCCAATGCTTCAGGAAAATGAAGGACGCGCATGGTGGATGCTCACTACCATCACCGACCAGGTTCTGGGAGAGATTCCCCATATGAGATACATAGACAGCTTCGATGTCCTTGAGACTCCGAAAGCAGAGCCATCCATCACCATGTCCCAGTTACCAGACAAGCTGCAGGAAAAAGGAATGGACCTCTCCGCTGACCCAGCAAAATATCTTGAAACATCATATACAGGATACAGCATGGAACCTGACAAGAATCCAGATGCGGATCTGCGCCTGGATATCATAGCAGGATCCACATGCTGTGTACCGCTTATCAACGGATATCTGGATGGGGACAATGATTTCATGGACAATCTCCATGCAGATGGAAGCGTTGCGGGATTTCTCTTCTATCCCCTTGATACCCTTCAGGAAGAAGAAGGCAGCCAGAAGATCTTCGATTTCCGTGACAAGCTGGAAGAGGCGCTGACTGAAGGAGACGGACCGGAAGCACTTACTCTCATCGGCGGTGCAACCGGCCTCCAGTATGGCTATGTTGACTTCATCGCATGGGATATCGGAAAGGCTCTTGATATGGCATCGGACTTCTTCGAGAAGACTGATCTGCCATGGGCAGGCTTCCATACATTCAGGCGTGAAGCGAAAGCCATAAAGCTCAAGGACCAGAATGAAGGCAACGATAACGATGATGAAGATGAAACCGAAACTGATGAGCTTGAGGAGACGCTCACAGGGATGGACTACATACCATACACACCGCAGGATGCAGATGAGTTCTTTGCACAGCTTGAGAAATGGAATGATGAAGATGAGTACACACGCTGCATCCAGGCACTGAACGCAATCCCTGAAGACTGGAGGAACTACCGCACAGCATATGCCCTTGCCAGAGCTCTGGAGAACTATGCAATCATCGGAGACCATAAGGAAGGAACGCCAAGCTACAAAGGAGACAAAGCTCTCAACAAAGCCATCAATGCCTTGGAATCCGTTAGGAAAGATGGAGAAGACAAGGCTGAGTGGAACATGAGGATGGCCTATGGATACCAGTATCTCTTCGGCCAGGAGGAAAATGCACTTCCCTATGCCAGGAAATGGGCAGAGCTTGATCCTGCAGACGAGGATGCTGAGGCTGTAATCGGTGACTGTGAAAGGAGGATTGCCGAGCGTAAAGAGGCGGAGAAGAGCGACCACAGGGGAGTATTCACAGGCTTCGTACTGCTATCCAAAGGAGAATGGGACAAGGCGCAGTTCATCCATGATATGAAGGAGAAATGGGATATCACGGTGGATGAACATGACGAGAGCGAAGACAAGAGCGATGATACTACCCTAGTATTCGAGACCGATGACATGATGGCTGCCATCAGCCTGATGCCATACCCGATTCCAGGAAAAGAGGCCGAGGAGAATGCAGAGAACAATTACCTCTGGCCTGATGCGGTGAAGGCCGCGGAAAAACACAAAGCCCATATAATGGTGGCAGTTCTTGGCAAAGGCGATGATTTCATAAAGAAAGGCAAGCTATATACAAAGATAATTGCCACATGCTGTCGTCAGGAATATGCAACAGGAATCTACACAAGCGGAGTCGTCTTCCAACCTGAATACTATGAGCATTTTGCAGACATGATGAAGGAAGACGAGCTGCCCATCTTCAACTGGATCTGGTTCGGCCTGTACAAAGGCGAGAAAGGCATGAATGCCTATACATATGGGATGGATATCTTCGGAAAGGATGAGATGGAAGTTCTGGATGCGGATGCAAAGCCGGAAGAGCTGCATGGCTTCCTTGCAAATATCGTATCATATGTCCTGAATGGCGATGTCGTGCTTAAGGACGGCGAGACAATCGGATTCACAGAGAACGACAAGCACACAATCACGCGGAGCCCTGGGGTTGGACTCCCAGAAGACCAGATGACACTGAAGATCTCGTACAAGCCTTCGGATGGAGGCCCTGAAGACGATGATGATAGTGATAACAATCCTGAAGATGTTGAGGTCTATACACCTGAGGAGATGGATGATGCAGATTTCCACATTGAGACTATCCATGAGAAGGGACTGCCCGTAGATGAGCTGAACGCCTACAGCCACATGGCAATATATCTCCGCTGGTGCATGGAAAATGACCTGATGGGAGAAGACTTCCTGAAGGAATACAGCGAAACAGTGAAGCAAGTAAAGAAAAATCCATCCAGCGTGGATTTGAGGATTTTCATCAGGGATGAACTGGATGGACAGCTTACAGGTCCTATGTTCAATAAAAAGGGCCGTGCGTTTGCCTCATACTATTATGGTGAGATGGATAGTCCATATTACCCTAGCGATATCGACAACTATGCCATCGGTATGATTGGAGAAGAACGGAATTACTCCGATGAGATCCAGGATGAGGCATACCTCTTCATCCCGTTTGATGAAGAATACTATCAAGCGATGGCAAAGGTGATCGGAAGGCGCTTCGAGAACTGGCAGGGACAGGATTTTGATGAGGATACCCTTGAACCTTCTGATCTAGCTCAGGCATTCATGGAATACCTTGGTTGCGAGTGCACCTACTTTCCTTCCATGAAGGATGATGACCCAACCATGTCGGCATACAGCTATGCTAGGCGCGATGCTGCACATGAAGGCTTTATCCCAATACTCATCAATGCATCAGATGAAACCCTGTGGGAGTGCCTTATCATGAATTCCGACCCGGATAGTGATGGCAACGATGACTATTCATTCGCTCCCGATAAGGTGTCAAAGTACAGGGAGAGAATGCTTTCTGCCCCAGTCGGGAACGGGAAAGATACACTGAAGGCGCTTATAGATCAAAGGAAGGAAGAAACAGAAGATGATGAGATGGACTGGGAAGAGGAAATCCTGGGCAGCATGGAAGGCGGCTATGACAACTGCCGCCTTACAAGCTACTGGAATGATGAAAATGGAATGACCTACCCTCTCATCCTTGCAAAGATACCGGTGAGAAAACCGTGGGAGATCTTCGCATATCTTCCATTCGGAGGCTGGAATGACTGCCCCGATACGCCAGTCCTGATGGCTGTCGCGAAATACTGGGCAGAGGAATACGGAGCAGTTCCTGCCGCAGTGACACACGATGAGCTGGAATTCATGCTTGATTCCCCAATTCCTGAAGACAAGGCAATGGATACGGCCATTGAGCAGTATGGCTTCTGTCCTGATGTAATCGATCAGGGACAGGAGGAAGACACGGTTGGATCTCTTGCAGATGTCCTGCGGCAGTCCACGGTCTGGTACTTCTGGTGGGATTGATAGGAGGTGCAGAATAAGGCAACGATGGCAAAAACACTATCAATACAGCTGAATGATGAACAGATGGATTTCCGTAGACAGCTTACCTGCATTCACGGTTGTTCCACTTAAGATGAACTGCAAACCGCATGGCATTCCGAGGTAAGAGATATTGGATTCTGAGCCGCCATGCAGGAAATGGTTTTCTATGCTGTGGAACATGGTAAGGCAATATTTGCTACTGGAGATCGAGAAGAAATCAGGAGGAAGGGATGTCGCAGATTGCATCATTTTATCTGATAAGGAACAAACAGCGTCAGATGCTGCACGATGGCAACTGTTCCGGAGCTGTATATATGGCTATCTGGGATTGGTGTGAATGCGAACTGGATCTGGATATGCGCTTTACCGCCCCACAGACAGAGGATACATTGGATTGTGTTCTGATAGACAAAGAACTGGCATTCAGGTTGCTGAAGGCGCTGAAAGAACATGATATCCAGGAACTGGCAGAGGGAATCGCTCTGGATTGGGATCTCTCCACAGAAGCAGTTCAGGAAGGGCTTGAAACACTGAATGCTCACCTGAAACTGGTAAACAGCGATACAGCTTTGCTGTATGAGATGACATAAAGAAGGAGGTTCCTACCCTGATGGAGAGAGTTTTCATCAATCCCATTACAAATAAACAGTGGCAGCTTGAGGTAGATGGTCTGACAATCAGAACATGCCTGAACGGAGGGAGGGTCAAGGAAATCCAGTGCGACTCCGCTTTCCAAGTCAGGAGCAAAGCTGCAAGTGCTATGATGGAACAGCTGCGAAAAGGCTTTGTCTATCAGAAGCCAGAGGCTGCAACAGGAGAAGCGATCTGCCACAGATTCGTAGGAAGAGATAACAATGGCTTCATGCCTTTGGCAACCAGTCCCCACAGGGATGATTTCTTCCTGACAAGAGTATCAGGGAATTTTGATGACGAGATTCTCTATCACTTTGACGGAAACGGAAAGATAATCGAAACTGTTTCCCTGGGGGCAAAACGAATGACTTACGAACAGGTCCTTTGCCCAAATGACACGCTGATAATGAATAACAGCTATCTTCTGGAGCAGTTTTCTCTCCATACCCATGAGATCAAGCCTTTCGCAAACAGAAAGAACAGTATGAAGACCATGCTGGATGGAAGCGGGAACCTTGCCTTGTGGTACACGGGTGAGGAGATTGTCGTCTTTGACTTTGCGGACAACAGGGAAATATGGAAGGAATGCGTGAAGTGCAGAAAATCAAAAGATCCTGCTTTTGCATACTATTGCTTTGGGATGCTGTCTCCACAGCAAAGCAAAGCTGCCTATCAGGTCACAAAAGGCGAGTATGTGATTGTTGATCTGAATACTGGACGAAAAGTCGTAATCCAGAATGATGGATGGCATCCTTTCTTTTCTCCGTATGACCAATGCTTCTCAGTGGGAGGGAAGTTCTATCAGGCAGAAACTGGAGAAGAGACAGAGAACCCCTTCCCCTTTACCGTACGACAGGGACTAAGCCTTTCAGATACCTGCACAGTCAGGATAAGGGGAAGCCTGATGGCAGTCCAGCAGGAACGGGGCAACTCCCCCATAGAGCTGTGGGATACTGACAGGCGAGAACTGATAGCTTCCATCTGTGATCCATTTGTTGTGAAACAGACGAGTTTCGCATTCACTGATAAAGGACTGGTTCTGCACACCGATTACGGGACTATGAGCATCTATCAATGTACTGATGAAAAAGAAGGATTATGCAGTGGATAGAAGAATCATTGATCATAGAAACGATGAGGATTGATTAGGCCATATAGTGAAAGGAGGCATTCATGGGACTTGATATCTATGCAGGAACGCTTACGCGTTATTACACACATAACTGGAGGACCATTGTCCAGCAATGGGCAGAGGAGAGCGGATACTCATTCAGCAGGATCTCACCAGATGAAGATGATATCAATGACGAGAATGCATTGTCTCCGGAAGAGGTGCAGGATGCAGTGGAAAACTGGCGGGACCAGATACTTAACGCGTTGGACACAGGTGGCAAAGAACCATATGCCCCATGGGAAGAGGATAATGAGAAACCCTACTACACTGACAAACCTGATTGGGATGCCTTTGGAGCCATGCTCCTTGTAGCTGCATGCCACACATACAACGAACCTGTACCTCCAGATGTGGAAAAGGACTGGGACTTCGGGGAACATCCATTGATCGCAAGGCTTGCGGGGGATCATGAACGGGTATGGTCACTCTTCAGAGGTACTGTCTGCTGGCTCCCGATTTCTGACAGCTTCATATTCCAGGCTCCCATGCCCAATGGGAATGAAGTCACAATTGGAACAATCGGAGGTCTTAGGAAAGAGCTGGATAAGCTGAACCAGCTGGCATGGCAGGCTGATGAGACAACAATCATCGGATGGTCTGAAACCGAAGGTTATCCTGTTGATGGCACTGTGGACCAGAATGGACAGTTCAGCAAAGAAGATATACCGGAACACACAAAGTACGATACCCAGGCACTGGCTAAATTTGCCTTCTCGATGTTCTGGCAGGCTATGCTGTTCGCCGAGAATCATCAGGTGCCAATCATGCTGGACTTCTGATTACATTTTCTGGGTATGGGTATCATATGGAACAGAAGTATCCTACAAAGATATTCAGTGAAGCTCTGGATACCGATAGTTCATCAGAAAGGAAATGGAATTCGGATTCAGAGGATTTATAAATGGAAAGGAGGAAAGAAAATGAGCGATAAGATATTCCAACAGGAACTGAAGGATGACAACGCATTTCATTATGGGGGACCGTTTATCATCCAGATGCTCTTCAAAAAACCAGTGGATATGCCTGATAAGGCAAAGATGACTGCAGTAATTGCAAAGCATATCGGTCCGATAGAGTGTTTCTGCCATGACAAGCAGACAGCGGGCTTTGCCGCTCTGGAGCATATTGCCGAGTTCAAGGACGGAAAAGGACCGGTGCAGCTCATGGTCATGGGATGCAGCAGCTTTGAGGGAGAAGGATTCGATGATTTCCTCATGAGCCAGATGTGGGACTGCCAGGAAGACAGGGAGAGGATCTTCAGGGAATGCCAGTATCAGGTTGTTGCGATTGACATGCTGGCAGCAGCACTTCCTGCCCTGGAGCGTGCCGATCTGGATGCTGACTTCATGGATGCGCTTGCAGAGCTTTATCCTACATGCGAGGCATTCTATTTTCAGAACAGTGGGAAGCTGTTTCTGGCAGAGGATGTGCGCTCACACCAGATTGAAGGTCCGGATCGTTTCATAAAGTTCGGTGTCAATGTCAGATTCTTCACTATTCAGGGAACGGATGATATGCTCGTGGATACATTAGGCATGGGTACCCTATTCCTGCCAGATCTTCAGTACCATTTCCATGGCATGGATCCTGACTGGGTGGTCAACCATGCGTATAATGTGCTTTCGTATATCCTTACAAACAATAATCCGATCAAAGATGGCGAAACCGTAGATGGCGTAGAAGACGGCCGGATGAGCAGACGCATACAATGGACGTGCCAGTATGAGAATGCGCTGATCCAGCCACCAAGGGATGTCATAGACATAAACATGGGGGAATACGCGTCAGGAAACAGATGATAAAGAACTTGTTTCTAACAAGAAAAGCAAGGTTGACGGGCTTTGTAAAAACATTGTCTGCTTATTTATTATAAGCAAAGTAATTATTTTGCTGTTGCGATAATAGAAATAATACGTATATCAGTTTTAAGGATTTTTCGCTGGTAGGAATTTGGAAGGAAAAATCTGAAATAATAGCGATAATCGACATAAAATAAAAAATCGTCATAAAACAAGTACTTGTTTTACAACGATTTATATATTACGTAAAAAGTGTAATCATTCCCATTCGATTGTGCCACAGGGCTTTGGTGTCATATCGAATACAACCCTGTTAACACCTTTCACTTCCTTCAGAATTCTGTCTGTTATATGGGAAAGAAGAGCAAATGGTATCTCTGCTACTGTTGCGGTCATTGCATCTTTTGTATTTACAGCCCTAATGATTACAGGATATTCGAATGATCTCTTGCCGTCTTTCACACCAACGGACTTGAAGTCTGGAACAGCTGTGAAATACTGCCACACCTTTCCTTCCAAGCCATTCTTCGCAAACTCTTCTCTCAGTATTGCATCGGACTCCCTTACGCACTCAAGGCGATCACGTGTGATAGCCCCAAGGCATCTTACACCAAGCCCAGGACCTGGGAACGGCTGACGATAGACCATGCTATCTGGAAGGCCGAGGGCCTTTCCCACGACCCTTACCTCATCCTTATAGAGGAACTTGAGAGGCTCAACAAGTTCGAATTTAAGATCCTCTGGAAGACCACCTACGTTGTGATGTGCCTTTACCCCGTCGCTTTCGAGGATATCAGGATAGATTGTCCCTTGGGCAAGGAATCCGATTCCCTCCAGTTTTCTTGCTTCTTCTTCGAAAACCCTTATGAACTCAGCTCCTATTATCTTCCTCTTCTTTTCCGGCTCTTCGACTCCTGCAAGCTTATCGAGGAAACGATCTACTGCATCGACATATATGAGGTTCGCATCCATCTCATGTCTGAAAACCTTGACAACCTGCTCAGGCTCCCCCTTTCTTAAAAGGCCATGATTTACATGAACACATACAAGGTTCTTACCAATAGCCTTGATTAAAAGAGCCGCGACCACGGAGGAATCAACACCTCCAGAGAGGGCCAGAAGAACCTTTCCGTCCTTTACCTGCTCCTTTATCTTTGAAATCTGTTCGGAAATGAAAGCATTCGCAGCTTCTGCAGTCTCTATTCTCTTTAGAGACTCCGGTCTAACGTTATCAGCCATAAAAACCTCCTATCAGAGTATAGTCTATTATTCTTATATTATTTTCCAAGGTCGTGAACAAGTGCTTAACAGGAAGATGGTAGCAATTACTATTGCTGAAATAAGGCCATCCATACTAAAAGAAATGAAGCTAAAACTCTTCATTTCTATACAAATCTCAAATTGAACTTGAAAAATGTATAGAAAAACATAGAATGAGTTTAAGGACAGGAAAGAATGAAAATAATCGAACGAATATTGGCTCCAGATTTAAAGCGCCTCGCCAGTACTTACAAAGTATTAACAATATTCGGGCCAAGACAGGCAGGAAAATCTACGTTAGCAAAGAAAGTTTTCCAGGAATACGAATTCATCAATCTTGAAGATTCTGCATTGAGCATGGAAGCAATAGAAGATCCAAAAGGTTTCCTGATAAATCATCCATCGCCTCTCATCATAGATGAAATTCAGCGAGTACCATCACTAATAAGCCAGATTCAGGCAAATGTTGACAAGAGCGACAAAAACGGACAATACATCTTAACAGGAAGCTATCAGAAAGAAGTAAGAAAAGCGGTTGCACAATCTCTTGCAACCAGAACAGCCACAGCTTATCTTTTACCGCTCTCTCTCATGGAACTAACAAATGCAGGGATAACACTGCCTCGAAATGAGCAGATGTTCACAGGCTTCATGCCCAACATCTATAGCAGTCCGGGAATCGTCCCTTCCGAATACTATTCATACTACCGCTCAATCCATCTTGATAAGGACATAAGAGAAGAAAAGAATTTTTCAGACCTGCATCAATTTCATGTTTTCCTTGAAATAATGGCGGGACGAGCAGCTCAACTGGTCAACCATACAGCAATTTCCGGGGAAGTGGGAGTAAGCTCAACAACTATAAAAGAATGGACGGGACTGCTTGAAAACGCATATATAATATATTTTCTTCCGCCATGGAGCAGGAATTTGACAAGCAGAGCTGTAAAAACTCCTAAAATATATTTCATAGAAACAGGACTTCTTGTATCCCTTGCAAGAATCTCAAGTCCGAAAGAGATTGGAATCACATCACTGACAGGAGCAATATTTGAAAACATGGTTGTTATGGAAGCACTGAAAGCCCGACTTAATTGCTCCGCAGAACCTAAACTATATTTTTTCAAAGACAACAATGGCCTTGAAGTAGATCTGATATTAGAAAAAGGAATAAGAGAAATCGAACTTTTCGAAATCAAATCAGCCTATACCATTTCAAATGATTTCACAAGAAACATGAACAGGTTTGAAAAGCTCCATCCTGGCTATAAGATAGGCAAGAACATCATATATTCAGGAGAAACCCTTCCCGAGCCGATTAATGGAGTAAGATACATCAACTATAAGGATATTGCCCCATATTTTACTGAAGAAGAAAAATATATTCCCCGATTTTAGTGTACTTAAAAACAGAGAGTAGGGATTTCTCCTTTATAATATGCCGAGGCAAGATACAATGCTTACCTCAGCAAGAACTCTTATTTTTCCCTTTTGTAATCCAGAGGAAGGCTTTCCCACCGTTTCTTTAAGAGGAACGCAGCATCCTTCGGCTGTCTCTGGCGTGTGAATACCCCTTTTTTATTACCATTTACACGCATTAGTCCTTCCGTGGTCTGGAAGTCTGCAAAGTTCCAGATCTGCTCTCCTTTTACGAAGCTGTAGGAATCAAAGACGCGATGAAGCATCTCCAGTACCTCGCACTGGTACTCCTGAGACCACATGACCGAGGGAAGCTTATGCTCGCTAGGCATCGTATCGGCCCCATACTCGGTGAAAACGAACGGCTTGTTGAGATTCAGTGCTGCCCAGTCATCCATCTCCTTCTTAAAACGCTCCTCGGCATCTGTAATCTCGTAACCGCCGAGAATGTACCATCCGTAATATCTGTTAAGCGATATGAAATCGGAAAGATGGTGGCATCTGCAACGCGTAGTACTTGAATTGGATTCCATTGCGAATGTTCGCGGCCTCTTCTGAGGATCGAGAGCACGGGCGAGGTTGAAGACCTCCGTGAAATACGGTACGCTGTTCTCATCCGTCGATTCAGGCTCGTTAAGCAGGCTCCAGGCAATCACGCTCGGATGGTTCTTATCACGCACAATCATTTCCTCAACTGCCCTAAGATGGGCTTTTAGAAGTATCGGAGTCGTAGGTTTGGAGAAGAACGATTTCGCACCCTTTCCCGTTCCCGCATCAAGGAAGTTCACGAGGCTCTCAAAGAGTCCTACTGCCGGAACCTCGTCTATGATAAGGAAACCTTCCCTGTCCGCCATCCTGTATATTTCCTCATCATAAGGATAGTGCGAAGTCCTGAATGAGTTTGCCCCTATCCATTTCATGAGCTCGAAATCGCGTTTCATCACCCCGATATTGAATCCACGCCCGACAATATCGCTATCCTCGTGCTTTCCAAATCCTTTGAGGTATATCGGAGAGCCGTTGAGAAGAATCTCCGTCCCCTTTATCTCGACAGTCCTGATTCCGATTTCAAGAGGATACATGTCGAGAACTTCATTCCCATTGGAGAGTGTGATTTCAAGAGTATAGAGATATGCATCCCTGACGCGCCAGAGATGCGGATTCTCAACACACATATAGCCAGATGCTCCAAAGGCCTCGGAGACGAGCTTTCCATCCTCATCATAGAGTTTGAGGGAAACATCCCCCTTGCCTTTCTGCGAGACTGAATAGTTTATCCTCGCCTCGCCTTCTCCGATTTCATAGCTGAGATCCACATCCGTGATGCTGTTCTTCGGAACGGCTATCAGATGAACCGACCTCTGAAGCCCTGAATAGTTGTAGAAATCGAAATAGGGCTTGCTCATCTTCCTTCCATTCTCGAGCCTGATTGTCCGCCCGCACGGTATATTGGTCTCGTTGAGTTCATTGTTGACCCTGACGACAAGCCTGTTAAGCTCACCGCATACGGCCTTATCTGTTATATCTACGAGGAATGGAAGGAATCCCCCCTCATGCTCTCCGACAAGCTCTCCGTTGAGATACACCCAAGCCCTGTGGGTTGCCGCACCAAAACGGATGAACACATCAGAGCCCCTCATGAAAACAGGAATCGTGATATCAGTCTCGTACCACATGTCCCCCGTGTACTCCCTGATGGCCTTCTCCGTATAGAAATCCTGGAAACTCGCAGGAACAGGTATCATATCCCGACCGGGAACACCTTTACTCCAGCCCAGCTTCTCCCCCTCCCCCTGCCAGTCAAGGGAGAACTTCCACATCCCATCAAGCTTCATTGAACATCTTGTCGGGGTAGTCATCGGATAAAGTAACGAATAATCAAGCATAAAAGTCCTCCTGAATAGTAGATTATATCATATGTTCCACGCATCAAGCTCAAATCTTTCCTGAACGAAAAAAGAACAATAAACAGTTTTTAATGCTCTCCACCCTTACGGACCGCATACACTTATGATATATTATTCTCATGGTTTGTAATTGCGGGCTCATCGTTAAGACGGCTCTGTTTCGGGGGTTAACAAATCAGGAATGGAAAGTTTAAAGACACCGTCTATTGGCATCGATCAGATAGAAGAACTCCTTCAGAGGGCAACAAAAGATGCCCTTTCAGGCCTGCTCAACCGGGCTACGATGGAGATGCATATTTCTCAGCGTCTTAACGAGATGTCACAGGACGAATCATGTGCTCTGTTCATAATAGACCTGGATGCGTTCAAACGGGTCAACGACACACTCGGCCATCAGGCGGGTGACATGGCGATACAGGAATCAGCAAAGATTCTCTCCCACATCTTCAGAGGTAGCGATATAGTAGGCAGACTGGGAGGGGATGAGTTTGCGGTCTTCATGTGTGGAGCGGATATCACGGAGGATCTCGTCAGGAATAAGGGAGCCGCAATCTGTGACAATCTGCAGATGACAATCGGGGACAAGGGAGATGTTCCTCTTACGGCAAGTGTCGGGATATCATTTTATAAAGGTGCTGAGAAATTCGATAAGATGTACCAGGATGCGGACCTTGCCCTTTACAAGGCAAAGAAGACTGGAAAGAACACATACTGCCTCAAATCCTGGGACTTCTATCATGGCAGGGATGAGAGCGATGACTATCATCTGGTGAACACCATCCCGATAGGAAGCCTGCTGGAAGGACTGGACAGCGGCATAGCACTTCTTGAAGTTGATGATGAGATCAACGTAATCTACGTGTCCCCCAATCTTGCGAAAATGCTCCATATTGAGAAAGATGTTAAACTCCCGATTCCCGTCTCCACCTGGATACACCCGGATGACTACCAGGTTTTCAAGACCACACTGGAGAAAACCATCGTCTCTGGAGAACAGGTTGGACAGACACAGAGAGTGAAGATCAATAAGAACGAGGACTGGACATGGTGGCATATCAAGGCGGTAAGGATCAAGTTCAGTTCCACGAAACCGGTTGTACTCGTGACGACGAACGATGTCACCGATTTCAAAGAAAAGGAAAAAGAGCTACAGAAGGAGAACGAGCTGCTGCAAGCCGCCTTCGCACAGACTTCACAGCACCTCTGGCAGGTTGATATTGAAAAGAGACTTTTTATCACATATGACATGACGGGCAGCGATTATAAGAAAGAGATGACATTTTCCTTTCCTGATGAGCTTATTTCCAGCGGTATCATACATGCGAACTCCGTAGATAAATTCAAAGAATTTGCAAAGGGACTTCTCAGCGGACAGACGGAAGGATACGGGACGTTCATAGTACGCTACCAGGAGACCGGCAGTTACGGATGGGTCGCCATGTCATACAAGATGATGTTCGACGAAGTGGGAAACGCGGTTAGGGCGATCGGAATTGAAGACACCCTTTCCAGTTCCTTCTTCCAAGACAGCCCGGAGAGCCTCCCGACCCGGCTGATGCCTGAAGCTATGCTCTCTGATCTCATATTGCACATGCATCTAAACCTCAGCCGTGACAGCATTGAGGAATTCTGGCTTGAAGGAAAGGACATACTCGGCAATCTTGAAAGTTACAGCGCTAGCATGATCCTTTCAAAAATCCGGGGGAAACTGGAGAGGAATGAGAACGAAAAGGAGATAGTCGAATTCTATGATACAGATTATATCATCACGCATTTCCAATCAGATGAAGACTGGATGGTATTGGAAGGGCATGGAATTGACCGTGGAGGGAATATTCGGAGAATAAGACACGTATGGCACATCACGACATCACCTTTCACACGGGAGAAGATGCTCAATGCCTATCTCATACAAAGCACCATTCCGGATGAATGGGACAGCATCCTGAAGAAACAGCAACAGCATATGGACCAATCTCTGCTGTACGACAGATCCGTCATGGATAATATCGCAGCAAGCATATTCCAAGAGCCCGCAAGCATGGCGCGTACTGTTGGGATATTCCAGATCAGCGGACTTAACATAAGTGAACAGGAAAAGCAGGGAAATCTGAGAAAATCGATAGGAGCAATACTTTCCATGTCCTTGGGAGGCTCATCGGTTCTGGGAAACTACGGACCGGACAGGTTCTTCATACTCTTTCCTTCTCCGGGAGGCAAGGAAAGCCTCAGACACCGTGTTGAGCAGGCGATAACATTCATCCGGCGCGTACTGAAGAAAGACCTTGAACATGAGCAGATCCGGTTCATCGTCGGGCTTGCCATACAGAGCCCCGGGGGCGTAGGATACGGGACACTGCTGACTGCTGCCGCATATTCCTGCACAAGACGGTGGAACTCACCCGTAGATACTATCTCTTTCGCGAATGAGGCCGAGGAGCAGGACTGGACGATGCTCCAGGATACGGAAGGCGAGGACCGTGTCTCGGTACTGAAACAGGAGCTGGGGAAACCCCTATCTGAGAGTGAGAAGGATGTAGCATTCAACTGCATGAGCATAATGCTCTCAGCAGATTCCCTTGACGCATCTGTCCAGGGAGTACTGAGGAACATAGGCATGTACTACCAGGCGGACAGGGTATACGTTCTTTATGTTGCGAATGACAGGAAAGTCATAACGATGCCGTTCGAATGGGACGATCCTTGCAAATGCTCCGTCCAGCAGGTCGTCTCAGGCATGCTAATTGAGAACTTTCCTCTCATCAAGCGATGCATGGAGGAAAAGGCCCCGATATTCCTAACCCGAAGTGAGAAAATAAAAAGGGAAAATGCCGGGGAGCAGGATAAGAAATGGTATTTTTCTGCCTACCCTCTTGAAGTGCACGGTGTGATAGAAGGCTTCCTTTGCATAGAAAATGCGAAGAAATATCCGACGAACGCAGCGCTTTTCAGCACGCTCATCCCATACATACTCCGCGAAAAGGAAAGATTCAACGGAAACGGAAAGGAGCAAAGCGGTAAGACTGTCGAACAGCTGATGGGCCTGCCCGATCTCAGATCTTACATGAACACCATAAGTCAGCTCGATTCGGAGAAATACAACACGCTCGGCGCCGTATGTGTGGACATCCCGAGCATGGCCGCAATCAATAACGGGCAGGGATTTGAGGCGGGAAGCCGGATGCTCTGGTATGTTTCGAAGACACTTACGGACATATTCGGCCCCTCACTTCTTTTCAGAACCTGGGAGGCTGAATTCATAGCCTTCTGTCCGAATACGACGAAAGAAGTCTTTCTAGGGAGATGCTCGAGGCTCAACTCGATAATCCAGCGCCGCTACCCTAAAGAGATAAGAATTGGAGAGGCGTGGGCGGACGGCGTCTTCTCAGGGAGAAAACTCGTCGAGGAAGCAAGGCAGGACATGAGGGAAGAAAAGGATGAGTTCTTCTCATCATCCCCATCCATACTGTCGATGGGGAAACTCCTTCCTCACCATGACCCGTCACTACCGCAGCCCGTGGTCTTCTACCAGCCTCAGATTGACATGTCAACAGGCTCTATGATCGGGGCGGAAGCCCTTGTAAGAGGAATCGATAGAGACGGCTCACTGATTCCACCTTCCAGATTCATAGATACTCTGGAGGAGAAAGGAACCATAAGGGAGCTTGACATGTTCGTACTCAATGCCGCACTCTCCCAGGTTGCGCTATGGAAGAAGGAGGGGTATGGCACGATTCCCGTCACCGTCAATTTCTCCAGGATCACCTTGCTCTACCCTTCGACACTCGCATCCGTACTCGCAATCCAGAGCAGATATCCGGAGATTGCACCCAGCACTCTGGAGCTTGAGATCACAGAAGGTTCCGCAGTCCTAGAGAACAAGGAATTCAGGAGTCTTGTCGACAAGTTCAGAAACTACGGTCTACATATAAGCCTGGATGATTTCGGGTCCAAATATGCAAACCTGTCACTCTTTACAAATGTCATGTTCGACACAGTGAAGCTAGACAGGTCCCTGATAAGCGAGCTTGCAGATAATCAGATCAACAGGATGCTCGTCCACGATCTGGTACAGCTATGCAATGCAAGGGGCATGAGATGCATCGCAGAGGGGGTTGAGACAGAGGAGCAGAGGAAGGCCCTTTTAGAAGCGGGATGCCATTTTGCTCAGGGATTCTATTATGACAAACCTCTATCCCAAGAGCAGTTTGAAGAGAAATATCTGAGAAAAAACTAGCAGGAGAGAACCATTCAAGGTAAATTAAGAAAACAAAGGAGGGTGAAGCACATGAGCCAGGAAGAAGAGACAAGAAACAAGAAAGAGAGAAAGAAGAAGACATCCCCTCTCGTAATCGGAATCGGAGCCTCCGCAGGAGGGCTTGAAGCCCTGCAGCAGTTCTTCGATTGCATGCCGTCGCATAGCGGACTGAGCTTCGTGATAATTCAGCATCTTTCCCCTGACTATAAGAGTCTTATGGCCGACATACTTGCAAAGCACACTGAGATGAACGTATTTCAGGCGGACAATCAGATGCCTGTGCTTGCGAACACCGTCTATCTTATTCCCCCAAAGAAGTACATGACGATAAAGGACGGGCATCTCATCCTCTCCGACTATGATACGGGAACGCTCAACCATCCTATCGACGTCTTCTTCACATCTCTTGCCGAAGACAGAAAGGAACAGGCGATTGTAGCTGTGCTCTCAGGCACGGGCTCAGATGGTACGAACGGAGTAAAAGCTGTTAAAGAGAAAGGTGGACTTGTCATTGCACAGGCACCGGAGAGTGCGAAATTCGACGGGATGCCTAGAAGCGTTATAAATACGGGTCTTGCCGATTTCGTCCTCTCCCCAGAGGAGATAGCTGAGGAGATACTCAACTTCTCAACTACTCCAACCCTGCTTCGTGGGAAACAGGGTGAGACTACGCTCACAGAGGAGGACGAACTCTTCAGTGAGGAGGAGACGCTGTCCCACATATATGCAATACTCAAAAATGCAAGCGGAATAGACTTCACATACTACAAGCGTTCCACGATCTTAAGGAGGATCGAGAGGAGGATGCTCGTCACGCACACATCCTCGCTCACGGAGTTCGCACACCTTCTGGGAGACAGTCCTGAAGAGGTTAACATACTTGTAAAAGAGATACTGATAGGAGTGACCAATTTCTTCCGCGATCCCGCGTTCTTCGAGAAACTCAAGTACAATGCGATCTACAAGATCGTTGACAAAGCGAAGGAGGATGAGCCAATCAGAGTCTGGAGCGCAGGATGCTCCACAGGGGAGGAGGCATATTCGATAGCTATACTCTTTTCCGAGGTCATGGAAGAGCTTGAGGTGTCACGCGATGTCAAGATTTTCGCAACCGATGTCGACAGCAAGGCAATCGAACAGGCAGGCAAAGGGGTGTTCTCAGAGAACATAATCGACGATGTCACTCCGGACAGGCTGTCAAAGTACTTCATAAAGCAGAACGACCAGTACCAGATCTGCAAGGAAATCAGGAAAATGATAGTCTTTGCGACGCACAACATGTTCTCAGACCCTCCGTTCGGTAAGCTTGATCTGATTGTCTGCCGCAACGTCATGATCTACTTCCAGCCAGTGCTGAGAAGAGGCCTCTTCGCCATCTTCCATTCCGCACTGAAGAACAATGGATATCTCTTCCTTGGCAAGAGCGAGACTGCAGGGGAATACGTCAACCTGTTCAAACCCGTATGCAGCGCGGAGAAGATATACATCCACAAGGGAGAGGGAAAGGTCGAAGATCTCACACCGCCCGCATTCAACATTCCAAACATACAGACGATTTCCCCTTCAAGCATAAGATCCGCAAGCATGCAGAGCGACGGCTCGGATGATGAGGCAAAATATACGAAATTCCTTGAGACGTTTCTGCCACCATCGGTAGTAATCGACGGCAATGACAACATAATCCATTTCTTCGGCTCTTACGGCGATTACCTCTCAATCGCTCCGGGAAAGGCGAGTCTCAACCTATTTACTATGCTCAACAAGGATCTCAGACTCGTTGCCGCAACCGGGCTGAGCAGGGTTAAATCCGAAAAGACCGCTATAACATACACCGACATAGCAGTAGACACCGCTTCGGGAAGGAAAGTCATAAACCTGACAATCCAGCCGGTACCACCGGCAGATGGGGAGGATGAGGGGAATCTCACGGCGATACTCTTTTTGGAGAACAAACCTTCCGAGATCAATGGCAAGGTGGAGAAGTACGACCTTGATGAGACGGCGGCAAAACGCATAGCGGAGCTTGAACATGAATTTGCAGTCTCCCAGAGCGATCTGAAATCCACGATTCAGCGCCTTGAAACGGTGAACGGGGAGCTCCAGGCGGCGAACGAGGAGCTACTCACCGCCAATGAGGAGCTACAGAGCTCTACAGAGGAACTGCAGTCCGTAAACGAGGAGCTTTATACGGTTAATACCGAGCACCAGCTTAAGCTTGATGAGCTTACGATGATGACGAACGACCTCTCAAACTTCCTCTCATCCACCATGATAGGAATACTCTTTGTCGACAGCAATCTGAACATAAGAAAGTTCACCGAGTATGTCGGAAGGGAGTTCCAGCTCATGGAGCATGATATCGGGCGTTCGATAAAGATATTCGCGCACTCATTCCCTGATGAGGCCATAGAAGATGACTGCCAGACGGTACTGAGAGACCTTGTCTCCATAGACAGGGAAGTCACAGCGATGAACGGAAGGTACTATACACTGAGAATCGCACCATACCGGACAACGGAAAACAGCATCCGCGGCCTCGTCATAACAATCATAGACAGCCTCGGAACAGCTGCACACGAGAAAAACAAGGAGTGAGAAACGCCTTAAACAAGAATCTCATCGAGCCTTTCACATCTGAGGGGCTCGAGCCCATCAAATGTAATAAGATAGCCAAGGCCATTAGGAACATTCATACTTAAAAAACTTGATTTCTCAAGATTGAAAAGGGAGATTACAAGAGCTCTCATAATACCTGAATGCGTTACTATCGTGGCAGAGCTCCCACCCTCCTCCTCGCACTTTCTGACAGTTCCGAGAAATGCCTTCCTCGCCCGCTCCATCACAGGAGTAAGTGTCTCCTCATCCCTCATGGGCACATCGCAAACCCAGGAAGAGAAATAATCAAGCATCTCAGCCTCATTCGCAAGAACATGCCCCTCTAGCGAGCGGAAGTTAATTTCCTTGTAATCATCACTGATTACCGGACTCTTATCTGGAAAGAGGAGATGAGAAGTATCAACGCACCTGGTAAGGGATGATGAGAAATAAGCCTCGCTCTCAGGATACCTAAGGCTCTCCCTCATCCTGATAAGCTCTGCTCTTCCATGCTCTGTCAGAGACACGTCCATCCATCCCGAGAGCATATGATTAACGTTAGCCACGCTCTCACCATGGCGCACCAAAGTAAGCCTGAATTCCATCTCACATCCTCCGCATCATAGAGATATTATGAAAATATGATGGAGTATGACAAGCTCAGAGCCAAAGAGGAAAAAACAAGGTGCGAGAGATCATACTCTTATGCATTAATTTTCAGAAAAAACAAAAAAATTCCGATATTTTCTGCATAAGCTATTGCATAACGCCCTGAATATGCGTATAAATATACAAAAATTTAAATATAGAAATCATATTAGGGAGAGAAAAGGAAAATGAAAAAATTTCTCAGCTTTGTAGTCTTAGCACTTGTTCTCGTAGCATTCTCAGCCCCTCTTTTCGCAGGTGGTGCAGCAGAAGAGACTTCCGCTCTTCAGACAATCAAGGACAGAGGCCGCCTTATCGTCGGAACAGAGGCACAGTATGCCCCTTATGAATTCAGAGATATGAACAACAATATCGTTGGATGTGACATGTTCCTTGCCGAAAAGATTGCGGATGCCATCGGCGTTGAGCTTGAAATAGTTGACATGGCTTTCGATGGAATCATCCCTGCGGTACAGTCCGGACAGGTAGACATCGGCCTCGCAGCTTTCACAAACACCCCTGAGAGAGCTGAGGTTATCGACTTCTCATCAATTTACGAGGAGAGCCAGCAGTATCTGGTGGTCGCAGCTGGCAATGAGGATGTATATACATCAGCAGAGGCTCTCGCAGGAAAGCAGGTAGGAGCACAGAGAGGTACGATCCAGTCCCAGCTCATTTTAAAGACTTTCCCTGATTCTCAGCTCTTCGAGCTTGCAAAGTACCCAGAGCTCGCACTTGAGGTTCAGAATGGGAATATCGCAGGTCTCGTAGTTGATGCTGCTGTCGGGGACTCAATCATCGCATCCAGTGACGGAAAGCTCGTAAAGGCAAACTTCACATTCGACTCAAAGGAAGCACTCTTCGGTAAGTCTGCTGTTGTGAAGAAGGGAAGCGCCGATTTCCTCCAAGAAGTCAACAAGGTTATCGAGCAGGTTGTTGCTGACGGCTCATACCAGCAGGCATATGACGATGCTGTAGCACTTCAGAAGGAACTCGGTCTCTGATTATGGGCTTCTTCGAGCAGATTGCAGCAATACTGCAACAGTATACCCCGTTCTTTCTTGACGGTATAAAAAACACCCTCATCATTGCAGCCCTGAGCGTAGTGCTGGGGGCTGTTTTCGGTACCCTTATGGCGATAATGAGGATGTGCAAGATAAAGCCTCTCAGATGGCTTGCTACCGCTTATATCGAATTCGTACGCGGAACTCCTCTCATGGTCCAGCTGATGTTCATATTCTACGGGCTTCCGATGGTCGGCATACAGTTTCCCGACATCTCATGGATTCCGAACTTCTCCCGTTTCATGGCAGGAATTGTCGCAATGAGCATCAACAGCTGCGCTTATGTTGCCGAGGTTATCAGATCCGGAATACAGGCTGTGGATGAGGGACAGATGGAAGCGGCAAGGAGCATAGGCTTCAAATACGGGGAATCGATGAAGCTCGTAATCCTTCCGCAGGCTATCAGAAACATCCTTCCAGCCCTTGGAAACGAGTTCGTAACCGTCATAAAGGAATCATCGATTGTTTCTGTAATCGGAATATCGGATCTCATGTACAGCACGAACGGAGTCATCGCCATCACATACAGAAGCCTGCCATGCCTTGCGATAGCGGCATGTCTCTACTTCATACTCACGTTCACGGGAAGCAGGCTGATCGCAGTACTTGAAAAGAGGATGAAGCATGGAAGGCAATAATATAATAGAAGTAAGAAACCTCTGTAAGAGTTTTGGCTCGCTTGAGGTTTTAAATGATATAAACACAGACTTCAAAGAGAAGGAAGTGGTCTCAATCATCGGGCCCTCAGGAGGCGGAAAGAGTACGTTCCTGCGCTGTCTGAATCTCCTTGAGACTCCGACTTCCGGACAGATAATCTTCAATGGAGTGGACCTCTGTTCAAAGAAGATAGACATAAATGTTCACAGACAGAAGATTGGAATGGTATTCCAGCACTTCAACCTGTTCAACAACATGAATGTCATGAAGAACCTTACAATCGCTCCGATGAAGATAAACGGGAAAAGCCGGGAGGAAGCCGAGGAGAAGGCCCTTGGATTTCTAAAGAGGATGGGGCTTGAGGATAAGGTCAACGCCTACCCTGCTCAGCTTTCAGGAGGACAGAAGCAGAGAATTGCTATTGTAAGATCTCTGATGATGGAACCGGAGGTGATGCTCTTCGATGAGCCCACCAGCGCCCTCGATCCTGAGATGATAGGAGAGGTCCTCGATGTCATCAAACAGCTCGCATACGATGGAATGACGATGCTCATAGTGACACATGAGATGCGCTTTGCCAGGGAAGTGAGTGACAGGATTCTTTTCCTTGATGGAGGAAAGATCGATGAGGACAGAAGTGCGGACGAGTTCTTCGATGATCCAAAGAGTCCTCGTCTTATCAGTTTTCTGAAGAAAGTTCTTTAAAAATTTTAAAGATTAAGATAAATATCAATCATTGGAATATAAGCATTGAAAAGGGAGACCTCTTTTCAATCTTTTTTTGGAGCATATGAAAAAAGATTATCAGTTCAGATATGGAAGTACGTCTGTGACCATTCCTGTTGAGGAAAGCCAGGTCATCGGCGTGATTGACGGCAATAAGACCGAACCTCTGAAAGACATAAAGGGCACCCTCATAAATACTCTGGAGAACCCGATAGACTCCCCTGCCCTTTCAGCTATTGCAAAAGATGCAAATAGCATCGTCATCGTCATAAGCGATATGACGAGATTCTGGATGAGGCAGGATGTGATAGTCCCTATCCTGGTAGAATACCTTATCGGAAAATGCGGAAAAAGATATGAAGATCTAGAAATCATAATCGCAACCGGTACTCATGTGGGAGCTCCGGAGGAGGACCTCAGGACACTTGTCACATCCGAAATCTACGATAAGGTCCGCACTGTAAACCATGACTGCCGCTCAGAAGATCTCGTATACCTTGGAAAGACGAGCTATGGTACACCTGTGAGCGTGAACGGAGATGCGGCAAGAGCCGATCTCGTAATCTGTCTTGGTGCTGCGACATACCATGTCATGGCAGGTTTCGGAGGAGGTAGGAAGAGCATACTTCCCGGCATCTCCAGCCTTGAGACGATAAAGCATAATCATGCTTACAGCCTCTCTCCCGATGCATTCACAACCAATCCTGAAATCGGTAACGGAGTCCTTGAGGGCAATCCGCTCAATGAGGACATGCTTGAAGCGGCGGCAATGATGAAGAACCTCTTCATGATCACCCTTGTCACAGACACCGAATTCCGCCTCGCGTCCATCTTCTCAGGGCACTGGAAGACCTCCTGGCTAAGAGCATGCGATGAAGTCAGAGCGATATACACAGTACCGATAAAAGAGAAAGCGGATGTGGTGATTACAAGCTGCGGGGGCTTTCCAAAGGATGAATCGCTCTACCAGGGGACAAAGGCTGTCGATAACGTCATCTCCTCTCTTAAGGACGGAGGAACACTAATTCTCCTTCTTGAGGGGCGCAACGGTGGGGGAAGTCCAGACTATTTCAGCTGGATAGGGCCTCTTGTCGACGGGACATTCGAAAAAGAGCTCAGGGAGAACTTCACAGTCGGTGGCTACATCTTCTTCCTTAACTGTGAACAGGCCAGGAGATTCAACATCCTGATGTATTCCTCCATTCCAGCAGAGACTGTGGCCCCTATGGGTATCAGGGCATACGATGACCTTGATAAGCTCTTATCTGATGCAGAGCTTGATGGGAAATCGGTCTATATCATACCGACAGGCTCAACGGTTCTGCCGGTCGTAGAGAACAAAGAAAGTAAATAAGAGGTGATAACATGCCAGAACTAAGCAAGAGAGTCGGAACATTCACGGATTCAGTCATAAGACGCATGACACGCATAAGCGACGCATGCCCGGGAAGCATAAACCTCTCCCAGGGATTTCCAGATTTCGATCCCCCAAAGCCACTTCTTGATGCGCTGAAGAGGGTTGCATATGAGGGACCTCACCAGTACTCCGTCACATTCGGAGCGGAAAACTTCAGAGAAGCGCTCGCAAAAAAGGTCGAAAAGAGCATGAAGCGCAAGATAGATCCTGATAAGGAGATAGTCGTCACATGCGGAGGTACAGAGGCCATGATGTGTGCCATGATGACAATCTGCAATCCAGGAGACAAGGTCATGGTATTCTCACCTTTTTATGAGAACTACGGTGCGGATGCCATTCTCTCAGGCGCAGAGCCTATTTTCATCCCTCTCGTTCCTCCTACCTACTCTTTCGATATCTCTCTGATTGAAGAAGGATTCAAAAACGGAGCGAAAGCTATCATAGTATGCAATCCATCAAACCCATGCGGTAAGGTTTTCACAGAAGCTGAGCTCATGGCAATTGGAGAGCTTGCGATCAAATACGATGCGTTCGTCGTAACCGATGAAGTTTATGAGCATATAATCTATAAGCCGAACGTACATGTCGCGGCAGCATCCCTGCCGGGAATGTTCGAGCATACGATCACATGCAACTCGCTATCGAAAACATACTCGATAACAGGATGGCGCCTTGGATACCTCATCGGGCCGGAAGAAGTCATTGAGGCTGCAAAGAAAGTGCACGACTTCCTTACAGTAGGAGCTGCAGCCCCACTGCAGGAAGCTGCAGTAGCAGGTCTTACCCTACCGGAGAGTTACTACGAGGACTTAGGAAAGCTATATACAGAAAAGCGGGACTACTTCCTCGAAGGGCTGGACAGGATAGGCCTTAAACACAACACCCCTCAGGGCTCGTACTTTGTTCTTGTGGACATACAGGATTTTCTGGATCTTCCACGCTTTAAAGGCTGGAGTGATCTCGAGTTCTGTGAGTGGATGGTTGAGAATATCGGGGTTGCGGCCGTTCCAGGCTCAAGCTTCTTCAGAGAGCCTGTCAACAACCTCATAAGACTCCACTTCGCACGTTCAAAAGAGACTCTGGATCTCGCACTTGAACGCCTTTCAAAGTTCAGGGAAATCCTTGAAGAAAAGAACTGAGAACTAAAAAGCTCCTAGGAAGACAATTCTGGGAGCTTTTTCAGCTCTTGAATCACCCTGCTTTGATGAAAACCTTATTTGATTGGACCCATCTGTGCTATCATGGATTCATGCGTAGTAAATTTATACCATTCATTATAATCACGCTAATACTTGCCCTTCTCTTCTCATCATGTCAGAGCATTCAGACCCCTCCTGATTACTCGGATCCAAGCACATGGGCATATTTTGCCGCAGGAGAGGATAAGGAGGCTGACCTTTTCATCATATGCCCTACCGTGGATATGGGAGAGGAAGGGAATTACAACATGAGGATGGAGGATGAGGCGGCAAAAACCTCCTTCATCGGAGCTCTTAACATGGAGAGGGGAATCTATGAGGATGAGACGAAGATGTATGCCCCGTTCTACCGTCAGATGACATTCCCTCTTTATGAGAATGGACAGGCGGAGTCCGGGATGCCTCTTGAAATCGCATATTCAGATATCGAGAACGCATTCTTTTACTACCTTGATAACATGAACGATGGACGGCCATTTATTCTGGCTGGTTTTTCACAGGGAGCTCAGCTTGCCCTGATGCTGCTTGAGGAGCACTTTGACGATGATGCACTCATGGATAAGCTGATTGCAGCGTACTGCATCGGATGGAAAATCACAGAAGAGGAGCTTGATAGATATCCTCACCTTAAAATGGCGGAAAGAGAGGATGATACGGGTGTTATAGTATCATTCAATACCGAAGATCCAGCTATCGAGGGCTCGATAATAGTTCCAGAAGGAACAAAAACCCTCGCGATAAACCCGCTTAGCTGGAGTACCGGTTCAGGCGTTGCATCAAGAGAGCTGAACATGGGAGCCTGCTTCACCGATTACTCCGGTTCCGTTACGACTGAAATTCCATATTTTACCGGTACATATCTTGATGAGGAAAGAGGAACGCTCAAGGTTACTGATGTAATAATGAGCGACTACTCGAACTCCCTCTTCCCCGACGGGGTTTATCATCTTTATGACTACCAGTTCTTCTTCAGGAATCTTCAAGATAACGTGAAAAAAAGAGTTGATGCGTATTTTGAAACCTTCTCTTATTAGCTGAAATGAAAGGTCTGCACGATTCGGCAGACCTCTTCAAGAAGTACGACAAAACAATCCTAAATGAATATCAATCGGGCAGCTCAGATATGAAAGCCTTTCCCTCAACAGTCATTTTATAAGCCTCACCGCTGGCTATCAGAGCCGCCTCTCCCTTCTCAAGAGTAAGAGATTGTAGACCGCAGGAAAATGTGACTCTACCTTCCGTAACGATTGCAATAGAAACTCCCTCTCCGCTCACGTCATATTCGCCACTTGATACAGATAGGAGTGAGAACTTGTCGGATGGGGATGAGTAGAGTGTACGACCGTGAGAGTCAATCGACGCTGAGCATTTCTCAACCTTCAATGGGGAGAAGTCCATGATGGCGCAGAGCTCATCAAGATCAATCCTCTTTTTCGTAAGCCCGCCGCGAAGCACGTTATCCGAATCATTCATTACCTCAATCCCGTTACCAAGCACATAGGCATGAAGGGTGCCAGGCCTTATAGCCATCGCCTCACCAGGGGAAAGATGCACAACATTCATCAAGTAAGGAAAAAGGGAGCCGATGTCACCCGCATATTCATCAAGGCATTCCTTTACGATTCCCTCACGGGTAAGGAAACCGTCAGAGAAGGAAGCAGATGATGATATTGCCGAGCCAAGTTCGGTAAGAATGCTATCCTGAAGTGGCTTATCAAGGCTGAAAAGAGACTTGAAAAGATGTTCTAGACTGTCGGAGAAAGGCTTAATCACAGCCTCATATGATGATGGTATCACGTGCGAAAGATCAGCCCTGATCTCATCAATCGATCTGAAACCGCATAGCGCACTGATGGGAGAAAGGGCGAGAATCATCTCGCATTTCTCGTTATCATCCTGGTATGAGACCTCCGCTCCAGCTTTTCGCTTCTCCTCCTCCCTCTTCCAGCCAAGCTCCGCCTGAGTACGGCTAGGATGGCACTGGAGGGAAAGCGGCTTCTCTATTGCAAGCACTTTCATCAAAAATGGAAGACGTCCAGAATACCTGTCCCAGTCCTTGGGGCCAAGGTATTCCCTGTTTTCAAGCATGAAGGAGGAGAGTCTCTCTCCGTTTACATCAGCATCTCCGGAAGGATGCCCACCCAGCCATAACTCTGCCTGAGGTTTGCCGTCATATCCTCCGATAAGCGAAGGTATGAAATCCCTGTTACCCCAAGCGTAATTCTTCACAACGCCACTTATTTTTACGATGTTCATGCGCAAAGTATAAGGATATGAAAGCTTGAATGCAATAATAATCCCTGCCTCGCGGCAGGGTATCAAGAGGGGATGGCCACGGATTCACTCGGATGCCGAGTCATCATCCCAGGCAAGGTTTCCTTCCTTGTCCGTATACGTGTATGCGATTGCATAATATATGACAGGATCTTTCTCCTTCCATCTGCGATATGCGGCGGCCACTGCCGAAGCCATACCACGGTTGTTAACATAATCCCTTCCCCTCTCGAGCATGATGGATCTCAGAGAGCCGAGGGAAATCCTGATCTTCTTTGAATATAGGGCGATTGCAAGCTCCCCTATGAAATCATAGACATCGTCATTGGTCATACTTTATTCTCCTCCTTTATCAATCCTAGTTTTCGCGCAATCGGGAGTGCTTTCGTATATCCGAACGCACCTGGGTACGCAATCTCCATCAGACGCACGATAGCCGCCCTTGCCTTCTCCTCATCTCCATGGATCATGTGGTACCAGTAAAGGCCGTAAAGCATCGTGTTCTCCTCTAAGTGCACCCTGTTCTCACGAGGAAGGACGAGCGTAGCCATCTTCTCCTCATCGATGAACTCCTCCGGCTTCACAAGCCCCTTATAGAGTTTGACGCACATCGAATACCCATAATCCATCTGAGGGGGTACCACATCATCCGCTATAAGGGAAAGAGACTCTTCTGCCTCCTTGTATCTTCCAAGCTCGGCATAGGATGTGTATATCCAGTGGATTAGAGGATAATGCTCGCTCTCCGCCGTCAAGTGCAGACATTCCTTGAAATCGGAGATGGATGCCTCGACATCCCCGTTTATATTCATAGTGGTTGCACGGTAGTACCAGTAAAGCCAGTTAGACGGATCCAGCTGAATGGAAAGAGTGTAATCCGCAATAGCCTGCCAGTACTCATTTTTCAGGCTGTGCTTCCCTCCGCGTCCGAAATAGTTCGGTGCGTAGAACGGGGCGTATGCGATTCCCTTGGAATGGGCCTCAAGGGCCTCATCGTAACGTTTTTCTAGGCTCAGTGCCTTTCCCATGACATACCAAGCATAGCCATCGGTATCGTCCTTTGCAATAAGGGCCTCTGCCTCATCCATGCTCGGCTGCATCATCAGCATGCGCCTCATCTCATCATTTCTTTCCTGATTGAAAACGAATTTCATGCCTTATCTCCCGGCATATCACCATTCATGAATGCCCTGATATCATCAGTAAGACTCTTGATGTTATCGTTTCCGATATAGATCATATGCCCTGACGGATAGCCTTTTATGGAGACCCTTTCCTCAGGAAGGTTCGCATGGTTGAGCATGTAATACGCGATTCCAATCTCGGTGGCCATGTCGTAGTAGCCGTTTGCGAAGAACGAACGCATGCCAGGAGTTCTCCACATGGCATTATAAAGATGCTGAGCCGTAGTGAGCTCCGCCTCCTTGTTCCACTTTTTGTTGATCGTCGTTGTCGGCTTATAGAGCCTCGGGAAATCGTGTATGCCAAGGCTTGGAAATACTCCTCCTTCAAGGGCAGATATGAAATACGGATTATATTTTCCCCGTGATGCATCGGTTGCAAGACCGTATGCGATCTCGTCAGTAAACGGATTGTAAAGAGGCCTTGTCATCCTTCCATCCAGCCTCGACACAGCCTTACCGCGATCCCTTATTACCTCGGCTCTGAACGAGGCATCCTCTATCACAAGGTTCCTCTCCTCAAGATAGCGGTCGGAGACTCCTGTGAAATACATGATCTTCTTCTTTACCTTCTCCCTCTCCTTGCCCTTGAGAGAGCTGCCACGGTAAAGGGCGAGCACATACTCGCTGTCTGCGAATGCTCTGGCCTCATGCACCCATTCATCAAGCTCAACAGAATGATCCGTGTTATGGTACCAGTTGATTGCAGCATATGTCGGGAAACCGAGGACCGCAGGCTCTGCGGGGACCTCCCTGTTGAAGAACTTGCCGGTTGATACCGAGTTGCCGATGAACACGATTCCGTCGAATGCGAAATCATAATACCTGTCAGCACTTCCACGTGCGGCAATACCTGCTGCGCATGCGGCTCTGGTACAGCCATAACTCTCACCGATGACATATTTTGGACTCATCCAGCGCTCATATCTCTGAAGCCAGGACTGCATGAAAGAAAGGAGTGCCTCGGCATCCTCTTCCACTCCGTAGAACTGACTGCCCTTAGCCTCGTCAAGCAGAACACCGAATCCTGTTCCAACCGGATCCACAAGTACGAGATCTGCAATGTCAAGAAGGCACTCCGGGTTGTCTATGACCTCATACGGTGGAAGACCGGTCATATCATCGACATCATCCTTGTATTTGATTCTTTTCGGGCCTACAAAACCAAGGTGCACCATCACAGATGATGTTCCCGGTCCTCCATTGAAAGCGAAGATCACAGGACGCTTTGAAAGGTCCTCAACCCCATCCCTGAAGTATGAGAAAGAGAATATTGAGGCAATCGCTTTGCCATTCTCATCATAGAAGACATTATCCTCGCTTACGCTTCTATAAGAGATCTTCTCCCCTCTTAAGGTTATCTCACCCTTACCCTCGAAACGGGAAGGTGTGAAAACATCGTTGATGAACATGTTCCCTCCTTATAAACAAAATATGGAAGGCATAAGCCCTCCATATCGCCGCCTCTAGTTCCTTACTCTGAGGTTATCCCAGAATATGACGTTGTTGACGTTGACCTCGAAGCCCTCGACATTGTCACTCATCGTCCAGATGTTGTACCTGTCGTTGGTGAAGATCGCCGCAGGATCGTCTATATAGATGATCTGCTGAGCCTGCCTGTAGAGATCCGCCCTCTTCTCCTCATCCATCTCGCTCATGGCCTCGGCAAGGAGACGGTCAACCTCGGCATTCGAATACCAGCCGTAGTTGTTATTGTTGTTTCCGTCCGGTGATGTGGTCCAGATCCTTCTGAGCCCTTCATCGCAGTCAGCGGTTCCGGCCCCATATCCCATGAAGAACATCGCCCATGGGAAATCCTCTCCAGGATACGTCCTGTTTCCCTGTACAGCCTTGAAGGTAGCGTTATCAACAGTCTCGATCGTTGCGTTGATACCGACTTCTGAGAGCATGGCGACTATCATCTCACAGGTCTCTGTCGACTTGTTGTAGTTCGGATAGAGCATGATTGAGATATCGAATCCATCCGGGTATCCTGCCTCAGCAAGAAGTGCCTTAGCCTTAACCGGATCATAAGGAATAACTCCGAAATCATAGTAACCCCATACGTTCGGGTTAACCGGTGCAGTGCATGCCTTCTCCCCGATATCCGAATAGAGGGTATCGACGATGAGCTGCCTGTCGATAGCATAGGAAATCGCCTGACGTACGAGCGGACTCTTCGTATACTCGTTGGCGCAGTTGAACTGAAGACCATGCGATCCGATTCCCTCGAACATCTTCACCTGGATGCCCGGAGTCTCCTGAAGACGTGGAATCTCAGAAGAGTTCACCGTTGCCACATCGACCTGTCCGGTCTCGAGGGCTACAAGACGTGCGTTCGCATCTGCTACGATGAGAATATCGATAACCTTCGTAGGAACCTCTCCTCTGAAATGATCAGGGAACGCTTCGAAGACCATCTCCTGGTCCTTATCCCAGGATGCGAGGCGGTAAGGTCCTGTTCCGTTGACCGATTCAACAGTAAGACCGAGATCCATACCATACTTTTCAATGTAATCCGCATCAAGAATGAGGTTCGAGCGGTGTGTCAGGTTTGCAAGGAAGCTTGCAACCGGTCCCGTTGTCACAAGACATACGGTGTAGTCATCAACAGCGTAGACATCGGCGATGTAACCGCAGGCAAGTGAGCTGTAGCGAACCGCTGGGTTGTCAAGGAGCCTTCTGTATGAGGCAACGACATCGGCGGATGTGAGCTCCTTTCCGTTATGGAACTTTACCCCGTGGCGAAGATTGAACGTCCATGTGACTCCATCCTCTCCTACAGACCAGCTCTCTGCAAGGTCCCCTTCGATGCTTCCGTCCAGAGCCCTTCTCACAAGCTGTGAATAGACGGCTCTCAGATAAACATCGTTAGTGTTGTTCATCTGGCCATCCATATACCCCTGATCCGCACCTGTAGCTATGATCAGAGTGTCCTTATACTCCGGCAGCGCTGCGCTCTCCTCCTTTTCAGATGAACCGCCAGCGAATACGGAAAAGGCAGCGAGAAAAACGAGTAAAAGTACTAATAAAGCTTTTCTTCTCATATGTCCTCCTTATATAGAGGAAGGCCATGGGACCTTCCATGAATGTTAGTTCCTTACTCTGAGGTTATCCCAGAATATGACGTTGTTGACATTGACATCGAAACCTTCGACCTTGTCACTCATCGTCCAGATGTTGTACCTGTCGTTTGTAAAGACCGCAGCCGGGTCATCGATGTAGAGAATCTGCTGGGCCTGCCTGTAGAGATCCGCCCTCTTCTCCTCATCCAGTTCGCTCATGGCCTCATCAAGCAGGCGGTCAACCTCGGCATTTGAATACCAGCCGTAGTTGTTATTGTTGTTCCCGTCCGGAGATGTGGACCAAATTCTTCTCAGTCCCTCGTCACAGTCGGCAGTTCCAGCACCGAACCCCATGATGAACATCGCCCATGGGAAGTTCTCACCCGGGTATGTCCTGTTGCCCATGGCTCCGGAGAATGTTGCCATATCTACAGTCTCGATTGTCGCGTTGATGCCGACTTCAGCAAGCATCGCAACGACCATCTCACAGGTCTCAGTCGACTTGTTATAGCCAGGCTGAAGCATGATTGAGATATCGAATCCATCTGGGTATCCTGCCTCAGCAAGGAGAGCTTTCGCCTTCTCCACATCCTGAGGGATCACTCCGAAGTCGTAGTAGCCCCATACGTTCGGGTTAACCGGTGCTGTGCATGCCTTCTCCCCGATATCCGAATAAAGGGTATCAGCGATAAGCTGCTTATCAATCGCGTAGACTACCGCCTGGCGAACAAGTGGGCTCTTCATGTACTCGTTGGCACAGTTGAACTGAAGACCGTGAGCTCCGATGCCCTCATATGTCTTAACCTCGACTCCCGGGGTCTCCTTCAGGCGTGGAATCTCTGATGTGTTAACGACCGTGACATCAACCTCCCCTGTCTCGAGTGCTACAAGACGAGCATTTGCATCAGATACGATGAGGATATCTACATTCTTCGTAGGAACCTCTCCTCTGAAGTAGTCAGGGAATGCCTCAAGAACCATCTCCTGGTCTCTGTCCCATGAGACAAGACGATAAGGTCCTGTTCCGTTCACGGATTCTGCCGTAAGACCGAGATCCATACCATATTTTTCGATGTAGTCCGCATCAAGGATGAGGTTCGAACGGTGCGTCAGGTTCGCAAGAAGGCTTGCAATCTGCGTGGGCGTTACGAGGCACACCGTGTAATCATCGACAGCGTAGACATCGGAGATGTACCCCTTCGCAAGAGAGCTGTAACGTACTGCGGGATTATCAAGGAGCCTTCTGTATGATGCAACAACATCGGCAGAGGTAAGCTCCTTTCCATTATGGAACTTGACCCCGTGGCGAAGATTGAACGTCCATGTGACTCCATCCTCTCCTACAGACCAGCTCTCGGCAAGGTCCCCTTCGATGCTTCCATCCAGAGCCCTTCTCACAAGCTGTGAATAAACTGCTCTGAGATATACGTCGTTGGTGTTGTTCATCTGGCCGTCCATGTAATTCTGATCGGAGCCTGATGCGAAGCGAATCGTATCCCTGTATTCAGGAAGAGCAGAGTCTTCCGTCTCCGCATCACTCGTTCCGAGGGCGAAAACCGAGAAAGTCACAGCCATCATGATCATCATTAAAGCAATCGTTTTCTTCAACATTTCATTCCCCTATTTTTACTGATGGGCATATCCCATCTGAATTCCTATTCGATTATTCCCAGTTTTCTGGCAATAGGTACAGCCTTCGTATAGCCGAACGCCCCGGGCACTGCAATCTTCATAAGATGCTTTATGGCATCATATGCCTTCTTCTCATCCCCATGTATCATCCAGTACCAGTAAAGTCCGTAGAGCATACCGTTCTCCTCAAGAGCAACCCTTCCAGGTTGAGGAAGGACAAGGCGAGCCATCTCCTCCTCGTTGATGTATTCCTCTGGCTTGACGATGCCCTTATAAAGCTGAACCGAACGCCTGTAGCCGTAATTGCGCTGAGGACATTCGACGATGCCATCCACATATTCAAGACTCTCTTCGGCCTTATCATAGAGTCCAAGCTCGGCATATGTGGTATAAAGCCAGTGGACTATGACATAGCGCTGGGAGGGGATTGTCAGAGGAATGCACTCCTCAAAATCGGAAAGCGCGCTCTCGATATCCCCATGTACGCTCTCACAGGTCGCCCTGTAATAGCGATATGTCCATACCGACGGATCTAGCTGGATGCACATCGTAAAATCGGCAAGGGCGGCGTAATAGTGGCCCATGCTGTTATGCCTCCTTCCCCGTCCGAAATAGTTAGGTGCGTAGAATGGATGATACATTATTCCTTTTGAGAAAGCCTCTAAGGCCTCCTCAGCTCTCTTCTCAAGACCGAGGGCCATACCGAGTTTGAACAGGGCATAACCGTCTGTCTCATCCTTTTCAAGGAGAGCCTGAGCTTCCGCCAATGTCGGCTTCATCATCAGGATATCAGATATCTCATCCGTCTTCTTCTGGTTATACACGAATTTCATGCAAGACCGCCTATTTTATTATTCCAAGTTTTTTTGCAATCGGCTGTGATTTCAAAAGCCCGAAAGTCCCCGGATAACCGATCTCCTGAAGCCTCTTTATCGCATCATAGGCCTTCTTCTCGTCCCCATGAATCATCCAGTACCAGTAGAGCCCGTAGAGCATGTGGCTCTCTTCGAAATGGACACGGTTTGGTCTGTCTATTACGACCTTTGCCATCTCCTCCTCGTCGATATAATCCTCAGGCTTAACGATGCCCTTGTAAAGCTGGACGGCTCTCTCGTAGCCATAATCCATCTGCGGAGCCTTTAGAGAACAGTCAATAAGATCCAGAGACTCCTCGGCCTTCTTATAGTCCCCAAGTTCGGCATATGTGGTGTAAAGCCAGTGAATGAGTGGATAGTGCTCATGAGGGTCTGTAAGGTGCAGGCACTCTTTGAAATCATCAATTGAATCCTCAAGAAGCCCCCCTCTCACATTCGCCGTAGTCGCCCTGTAGTACCAGTACGTCCAGTTAGATGGATCCAGCTGTATGCAGAGTGTGAAATCGGCCATAGCCCTCTTCCACTTTCCTGCAGCATTATGCCTTCTGCCCCGTCCGAAATAATTGGGGGCGTAGAACGGCTCATACATGATTCCCATAGAATAGGCATCGATCGCCTCATCAATTCTGTTTTCTCCAGCAAGTGCCGTTCCCATGACATACCATGCGTAGCCGTCCGTCTCATCCTTATCAAGGAGCGCCTGAGCCTCTTTAACCGTTGGGCTCATCATCAGGATATCGCGCATCTTCCTGTTCTTCTCTTCATTGTATACGAATTTCATTCTTCACTATCCTCCTTTTCAGAAGCTTCAAAGGAAAAATTCCTTTGAAACTCATATCTATCTCTTATGCACCTTGTGACAGGCAACAAAATGCTCCGGAGAAATTTCTTTAAGCTCAGGGACTACTGAGGAGCACTCCTCCGTTGCGAACGGGCAGCGGGTGTGGAAACAGCAGCCCGTTGGTGGATGCCTCGGAGATGGAACATCTCCCTGGATTTCAGCCTGCATCGTCTTCATATCCGGATCAGGCACTGGGATTGCACTTAAAAGCGCCTTCGTATAAGGATGCTCGGCATGCTCGAAAAGCTCATCCTTGGATGTGATTTCCACGATATGTCCAAGATACATGACAGCAATTCTGTCACAAAGATGATGGACGACACTGAGATTGTGAGAGATGAAGATATATGTCAGCCCCCTCTTCTCCTTGAGCACCTTCATCAGATTAAGAATCTGAGCCTGAATGGATACATCCAGCGCGGATACCGGCTCATCGCAGATTATGAGCTCCGGGCTGAGAGTAAGTGCTCTTGCAATTCCAATCCTCTGCCTCTGTCCGCCTGAGAACTCATGAGGGTATCTCGTAATCTGGTCGCTATTGAGTCCGACCTCCTTCATCAGACGCTCAACAAGGCTGTTACGCTCCTCCTTCGTCCCCTTCTTATGCTCATCCAGCGGCTCTCTTATGCAGCGTCCGACGGTGAAACGGGGATCAAGGGATGAGTAAGGATCCTGAAATATGATCTGTATCTTCTCAGCCATCTCCTTGCTATAGCGTCTCTTATCAGAGAGGATAGACTCCCCTCTGAATTTTATCTCTCCGGATGTCGGACGCAGAAGTCCCACGATGGTGTGCCCCGTGGTGGATTTCCCGCATCCGGACTCACCGACGATGCCGAAAGCTTCTTTTTTATAAACGTTGAAGCTCACTCCGTCGACGGCCTTTACGTATTCCTTTTTACCTATGATGGAATTCCCCTTCACAGGATAATAGACCTTGAGGTCTTTGACCTCCAGAAGAACTTCCTTATTCTCCATCTCTCTCCCCCTTCTCATATTTCCAGCAACGGACAAGTCTTCCATCATCAAGAGGGAAGAGAGGTGGCGCCTGATTCACGCACTTATCCGAGCAGTATGGACAGCGCGGAGAGAACCGGCAGCCAGCGGGGTAGTCTTTCGGGCTGGGAATACTTCCCTTGATTGAAAAGAGCGTATCCTTCTTGTCCGTAGGGCTCGGTATGGACTTGAGAAGTCCTGATGTGTAGGGATGAAGGGGATCCTTGAAGATGCTCCTTACATCCGCGTACTCAACCGCAAGACCGGCGTACATGACCATCACACGCTTCGCAATCTGAGCAACGACACCAAGATCATGGGTGATGAGTATGATTGAAGTATGGTTCTCCTGCTGAAGATCCTTCAGAAGATGCATGATCTGAGCCTGTATGGTGACATCGAGAGCCGTGGTTGGCTCATCGGCAATCAGGATATCTGGATTGCAGGCAAGTGCCATGGCTATCATGACACGCTGCCTCATACCACCTGAGAGCTGATGGGGATACTCATCGAGCACCTGCGCAGCAGACGGGATCTTGACTTTTTCAAGCATCTCAAGCGCCTTTGCCCTCGCCTCCTTCTTATTCATCCCCTGATGGAGGCGGAGGATATCCGTTATCTGATAGCCGATCGTGAATACAGGATTGAGCGATGTCAAAGGTTCCTGGAAGATCATGGAAATATGATTTCCCCTAATCTTACGCATCTCCTTCTCGCTTTTCTCAAGAAGGTTCTCACCACGGAAGATGATCTTGCCATCGATGATTTTGCCAGGAGGAGTTGCAACGATCTGAAGTATGGAGAGGGACGTGACGCTCTTGCCGCATCCCGATTCCCCTACGATTGCAAGGGTCTCATCCGGCATTAGATCGAAATCCAGTCCGTCAACCGCGGGGACCACACCCTCCTCCGTATAGAAATATGTTTTCAGGTTTTCAACCTTAAGTAGCGGTTCTGCCATAAAGAATCTCCTTACCTGGTATTCTTGAGTTTCGGATCGAGGGCATCTCTCAGACCGTCTCCGACAAGGGAGAAGCTCATGACGACCAGAGTGATTGCGATACCCGGGAATATCGCCTCCCACGGATTCGAACGTAAAACATCCTTTGCCTTATTGAGCATCGCACCCCATTCCGGATTTGGCGGCTGTACGCCAAGGCCCAGGAAGGAAAGGGAGGATGAGGTGAGGATGGCCGATCCGAGATTCAGCGTCACGTTTACAATCATCTGGGAAACGGAGTTTGGAACGATATGCTTGCATATGATCTTGAAACTGCTTTCCCCTATCACCTTCGCTGCCCCGATATACTGCGCGTCCTTGTTCGTCATTACGACACCGCGCACCATTCGCGCTATGGACGGTATCGAGAATATCGAGATAGCGACTATGGTATTACCAGTACCGTTTCCAAGTATTGCTACTACGACTATCGCCAGAAGAAGGCTTGGAAAAGCCAGAAGCACATCGATGACCCTTGAAATCACAGAATCAACCCAGCCACCGAAATATCCTGCGAGAACACCTAAAACTATTCCGACAAAGCAACCGGAGAGTACGCCGGTGAAACTGATGTACATAGATATGCGCGCACCATATACGATTCTTGTCAGGATATCACGCCCGAGATAATCCGTTCCGCACGGGTGCTCAAGGCTCGGTCCCTGCCCTATCTCCCTCAGATTCTGCTCAAGCGGCCCCTCAGGGAAGAAAAGAGGTCCGAAAATGGCCATGAAAAAGAAAAGGCAGAGAATTACGAGGCCTATGACAGAAACCTTTCTCTTAATGAATCGTCTGAATATTGGATTTTTCATAGAACCTCACTTTATCTTCACTCTAGGATCAACGAATCCATAAAGGATATCGACAATCGTATTCACCACGACGAAAGAGAACGAAAGAATAAGAACTGTGCTCTGTATCGCCGGATAGTCACGTCCGTTCACGCTGTTTACAAGGAATGTACCGATTCCTGGAATGTTGAAGATCGTCTCGACCATAGTAGCTCCTGCAAGCAGACTTCCGAATCTCAGGCCGATTGCCGTCAAAACAGGAATGAAAGCGTTCTTAAACGCGTATTGGGTGATGATCTTCCTCTTTGAAACACCGTAAGCCTTCGCTGTCCTCGTATAATCCTGGTTGATGACATCAAGCATCGAGGAGCGGGTAGTACGGGATATCATGCCTATGGCTCCAAGGCCGAGTGTCGCAATCGGGAGTATCGCATGTTTCCATGTAGTCAGACCAAGGCTTGGCAGAATGCGCAGATGCAGGCAGAAGAAGAGCATGAGCAGCATTGCAAGGAAGAAGGACGGCACGGATACGGCAATCATCGAAATGACCATTACGATGTTGTCCCCCGCCTTGTTATGGAACGTCGCTGCTATGATACCCGCGATTACGCCGAGTAGAGAACCGAGCACTGTTCCTCCGAGGGCAAGTATGATCGTATACTGATACCTGTTCGCCAGCTCGGTGGCAATCGTCTTATGGGTGACTATGGAAGTGCCAAGGTCCCCATGGAATATGCCTGCAATCCATCTCAGGTACTGCACAATCAGAGGATCATTGAGTCCGTAGTGCTCTCTCATGGCCTCAATGGTCGCCTCATTGGATCCACCGCCCTCCGACACGCCGTAAAGCAGCGTGATCGGATCGCCGGGGATAATCCTTACCATGAGAAATACTACAACGGAAACGAGAAACAGAGTCGGTATCAGTTGTAATAAACGTCTTATGATATATTTCAGCATAGGGCAGCTATCACACTCATCTCAAGAAGATATCCGTCATCGATTTTGGACTCGATGCAGACTCTCGCCGGTGCGCGTCCTGGAACCGTCCAGGCGTTGTAAACCTCATTCATCTCAGCCTTGAGTGACATGTCAGAAATGTAGATTGTCACCATCAGAAGGTGAGCCTTATCCGTACCATGGAGCTTAAAAAGCTCATCATAACGCTCAAGAAGGGCTTTAGTCTGCTCCTTGATCGTCGCGTGCTTCTTTCCGTCCACATGTCCGCTGAAATAGATTATGCCGTTATGGACCGTGGCACGGGAGAATGTTGCTGCCGGATCGATGTATTTGATGTCTTCCATTTTATCTCCTCCTTCATCCAGGACCCAAAGATGGTCGTCTTTGAGCCCCGCACGTGAAATCTCCTTACTTTATTATTCCAAGCTTCTTTGCGATTGGAATTCCCTTCGTATAACCGAAAGCCCCTGGGACTCCGATTTCCATCAGGCGTGCAATCGCATCATAGGCTGCCTTATCATTGCCATTCATCTTCTGGAACCAGTAAAGGCCGTAAAGCATTCCGCACTCCTCGAGGTGCACTCTGCCCGGTCTGTTGAGAACTGCCTTTGCCATCTCCTCTTCGTTGATGAACTCCTCCGGCTTAACGATGCCCTTGTAAAGCTGAACAGCCCTCTGATAGCCATAATCCATCTGAGGAGCATGAGCCTTGCTGCAATCAATGAGATCAAGGCATTTCTTAGCCTCGTCGAACTTTCCAAGCTCACAGTTTGATGTATAGAGCCAATGAACGAGAGGATACTGCTCATCCGGATTCGTGATATTCAGGCACTGCCTGAAATCATAGATGCAGTTCTCATACTCTTCATGTGTATTCCATGTTGTAGCCCTGTAATACCAGTATGTCCAAGTGGAAGGTTCAAGCTGGATGCAGAGTGTGAAATCTGCAATTGCCTGCCTCCATTCACCAACAGCATTATGACGTCTGCCTCTTCCAAAATAGTTAGGTGCGTAGAATGGTGCGTATGAGATACCGATGGAATGCGCCTCTATAGCCTCCTCCACCTTACCGCTGTTTGAAAGGGCGACAGCCTTCTTGTACCATGCAAGAGGATCCGTCTCATCCTTCTTAAGCTCAGCCTCAGCCTCCTCAAGAGTCGGCTGCATCATGAGGATGTTCCTCATCTCGAGATTCTTCTCTTCGTTGTAAACAAATTTCATTTGATACCCTCCTTTGAATATCAGAACAAAACAAATATAGAAAAATGATAACTCAAATAATATTTGATAGTCTACATTTCAATTGTATTTTTTTCGCATATTTATGCAGGAATAATACAGATGGTTACATTCCTCTACCATAGGCTATTTATAGACTGAAAGACTTCAAACTTAAACATCTTAAAGCAAAATCATAACGGCAATATTTTCTTTATATTTATATAGGTTTGTTTTAAATATTATTTCTTTCCTGAAATTAATTTCGAACATCACTTATTTAAATGCTTTTAAAATCAAAGAAAACAATGCTCTGGGCAGAAAAGGGATGCGGATACAGATGAGCTACAAAACTTTAAAAATAAGTGTCGGTCTATAATTAATAACACCAATTATCCCTGATATAATCATAACTGAATTCGATAGACTTCACAGTAAGAGGAAGGCAGAGATGAGGTGGATCGTCGGCCTTAAAACTGCCAGGACGAAGCACCGAGCAGTTTAGGGATGAGAATTCTTTCTCGAAAGCGGAGGCAAAGCCATTGCAAAGCTTTTCGATATCAGATCGGCTTTTTCCTAGTGAAATCCCCAGAAGGCCTATGAACATGAGAGTGCCCTCAACAAGGCCGCACTGGGCACCGTAATATGATGCCCCATGCATTCCAAGAGCGGCAGAGAGAACATCCTCTGCCAAAGGAACAGAGAAGAGATGGGAAAGACACCTCAACGTGGTCCTTGCACAGTTCTCATCCTCATCATAGTACAGGTGGTGAACCTCAGAGGCTATAAATGATCTTTCATCATCTCTTATCATGAGCGGAATATGTTCCTTACAGATGGGTATATCAGCTTAAAGCGCTCATAGAGTTTCTCATAATGCCTTACCCTCTCCTCATTCGGATAGTATGTTTCAGATCGCATACCGGCAAGAATCGAGGAGATGAAAGCCGAATAGGATGAGATCAGCTTCTTACCATAAAGCACTACAGATGAGAGTGCGATGCTCGGTAGCGCCTCCGAGTCCTCGAAGACAACAACAGGAGCATTGAATATGTCTGCGAATATCTGATTCCATACGCTCTCACTCGCCCCTCCTCCTATCAGGGAAACACTGGAGGGCTTGATCCTGTGATTATCCATCCCCATTCTGAGAGAGAATGCAACACCTTCAAGGGCACTCCTTGCAAGATCTGATAGCGTGGTGGAGTTATCCAGTCCGACATATACACCCCTTACCTTGTCATCCGCAACAGGAAAGCGCTCTCCTACAAGGTATGGCATGCACAGAAGGTTCTCATTTCCATGCTTATCAGAGGAAAGAAGATCATGAAGGACATCATACCTGTTACTCTCCCCTTCCGGATATATGACTCTCGATATCCAGTTATGGACATTAGCAGCGTTCAGAACCGGGATGACGTTGATATAAAGCCCCCTGTTTATCGCGGCAAGATTGAACACCCCCTCCATCGGGCGATCCGAGAGGGATGCAACCCATCCGCTCGTGCCGAGATTCACGCTGAATTCCCCCGCTCTCGTAACACCGGAGGCGAGAGTGGTCGCACCCGCATCCCCGGAGCCTACAAAGACTTCCACATTTCTCCTGAAACCTGTCGCCTCAGAGGCTTTATCACTCACAAGACCTGCGACCTCATCCGAATACATCAGAGTGGGAAGAATACGGCTCTCAACAAGCCCGGAAAGCGGGATGTATTCTTTTTTCAGGATATCCATCATACCGGATGTGGACATGTTTGTAACATCGGAGACACATCGCCCTGTAAGCTTATATACAAGGTAATCCTTCGCACTTATAAGCAGATGCTCAGCCTTCTCAAGAACATCAGGCCTGTTCTTTTTGAACCACAGCATCTTGGCAATAGGGATTGTCCCATTCATCGATATCGTTGTCAGCTCAGAAACATAGGAAGGCAGTTCATCAACAAACTCGGCTCCCCGCTGGTCATCATATAGCACAGCGTTTCCTATGGGCTCCCCAGAGCTATCGAGAAAATACAGATCCTGCATCTGCCCCGAGAAGATGATGTAATCAATATCAGAGGTGTCAAACCTCTTCGTTAGAGAAAGAAACGCCTTCCACCACTCATGCGGATCCTGCTCTATGAATCCATCGGAGTGTATCGTGCTGATGTTCTCCTTGCCAGAAAATGAGATGTTCTGCTTCTCATCCAGGACGACGCACTTCAAGGCTGTCGTTCCGAGATCGAATGCCGCTATTCTTGCCATTCCTCTTTCGCCCTCCCGATATCGGAAATATATGCCCTGAGACTCTCAAGCGATTCATTAAGATGCTTCACGATCGCAGTCCCGATGATGACGCCTCTAAAGCCTTCCTTATATTTTCTCACAACCTGCTCGCATGTGCTGATACCGAATCCTGCAAGCCCTACGACATGTGGATAGCCAAGGGATTTTTCAAGCATATGGTGATACATCTCGACAGCAGATCCTTTTCCCGTCTGCCCGACATAAAGCTGCTCATAGACGAGGGGGAAAGTGGAGAACACGTCATCAAGCTCGCTATCGCTCATATCAGGATTTGAAAATCCGATGACATCCACTCCGTATGGATTAAGTTGCGGAATCAGAGAGACCCTCTCGCTCTCTTTCAAATCCGGAATGACCACGCCATCAAGCACACCGGCTCGCGAGAATTCCAGGTAAAGCCCACTTTCAATGAAATCTCTCTCATACGCCATAGCCCAGATCGGCTTATCGGTGGCTTTCCTTATCCTGGTCCAGTAATCTAAAGAGCAACAGATACTCTTATCTACAGCTCTGTGCGCATCAGCGATAACCTGTCCATCCGAATAAGGGTCTGAGGATGCAAAACCAAGCTCGATTATGTCAAGAGAAGACCGGTTTATGACATCAAGGACATCAAAGAACTCCTCACAGCCAGGGTATCCTGCAAGTACATAACCGACAAGAAGCTTCCCCCGTCTTTCTAGCAAAATCTTCGTGCGATCAGATGAAATCTCAATCATTTCTGCCACTTCCCATTTTCTGAAACACTACTGCGAATACGATTATGACACCGGTGACTATGTTCTGTACGAACGTAGGAACCTGCATGATCGTAAGTCCATTTGCAAGGATTGTGAAGAGCGCAACACCGACAACAGTTCCAAGCACATTCGGAATCCCTTCCCTGAAAAGTGTCTTTCCTATGAAGATCGTCGCATAGGAGTTGAGCATATACGCATCTCCTCCTGTCGGGGATGCGGAACCGATTCTGGATGCAAGAAGGACTCCGGCAAAACCCGCCATGGCGCCAGAGATTGTGAAGGCTATCGTCTTATAGGCATTGACGCGGATACCGGCTACCCGGCTTGCCGTCTCATTTCCACCGATGGCATAAAGCTTGCGTCCCATGGCAGTGCGTGTCATCAGATACTGGAATACTATGATGGCAAAAAGCATCAGAACGGTAAGGTATGGAACAGGTCCGAACTTTCCTGTTCCGAGGACCTTGAAGCTCCCCGGAATCCCGTTAAAAACGATTGCACCGTCAGAGAGCCAGTATGTTATTCCATATATGACCTGCCCCATTGCAAGGGTGACTATGAATGACATGACCCTAAACCGGGTCACGATGAACCCATTCACAAACCCCACGACGGCACTCAGTACGATGGATAGCAGCAGAGCGGGAAGGAACGGCATTCCGCTGATTGCCAGCAGCGCGGAAAGGACACCGCTGAAGGAGGCAATGTTACCAACGGAAAGGTCGAATTCCTCAACACTCATAATAAGCGTTGCTCCAAGGCTTATTATGCACAGAATCGCCATCTGCCTCGTTATATTCCAGAAGTTAGTCGTAGAGAGGAAAGCACGCGGATTAAGAATGCCGAATATCACGATAACGAATACGAGTGCGAATATCGTACCGTATGCCCTCACAATAGCTCTGAAATCTGTTTTTCTCTTCTCCATATCATCTATCCCTGTAACAGTAGCCGAGAACCTGTTCGGAAGTAAGATTCCTGTTCTCAAGGCGTTCCCATGTCTTTCCGTTCGAAATAACCGTTATGCTGTCTGCAACCTCAAGCATCTCCTTCAGATCGCTTGTCACATATACGACCGCGCTTCCCTCGCTAGCGCACTTGCGCAGGAGGTCATGAATCTCCTGTCTCGTCTTCACATCCACAGCCTGAGTAGGCTCATCGCATAAGAAGAGTTCAGGCTTTGTCATTAAAGCACGGGCAAAAACAGCTTTCTGCTGGTTGCCTCCTGAGAGCTCTCCGACACTCTGGTTCATCCCTTGGCACTGTATGCTCATCTGCTGAATCTTCTCTTCAGCATCCGCCCTCTCCCCTTTTACATCGTAAAGACCATGTTTAACATAACCATCGATTGAAGAGAGTACGATGTTATCTTTAAGGGATCTTGAGACGACAAGCGAATGCCCCCTTCTGTCCTCATGAACAAGGACTATACCGTTTTTGATGCATTTCGCAGGAGAAGGTTTATCAAATGGGGAACCGTTGTAGATTATCTTTCCCCCGCTTTTCTCCCTGAGTCCGTAAAGCGCTTCAAGGCTTTCCGTACGCCCAGATCCTCCGAGGCCGAAGAGTCCCATTATCTCACCGCTATGGGCAGTGAAGGAGACATCTTTCACAATACCATCCGAGGTGGAAAGATGCTCCACTCTGAAGACCTCACGCCCAGAGGAAGAGTGAGATCGGTCACGCTCACGGCTGACCCAGTTATCCGTCATGAGCCTTACCAGCCCACCCTGATCTATGGCAGATGTGTTAACGGTATCAACAAGCTGTCCGTTCTTGAACACCGTTATCCTCTCCGTCAGCCCGAAAATCTCCTCAAGCCTATGTGAGACGTAGAGTATCGCAGTCCCGTCCGCATTTATCTTTCTGATAAGGGAGAAGAGTTTCGCGCTCTCCTTATCCGTAAGCGATGCGGTGGGCTCATCAAGAATCAAGAGTTTTGAGTTGTTCATGACGGAGCGCACGATCTCAAGCATCGTCTTCTGAGAGGGACTGAGCTCACTGGCCATCTTATCAAGAGGCAGAGTTATACCGTAGGCCTCCATCACGCTCTCGATATTTTTCCTCATGCTCTTGAAATCGATACTCACTCCGTGCCGCTTGGGAGTATCCATTCCAAGGTAAATGTTCTCAACACCGGAGAAAGAGGGGACGAGGTTCCTGTCCTGGTGTATTACGCTTATTCCTGCCCTGCGACTTTCCACCGGATCCGCTATCTCAACTTCCTTTCCTGAGATCAAAATCCTTCCGTCAGTCTTTGGATATACCCCTGTAAGAATCTTTATGAAAGTGGATTTCCCTGCCCCGTTCTCCCCGACCAGACCATGAATCTCACCCTCTGCTATTTTGAAGTTGATATCCTTTAGGGCATAGAAAGAACCGAATCTCTTGCATAACCCTTCCGTTTCGATAAGCATGCATCCCCCTAAATGCAGGATGCCCCCGCAGAGGCATCCTGAATAAAGTCAATTTTCAGCCGTAATCAGCAGAGCCGGTACGTACTGGTTTCCGCTCAGTGCCTCCTCACCATTGAGAAGCTTGATGACTTCCTGAGCGCAGAGACGGGACATTCCCTCAAAGTCCTGAGCGAGTGTCGCTTTGAAGTTCGTTCCCTGATTTATGAGCTGGACAGCCTGCTCGTTACCATCAACTCCGACTACGATAACCTCATCCCTTCCTGCTTCCATGAGGGCCTGAGTTGCTCCGATAGCAGGCTCGTCCCATGCGCAGAAGATGGCGGCGAAGCTACCCTTCTCCGGATATGCGGTAAGAATGTTCTCTACGATATCCTTCGCATTGTTAATCTGGTTTGGAACATCGCAATGATACTCAGCGATCATTTCGACATCAGGATATTTCGGAAGCTCATCGATCATGGCAAGCGTCCTCTGGACAACGCTCGGCTGCGGGCGGTGCGTGATATGGAAGAACTTTCCCTTGTTTCCCATCAGGCCAAAGAGGTACTCGCACATCTGCACACCCATCTGATAGTTGTCACTCGTGGCATTCATCTGCATGCAATCCATGAAGCCCGCATCAACACCGAAGATAGGGATACCTGCATCCGCGGCTTCCTGGATCTGGGTTGCGACCAGGTTCGGATCAACGCTGACAATCACAATCGCGTCAACAGCGGAAATCGTCGCGGTCTCGATATCGGAAGCAAGCCTGCTGAGATCGTTCGCAGAATCAAATACGGACACCTTCACCCCAGCCGCCTCGAATTCCTCCGTCAGTATGTCAACATCCTGTTTTGTAGTGACTGAAGACATGTACGGTGTACATATGGCAACAGTCTTTTCACCGGACTCGGCTGCACCGGATGCGAACAGAATTCCGGTCAATGAAAGCAAACATATAAGCAGAATCAGAACCTTCTTCATTTTTTCCTCCTTTTTGACGGTCATGCCGTCACCGTTCCGATTATATTTCTTGCGGTCTCAAGAGATGTGATCAGCACGTCTATCACACCGGCCTTGAGAACCGCTTTTATGGCTTCAGCCTTATCGCGACCAGAGGCTATTGCAATAACCTTTGACCCCTGTATGTCATTGATTGATGCACCTATCATCCTGTCACTCAGGCTTGTGCGTAGAACATTGCCATCGGCATCAAGATAGGAAGAACAGATACTTGATACCGCATGCAAAGCCCTGAGGGAATTTAAATCCTCATCGGTCAAGCCTCCGGCAAGAGCACCAGTGGAAGAGGCATCAACATTTCCGATTCCGACAAGCGAGACATCACAGGTTGGGATGAGATCCAGCACTTTCCTGACGCTCGGCTCTGCGACGAAAGCATTCTTCGCCTCCACGCTGTTTGCAAAATTCGGAGCGGTGAAGACGTAATAGCGGCCATTGGATTTCGCTGCCATCTCCTGGGCTATAACATTCGCATACCAGTCAGTCCCATTACTGGAGAAACCTCCACAGAGGGGGACATATTCAAAACCGTGCTTCTTTGTCACAGGAATGCTGTCAGCAATGAATTTTACGGTACGGCTACTCATGAGCCCCACCCTGTAACCATCCTTTATCTCTATTGCAAGGTAATCGGCAGCCTTGCCGGCAAGGAGCCTCATCTCGGTCTCTCCGAATGAATTTCCAAGGTCGAACACAACCGCCTCAAGTCCGTATTCATCCCGGATCAGATCCTGGTAATGGGCCTCAAAGGAGTTCGGATAATTGAAACGGACCGTAACAAGATTCCTCTCGTTGGCTATCGCTATTATCCTCGAAATCTGAGGTCTTGATATCCCGAGCTTTGCGGAAATCTCCTTCTGGCTCAATCCGTCCCTGTAATACAGCTCGCAGACTCTAAAGATGTATTTAGTGTTATCAAGAACGCTCATATCCGACCTCTGAAATTAATTTCAATGCATGAATTAATTTCCTATAAGAATTTTCCTTTACAGTTAATGAGTTGTAAACAAAAATTTCAGAAATAAATTTCACTTCTTATGGCTTTAATAATCCTTCTGACGAAAGACCTCACATGATCTGGAGAATCCTTCCCATACTCTGCGATGATTCTAACAATCGCAGATCCGATTATCACCCCATCGGAGAGAGAGGCCATTGCTTTTGCCGACTCCTCATCCGAGATACCGAATCCTATCGCGACAGGGATATCGGGACGCACGCTTCTAACAGAATCTATCATTCGCCCGATATTTGAAGAGAAGCTTTTCCTGACACCTGTCACTCCGAGGGAAGAGACACAGTAAATGAAACCTGTTGCATCGGCAGCTATCATGCGGATCCTCTCATCACTTGTCGGTGCGATGAGGGAGATCAGGGCTATTCCATGGCTCTCAGCAACAAAGGAGAACTCATCTTTCTCCTCATATGGGACATCTGGAAGAATCAAAGCACAAAAACCCGCCTTCTCCATCCTTGAAAGGAAAGCCTCCGTACCATAGGAGAATACGACATTGGCATAAGTCATGATTGCAAGAGGGACATCAATTCCTTCCGCTCTGAGAGATTGCACCATCTCAAAGACATCATCCGAACTCACTCCAGTCATCAGCCCTCTCTGATTAGCCTCCTGAATCACAGGCCCCTCGGCCATCGGATCAGAGAACGGTATTCCCAGCTCAATCAGGCTTGCCCCCTCCTCTGCCATCGCCCTTATTATTTCCTTGCTTGTCTCGATATCAGGATCTGCTACCGTAATGAACGGAATGAACGCCTTCCCTTTGGAAAATACTCTTTTTATATCACTCATAGATGTTCCTCCCCCTGTACCTTGCAATTGCCGCAGTATCCTTGTCCCCTCTTCCTGAAATGTTCACTACGATGATCTGGTCCCTGCTCATCTTCGGTGCAAGCTTGATGGCATAAGAGACCGCATGTGCCGATTCGATTGCGGGGATTATGCCCTCGGTGCGCGAAAGATACTCAAAAGCGTTTACCGCCTCATCATCCGTGATTGGAACATACTCCGCTCGCCCGACTGATGCCAGATACGCATGCTCCGGTCCGATTCCAGGATAATCGAGACCGGCAGAGATTGAGTAAACAGGAGCAATCTGCCCATGTTCATCCTGACAGAATATGCTCTTCATCCCGTGAAATATCCCCACTCGTCCAGTTGCCATTGTCGCTGCCGTATCACAAGAATCGACACCTCTGCCCGCAGCCTCGCAACCTATAAGGCGCACACTCTCATCTTCAATGAAATGGTAGAAAGCCCCTATCGCATTCGAGCCACCACCGACACATGCGATTACTGCATCCGGAAGACGGCCTTCCTTTTCGAGAATCTGCTCCTTGATTTCAGCAGATATCACAGCTTGGAAATCACGAACCATGGTGGGAAACGGGTGCGGCCCCATTACCGACCCTATAACATAATGGGTATCGCTGATCCTCTTCGTCCATTCACGGAATGTCTCACTCACCGCATCTTTGAGCGTTGCCGTCCCTGAATCGACTGGATGCACCTTAGCCCCCAGCAGCTCCATCCTGTATACGTTAAGAGCCTGACGCTCGGTATCAAGGCGTCCCATGAATATCTCACACTCCATGCTTAAAAGAGCGGCTGCGGTTGCGGTTGCAACACCGTGCTGTCCGGCTCCCGTCTCTGCGATAAGACGGGTCTTCCCCATCTTCTTTGCAAGCAGTGCCTGTCCCAGCGCGTTATTGATCTTATGAGCTCCGGTATGATTAAGGTCCTCCCTTTTAAGGTATATCTTCGCACCTCCGAGATCCCGTGTCATATTCGCCGCATAATACAGCCTTGACGGCCTGGATGCATATTCATTGAGCAGATACTGAAGCTCACTTCTGAATTCAGGATCATCCTTGAAACGCTCATATGCCTCATTCAGCTCCAAAACCGCATTCATCAGCGTCTCAGGGATATACATGCCACCATATTCTCCGAATCTCACACTCATATAAAACTCCAAACGATGGAAATATTGTTACTATGTACAATAACAAGAATGGGAACAAGATGTCAATTACTATTAATAGAAACATAATTAAATTTAGAATTGTTTCCAACTGTTCAATGAGAAATGTGTGGATTTGTCAGTCAAAATTAGAAAAGAAGAATGGCTAAACGGGAAATGCTCAGAGATGGAAAGCATTTTATAAGATGCGTTTCCCGCCGCCATTCTCGAAAAACTTATAGATGCTTAGAAAAGAACGAGAGTGCATTCTCCTGCTCTTTTAGCCTGAAATCATGGGCACAGTCCTCCATAATGGAGCAAAAGTTCTCTGGAACACCAAGACTCTCATACTCAGAGATAACACTATCGGAGAGTTTCTTTACGCTATCGTACGGAAATATAGCATCATTTTTTTCCATAAAGCAGAAAGGCGGGGCAATCATATTCGTAAGCTCAGATATCGAGGAGCTTCTTGGCATGGCAGACAGGATAATGGTAATCTCGCATGGCCAGATTGCTCTTGATGAGAATGCAAACCTCCTTACGAAAGAAGCCCTTCTTAAAGCTGTAGGATACTGAAAAGGCAGGGGAAGATTCCTCATCCCCCACCTTAAACAATTCAGAGAGGATTTCTTTCAAGTTCCTGGAGAATTTCTTCAAAGCAGCATGTGGCAAGGCAGACATACTGGTCCGCACCACCATAATAGACGAACAGTTTTCCATCAATCACAACATTGCCACATGGGAAGCATATACCCTTGTAGATTCCCTTAGTCTCATAATCATATTCCGGAGTGAGTATGGGCTCTGGGAGGCGATGGGTAACACGGGATGGATCATCTGTGTCCAGCAGCATAGCCCCTACCCTGTATTTATTATCTGGACCAACTGCATGGTAGAGCATGAACCACCCTCTGTCGGTTCTTATAGGTGGGGCGCTTCCTCCGATCTTCACCTCCCAGTCATACTGTGCCGTAGCAAGAAGTTTAAGCTCCTTATGCTCGAGCAGGTCGTCTGAAAATGCGATCCATATCGCAGGATTTGCTGTTCCATACTCATCACCAACCCATTCCATCGGACGATGAAGAGTGACGAATTTGCCATGAACCTTCTCAGGAAAGATTATGACATCCCGGTCATCGACCATAGCATCGGTAAGATAGCCCGGACGGTAAATCGTTTTGAAATCCCTGGTAATAGCAAGACCGGTGCGAGTTGCGTTCTCCCTCAGTATTTTCGGAGCATTCGGAGTAAGATCTTTCAGTGTTTCACGGCCGCCGTTTATCCAGTAACGGCCCGGAGGGGTTGGGACTGCCGCATATGTGATGAAATACCAGTCGTCCATTTTTATCAGACGTGGGTCTTCAATGCTACCGCCATCCCACGTGCCAGGAACCTTCTCAAATATGGGCTTGTCCGATAACCTTTCAAACTCATATCCATCACGACTTACAGCAAGTGCGATATTCACATTGTGTTCAGCATCATCACCTGCGGCTCTGTAAAGAAGTATTACTTCCCCGTTCTTCTCGTCATACCACGCTCCGGGATTAGTACAGACAAGGCTTTCCCACTCACGCTCCGGGCTGGGGGAAAGTATGGGATTACCCTTGTATTTTTCAAGCTTCATCATCTCCTCCTCAGTCTTTTACACCTGGCAGATAGGCACCCATTTGCTTAAGTTTTCCCTGAAGCGTCCTGACAGAAATCTCCCTAGGAGAACTTTCACGGGAAAGAGCGGCCGCAGCACCGGCTGCCATTCCAGTGATGAAACAGCATGGCATTACGCGTGTCGATCCGTTCATCTCACGACTCGTACTTATACATCGGCCTGCGACCAGAAGATTGCTGGTACCTTTGGGCAGTAGGCAGCGATACGGGATTCCATAGCTGTTTCCCAGTCCGTACCCCTTCAGATAATTCTCCTCATACTTCGTCTTTGCAGCCCCTGGGGAGACCGGATGAAGGTCTATCGGATAGCAGTAACGACCTATCTCATCATCAAAGGACGCTCTCTTCTCATAATCCTCCGCACTGAGGACGTACTCACCTATTATTCTTCGCGTCTCTCTGAATCCGAGCTGACTCCCTGTTGATACGATTTTTGCTTTTTCATAGCCTTCAAGATAATGATTGTAATAATATTCGTACTCAGGTAGACGTTTACGGGCATCAATAATACCTTTCGTGATATCCTTCTCATCCGTTCCATCCACGGAGAACACATGGCCTATGTTACCCCCTCCCATGTCGGATGGAAGATGCCACATGCCAGGCAGGCTTGTATCCCTCACACTGAAGACATTATCTTTGAAAGCCTCTTCCAGCTTGCGGTTATCAGGATCCTCGCCTACGATGACTAAAGCCTTTTTCCAGTCGATATCACTCCAGAGACTGCATAGCGTCGCAGGCATCATCCTGCCAGAGATATCTCCTTTCTCCGCAGCTGCCCCAGCCATGACTGCGAGAGTGCCATCTCCTGTAGAGTCTATATAAGTATGGGCCTCTACGGCGAAAAGCTCCTCATGGCCTTGAAGGATTACGGAACTGATCGCACCATTGGCAGTCTCAACCCCTACGAGTCTGGTATCAAAAAGGAAATCAGAGCCAGAAGATACCATCATATCATCATAGATCCTTTTGAGCTTCTCTATATCGATAGGAAGTTCTATCACTCTGAAATCGGTAGAGGAACCGTAAAGAGCGTCAAAGACTTCCCTCCCTATTCCACCTGGAAGAAAATTCACACCATCTGAGAAACGCATGAATGCAGGAACCGCGGAAAGGGCTGCAGCCCCTCCGAAGCACTGTGATTTCTCAGCAAGGAACACGCTTGCTCCCATGCGGGATGCAGTCACAGCTGCGGCGATACCGGCAGGACCTCCTCCTGCTATGAACACATCGACCTGTTTTCTGACAGGTATTCTTCTTTCAAATCTGATTTCCTTCATGGAGTACCTCCTTTTCCCTTATCGACAAGAGCGCGCATCCTTGAGAAGAATGATGAGAAGTCGTCCTCTTTTAACGCCCCTGTATTATAGAGATAGATATAATCGTAAAAATTAGGCAGCCATGGCAGGTCCTTCATCCCCTTGGCGAACCTGTGTGCGGCTATCTCGCTACATCGTGTTATATGAGACAAATGCTCATGAGAGAAAAACTTCCAGAGCCTTACAGGCTCGAGGCTGTCACTGACATAACCGTTTTTCTCTTCAAGCACATGGAAAAGCTCATGATAGACATGCGTATCAAGAGCATCTTCGATATTAAGGCAGGGCTCGCCATCCCAGGAGCTGTTCTCAGCGAGAGAAGCGATGCTTTCTTTATAGACATATATCACTGCTCTGCCTCCTTCGAACATCGTCTGTCCTCTGAGGTTCACAGTCCCAAGACGTTCACTTTTATCCTCAACCACGAGAGAAACGTCAAGCTCAGAGCATAACTGATCAACACTCATGCCCCCATACTTCTTGGCCTGAGCATCCCCCGCCTTAAGAGCTTCTTCTATATAATAGAGATATCTGTTTTCAGGGATCTTTCCGAAAACTGCATCCGCAGACAGTTCTGCCATGGCAAGTACAATATCATCGGGGACCATCCAAAAACTCCTATTTCTGGCATATCACCTGTAAGCGACAGCCAGAATCTCATCATCCTCTGTAAGATACTCGGTCTCCATCTGCAGGAGAGAGAGCACCTGATCGGCCGTCTGCAGACTTGACAGATCCAGCACTTTCTCCCTGTAGAAGGTGAAAATACGGGGTATGCTGGCGTTCGCATCCGAATAAGTTGTGTTCTCATCCATGAACGCCTTGAAAACTGTCTGTATCTGATTTTTACAGAACCGGGTGCATTGAGCTCCTGTTTTTCTAAGGCGCACCGTTCCTTCCCTGTCTATTACACAAAGACTTGTACGCTTCTGCTTAAGCAGGCCGAAAAGCACCTTCTTCGTCTCTTCACCACAAAATATGCGCCACCGTCCCGTCTGCTGGACCAGACTGACCTGCTCCGGCTCAAGATTCAGCGACTTGGCCGCAATAGCCGAAAGCTCATCAAGAGCAAGCTCTTTAGCTGTCAGATTCTTCTGTCTCAGCTCCGTTGCACCTGTCGCTATAGCACGAAGGAGATTTTTCTGCATATCGACCTCAATAGTCACATCGACAGTCGCTTCGTTCGCACCGGAACGGACGATTTTCTCGATAACCTCCTCCCTGATACGCTTTATATCATCCTCCCCAGGCGAGACGACCGTACGTTCCACCTGCTCTCTGACCATCGCAAGAGCAACACCGATGGTAGAGATGTATGGGGCGTTCTTTGCTATCCTTGCGGTGAATTTCATATCCTCTGCAAGGGCATATGTGACGACAGAACCGCTTCCACCGCCACCTACGAGAGTGATGAAATTCCTATCAAGCTCATAATCGGCAATCAGGTCTTCTATCACGGGCTTGAGTGTTTTTATCGCCTGGCCCATCACCTCTTTCGCGGCCTCCTCGGCACTGATTCCAAGGTAAGCGCCGAAAACTTCCCATGCGCTGCGGTTTGAACTCTGAGAGCCATACGCATAATCCCCTTTTGGCACGTAGCCAAGAAGGTTCGCGGCTCCAGCAAGAGTAAGGGAGTAGACATCACCGTCTTTCGTACGGATGCTGACGTATTCGCACGGATCATCCCGCCTTGGGCTGATAAGCTCTATGCTGCCACCAGAGAAATCCACATCAGAAAAGCATTCATATCTCAACCCTGCGATATGGGCGCTCCTTGGTCCCACGCTTGAAACGGTCCTGCCTGAGGAATCCATTCTTATCATGCTACCACCCGCGATTGCCAGAGTGCGCACATCAAGGGACTGCAGATACGTCTTATGACCTCCGACCTGGGCGTATTTTATCATGACCTTGCCGTTCTTTATCACGGAAATATCGATACTCGTTCCGCCAACCTCAAGGAAGATTCCATCGGAGACTTTTTCATACATGAGAGCGCCGGCCACTCCGGCAGCAAGGCCCGAGAGCATGGTAAGGATTGGACGCTTACGAACCTCGTTTATGCTCATTACGCCACCATCACACCTCATGATCATCAGATCCGTCTTGATATTCGTCTCTCTCACGGCGGATTCGGTCATATTGGCAGTCTCTATCATCTTCGGGATGAGACTGGCATTGACAACAGCAGTTCGGGTTCTCATCTTAAGCCCGTAAAGCTGTGATATCTCATGCCCGCATGTTGCGTACATGCCTTTATCCACAGCTCTGCCTGCAACCAGCAACTCATTGGCGTTATTGTCCACGCCATATGCCTCTGAAGCGACGATGACCTCCGCACCGCTTTCCCTCAGTCCATCTATTGCTGAATCTATCAGCTCTGGGGATAGCTCCTTGGAATCGATGAATCTGTGATAGCTTTTCAGATATTTTCCCTGGGCAAGCTCTATATCTCCTATCTGCGTCTCACTGCGGGCACTTCTTGAATCGAATCCCGTTCCCATTCCGATTATTCCAACGGATGCGACATCTCCCTCAAGAAGAGCATTCGTAGCCTGCGTGGTTCCATGTGCGATGAACGTCACATCCTCTGGAGCGATACCATTCTCATTAACAAGATCTGAGATGATACGCACGACACCGACTGCTACACCTTCTTCATGCGTGGTTGGAATCTTCTTCTTTGCAATGATCTCATATGTGTCATTGTCCAGGATTACAGCGTCTGTGAATGTACCGCCCACATCTATACCGATACGTACTTGCTTACCCATAGAAACCTCACTTCAAAAGACAATGCCGGCCCCTGCCTGAAGACAACGGGGCCAGACTGTTTGAATCAGAATACGATGAAACTTGCCAGAGCCAGACCTGCGAAAGTGGATGCTGCAAGCCAGAGAATCGTCTTCTTCGTATATTCATTCACATCGGTCTTTGTGAAATCGGAAACCCAGACGTTATGCGAGTTGGTAGGATCGCAGACAGCCTGCAGATTGCTGTCCATGCGGAGGGCAAGCATTGCGGCTATCGGATTCATTCCACTAGCAACGAGAAGTGCGGAGATTCCGCTTCCCAGACCGAACATGTTCAGCGGCCCACGATAGATTGCCAGAGGTGAGAGTATTCCGAAAATGAGAACATATGTGATCGGAGAACTTGGAATCATCGCTGAAATCACAGGAGAAAGGATTGCTGAAACCTGCGGAGAGAGCACTGTCTGCAATGTCATTCCGATTCCGATGAGCAGAGCAAGCGCACCGCTGGCATCCTGCAGTCCTTCGATAAACGCACCGGAGACCACCTGAACAGCCTTCTTAGGTGTTGCAAGAATCAGAGTACAGATGATACCTATCATCGTGGCTGCCGTAATCGGAAGGTTGAATGCGAACACAAGTACGACAGGGATAAGCGGGCTAATGAGAGCAATGGTACGGACATTCTGAACACCAGTCTGCTCCGCGGCAGAAGGCATCGCCCACGCCTTTGCCCTGCTCTTGTCGTTCCTGATGAACACGAAGAGCATGATTGCACAAACGAGGATAACAGGGATTCCGCTTACCCATGAATAAGAAGTTACAACATCCATTGTGAGACCAAGGGCGTCTCCGTAAACAGCCAGAGTTCCAAGATGGAACGTAACACCTATGGCATTCGAGAAAAGGAGGACCAGACCACTGACAATAGGGCTGAGGCCTGTTGAGATCATGATCGGAATGATGATCGTACCAACAAGAATAACCATTCCAAGTCCGCTTGAAGCTGAGAAAAGGATTGAACATACAATCAGGAACACGTACGCTGTCGCCATCGGCTTGTCACCGGCGAGCTCAGCGGCCTTACGTATCATCGTATGCGTGACCCCGACTTTTGTCAGAACCTTTCCGAACCACGCTCCAAAGAACAGTCCGGTCATACCGCTCGCCATTCTCATGGCACCACTTTCGAGAACGTTCTGCACGATCGTGAAATCTGCATCAGGATCGATGAACGGGACGCCAGCCACTGCTGCGATGGCAACAGCCATAAGTGGTAATGCCAGGATGGTTGGCAACTTGCGAGTCATCATCAGAACAACACTGACGATGAAGATCAGGAAAATAAGAATAGCCTGAAATGTCTGCATGACATATCCTCCTATGTTTTTTTGCTATGCAAGGTAATGAAAAAAATCTCCATAATTTATGAAAACTATTTCGACTTTGAACCTTTTTTAGCTTTAACCTCTGGCTAATATGCTATAATAGCTTTCACTAGCCGTCAAGTTTTTTGAAATTTTTTTTCAAAGCATAAAAGATATTCGCTTTTTAGCAGATGTAGCATCCCACAAGGCGATGCGTTTGAATTGAAGATGGTGCCGACTTTCAGTATTATATGAAAAACAGAAAAGGAATGTGGTAAAATATTTTTCATGACTATAGAGAACGACAGAAGCGCACAGGTGAAAGTCTCGCCTGTAATATCGAAAATAATATCCATGCAGGCGAGCCTGACAGTGAGGGAAGGAGAAATCGCACAATATGTGATCCAGCATCCGGATAAGATCATAAACAGTACAATCACGACTGTGGCGAAACACACCGGTACTTCCGAGGCGAGCATCAACCGTTTCTGCAAGAAAATCGGCTACAAGGGCTTCAACGGTTTCAAAATCGCACTTGCTCAGGAGACGTTTTACAACACCATACATGCCAGACAGGCTGAGGATCAGCCTAGCGGCCCCATTCCATCAATCATGCATGATTATGTCAACATGCTTATAAGCACATCTGCGATGCAGGATGAGGAAGTGCTCGAGAATGCGATATCCTGCCTGCAGAATGCCGAGAACATATACATATTGAGTTTCGATAACACCCTGATGGTTGCTCAAGATTTGCAATACAAGTTCGATCTCGTAGGAATCCATGCCATAGACGTTCACATGCCAAGCAACATACAGACGTTCTGTTCCAACGTGAGTGAAAGAGATCTCATAATAGTCATTGTACCGACGATTCTTCTAAAAGATATCTACAGGGCTGTAACTACCTGCAAGGACCGTGGAGCACATATTCTTGCGATTACAAGCTATGATTCGCCAAAGCTGGATCATATCGTGGATTTCAAGTTCGTGACATGCGATAAGATAACGGCACAGAACTCGATCGGGCTGTCAAACAACCTGATGTTCCTCTATATTACAGACATCATCTATTGCACGCTGCTTCAGAAAAACAGGAATCTTCAGCAGAAGAAGCTTGCCGTCGACGCGTCACTGAACGACCAGCTTCATATCGAACATTATATGCTCGAATACTGATATCTCAGACATCTTTGACTTTTTCTGTTGACTTTTACAGACCGCTCCTATTTTCTTAATATTAAGGAGAAAACAATGTCATACAGATTCAATCTAAATGAGACAAGCTATCATGGCAGCGGTGCCATAAAGGAAATCGCAGCTGAAGCGAAGGGACGAGGGTTTAAAAAGGCTTTCGTCTGCTCGGATCCGGACCTCATCAAATTCAATGTCACGAAGAAAGTCCTAGACGTGCTGGATGAAGCAGGGCTGAGCTATGAAGTATATTCAGATATCAAAGCCAATCCTACGATTGAGAATGTTCAGCACGGGGTTGACGCATTCAAGGCCAGCGGGGCTGACTATATCATCGCCATCGGCGGCGGATCCTCAATGGACACCGCAAAAGCTATTGGAATCATAATCACAAATCCGGAATTCGCAGATGTTCGTTCTCTTGAAGGGACAGCGGCGACGAAAAACCCATGCACACCGATCATAGCTGTCCCGACCACTGCTGGAACAGCTGCAGAGGTTACAATCAACTACGTGATCACCGATGTGGAGAGAAAGAGGAAGTTCGTATGCGTCGATCCTCACGACATGCCGATCATAGCCGTCGTCGATCCGGACATGATGTCCACCATGCCTAAAGGACTCACAGCAGCCACTGGAATGGATGCTCTGACACATGCTATCGAAGGCTATACGACTAAAGGGGCTTGGGAGATGTCCGACATGTTCCATCTCAAGGCTATCGAAATCATCAGCAGAAGTCTGAGAAAGGCCGTTGCAAACGATCCTGAAGGAAGAGAAGGCATGGCACTTGGACAGTATATCGCAGGAATGGGATTTTCCAACGTAGGGCTTGGAATCGCCCATTCTATGGCACACACCCTTGGTGCGGTATATGACACACCTCATGGAGTCGCATGTGCCATGATGCTTCCGATCGTCATGGAATTCAATCAGGAGACAACCGGAGAGAAATACAGGGAGATTGCACGTGCGATGGGAGTTAAGAATGTCGATACCATGAGCCAGAGCGAATACCGTAAGGCCGCCATAGATGCGGTAAAAAAGCTCAGCGAGGATGTCGGAATTCCAAAGACCGTCGATGCGATAAAAGAGGCGGATCTTGATTTCCTCGCACAGAGTGCTGCTGCAGACGCTTGTGCACCTGGAAACCCCAAAGAAGCATCGATTGACGATTTCAAAGCGATGTTCAGAAAAATAATGAAATAAGGAAGTGTCAGCCTGTGGAAACTCAGGCTGAATTCATTTCTAGTCTCTCAGAACTTATTTCTTGACTTATGGAAACAGGCCTCCGACAATAAAAAAAACGGAGGACTTCCTTATGATTAAACGACTCATACCCGCCCTACTCTGCCTACTGGCAATTTTCCTGCCAGCATGTACCGGGGGGGGCAACACATCAATCCCCGGAAGCGGAACTTTACGGGTCATCATCAATGACAAAATTGACAGTCAAAGAGGAATCGAGCCGGCAAAATTAGAAGTAGACCATTATGTCATAAGCGGCAACAGCAGAGAAGGAGCTGTACTGGGACCGGTCAGCCTCGCAAGTGGGGAAACGACAGAGGAGTTCACCCTTGAGAGTGGGAACTGGACCATTGAAGCCGAGGCGATTGCCATTCATGATGGAGAAAACTATAGCATCGGAGGTGGAAAAAAGGACATCACCATCACGCCCGGCTCAGTCGCGCAATGCAGCATTGTAATAGCCGAGTATTCAGAAGATGGCTCACTGCTTTTTAACCTATCAGTCACAGATGCCTCGATTACCACACTGAATGCAGAGATATACAAAGCAGACAACACCCTTTTGAAGACACTAAATCTTGATAGAAATGAAAACGGCATCTTCACAGCAAGGGCAGATCTTACTCCGGGATTCTACCTAGTAAGAATTTGCTCATCAGAAGATACCCCTCTTTTTGATGAGACAGTCAGAATCTGGAGCAATATTGAGACGGTTTTCAAAGGAAGCTATGACGGTACAAGCTTTGACATCACAATTGTCGACGAAATCATCAGCACACCAGAGATCCAGCTTAGCATGCCAGAAAGCGTAGCAGCCAACGGAGTGCTAAAAGCAAGTGCCCACACAAACCTCGAAGACTGCTCTTTCAGCTGGTCTATCAACGGTAAGATGATTGAAGGGGAGAAAAACTCAGAGCTTTCATACGGACTCACAGGAAACACCTACCAAAAGGGAGATGTGATCAGAGTGACTGTGTTCATTTCCCGGGGCGATATCCTATGGAGCGCCTCATCAGAACTGAGCATTACAGCGGGAATCGGCCTTCCTGAGAACGTGAATATAACATCAACAGGAGGAGTAGAACTTGATTACGGTAATGCTGTTGATTTCACATTCTCCGGAGACTTCCCCGCGGCAACAGAATTCATATGGAAGATTAATGGCTCTGAAATAACTCCAAATGGCTATACACCATCCTCCCTCGGCAAATTAACAGTTACTCTTGTAGCGAGCTACAATGGCGAAACAAAAGAATACACTCAGGAAATGACAGTATCACCTGTGGTATCAATCTCGATTCCATCTGACAGCATTGAAGCTGGAGGGAAGCTAAATATCACCATAGAAGAGTGTCTTCCTGAAAATGCAAATTTGTTGATAATCACGAAATTCCAAGATGGGACAGAAGAAGAATACCGCATCAGCGATGGCACAATCACGATAGCTGAGGATTCTCCGAAAGGAATGGCAACTGTCCTCTGGAAAATCATAGAGGATGGAAACACCTATGAGGGAGAAATAAAAGAAATCGAAATCACTGTGCCTACCTCAGTCTGGCCAGAAGTGAATACGGATGAGAGTTACGGAGGAAGCAAAGAAGAGAAAGCAAAAATCGCAGCGCAAATATTATCATCCCTCTCCAACCTTGCAACGTCAAACGGACTTATGCAACTTCCTGAGGTCTCAATAGACGGAGACATGATGATAATCAACGGCCTAAAACTCGAGGACTACACCCTTTGGGGAAAAATGAATAACGGCGCCACGATGCAGGACTATCGGGTCAAGGATCAAGAAGATAATGTCTTCTCAATCCATATTGAAGCGACAGGCACGACAGAAGAAGATGTGCTTGCGACTTTCAATGGCGTCGACATTACAGATGAGCTGCGAAAATTGATGGAAGAAGATCCGATGGAGGACCTCGGAACAGATGATATTCACTTCCCTTCCTGGCTTGTCGGAAACGAATATATGGGACTTTTCCATATTTACGGAGCAGAGGATGTACCATCTGTGGTAAGTTTTGGAGAAAACGATTTCCAACTCCGGACGGCTGCAGGCGTAAACGGTTCGCTATCATCCATGTATCAAGGAAAAAAGATAATCAGTCAGAAAGCGAACTCAAAGAAATGGACCGTCACTCTGGAAATGACGCTTTACACCATCTCCTATGAAATAAGCTCCACCGCGGATGGAATAAGCATCTGGTATAAGTCGAGCTATACTGAAACGGACAGCCAGAGTTTCCCAATGACGAGAGTATCAGGGGAAGGAATACTTGAAACCAGCAGTCTTACCCTACCCTCATGGATGCATGGAAAATATGAAGGATACGTGGAAGAATATGGCAATAGCAAGGTTGAGATAAGCGCATCCGATTTCAAGGTGACTCCAGAGCTTGGAACCGAAACAGGGTACTCAGATTGGTATGAAGGATGGAATATCATCGCACAATGGTCGTATGAGGATATCTTCCTCTTAACGGTAGCACCATCAAGTAATTATAGACAAGCCTGCTATGTGGTAACCAGAGGAGGAAATGGTAGCCTTGGTGTCAAATGTGACATAGATCTCAGCGATGGATACAATCCGGACTACGATCTCATGCTGAGCAAAATCTGATTCGCACTTTCGCTCTACTTACATCATCCGGCAGGCTAGAGTCTGCCGGATGCTTCTTAAATAATTATAGACTGCACTACGTATAGTGCCTCGCATATAATCATCTATACTCCAGAATATGAATGCCACATCCTCTTCTTCATGATGCCATGGTCTCTTTACACCCTGAAAAAACATCAATCGCATCCATATGTGCACATCACGAATATTACCAGAAGAAATGTTTTTACTTCCATATGAGACATACGCATGTTATAATGTTTAGGATTTCTGCTATTTAAGAAAGGAGGTATCTTACAAAGTGGGAATTTTCACAAAGCTTTTTAAGAACGCAGCAGATCCTGCAAACACGCTGGCCTCACCAGCAGAGGGTAAGACTGTAGATATATCAGAAGTACCCGATCCCACATTCGCAGAGGGGATTCTGGGCAAGGGTATAGCAATCATCCCAGAAGGGGATACGGTATACAGCCCATGTGACGGGACGATCGATCTCATGTTTGACACAGGACATGCTGTCAACCTCATCTCCGACTCGGGAATCGAGATACTGATTCATATCGGACTTGAAACAGTATCGCTTAAAGGCAAGCATTTCAAGACATTTATGAACACCGGTGACAAGGTGAAAAAAGGTGACAAGTTGATTGAGTTCGATAGAAAGGCAATAGCGGATGAGGGCTTTAATACCATCATTCCTGTCGTTATCTGCAACAGTGATTCTTATTCGGAAATCGTTGCCGAAACCGCAAAGAACGTCGCTCCCGGCGATCTCCTCATGACTCTTAAGAAATAAGGAGGACGGGAAATGGTCGTAGGAAGAGGACGCCCCGTATATGAGGGCGTTGCTATCGGCCGCATATATGTGCGGACGAAAGAGAAGGAATTGGTTGACAGGAAATGTTCCGACATCGAAAAGGAACTCAAAAGATTTGAAGAGGCAAAGGAGACAGCGAGAGCCGAGCTTTCAGCCCTCTATGACAAGACCGCTGCCGAAATCGGAGAGGAACAGGCTGCTATCATAGAAGTGCAGTCACTATTCCTTGAGGATCTTGATTACCTAGAGGGAATAGAGGCCATGATTAAGTCGGGAAGCGATGCCGCATTCTCCGTACATGAGATAGGAGATGCTCAGGCAAGCGCCTTCGCCGCACTGGATGACGAATACATGAAAGCCCGTGCCACTGACGTGCGGGATATCTCAGACAGACTCATCAGGATTCTCACAGGAGCCGACCAAGGCTTCAGAATGGATGAACCGGGTATCATAGTCGCAGAGGACCTGACCCCAAGCGAGACGGTTGCCCTCGACAAGGATAAGATTCTCGCTTTCGTAACAAGGCAGGGCTCTTCAAACTCACATACCGCGATTCTTGCAAGGGTCATGAACATCCCATCCCTCGTACTTACAGACATTGACATAGACCCCTCCCTCAACGGGAAGCTGATGATTGTCGATGGTTTTTCTGGAAATTACTATATCGAACCCGATGAGAAGACTCTTTCTGAAATGAAAGCGAAGCAGAAAAGCGCTGGAGAATACAAGGCGGGGCTTGAGCAGTACCGGGGCAAGGAAAGCGTATCCCGCAAAGGGCGCAAGGTGAAACTCTTCGCAAACATCGGAAGTCCTTCCGATATAAAGTACGTCATTGACGGCGATGCGGAAGGTATAGGACTGCTGAGAAGCGAATTCCTATACCTTGGAAGGGATGACTTTCCAAAGGAAGATGAGCTCTTTGAGGCATACCGCACTGTACTTGAAGCGATGAATGGGAAGAAGACCGTCATACGTACTCTGGATATCGGGGCAGACAAGAAGGTCGCCTATTTCAATCTTGATGCGGAGGAGAATCCTGCACTTGGATACAGAGGTATCAGGATATGTCTTACACAGAAAGACATCTTCCGCACCCAGCTGAGAGCCATATACAGGGCAAGCGCATACGGAAATGCGGCAATAATGTTCCCGATGATCATCTCCGTTGGAGAGGTCCGTGAGATAAAGGCTTTCTGCAAGGAAATCCAGGATGAACTCCACGCAGAGGGTATCAAAACAGGTGATGTCGAGCTCGGAATCATGATTGAGACCCCGGCAGCTGCTATCATAAGCGACCAGCTTGCACATGAAGTCGATTTCTTCAGCGTGGGAACAAACGATCTGACGCAGTATACTCTGGCGATAGACCGACAGAATGAGAAGCTTGATGCTTTCTACGATGCTCATCACCCAGCGATAATGCGTCTGCTTGAGATGATTGCCAGCAATGCCCATCAGGCGGGCATATGGGCTGGAATCTGCGGGGAGCTTGCAGGAGATCTCTCCCTGACAGACGAATTCCTCAAAATGGGATACGACGAGCTTTCTGTCGCACCATCGAGGATACTCGAATTGAGAAAGAATGTAATTAACAGTGAGGTGTGAATATGAAAACATTCGATTATACGATTAAAGACGAACTGGGAATCCATGCACGTCCGGCAGGACTGCTGGTTAAGAAAATCGCAGGCGTGCATAGCAGCGTCACGATCGAGGTGAAGGAAAAAGGCAAGAGTGCGGATGCCAAACGCCTCATGGCCGTAATGAAGATGGCGGTAAAACAGGGAGATACCGTGACTGTAACAATCGAGGGAGATGACGAGGATGCCGTCGCTCCAGAGATAGAGCAGTTCTTCAAAGAGAATTTCTAATCGGCATAAACGAAGCTGTGAAAGCTTCGGTAAAACATATTCAGGAGGTCATCCTATGATGAAATTTCTTCAGAGACTAGGTAAGTCTCTCATGCTACCTGTAGCATGTCTTCCCGTTGCCGGTATCCTTGTAGGTATTGGATACTGGATCGACCCATCCGGGTGGGGTGCTGGTAGCAATATCATCTCCAATATCCTATATTCTGCTGGAAGCTCAATCATCGACAACATGTCGGTGCTCTTCGCAATCGGAGTTGCAGTTGGAATGTCAAAGGATCAGGAGGGAACATCCGGTCTGGCTGGTATCGTCAGCTGGTTCGTATTCCAGACACTGCTTGGAAAGGTTGCTCCAACCATCGTTGGTGGAATCAGCTGGCTCGACATTGCTGCTTTTGCAAAGGTTAACAACCAGTTCATCGGTATCCTTTCTGGTATAATCGGAGCACTCTGCTACAACAAGTTCTGCAAGACGGAACTTCCGGAGTTCCTCGGATTCTTCTCTGGACGTCGCTCGGTAGCCATCATGACAGCGTTCATCACGCTTATCATATCCCTGCCGATGATGTTCCTCTGGCCATTCATCTACACGCTCCTCATCTCCTTCGGTGAGCTGATGATCAACCTTGGCCCAATCGGAGCTGGAATCTACGCATTCTTCAACAGGCTTCTCATTCCTGTCGGTCTGCACCACGCTCTCAACAGCGTATTCTGGTTCGACGTTGCAGGCATCAACGATATCGCAAGATTCTGGGGAACACCAGCAGACGTTCTCTGGAACGGCACATTCCAGGTTACCGGCATCTACCAGACAGGCTTCTTCCCTGTCATGATGTTCGGTCTTCCTGCAGGAGCGCTCGCAATGTACTTCACGGCGAAGGACAAGAACAGAAAGACCGTTGCTGGTATTCTTCTTGCAGCAGCCCTCTCCTCTTTCTTCACCGGAGTTACAGAGCCGTTCGAGTTCTCATTCATGTTCCTCGCACCGGGCCTCTATCTCGTACATGCGATCCTCACAGCCATCTCAGTAGCTGTTTGTGCAGTACTTCCAGTGAGAGCTGGATTCAACTTCTCCGCAGGTTTCGTAGACTGGTTCCTCTCTTTCAACGCACCTAACGCAGTTAATCCATGGCTCATCATTCCAATCGGACTTGTCGTTGCAGCAATCTACTTCGTAGTATTCTACTTCGTAATCAAGAAGTTCGATCTCAAGACGCCAGGAAGAGAGGACGATCAGGAAGCCGAGCTCACAGTTGAACTTGCAAGCAATGACTACACGGCCGTTGCAAGAATCATTCTTGAAGGTGTCGGAGGAGCAGCTAACGTGGCTACGATCGACAACTGTATCACCCGTCTCCGCCTTGAGGTCAAGGACAGACTCCAGGTCGATGAGAAGAAGATTAAGAGTGCTGGTGTCAAAGGCGTTCTCCGCCCGGCAAAGAACTCTGTTCAGGTCATCATCGGACCTAAGGTACAGTTCGTTGCAGACGAATTCAAGAAGCTCTGCAAGTAAAATGAACCTAATTCACGGTTCAGCCCTCCGGACAGCCGGAGGGTTTTCTTTTGCCCTGCAATTCTTTATTGCGAACTTCCTTTTCCTGTATGATTTCCTTATATGAAGAAAGTTACGGTTATGAGCGACTCTGAGATACGAGAGCTCACAGAAACATATGCTGATTATGATTTCAGACCAGGAGAGAAATCGATCTTCAGTGTCTTCGGTTCAAGAGAGAGGATATTAAGATACCT
>CALXKU010000014.1 GCA_944389025.1 uncultured Spirochaetaceae bacterium
AATCAAGGGCGTAGAAGCGATTTGAAAGAACTGATTTCTGCCAAATCTGATAGAAATTCGTCCTCTGATAATGATTTAACCTGTTTCCCAGCGGAAACAAGTTCAGGTGAACAGATTCACACATTTAAAGACTTTTGTGAGGCAATAAAGGTTCCTTATAGCACCGCTAATCACTGGCTTGTCCTCTATGACCCTGATAAAGACTATCTCCTTACAACGGAAGAATATAAGGATGAAAGGACTAAGGAGCTGGACGCTTTCTATGAATCCGTGCGCAAGAAGAGGGAGAAGATAGCGGGGTACATACCGGAGGCGAAGGACATCAACCTCAAATGGAACAGGAACATAGTAGCATGGACCGATGCCGTTGAGAGGAAATTCGATGAGTGGCTTATAGCCAAGGGGTATAAGGATATCGACCCCGATAAGGTTCTGTCGCTGCCTGCGTCTGAAGACTACGACGAATTCGGTCTATTCGGGTTCGAATACCTCGACAGCCTTGCGAAGAAGTGCACCAAGAAGGTCTCAGGTGAAGGAGCCAAGGAATATCTGAACATGACCAAGGAGTACGGTCCGAGGATTCCCAAGGGGGTTGATACACGCAACATACTCAGGATTCCCGTGATAGTCGAGGCCGAGTTCGACGACCTCGACACGTTCCAGAAGAGGGAGACTGCGAAGGTGCTGTCTGAAATCATCATGAAGCTTGCATTGGAGGAGAAGAAATGAGCGAGAAGAATTGGACTGATTATGTGAACGGTTCTGATGGAGAAGAGGAGAAGAGGGTGTATTACCAGCACAAGAAGGAGGTGATTGAGAGGGAGCTGAAACCGGTGGCTGACGCATTGGGCTTGCGCACCTCGTATTATCGGACATCTTTCGGACATGAGCTCGTATCCGTTGGTGACAGTGGACTCATAAATGTGACCGGATGCTCAATGGAAATTGTTAAACGTCGTTTTGTTGAGAAGATTTCTGCCATGATGGCGGATAAGAAGCTTGAATGGATATTCAGAGGGGAGGCTGTCTGATGGAGATAAAGAACATTCTAAGGCTTGATCGCGACTACGAGAAACTCAGAGGGCAGCGGAATGCGATTCTCGTGGCGATGGTGCGTCTGCATGTCAATCCGAATGATCACGATCTGAAAAGATACGACGGAGAGTGGCGGGATGAGAAAGGGAATCTTCTTTGTGATGATGAGATTAATGGAGTGTTCATCCAACTCATATTCGTGGGAGAAAAGGGGATTCCGTTCAGCGTTCTTCGTAAGTACAGGAAGACGGGATGGGATTTCTATAACGAGAGAATAGGCTCGGAGTTCTGCTTCGAGATCAAGAACAGGAGGAGATAGATATGGATACTTATGAGTTCTATGTGAAAGTACCGGTGTATGTACCATTCAGATGCGATGCTCCGGATATCGGAACAGCCAGAGATTTTGAGAAAAGGATAAAGAAATACTGGCCGGCATTTCTTAGAGACCGATGCAAGGTTACCGTACCGGGAATCAGAAAAGTTCAAAGCGGGGAGGAGGGGATGTGTATCTACCCTGAAAAAGCTCTTATTACGCACCATTTCGATTGGCTCAGCGTGGCGGAGAGCTTAGGCATCGTGAAGGATCCCGGAGAGGAGCTTCAATACAGGGAATAGGGCAATGGGCAGCGATTACGACTATGAGGCAATGGATAAGGTGGTGGCTTTCGATTTCGATGGTGTCGTTCATAGAAACGGCAAACTCTGGAAGGGTGTTGCGATTATCGAGGATGTTCCGAATCCGGGGATTCCCGAGCTTTTCAGGAAGCTGAAGGATGCGGGGTATTCGATAGTGATTCACACCTGCAGGGCTCTGACGCCTGAAGGGCGACGAGCCGTAGTGCACTGGCTGACAGCGAACCACATGATCGAGCTTATCGACAATGTGACGGCCCTTAAGCCGATAGCACGGTGTTACGTGGATGACAGGGCGATCCGTTTCGAAGGCTGTGAAGGACTGTTGAATGCGATTGAGCAGTTCGGCAAGGGGGAGTGATATGGAAGAGAGAAAAATTGAGACATGGAGGCGGGGGATAATGGATACGAGCCAGAACCCGAAGAAGGCGAAAGGAACGATAAGGATCAATGCGACACTGCATACCTACATTGTGTACACGCTTGGCCGTAGAGGGCTTTCACAGGCCGTTCTGGCGAAGGTTTGCGGATGTTCTCCTACGTTCATAAATCAGATTGTAACAGGGCGAAAGAAAAGCGAGGAGATTCAGAAGAGGGTTGCAAGAATTCTCGGTTTCAGATCTTGGGACCAGCTCCAGTGTGCGGCAATACGTTTCGATTTCGCAATGAACGGAGGAAAGGATGGTGTCGATGGGATTCAGGGATGAAAAAAGAGGCATACTCTGCGATTGCACTCCCGGGGTAGCCTCAAGAGCAATCCTACCAGAATCCGGAAAGAAGGAGAAGAGGTATGTGGGTTGAAGTAAGCGAGCTTGCCGGATGCATCGGCGTGAATCCAAGAACGATTCAAAAAAAGATACAGTCCGGAGAGATATCGGCAAGGAAAAAGGATAGAAAGAGTTACGAGGTGGATACATCATCACTCCCTACGGAGTATCTTGAAAAGCTTCCCAGTGTGATGAAGTATGCCCTTGCTCCCGTATCTCAGTCGAAGACGGTTCCTGCCGGAGTTCTCGGCCGCACTCTGACGAAGAAGGATAAGCTGAAGCTTGAAGTGCAGAAGTTCTACAGGGGGCTTTCTCTTGGGGATAATGCGAAAGCCAGGTGTGAGATGACGGCTGCGAATTTCGGAATCTCCGTATCCTCCGTCCGCAGATATGTCAGGGACATAGAGGAGCACGGGGTGCTAGGCAAGGATGCGCCAAAGAAGCAGAGCTCATGGGATGCCGAGGCTGTCGAATATCTCAAAGGATACTATCTATCGTTCATGAAACAGACGAACGTTGTCTCGAAGAAGGCGGCATACGATGCTGTCGTCACCAAGGCTACAGAGAAGGGCTGGAAGATAGGCGGGAGGACGAGCGCCTATGAGATCCTCTCTGAGATTCCGCAGATTCTCATTAACTATGCAAAGGGTGGAAGCAGGGCTCTGGACAACTTCTTCTACATCAAACGTGATTGGACATCTCTCAGGCCCAGTCAGGTCTGGATAGGGGACCAGCACATATGCGACTTCTGGGTTGTGGACAAGAGCAACCCTGATAAACCCCATTACTACAGGCCGACCCTGTATGTCTGGGAGGATGGTGCTACGAGATGCATTGCAGGGCTGGCTGTTGATGAGGACTATTCGTCTGAGACCGTTCTTGAGGCTTTGAAGATGGGTATCAGAAGGTTCGGTCTTTTCGATTGTACCTATAACGATAACGGAACGAGTGAATGCAGTAGGGCTGTGACTCAGGTCATAGATGATCTGATACTCCTTTCGAACGGCAGGAGCCAGATGAAGGACCTGTCGGAACTTTACCGCACCGAATGGGGGCACTACGTGGTCGAAGATCCTGACGGGAATCCAGTATCCGTTACCGACAATCCTGCAATTTGGAGGAGGGATTACAGAAGGATCTATGCGAATGTCAGGAACGCCAAGGCCAAGCCGATAGAGAGGCTTTTCAACACGATTGAGACAAAGATGGCACAGCGCGGAATTCCCGGACATGTCGTAACACTCAATGCCCCTGCTGATCAGAACGAGAAGGAGCAGCAGATATTGGATAGGCAGAAGGCATCGGACCAGATCCTTACGCTTGAGCAGTTCATGGTGGAGCTCATAAGGACCATAGACGAGTACGAGCGCACATACCACTCGATGCTGAATATGAGCCCTCTTGAAATGATGAGGAAGCATATTAGTGAAGGTTGGGTTGCAAGACGTCCGGACGAGAAGGATCTTGATTTCATCTTTCTTGCCAGGACGCAGGCGAAAATCAGGAAAGGACGAGTGATGATAAACGGTACTGAGTACATGGGAGAGGAGCTTCCAAGGGCGGTCGTGGGTTTTGCCGATGTAGGGCTTACGCTCCATGAGGGTGAGATGTGCAGCCTCCGCTATGACAGGATGGATCCTTCGAGGGCCTATGCGGTATTCCCCAACTCCCCGGTAAGGATAAGGCTGTTGAAGCCTGTCGATGCAATATCAATGTTGGATGATGATCTGATGAAAGAGGCTATTGGATGGAAGCGCCGTCAGATGGCCGCAGTCAAGGAAATATTCAGGACGCTTGAGATACCGGAGGCGGATGTTATGGAAGCTACCGTCTCAACGGAGATAGCAGAAGCCGAGAAGAAGCTGATAGCTTCAGACGATATGGCCGAGGAACCTCGAAGAACTGCAGCTCGGATTGAGATGAGGAGATCACGGAAGGAGTTCTTCTCCTCGGATTACGAGCATTACAGGTGGTGCCTTGAAGAGCTCATAGATGGAAAAGGCTTGAAGGCCGAGGACAAGACCTTCATGGGCGAGTACGAAGCGAGAGCCAGCTACGAGCAGGAGAAGAGCATATGGCAGGCTCTCAAAAGGATGGGAGGATTGGACTGATGATTGGTTTGAATGAGGTTTTTGAAGAATACAGGAGAAGGGAGAAAAGAGACGTGTCCCAAGCTGAGTTTGCAACATTGCTAGGATGGTCCACGGCCACAGTGTCTCTGCTTCTTTCGGGCAAATACAACAGCAGTGACAGGGAAGGGAAAATCAGACAGGCCGCACAGAGGCTCCTTGGTGCTGACTATTCAGCTTCTGATATTACGACTGGGGACTGGACTCCCATATCCGTGAAAAAGGATGTGATTATAGCGACACCTGACTTCACTGATACGTATTCCCTCTGCAACGCTCTTCTGGACGACAATGAGAGCCTTACAGCCTCAATAGGTCTTGTCACTGGAGTTGCAGGACGTGGAAAGACTACGGCGGTCAGGAAGTTCGTGGCGGATCATCCTTACAACACGATATACATACTCAACATGGGATATACGAGGTCGACACTCTTCAGAGCGATAGCCGAGGAGCTCCTAGGTAGAAGTTATGGGACATACTGGAAGAACCTCAACCTCATCCTGGAAGCTACCAGAATATCGAGGAAGGTCATAGTCATAGATGAGGCGGACAGGATGCCCCTGTCTCTTCTCGAAGACCTGAGAACTCTTAATGAATCGGGCAGGGTTCCTATTCTGCTGGTTGGCGAGCCGCTTCTGACATCTACGGTAAGGAGGGCTGACCGCATCGAGTCCAGGATCCGAAAGCCGAGAATTGAATTCAGGCCTCTCGATTACCTTTCCCTCGCCGCACTCTATCAGGAGGCGTGTGGACTGAGCCTTTCGAAGGATGTGGCGAAAACTCTTGTGAAGATATCGAATGCGGATTTCAGGATAGCTGCGAACGACATGCAGGCAATCGCGAAGTTGATGAACGTCAACCATTACAAGGTCTTGGACCAGAAGGTGCTCGATGAATATGTCAAGAGAGGATAGGGACAATCTTTTCGGGACGTCGAACATCTTGGATCAGATGGCGCTGTTCCTGATATCGCAACCTAAGCATATGGCTAAGGAGTCATATATGAGGATTGTGTTTTCCGATGTCTCCTCAGGAATGTTCCTTTCATCTCTTATCTCTCTTGAAACCCGTGGTGCGATCATCAGACAAGATGGGATCATCAAGGCTGTCGAGGAGAACATCGGCATCAGGGGGCATCTCAGCGACAGCCTCTGGAAGGTAGCCAGGATGGAGAAGGTGTTCACCATAAAGGTTCTCTCGGATTATGTGCCTGAAGCTTCAAGAGCGTTCATCCGTGAACTCATTCAGGACTGGATCAGCCTTGGCGCGGTTAAGAAGACGGGTGTCTTGAAAGATAAGAGGTCGAACATTTTCACCGTCGTCAAAGACAGCCCCATCAGACCGAAGAAGGATGTCGGCTGGCATCGTCCGTCAGATCTGGTGGATGGCATATGGGGGATGGTTCAAGATTTTGGAAGCAGAAGGGAGACTTTCACTTCCCTTGATATCTCTGCTCGGCTGGATGTCTCGAAGAGGTATCTCGCTGACCTTCTTAGACAGTGGCGGAGCGCAGGATACATAGAAGTAGTCACGGATAAGAGAAGATGCACGGATCCTGTAATCTACAGGTGCGTGTACATAGGCGAAAGACCGAATGTCGAGACACGTTCAAGGATGAGAAAGGAGGCGTAGATGGAAAGGTCGAAGATGATAGGTCTTATTCATGCCAAGGCTCAGAATATATACCGTTGCCGCATATGCGGAAGATTTCATGCTGGTCCGATATGCCTTGAATGCGGCTCTTCAGCAATACAGGATTCTTTGGCAGGCATCGTTTATGAAAACTTCCTCTTCTCCCTTACCGGAAAGACGAGCTGCAGGGCACTTTCGGATCAAGAGCTTGAGAAGGTTCTGGAAAGCCTTAGCCTGATATGCCTCGAGATGGAAAAACAGAAGAGGCGGGAGGCATGGATGGCCAGGCGAAAGCTAATGGGGATTATCAGAAGCCAGGCGACAAGAATGTTCGAAGCAAATGCTCAGATACGTGTTGATGGTTTCTGTGAGAAATGCATAGGGAAGGCTCTGGAACGTTGTAACGAGAAGGAGCTCAGAAAGGTTATAGGCTGGCTCAGAAGGCTTGAAAAAAGAGGAAAGAGCGAAGGGTATACTGGAGGTAGCAATGAAAAAGGCGATGTACCGGATAATGATAGATAGGCTGGTGGTGCTGATGCTCCATCTGCTTAGCAGTGCGATCATGGTGATGTTCCTGTGGCTGCTGTTGCCGCTGCCATTTGCCGTGGCAGCAGTATGCTGCATGGATATCACAAAGCATTTCGCTATTTATTCGCGCTTCAGATGCTTAGAGCTTGATGCGATGCTATCTGACGTGATCGGTGTTTTATTTGGAGTAGCCATGGTAATGGTTCTCACATAGAGGAGGCAAATATGATTAAAGATATTGATGGAACTAGATACTACCTAAAGAGTGACGGATCTCTGGTACCGGAGTCTCAGGTAAAGGATATCGATAAGCTGCGCGACCAGGTTGTTCAGGATGCGGCCGAGAAGCTCATGGATCTGAAGACAAGGATGATCCAGGAGAAGACGGCCGTGGTGGATGATATTCTGGAATTTCTGAATGTTTCCGCAGATCAGTACGGCGTCAAGCTTGGAGGGGATAAGGGCAATCTGACTCTGACAAGCATAGACGGCAATATCCGTGTCGAGTATAAGAATAGCGATACCATAACTTTCAACGAGCAAATCCAAGTTGCCAAGCAACTCATAGACGAATATCTAGATGAGCTCACAAAGGATTCGAACCCAGAACTCAAGACAATCGTCTCGGCTGCATTCCGCCTTCGCCAGGGTAGGATAGATGTCAAGAGCGTCCTTAAACTTCGCGAATACAATATAAACGATGAGAGGTGGAAGAAGGCGATGGATATCATCGATGACGCGAAGCAGATAGTTTCCACCAAGAAGTGTCTTCGCCTTTATGTGAGGAATAAGCTCACAGGAGCGATGGAGAATCAGCCGTTCGATCTGAGTGTTCTGTAAGAGGTGGAAATGGAGTACACTCTGGATCTTTTTCCTGAAGAGACGAACCAATCTGTTGTCAGCCATTATAACCTTTCCCTGCTGGACTATTATGCCCGGCAGGGTTTCCTGTTTCTCAATACCAGACAGGTTCAAAACGTTTTAAACAAATCCTATGGCCAGATACGTTATGCGATATTCAGCTATGAACTGGATGCATTCCTGATTGATGGTGACTATCGCATAACGCATAAGGCGGTCATGGATTATATCAATGCAGAGCAGGAGAGATATGAGGAGGCATATCACTACATTATGAGTCGCAGGGAGCTCTCCGGTGTGTATGCTGCAGCCATGGGGTATAACCTATCTAGTGCCGTTAAAGCGCTTATCACGAAGCGTTATCCGATAACGGCCATAGATGGGATTTTGGAGAAGGATAGGACATATGAGTATGATGCTCTTCCTCAAGGAGAGACCGTGGTAAGGGACTACTACGATATAGACGGTCTGGGGCTTCCCGATGAAGCCTCTGTGGGGGATTGGGCTAGGATGCTCAACATAGCTCCACAGAGGTTGATTCGCGATTTAAAAATGCCGAACTCCGTTTATTTAATAAATTTAAAAGCGTTTAAAAAGTATCTTGTTGAAAGGGAGTTTGTGAATGCGAACATCCCTATTAAAGAGGATAATTCGCAATCTGACGAGGAATCCTCCATGCAACTGGAATTATTCTAGGAAAAACACGAGAAAACAAAGGATTTAACGGTTAGACACGGTAAAAAATTGTCAAAATTCCCGGATTTAGTTTCAAAATGGCGGATTTTGTGTTCAAAATTTGCGGATTGTACAATAGTCCTTATTTTGAGCAATGACGTTACATAAGTGTGCAACGCCGAAGTCAATTGGTCAGCTTTTGGTCAGCTTTTGGTCAGCCGAGACCAAAATGAGACCCATCAGAAATGAAATAAGTCCTTGCAGTGCAAGGACTTATTCGAATTCGTGAGAGACGGGGCTCGAACCCGCGATCTCCGGCGTGACAGGCCAGCGCGATAACCAGCTTCGCTACTCCCACAAGCAAGAAGAAGATAACAGAAATCTGAGGATGATGTCAATCATTTCTTGAAAAAATTTTTCTATTTCTTATTCAATTTTAATAATTGTTTACTCTGCAACAAATACTGTATTTTAAGATAATACTGCTTTTGCTTTATGAATGAAGTAGTTTTAGGGTTACAGTGATGTCACAGAATGCTACACTGAAGAACTCTGCTACAGTAATTTGAATTCATTCTTGTGGAATTCGATAATCTTTTCTTCCTTTAGACGAGAAAGCACGGAAGACAGTGCACTCCGGTCTACTGCAAGATAATCCGCAAGAGCCTGCCTGTCAAACGGGATGGAGAACTGATTGTTCCCGCATTTCTTCGCCTGATCTGAAAGATATGAAAGAACCTTCTCCCGTGTGCTTCTTTTAGTAACCTGATTAATCTTCTGTACAAGATTACGGTTTTTCCTGGCAATCATGCAAAAAAGATTATCTATCAAGGATGTGTGAAATGGACAAGATGAGGAACATGTCCTTAATACCTTTTCCGCATTCAGAAAGAGAACGAGGCTCATTTCCTCTGCAATGACATCATTGAGTATCATCTCCTGATTAAAAGCATATGCTTCAGCAAAAATCTCACCAGGTGTGATCACTCCCAATATGTGGCGCTCACCCCAGAAATCCGTACTCTCGATACATACTTTGCCTGAAAGCAGAAGAGCGATGGAGTGTATTTTCTCTCCATATCTGAAAACATATTCTCCTTTTAAGAAACTTCTATTCTTCACACCAAGGCAATCAAGCATGCAAAGAATGTCCTTTCCTTCTATTCGTCCGAATAAGCCGGATTTCTCCAGCACTTCCAGATATTCAATCATTTTTTCCATATTCGTTGTAAAAACAACATATTCATTTTTGTTTTTCCCTTATAGTAATGATATCTGAAACAAGAAGGAAGATAGGAAGATAAGATTATGATCAGGAAAATAGTTCATATAGATGAAGAAAAATGCAATGGATGCGGAACATGTGCTGCAGCATGCCATGAGGGTGCAATCGCCATGATAAACGGCAAGGCGAGGCTTATAAGGGATGACTATTGCGATGGACTTGGAGATTGTCTGCCCTCATGTCCGACAGGAGCCATTGAGATAAGGGAGAGGGAGGCAAAAGCCTATGATGAGAAGGCTGTGGCAGCAAGAAAAGCTACTTTCATGTGTCCGTCAACTATGGCAAAGACAATCGAGAGAAAGGAGTGCTCTTACTCAAGTGGCGAAGAGAGTGCTCTGACGAACTGGCCTGTACAGATAAAACTCGCACCATTTTCCGCCACTTACTATGATAAGGCAGAGCTTCTTATCGCTGCGGACTGTACCGCCTTTGCCTATGGCAGCTTTCACGCGGATTTCATCAGGGATAAGGTGACGCTGATTGGCTGTCCGAAACTTGACGGCATTAATTACGCAGAAAAACTGGAGGCTATAATCAGAGAAAATGACATACGGGGCATTACGGTTGCGAGGATGGAGGTGCCTTGTTGCGGAGGGCTTGAGATTGCCCTGAAAAAAGCCGTAGATGCAAGTGGCAAGAACATTAAAGTCAATGTTGTCACAATATCCACATCAGGAGAGATCCTGCAATGACGAAAGAGGAGAGGCTCATCTCTGCCCTGATAGGGCTCGTCAGGGCGGCAGAGGGAAATGAAGACTTAATCACAGCTGAGACAGACCGCATGATAATCGATTCTCTTGCAACGCTTCATGAGAGTGCTCTTGATGAGAGGCCAGTTCTGTGCCATGCCTTGCGGGAGGACAGGCGACTACGACATGTCCAACCTTTTAGACAATAGCATCGAGATTAGAAATGCTAAGGGCAGGATTCTCACACTGGCGGAAAGACTTGCAAAAGAAGATGGAAAAAGCAGGGATAAGATGAAGCTGATCTATAAGGCTCTGTACCATATAGGGCTCGATGACTGTGCACTGCTTTCCTACTCACTCATCATCGAGGATTTGAAGGAAGCCCTGATTCAGGGAACGGAATGAATGCTCTGCTCCTTGTTCTTTTTCTCTGAGTCTACGATAGCGGCCATGCTTTGGTGACTTTTTTGTTAATAGTTCCTATATTTCTTTTGAAAACAGGAAGAAAGGATTCAAAGTCTCTTATCTCCAATGATATCTACAGTTCATATGCTGACACTCTTTTTCTATTGCTTTCATGAGCAAGCAGAGATGGCATTGTCCCCATACTCCAGTATGTCGGAAGGATAAGGCTGAAAGTGCTGATGTAAAACATTTTCGGTTCAGATCCTTCTGGAAATCAGCATGTCATATGGCTAAGCTGGAGTCCTATCAAGTTTAGTGACTGAAACCTCATTCAGGTGCTGTTTTCTCTTACAGGTTGAAGAATTCAAGAGCTTTTATGATCGCATCTTCCCAGAACCTCCATTCGTGCTTCATCCCACTTTCCCTCCAGAACTCTATTGGTATGCTTTTTTCTTCGCACTCTGCTTTGAATGATCTGAACTCTTCTGCGTAGAGAGGATCGTCATCTCCGCATGCAAAGAAGAGGCGTGGCAGGGTTCCTTCCGCGCTCATGGAGAGAATCATGGAGTAGTAATCGGTTTTCTTTTTGTATTCTTCCTCTCCACCCGCGTTACATATCCTGTTCTGCTGACGGATTTCTGAAATCCTATCCCTTCTTTTCCTGTATTTCTCAGCCCAGTCAGGGGACCTGAAATCCTCTGGAACGAATGAAAGTATTGCTCCTGCATTGAAAAGGTCGGGGTATTTTAGGATGTAAGACAGTGCACCACGTCCTCCCATCGAAAGGCCTGCTATGTAGTTGTCCTCTTTTCTGCTGGATGCGGGAAACCAGTTATGCACAAGTGGCATCAGCTCGTTAATAAGATGGTTCTCAGCGTCATAGCCGAGTGCGAATGATGGCCATGAGACATAGTCTGAATTAAGCGCGCTTGGAAATACGCAGATGAGATCGTGCTCGGCCGCATAGAGCTCGATTCTTGTTTTTCTTATCCAGTCGCTCCAGTCACCATAGGTTCCGTGAAGCATCCACAACACCTTATACTTTTTCCCCGATTCAAAGAAATCCCTTGTCTTCACATATCTTGGTTTTTCGGGAAGAATCATAGCTATTGTGGTATTTGATCTCAGATAATGACTTTGAAAGTTGTATGTTACTATGCCCATATGCACTCCTTTAAGCCAGTTTAGCATATCTGTTCTATTTTATGTGTGCTTCTGCTAAACTATTCCCATGAATGACAAGGATCTGGAGAAGAAGATAAAAGAGGAGATGGAGCGCGAGATAGGGGAGAAGGGAACAGCCTCTCCCTCGGAGATCATGATGGCCCTTGGATGTCTTGAAAAGGGAGCTTTTGAGGACTGGAGGCGTGGCAGGATCTCGTATCTTGAGAAATCGATCAAGCTCGGGCCTCAGAAAACTCTCCGTCTGATGGCTGTGATGAGTGCCCACGCGAAGAAGGAGGGCTATAAAGCTAAGAGCATCGATGACTATATTCTGCCAGGCACAGATAAGAGATTACGTTTTTCGCGCACCGGTAACGAGGTCATAGAAGCTCAGTTTGCAACGGTCTATGTCGATAAGTACTGGAGTGCCGATTAGCCAAATTTTTTCTCCATCACATAGTTTCTGAGGATCTCACCTCTGATTTTGACATCCTGCGCTTTAACTACCACATATCCTCTTTTTTCGAAAAAGGGTCGGGCTGTGATGGATGCATGGGTCTCTATCCTCTTAAAGCCTTCTTCTATTCTTGAGCAGAGTGCACTTGCAATGCCTCTTCTCTGATAATCCTTATGCACGAATAGATGGTCCAGGTAACCATTTTCATCTATATCCGCGAAACCTGTTATCTTGCCATCCTCAATGGCGAGAAGGGTCAGATTGTTTCTTAGCGCGGCATTCAGATGTTCATAGTCATTATCTTGCGGGGCCCATGCATCAAGCTGCTTTTCTTTGTAGTCCTTGGCATTGACTGTGTGAACCGTCTCGTAAAAAAGCGAGAGGATCTCAGCTTGGTCTTCCTCCCTGTATTCCCGTATTTCCATACTTGAATTTTATCTTGTATTTATTTTCACGCAACAGCCTGCAACATTTTTTTTTATTTAATTTGCGTAATTCCGATTACCGCAATATAATTTTTATAGGCTATAGATGGATTCAGGTCTGTTTCCATTAAAATAACAAAGGAGGATCTATGAAAGAATTTTTCGCCCTAGAGGAGAAAAAGACGAGTGTCAGGACTGAGATTGTTGCAGGTCTGACAACGTTCTTTACGATGGCGTACATCATATTCGTAAATCCGAGTATGTTGAGCGCAACCGGAATGAGCTTTGAGGGGGTATTCGTCGCAACCTGTCTTTCTGCGGCGGTCGGTACGCTTATCATGGCACTCTTTGCCAACGTACCTTATGCGGTCGCTCCAGGAATGGGGCTTAACGCGCTTTTTGCATATACGGTGTGTCTTGCTGGCGGATTCTCATGGAAACAGGCACTTTCCATGGTATTCATCTGCGGTCTTATAAACATAATCATCACCGTAACTAAACTCAGGAAAGCGATAGTGAAATCGATCCCGGAGAGTCTCCAGAATGCTATAGGAGGTGCAATCGGACTCTTTATTGCGTATCTCGGACTCAATAACGCGGGTCTCATATCATTCACTCTTACTGCGACTGAGACCGGTTCCCTTGTTCTTAATGCGGGTGTTACACCGGGCATGATGGCATTCAGCAATCCTTCTCTCGTACTTGCCGTGATAGGGCTGTTTATCATCGTCATACTGATGGTCATGAAAGTGAAGGGTGCCATCCTTATCGGAATCGTTGCAACGACAGTCATCGGTATCCCGATGGGGGTAACGCAGATGCCTCAGTCGATAATGTCTGACTCTGGAACATGGCAGGGTTTCAAGGATGTGGCTTTCGCATTCTTTGGTGGGGATGGATTCATATCGCTGTTCTCCGATCCTGCTAAGATCCCATTCGTAATCGTTACGATATTCTCAATGTGTCTCTCCGATACGTTCGACTCCATTGGAACATTCATCGGAACCGGTAGGAAGAGCGGAATATTCGACGCAGAGGATGAGAAGGCGCTGGAAGGAAGCGGATTCAAGAGCCGCCTGGACAAGGCCCTTGTAGCAGACAGTTTCGCAACGAGCATAGGAGCTCTCCTTGGAACGAGTAACGCGACTACTTATGTTGAAAGCTCCGCGGGTATCGCAGCTGGTGGAAGAACTGGATTGACGAGCCTTACGACCGCGATAATGTTCCTTATCTGCCTCCCGTTCGCGGGTCTTATCGGAATGGTTCCATCGGCAGCCACATCACCGGCTCTCATAGTCGTTGGTGTTCTCATGGTCGAGCCGTTTGCCAAGATCAACTGGTCCGATCTCAATGATGCTGTTCCTGCGTTCTTCACCGTTGCCGTCATGAGCTTCACATATGGTATCACGAACGGTATCGCAGCCGGATTCATCATGTACTGTATCACGAAGATCTGTACGAAGAAGGCTAGGGAGATTCATCCAATAATCGCAGTTGCTTCGATTCTCTTTGTTATCGATTTCATACTCAAGGCGATCGGCTGATGTTTTTTCCTTACTTTCACGGGCATGGGGTCATCTTCATGCCCATTTTTCTTTTTATTGTGCTATCATTTTCCCATGATAAACGTAGGAAACGACTGGCAACCCCTTTTCGATATTGAGCAGAACAAGGAATATTATCTTTTACTGAGAAAATTTCTTAAGCATGAATATGCAACAAAGAGGATATACCCTCCGATGAATGAGATTTTCAACGCCTTCCGCCTGACACCATTTGAATCTGTCAAGGTCATAATCGTAGGACAGGATCCTTATCATGAAGAGGGACAGGCAATGGGATTGTCATTTTCCGTGCGTGAAGGCACCGAGGAGCCGCCATCTCTTAAGAACATACACCAGGAGCTTTTGAACGAGGGCTTTGACGGCCCCTGGTCCTCCGATCTCTCGCGCTGGGCACGCCAAGGGGTGCTTCTTTTAAACAGCACACTAACTGTGGAGGCTCACAGGGCCGCATCCCATGCGGGAAAAGGGTGGGAGACCTTTACAGATAACGCAATAGCCGCACTTGGCCGCACCCCAAAACCGAAAGTCTTCATGCTCTGGGGCAGCTATGCGCGAAGTAAGAAGGCTCTGATCGAGAACAGGAACCACCTGATTCTTGAGTCCGCCCATCCAAGTCCGCTAAGTGCGTACAGGGGATTCTTTGGCAACAACCATTTCAGGCTGTGCAATGAGTTCCTGGAGAAGATGGGACTCGGTGGCATAGCCTGGTAGTTAGCAGCTCTCCTTGAGTTCTTTCTTCCTTATTTTCCCGCTTATGGTCTTAGGCAGCTCATCAGTGAACTCGATGTACCTTATCCATTTGTATTCGGCAAGTTTCGAGTTTGTGAACTCCCTTATCTCTTTCTCAAGCTCTGATGAGGGCTTATAGCCGTGTGAGAGTACGATGAATGCTTTTATCGCCTGGCCGCGGAGAGGATCCGGAATTCCCACGACGCTGCACTCGAGTACCGCATCATGCTTTATGAGGATGTTCTCTATCTCGAACGGACCGATTCTGAAACCGCCGCTTTTGATGATGTCGTCGAAACGGCCATGGAACCAGAAGTAACCATCCTCATCCTTCCATGCCGAGTCTCCCGTATGGTAAACCCCTTTCTCCCAGGCGGCCTTGTAAAGCTCTTCATCGCCAAGATAGGACGAGAATACCCCAATCGGTTTCTTGCCGTTCTCAGGGACGATTACGATTTCCCCGATTTCACCCGTTTCAACCTCTTTACCGCTTTTATCTACAAGACGCAGGTCGTATAGGGGGCTCTTCACCCCCATCGAGCCTTCCTTGTTCATTATTCCCTTGTAGTTGGCGCTCAGCAGTGTGGTCTCCGTCTGTCCATAGCCTTCATTAAGATAGAGTCCGGTTTTTTCATAGAACTTCTTGAAAATCTCAGGATTGAGATACTCTCCTGCTGTTGCGGCACTCTTCAGGCTTGGCATCTCTGGTGCCCCTTTCTTTACCAGATAGCGGTACACGGTGGGAGGTGCGCAGAATGATGTGACCTTGTATTTGTTTATCACCTGTGTGAGCATCTTTGGATCGAAGTTGTCAAAGTCATATACCATTACAGCCGATCCAACGAGCCACTGTCCGTACATCTTGCCCCAGCTTGCCTTCGCCCATCCGGTCTCTGCAACAGTGAAATGAAGTCCACCGTCTTCAGCTCTCTGCCAGTATTTCGCAGTTACGATATGTGCAAGAGGGTAGCTGAAGTCATGAATGACCCCTTTCGGGTATCCGGTCGTACCGGATGTGAAATACATCATCATGCTATCGCTGACATTTGTCTTCACACGCGAAAATGTGTCACTCATGTCCTCTTTCAGCTTTGAGAGATTCACAAAACCGTCGACATCCTCCCTTATGCTCATAAGAGTTGCACTCTTTTTCGCCTCAAAGAGGGCCTCTTTGATTCTTGATGGAACATCGTTCTCGTATGTCGTTATCACAGCTTTGATATCTGCTGCCGTGAATCGGTATTTGAAATCATCGGCTCTGAGCATGTGCGTAACCGGTACCATCACCGCACCGAGCTTATGAAGCGCTGTGGAGATGAACCAGTACTCGTAATGCTTTTTCAAACAGAGCATGACGAAATCACCTTTCCCTATGCCGAGTGACGAGAGGGCGTTCGCGTACCTGTTGGACTCTTTTGCCACATCAGAGAATGTGAAGGTCCTCTCTTCCTCGTTGGCATTGCACCATACTATAGCTCTTTTCTCCGGACTCTCTTTCGCAATCTCGTCCACGACATCGTAGGCGAAGTTGAAATCATCCGCATAGTGCATCTCTATTTTCCTCAGTGCCCCATTCTCATCCTCGTGGCACGTGCAGAATCTTTCATATATACTCATTTTTCTTAACTCCTAGAACGCCCTGAATCTCTTGTAGCGCTTTTCCTTGAAATCGGCATCCTTTCTTATCTGCCTGATCTCTTCGGCTATAGCAGAGCCGAGGGCAGAGAAGAACTCCTCCGTTCCAAGTCCCTCCTCAGGTATTATTCTCTCAATCAGAGAGAAGGAGAGGGCGTCATCTGCTGTGAGCTTGAGACACTCGGCCGCCTCGGGGGCCTTCTTGCTGTCCTTGAAAAGTATGCTCGCGCATCCCTCTGGAGAGATTACGGAGTATACCGCGTTTTCAAGCATCCATACGCGGTCGGCAACAGCCAGACCAAGAGCACCACCGCTTCCACCTTCTCCTATGAGAATGGAAATGATAGGTACATCAAGATCCATCATCTCCATGAGGTTTCTAGCAATAGCCTCTCCTTCGCCCCTTTCCTCGGCCTCTATGCCGCAGAACGCACCGGATGTGTCAACGAATGTGATGACCGGACGATTGAATTTCTCCGCTTCCATCATGAGCCTCAGGGCCTTTCTGTATCCCTCCGGACTTGCAGAGCCGAAATTACGCATCGTGCGCTCTGCCGCGGTACGTCCTTTTTCTATTGCGATTACCGTGACCGGCATTCCATCAAGCTCGGCAATACCAGCGACGATGGCTCCGTCATCTTTTGCTCTCCTGTCCCCATGCAGCTCTATGAAAGAGGAGAATATGCTGTTTATGTATACAAGTCCTGTAGGGCGCCCGGAAGAGCGGGCGATTCTGACCTTGTCGTATGCGTTCATCCGATATTCTCCTTTCCTTCTTTTTCTATCCCATGGAGGATCAGAAGCTGCCTGAGCGTGTATTCAAGATCCTTGCGGTGAACAATCTTGTCGATAAACCCGCACTTTAAAAGGAACTCGGCCTTCTGGAACCCTTTTGGAAGCTCTTTCTTCGTCGTCTGCTCGATGACCCTTTTACCAGCGAAGCCTATGAGCGCGCCAGGCTCGGAGAGGATTATGTCCGCCTCCATTGCAAAGCTTGCGGTCACCCCTCCTGTTGTAGGGTCTGTCAGTACTGCGATGTATAGAAGGCCCGCATTGCTGTGCCTTTTCACCGCGCCGCTAACTTTTGCCATCTGCATGAGGGATATGAGACCCTCCTGCATGCGTGCTCCACCTGAGGCTGTGAAACCGATGACAGGGAGCCTGTTAGCAAGAGCGTATTCGAATAGTTTAGTTATCTTCTCTCCTGTAACATGTCCCATGCTACCCATCATGAATAGGCTTTCCATGACGAATACGGCGACTTTCCTTCCATCAATGCTTGCTATTCCCGTTATTACGGATTCATTTTCCCCACTTGCCTTTCTTGCTTTCTCAAGCTTATCACCATAGCCGGGGAAAGAGAGGATATCACGTGTCTTCTCATCCTCGAAAAGCTCTGAGAAGCCGTTGAAGAAAAGTCCTATCCTCGCCCTTGCCTTAAGGCGGAAATGATGGCCACATGAGCATGTCATGAACGGAAGGATATCATTCTTCTTGAGCGTTCTATGACAGTTCGGACATACGATCTCATCCTCGGGGGAGGGGATGTTGTCCCTTCCTTCCTTTTCGAGCTCGTTCTCCGGTTTCATTCTGAAACTGATCATCTTATCGCCTCCATGCTTGTCGTATCGTAAGTGCCTGATACGAAAGACGGCTCCTTTAGTATTCTCAGCTGCTGCTCAATATTAGTCTCGACCCCGACTATCTGAAGCTCGCAGAGGTAAGCTCTCATCTTTCTTATCGCCTCATCCCTGTTTTGCGCATATACTATGAGTTTTCCAAGGAGGGAATCATAATACGGTGTGATTACCGAACCCTTTTCAAGATACGTGTCGAATCTCACGAAAGGGCCTCCAGGAATATGGATTTCCTCAATCACTCCCGTGCTTCTTGCGTTGATTCTGCATTCGATTGCCGCACCTTTTGTGCGCACATCGCTGTTCGTGAAAGAGAGCGGGATTCCTGCCGCGATTCTTATCTGCCATTTCACAATGTCTATGGAAGAGAGTATCTCGCTCACAGGATGCTCGACCTGGAGACGCACGTTCATCTCCATGAAGTAGAACTTCCTGTCATTGGAGAAGAGGAACTCAAGGGTTCCCGCGTTCCTGTAGCCCATGCTGATGGTGGCTTTTCTTGCCTTTTCCATGAGCTCGGCCCTCTCTTCTTCAGTGACTTTCGCACTCGGGCTTTCCTCTATGAGTTTCTGATGATTTCTCTGCATCGAGCAGTCCCGCTCTGCGAAACTCACCGCATTGCCGAACTCATCAGCAAGAACCTGGACCTCGATATGGCTTGCAGGCATGATGTATTTCTCTATGTAGAGTGCACCATCGGAAAAACTCTGCTCGGCCTCTCCCTTTGCAATGGGGTAGAGCTTTTCAAGGTCTTCATCGCTCTCTATGAGCCTGATTCCCCTTCCGCCCCCTCCGCTTCTTGCTTTCAGCATTACGGGGTAGCCAATCTCTGCGGCTTTCTTCTTCGCATCCTCAAGGCTTGAGAGTATGCCCGTACCAGGAATCGTATCAAGTCCTGCCTCTTTGGCTATCTCCTTCATCCTTGTCTTGTCGCTCAGCCTTTTCATCAGCTCTGAGCTCGGACCTATGAAGGCTATTCCGTTTTCTTCGCAGAGGGATGCGAACTCGGCGTTCTCGGAAAGAAATCCATAGCCGGGATGTATCGCCTTTGCCCCTGTAAGAAGGGCGGCGCTTATTATCCTGTCGGCCCTGAGATAGCTCTCTCCCGCCTCTCCCGGTCCAATGCATACGCTCTCATCCGCCATGAACCTGTGCAGCGAGTTCCTGTCCGCCTCCGAGTAGACAGCGACACTTCTGATGCCCATTTCGCTTAAGGCGCGTATTATTCTTATCGCTATCTCTCCACGGTTCGCAATCAGGATTTTTGAGAACATAATGCGCTCTTATCCGCAAGGGCGAACGAATACTCGGCCCTGATTTTGAGTTCACCGTTCACAAAACCCTCTCCTTCCGCGAAATAGAAGATTCCTTTGCTCTTGACGATTTTACACTTCGTCTCGAACTTGTCTCCTGGAAGAACCGGGCTTTTGAATCTCACCTTGTCCAGACCCGCATAAAGGCATACCTTGCCTTCCTGCATCTTATCTTTCAGAAGTACTGCCGTGCTCTGTGCAAGAATCTCACAAAGTATTACACCCGGAACGATTGGAAATCCGGGAAAATGGCCGTCAAGGAAGAATTCGTTGCCTTTGATCGTATAGCATCCATGGGCGAATCCATCCTCCTCGTAAGCCTCATCTAGAAGCAGCATGCTGTTTCTGTGCGGCAGTATCTCCATAAGCTCGCTCTTGGTCAATTTGTCCTCCTGTAAGTGAATAGGGGAGTGCCGAACTCCACAGCGTCCCCGTTCCTGACAAGGACCTTCTCGATTACGCCATCATCTTCGGCTTTGATCTCATTCATGAGTTTCATCGCCTCGATTATGCAGATAGTGTCCCCCTTCCTGAACTGTGAGCCGATTTTTACGAAATCCTCCTTATCCTCCGCACTTGCAGAGTAGAAGAGTCCGACCATCGGGGATTTTATCTCAAGAGTTCCCTCAGTGCTCTTTTCTGCAACATCAGCACTATCGCTATTTTCAGCGACCTCTTCATAGCTTGGTGTACTCTGGCTTGGTACACTGTTCCTTTCCATGCGGAAGGTCCTTCCCCCTTCGCTGATTTCAAAAGCACTCAGCTTGAGCTCCTTCATGAGCTCACCGTATTTCCTCAGTTCAGACAGTTCCATCATACCCTCCTGAAGGCCAGTGTGGCGTTGTGTCCACCGAAACCGAGGGAGTTTGAAAGTGAGAGTGTGATATCCTTCTTTCCTGCTTTATTCGCTGTGTAGTCAAGGTCGCACTCCTCATCCCTCTCAAGAAGATTGATCGTAGGAGGAATGATTCCGCTTTCAAGGGCTTTGATGGCAACGATTGCCTCGATCGCACCGGCGGCTCCAAGCATATGGCCAGTCATGCTCTTTGTTGAGCTGATTGCCGCTCTTCTTGCAGCATCCTCTCCAAGGGAATGCTTGATTGCAAGAGTCTCCGCCTTGTCGTTCAGAGGTGTTCCTGTACCATGTGCGTTTATGTAAACGCTGTCTGAATCGGTGTAGCCAGCTTCCTTGAGTGCCTGGCTCATCGCTCTGCGCGCACCCTCTGCATCCGCTCTAGGTGCTGTGATATGATAAGCATCGCTTGTGGAGCCGTAGCCGACGAGCTCTGCGAATATTGTGGCATTCCTTCTCTTTGCATGCTCGTACTCTTCAAGTATGAGTGCAGCTCCTCCTTCTGCGATTACGAAACCGCTTCTTCTCTTATCGAACGGAAGGCTTGCTTCGTTCTTATCCGTGGCTGTGCTGAGTGCCTGCATGTTTATGAAGCCTGCGACTCCGCATTCGGAGATTGCAGCCTCGCTTCCACCTGCAATGACAGCATTGGCATAGCCATGCCTTATCAGGCGCATCGCTTCTCCGATGGCATTGGAGCCTGAGGCGCAGGCGGTAACAGCCGGCATCGCAGGTCCCTGTGCATTATATCTTATCGAAAGAAGGCCTGATGACATGTTTGCGATCATCATCGGTACGAAGAACGGGGATACGCGGCTCGGTCCCCTCTTTAAAAGGGTGTTGTGCTCTTTTGTAAATGTTGCCATTCCTCCGATTCCCGTTCCGAAATATACGGCGAATCTTTCAGGATCGACATTGCCGACGATACCGCTCATCTGGACAGCCTCAGATGCGGCTGCGATTGCGAACTGCGCATATCTGTCTGTCTTGAGCACATCGGATTTCTCCATATAGTCCCTTGGATTGAAGTCCTTGACCTCACCATCGAGCTTTGCTTTGTAATCTGTTGTATCAAAAAGTGTTATGTTGTCTATTCCATTAACGCCAGCAACAAGGTTGTTCCAGTTCTCCTCAAGCCCTTTCCCTACCGGACTTATGGCACCCATACCCGTTACGACGACTCTTCTCCATTCTGCCATTTCTTTCTCCTTTACATTGCTATTCCGCCATCGACTCTGATGACTTCCCCTGTTATGTAGCTTGCCTCTGCGAGGAATGCGACAGCCTCTGCCACCTCATCCGTCTCTCCAAAGCGCCTGAGGGGAATCATCTGAACAAGCGGATTGTCATCCGAGATGTTCTCCGTCATATCGGTTCTTATGAAACCCGGGGCAACCGCGTTAACGGTTATGTTCTTTCCTGCGAGTTCCTTAGCAGCAGATTTTGTCAGTCCGATCACCCCTGCCTTTGAGGCCGAGTAGTTCGCTTGTCCTGCGTTACCGATCATGCCGGATACTGATGATATGTTTATGATCCTTCCACTCTTTGCCCTTATCATGAGGGGGCAGAAATGACGGATCATGTTAAATGTCCCTTTCAGATTCGTATCGATGACGCTGTCGAACGCGTCCTCACTCATCATCGCGATGAGTCCATCTTTGACTATTCCCGCATTGTTGACGAGGATATCGACGCGGGAGAAGTCCTCCCTTATCCTCTTTGCAAGTTCCTTCGCCTCCTCGTAAGAGGAGACATCCGCCTTGTATGAGACCGCTTTTACCCCAAGGCTCTCAATCTCTCTTACTGTCTCTTCGGCTTTTTCGCTGTTGCCATGGTAGACAACGGCGATAGCTGAGCCGAGAGAGGCGAGCTTAAGGGCTACGGCCCTACCGATTCCACGGGAGGCTCCCGTGACAACGCTGACTTTACCGTTTAACATGAGACCTCCTCCTGGATTTTCTTTATCGCATCAAGATTTCCTGCAGGGTATACCCTCTGGTTCTTATCTATCTTTCTTATTATTGATGTGAGCGTCGTTCCCGGTCCGATCTCAATGAAAGTATCCACACCTCGTCTGATCATGTCCTCAACGCTCTTCTGCCAGAGCACAGGGTTGTTAATCTGTTTTGCAAGGATATCCTTTACCGAATGCTCGTAAGGAGCGCCCAGATAGTTGGAGTATGTTGTGATTTTCGGGTTGTCCACGATTGTCGAATCGAGGAAGGATGCGAATTTCTCCGCCGCCTCATCCATGAAAGGGGAGTGGAATGCGCCTTTGACGCTAAGCCTTACGCACCTTCCGCCATTTTCTTTTACATCCGATTCGAAACTTGCGATTTCGTTTTCAAGACCTGAGCAGACAATCTGACCAGGACAATTGAAATTCACGGGAAACACGTAATCGTATTTTTCCGCAATCTCATACACCTTGTCCTCATCAAGGCGGATTACCGCGGTCATTATCGCATCGTATTTTTCCGAGTCCTCCTGCATGAATTCGGCCCTTTTCGATACGATGTTCATACCGCTTTCCCTGCTGAAAGAGCCAGCATATGCGAGTGCCGCGATCTCTCCCAATGAGAAGCCTGCTGCTATGTCCGCCCTGACTCCCATCTCTGTAAGAAGAGATGAGATTGCCGTCTCTATGGCATAGAGTGCCGGCTGTGTGTTTATAGTCTTCATAAGTTCCTCATCGCTGGAGCTGAAAATCGAATCCAGCAGTCCATGATGAACCTTATCAAGTTTTTCAAGTGTCGCACGGAAAGTGGGGTAGGTATCGTAAAGATCCCTGCACATTCCGACTTTCTGATCTCCCTGTCCTGAGAACACGAAGGCTATTTTACCCATTTCAAAGCTCCTTTAAGCGTTTCTTCCAGTCCTTTCATCACATCGAGAACGATCTCTTTGGCACTCTCTTCCTTCTTTACGACGGCTGCCACCTGCCCTGATAGGAAGCATCCATTCTCCAGGTCTCCCTCCTTCACGGCTTTCCTGAGTGCTCCGACTCCGAGCTTCTCAAGCTCATCATCAGGCATCCCACCATATTCGGCTTCCTGGTATCTTCTTGCGAAGCTTGTTCTCAGGCTTCTGACAGGATGCCCGAGTCTCTTACCTGTTACCATCGTACAAAGGTCATTTGCCTTTATGATCCTCTCCTTGTAAACAGGAGAAATGTTGCATTCTTTTGCAGAAAGGAATCTTGTTCCCATCTGTATTCCTACCGCACCGAGCATGAATGTTGCCGCCGCAGCTCTTCCGTCCGCGATTCCACCGGCAGCGATTACCGGAAGATCGGTCGCATCCACAATCTGAGGAACAAGTACGATAGTTGTGAGTTCTCCCACATGACCACCGCTCTCTCCACCCTCGGCAATCAGGGCATCGGCTCCGACCCTCTTCATAAGCTTGGCCATTGCGACTGATGCTACAACAGGAATCACCGTGATTCCCGCTTCCTTCCATGCCTTCATGTATTTGCTCGGGTTTCCTGCCCCCGTGGTGACGACTTTCACTTTCTCCTCGACAACGAGCTCTGCGATGTCATCAGCATATGGGCTCATGAGCATGATGTTGACTCCGAACGGCTTCTCAGTAAGGCTTTTTGCCTTCTGAATCTCGGCTTTAACGTAATCTTTCGGTGCGTTTCCAGCCGCTATGATTCCGAGTCCTCCGGCATTTGAGACCGCGGAAGCGAGCTCGCCATCCGCGATCCATGCCATGCCTCCCTGAAAAAGAGGGTACTCTATACCCAGCATTTCTGTTATAGGAGTTGCTATCATGAAACTTTCCTTAAAGAGCTGCGATGAAATCTACGAGGTCCTTTACGGTCTCGAGCTTCTTATCGACTTCGATTGTGACTCCGAGCTTGTCCTCGAGGTTCATCAGAAGTTCAACAGTGTCGAGGCTGTCGATTCCGAGTTCGCGGAATGTGCTCTCCATCTTAATATCGTCGATATTGGCGTCCGTGCGCTCTGCAACTGTCTCTCTGATTGCATCAAAAATTGTTTTCTCGTCCATTTCCTTTCTCCTGAAAATTAATGTTTTGTAGTCTAATATTGACATATTTTCAAAAAGTGTCAATATATCAACTACTTTATTCTGATGAAATTAGAGCTCATATAATCCTTTTCATATATAGCTATTTCTAACTATTCCTAGTTTTGAGCCATAGCTATTTCCCCACTGGTATTTCCTTACCGTACTTGAGAAAGAAAGCTATCATAGCGCTCTATAGATGAAGTTCTGAACGGCTTTCCCACCCTCTTCGAGGAAGACCTCTTTTCTTCTGGAATTAATGATTAAAGATACGCGTGGACGCCAGAATCTTCTTTTTTTTATGCTTATTTCTATCGACTCATCATCCCATGCCGTACATTTGATTACAGCGAAAGAGGGTAGGGCGAGAAGTAGGATTTTCCCATCTCTGTTCCTGTACCTTGAACTGAAAAAGTAAAGCGTGGAAGTCGGGCTGACCGGCTCTGCAGAGCTCTGGACCAGCTCAAGGTAGGTGGAATAGGAAGAGGGTCCCCTTCCTATCCTTTTCTCAAGATTAACTATTCCGACATCCTTGATTCTCATCTCCAGGACTTCTTCAATTGTCATGTTCCTTGCCATTCTGTTTTTTCCTCCTATCTTGAAACTTCTGTTTTCTTAAGGCTTGCGGGCATTACCAGAGCCACCGCCTCTTCGAAAGATGAGATGAAGTGGATGTTTATTGATTTCCTCAGCTTGGTCTCGAGGCCTGTAAGCTCCTTCCTGTTCGCTTCAGGAATCAGGATGTCATGTATGCCGTATCTTATCGCGGCCTGGAGCTTGGAAATGATTCCTCCTACGGGGAGGGTGAAACCTTTCATGGAAATCGCACCCGTTACCGCGATATCTGAACGCAGGGCGGTTCCCGTGTACTCGCTCAGGATTGCAAGAGCTGTCGCAAGGCCTGCACTGTCCCCGTTGCGCCTTATTGACGCCATGTAGTTGACGCTCACACCTCCAACACTCTCCCCGTATTTTTCCCTTGTGTACGAGTCGGCGAGCTCATATGCGATGAGTGCGTTCTCCTTCATCATGTTCTCGCAGAGTCCGTATACAGAGAGTCCGGTCATATCCTTGCATATTTTCACTTCAATCGGGGAGAGGTAGCCTTCAAATGTGGATGTGACCGCAATAGCGTTTATCATGCCGGTCTTGAAATACTTCTCAGGCTGTTCGATTATCTCTATCGCATCCCTCTTGAAAAGCGCTTCTACCGTCTTTGCTCCTACAAGAAGCGAGTTTATTTTCGGATCTTTCATGAACACCGATGCCTTTGATGCGAAAATCTTGGAAACTGCATCCCTGATAGGTCGTGCAGAGTAGTTCAGCATTCCCCTGTTTAAGACAAGTGCTTTTATCGCTTCCGCATCGAACTCGATCGTTCTCGGGGCTATCGATGCGTTCATATCCTTTATGATTCTCTTTGTGATCTTCTCAAGGTCATTCATGTCATAGTCCTTCATCTCTATGATTCTCAGCCTGTCCAGAAGCGGCTCTGGAATTCCCTCGAGCGTGTTTGCAGTAAAGAGCGTCCAGGCTTTGGAAAGATCGAAGGGGAGGGTGAGGAAATCATCGGTGAAATCGGTTTTCCTGTCATCCTCAAGCAGATCCATGAATGCGTCCGCAGCCTTTCCGTATCCGTCGCTTTTGCCGAGCTTATCAAGTTCATCAAAGATTATTACTGGAGAGAGGGTCTTTGTCCTCACAAGCGTCTCAAGCACTTTTCCGTGCGACGCTCCTTTCCACTGAGTATCGCTACCTTTAATCATGAACGATCCTGTGAATCCTGATAGCGAGATGACTTCGAACCCTTTTCCAAGTCCATGTGCCAGTGATGTAAGCAGGCTTGTCTTTCCGCATCCCGGCTTACCAACTAGGAGCATTGGACGCGGAGTCCTTTTTGAGATGACGGCGTTGGCTACCTCATCAAGAAGTTCGTTTTTAATGCTTTCAAGTCCTTCATGGCTCCTGTCCATCGTCCTTCTCGCCCTGAAATAATCCATTGTCGTATATGGCTGGCTTTTCAGATCCACGAGGCTGAGCAGCAGTGCTTTCCTTTTTGTCGTGTAATCGTCATCTTCTCTTTTCAGGAAAAGCTCGATGTACCCGTCTATGAGCGCTCTTGCTGTATGCTCGCAGATTCCCCTATCGCTGTCGCTGAGCCGCTCAAGGATGTACTTGTCACTTTCATCCGCGTTTTCGAGAAATGAACTGTCGATGTAAATCTTTCTAGCTAACATCTTTTTTTCTCCTTGTTTTTTTGTTGTTTCACTAGCTTCTGAGTCCCCTGAAAGGGGATTCTCCTCCTTTATCGGCAATTGGAGACAATCGTTCGTAATCTGCTTTCGCTCTCCTCTTTTTCCGATAAAAGACACAAGAAGGTTGAGTCGCAGTATGCGACAAAAATAAAAAGTTTCTGTCTGGAGGCGCGGAACGCGCAGTCGATGACTTAAGTACGATATACTTATATAGGTGTAAACAAAAATATCTTAATTTGACCAAAAAATAGAGAAAAATTAATATAGGGGGGAGGTATTAGTAAGAAACAATTTCACCAGCTTTAAAGGCAATCTTCTTGTTTGAATGGTAAAATGGATTAAAAAACTAACGTGCGGTAGTTTTTTCGCTTTTCTTGCGATAGTTTTTAAAGAATTCGGAGCGTATCTTGCGTGCCGTATCATTTTTAATGATTATGAAAGGCTCAGCTTTCTCCTCTGCGGTCTTACTTTCCCGAATTGCACCGAATATTAGCTTCTTATCGCATATGAGCATGGGAAAAAGCGTTCTGTCCCTTTTGGATTCTTTTGTCGTACTCTGATATAGCGATGCATTTCTCCCATATCTTCTTATGTCCCTTTTGAGAGCCTCTCTCATTTCCTCTGAGAGTGCTCTGGGAATGAAGCATTTCAACCTTCCTGAGCTCTTATCCATCCAGAATTCCCTTCTCAGGGCCCATGCGGATGTTGAAGAGTCGTTATTGCGGCTCTTTTCTCCCGTCTTCCCAGGCAGTCCGATGGACGCCATCTCTTCAAATTCCGAGTTAAGCATGTTTATGAAAGATCGTAGTCGTTTCTCATTATCTGAGTTCTCCGTTATATCAAGCAGCGCGTTAAGCGATTCATATCTGGCTTTTGAATTACGCCTGAGAAAGCTCAAATTTGCTACAAGCACAAAGCCGAGTTTTGCTCTTGAGACGGCGACATTTATAAGCCTGTCGCTATCTCCGTTCCTGTTAGGCAGATAGTGACTGAGAAGGAGTGAAAGAGATTCCTTTCCATCCGTATCTGTTGAGTCGGGGATATCGAAGATGACGAAATCCGCTTCCTTGCCCTGAAAAGCGTGAACGGTATCTATCATGATACGGATTTTTAACTCTTTCTCTGCAGATAGGAATGTCTCCAGCAGCCTTTTTTCCGCGATATATGGGGTTATGAGTGCAATCTCCGCACCCTCAAAGGTCCTGGCATAGTGCATTGCGGTCATGAATGAGAAGAAGGCTGAAATGAAGTTCATCTTGCTTCCATCTTCCCTGTATTCAAGGCAGTTGAAAGGGGAGAGGTCCAATGAGGAGAGCGGGGATGGGAATATTTTCTCTGTCATCTTGTCCCTCTCTCTTCTCCGCCCTGAGAGAGATGTAGAATAGATGAGCCTTCCAGAGTAGAAAGTTTCGCTTATAAATGCTGTGAGAGGACGGCACATCCTGTATTCCTTTCTCAGCATCTTTAAAAGGCAGTTTTCTTCGTTGTCTCCCATTGAAGATATCCCAAGCCTGTCGTAGATCATCGGGCTCTCATCAGCCACTCTTTCAACCGGAGCAAGCTGCTTGTGGTCCCCGTATATGAAGAACCCTTTTTTCGCCATGAACGAAATGTATAAGAAGCTGTCGAGTCTGACGATGCCAGCCTCATCTATGAGAACGTAATCGAAGCGCGGTTCGATGAGGCTGAAGAAATCCGGGTAGTCCATCAGAGCTTTGGATATCGTGGTGCAGAGTACACCATCAATCTTTTCCAGAGGCGCTCTCCGCTCATATAGGTACGCCTTGATACCATTTTTCACAAGGCTTTCATATATGTTGTTTATACTCTCATTGTTGTTACATGCGATCAGAACGGACTTTCTGCGTCTGACCTCTTTCCCTGCTTTCTTAATGATCTCATATGTTTTTCCTGTTCCGGGCGGTCCCCACACGAAACCGATTTTCCCCTCATATCTTTCCAGCTTCCTTGCTCTCTCGGAAAAGGGCTCGTCACTTTCTGAAAGAAGCGATAGCAGCGCGTAATGAGGCCTTTCCTCTTTTAAGCGTATTGAGTCCAGAATCTCTGGAACCCTTAAAAGAAAGGATTCGCTTAAAGGGTGTATCACAAGCTTTTTCTTCTCTAAAAGCTCATTCTTATGTTTTTGTAAAGAGCCTGATTCAAGTCTGATCCGACTCTCTTCAATCCTGATTTTCAGACGGTTGAACCTGCCATCACTGCTTATATAGGTGTATATCTCATTTCTTCGAAGCTTTTCAGTGTCACGGGCTCTGCGCTCGGCTAGAAATGCCCCGGAGGTAAACGAGTCGGGCAGTACGGGGAATGTCAGACTGTCCCTTTCCCACTTCTCAAGAAAAAAGGAGAGTCGTTCCTTGAGTTCTTTGAATTCAGTTTCTACCGTGCTTTTGATTGCATTCATCAGTTTTCTCCGGGAAAAGACAGATTCCTTTCCCAATAATATATGATATACTGGGACAATGGAAACAGAAAAGGATGCCGTGGAAGAGGTTGGCAGGGGAGGTTCTCTTTCCCTGAAAGAGACGAACCTGAAGCTCGTACTCAGAAAGATGTACGAGAAGAGGAAGACTACTAAGCTGGAGCTAGCTCAGTCCTTGAACATGAGTATCCCGACAGTAACAACCTGCATAAGAAAATACATGGATGCCAATCTGGTAAGGCTTTCGGATGAGGCGGTATATACCGGAGGTCGCAAGGCGAAGGTTTTCGAGTTCAACTCCCTTGGCCGTATCGCGATAGGTGTGAAGCTTCTGAAAGAATCGGCGGAAATAGTGGCAACCGACCTTTATGGCTCCATCCTTGAGGAATCCACATTCGACAGGCCTTTTGAGGACGATGAAAGCTACTACGAGTCATTCGGGACCTGGGTGAATAATTTCATACTTGCCCTGCCTTATGAGCAATCGCTGATACTAGGGGTGTGCATAGCACTCCAGGGGCTTGTCTCCATGGATGGGGAGGAGGTCTATTACACGGAGATTCTTAAAAGCCCGGGAATAAGCAGGGCAACCTTCCAGAGGCACATACTTTTCAAGGTCTTTCTGATGCATGACCTTGAAGCTTCCGCATTCTTCGAACTCATGGTAAGACGTGATATAAGGAATGCTGTTTATTTGATTTTAAATAAGAATTTCGGTGGGCTCTTAATTCTGGAAAGATCTGTAAAAAACATGCTTGGTGTTCCTTGCTCAACAATCGAGCACCTGACAATAGATCCAAGCGGTCCTGAGTGCTATTGCGGAAAAAGAGGGTGCGTAGAGTCTTTCTGCTCTGCCGATACCCTCAGACGGGAGATAGGAACGGAGAGCTTCACGGAGTTTTTTAAAAAGATGCATGACGGTGATGAGCGGGAAATGCTTATATGGAAGAGATATGTTGGCTACCTTGCGTCTGCAATCAACAATGTACGCATGATATTGAATCTCGACATCCTGCTTGGCGGTTATCTCGTGCAGTTCATGAATGACGACGATGTTGCTTATATAAGAGAGGAAGTGGACAGAACCTATCCCTTCTCAAGGATAGGCTCTGTTACGATTAAAGTGAGCAGGTATTCGGATGATACCATAAAGCTCGGTGCCGCCCTGTATCTGATAGACAGGGCGCTGGAGGTGCTTTAGGCCTCGAGGTCGATGAGAACCTTCATCGCCTTTTCCCTGTTCTGATCGATGTACTCGTATGCCTTCTGATACTCATTGAACGGGAACGTGTTGCTCATTAGGCTTTCAAGATCGATTTTCTTCTCATTGACGAGTTCAATCGCTTTCTCATAGTCCTCATGGCGGTACATCATGGTCGTGTTCAGATCAAGTTCATGGTCATTTAATACTGCGAGATCCACATTCGCCATGCCAGCATAGACCGCGACGAGTATGATCGTGCTCCCCTTGCGTGCCGATCTTATGGCACTGTTCATCGTTATGTCATTTCCAGCACAGTCGTATATGATATCTGCCTTGTCCGGGCCGAAGCAGTCGATAAGATCCGCATTATAATCGCTTTCCCTGGTGTTATACACCGCATCGATTCCTACTTTCTTACCAAGAGAAAGCCTGTAGTCGCTCACGTCCGAGAGCATGACCCGTTCCGCTCCCATCGCTTTCGCACTCTGAGCTACAAGGTTTCCTATCGGGCCAGCCCCGATTACGGAGACTCTCTTCCCCCTTATATCCCCAGCTCTGGAGATTGCATGTACTGCTACCGCGAGCGGCTCGATCATGGCTCCTTTGCTGTAGTCCATATCATCTGGAAGTTTCGTAACATTGAGCTCCGGAGCTTTGAAATACTCTGAGGCGGTTCCTGTCGTCTGGAAGCCCATAACCTTGAGCTCCTCGCAGAGGTTGTATTTGCCATGCCTGCATGGATAGCATTTTCCGCATCTTACCTGGGGCTCGATTGTTACCCTGTCTCCGGCCTTGACCTTGCTTACGTTCTTTCCAACCTCGACAACCTCTCCAGAGACCTCGTGCCCCTGTGTTACAGGATAGCTCGTGAATGGGTGGGTCCCATGGTAGACATGGATGTCACTTCCGCAGATTCCGATTTTCTTTATCTTGATAAGTACCTCATCGTCCCCGACTTCAGGGATATCGATCTCCCTGAAAATTATCTCCTTAGGAGCTGTCATTACCTGTTGAAGCATCTTTTTCATTTTCTTTGTCCTTTGCTTTAGCTTACCATCAAGAAAAGAATAAGTAAAGAAAATAAAATAGTTTTAAAAAGTGGTTTAAAAAGAAGAAAAACTAATTACTTCCCATCATTTGAAAAGGGTGGTTGAAGAGGACAAGAGAAAAAAAATAAAATATGGCTCATGAGCACGGACTGATCTTTTTTCTTGTTTTCTGATGATGAGTGCCGTGGATTCAAGAGGATGGTGAAAATGGCTGTTAAGGAGATACCAGAGATATTCGGAAGCATGGTGTTCAATGACCATGTGATGAGACAGATGCTGCCTAAAACGGTATACAAGTCCCTTAAGAGGACGATGCAGGAGGGAACGGCGCTGGAAAGCGATGTCGCAGATGTTGTTGCCGCATGCATGAAGGACTGGGCGGTAAGCAAGGGAGCGACGCATTTTTCTCACTGGTTCCAGCCTATGACCGGCATAACGGCTGAGAAGCATGATTCCTTCATCAGCCCCGACGGTAATGGCAACGTCCTCATGGATTTCTCCGGTAAGGAGCTTGTTAAGGGAGAGCCTGATGCATCATCATTCCCTTCCGGCGGGCTCAGAGCGACGTTCGAGGCGCGTGGCTATACGGCGTGGGATCCGACGAGCTACGCGTTCATAAAGGATGACACCCTTTTCATCCCAACAGCATTCTGCTCTTATACGGGGCAGATCCTCGATAAGAAGACACCGCTTCTCAGAAGCATGGATGCGATAAGCGTGGAGGCTGTACGTACCCTCCGTCTATTTGGTAAGAGCGTGAAGCGTGTCACCCCGACCGTAGGACCTGAGCAGGAGTATTTCCTCATAGACATGAGGGACTATGAGAGAAGGCTTGATCTCAAGCTTACGGGGAGAACCCTGTTCGGGTCCCCGTCTCCGAAGGGGCAGGAGAAGGAAGACCATTATTTCGGCTCAATCAGGCCGAGGGTTAAGGCTTTCATGGCGGATCTTGATGAGGAGCTCTGGAAGCTTGGAATACCATCGAAGACCGAGCATAACGAGGTAGCACCGTGTCAGCATGAGATGGCCCCGGTTTTCGAGACTGCGAATATCGCAACAGATGCGAACCAGCTTACGATGGAGGTTATGAAACAGGTTGCTGAGAAGCATGGGTTTGCATGCCTTCTTCATGAGAAGCCGTTCGAGGGGATAAATGGGTCTGGAAAGCATAACAACTGGTCGCTGACCACGGATACAGGAGAGAATCTCTTTGATCCGGGAAAGACACCGAGTGAGAACGCGCAGTTCATACTCTTTTTAACCGCGGTCATAAAAGCGGTGGATGAAAACCAGGATCTCTTGCGGCTTTCCGTAGCATCGGCTGGAAACGATCACCGTCTTGGCGGTAACGAGGCCCCTCCCGCAATCCTCTCGATATTCGTAGGGGAAGAGCTTGAGGAAGTTATCAATTCCATAATTGAAGGCCGGATTGCAAGAAGCGGAGGAAGGAACAGAATAGAGCTTGGTATGGTGCTTCCAAAGCTTCCTCAGGACAACAGCGACAGGAACAGGACGAGTCCGTTCGCATTCACAGGTAACAAGTTCGAGTTCAGGATGCTGGGCTCATCTTTCAACATCGCCTGTACTAATACGATTCTCAACACCGCCGTTGCGGAGAGTCTCAGGGTTTTCAATGATGAGCTTGAGGGTTCTGCGGATTTCTCAAAAGCGCTTCATGTGCTTATAAAGAGGGAGCTCAGTACCCATAGCAGGATTCTTTTCAATGGCAATGGTTATAGCCGTGAATGGGAGGAGGAAGCGAAGAGTAGGGGACTTCTCAATTATAAGAGGACTCCGGATGCCCTTGTCCATTATACGGATGAGAAGAACGTGGAGCTTTTCAAGCGACATGGAATCTATACCCGTGAGGAGTTAAAGAGCAGGGAGGAGGTTCTGATAGACGAGTACCGTAAACAGGTGAGGATCGAGGCTCTCACCATGCTGGAGATGATACGCAAGCAAATCGTGCCGGCATCAATATCCTATTCTTCAAAGCTTGCAGGAAGTGTTGCATCAAAGAAAGAGATAGGCCTTGATGTTTCGGCGGAGCTTGAGCTCTGCAGGAGCATTACGAATGACATTTCAGCGCTCCTTTCCTTTGCGGACAAACTCGATGAGGATGTGAGGAAAACCCCCGAGGACGTTTATGAAGCGGCAAGATATTCGGCGGATGTGCTCATTCCTGATATGGATAGCTCACGAGGTATAGCTGATCATCTTGAGACCGTGGTGGATAAGAAGGAGTGGCCTATGCCGACATACTCCGACATTCTTTTCTACTGTTAGAGCCTGTTTTTGATGGGAACCTGCGTATGAGCAATAAGATTTACATGATTTACGGCAAGGATCCTTTTTCGATGAGCATGGAGCTTCTTTCCGCTATCCAGGCTGAAAAACTCATAGAAAGAAAGGATGCGAGAATAATAATCAAACCGAATTTCGTAATCGCGGACCGCCCAGAGAGGGGAGCGACAACCCACACGGAAATCGTGGAAGCGGTCATCGTCTATTTAAAGTATCATGGCTTTCATGACATAACAGTAGCCGAGGGTTCCTGGGTGGGAGCCAGGACAGCTGATGCGTTCCGTCTTCTTGGCTATCATGAGATGGCACGCAAATATGATATAAAGCTTCTGGATACAAAGAAGGACAGTTACAGGAAGATTGTGAGCCATGGCATCAGGATGGAGATATCAGAGAGCGTTCTGGATTCCGATTTCATCATCAACATACCTGTTCTGAAAGGACATTGCCAGACACTGATGACTCATGCCATGAAGAATCTGAAGGGCTTCCTCTCTGACCGTTCAAAGAGGGACTTCCATTCTCAAGGTCTTATGGAGCCCATTGCCGCACTTTCTGATATCATACGTCCCGGACTCATAATCTCAGACAGCATATGCGGGGATCTGGATTTCGAGGAGGGAGGCAATCCTGTTGAGAGCGATAGGATGATGGCAGCAACCGACCAGTTCCTTCTCGATTCCTTTTCCGCATCACTAATGGGTTATGATGTAAGTGATATAGGCTATCTGGAGGTAGCAAAGGAGTGGGGCATAGGAGATACGGATTTCTCTCATGCGGATATAATTGAGCTCAATAAACCTGTAGTCAAGCCAGTCAGGCCTTGCCAGATGGCTATTCATCTGGCAAAGTACACGGATGCGGATGAAGCCTGCTCCGCGTGCTACGCATCACTTATACGTGCCCTTAAGAGATTTGAGGAAACTGGTGGCCTCACATCCCTTAAAGGGAGGAAAATCGCTATCGGGCAGGGCTTTAAAGGAAAGCATCCCGAACTCGGGGTAGGAATCTGCTGCCAAGGGGCGGAGAAATTTGTCAAAGGATGTCCTGCAAAGGCGGATGACATACTCAGAATGCTTGAAGAGTTATGATGAGCGTCTTCTTCTCATCATGAAATAGGCATACGGGTATTCGAAAAGGATCATCATTATCCAGCCTACCGCACAGGCGATGGCAATCGACTCGATGCCCATGAAGTTAATCAGTATGAAAGTGAATATCACCCTCAGTACCACCTGTATAGTGGTCGATATGAGGGTGATTCTCATTTTTCCCATACCTCTCATGAAGCCCTGTATCCCGTTCGTAAGGGAAGGCAGCAGGTAGAAGAAGGACATGAGAAAAAGATACCTTTCCCCCTCAGCAAGGACTTGAGAGGAGTTCTCTCCTGAGAGGAACAGGGTCATGATTTTCTCTCTGAGAATAAAGACCGTGATTCCTATGAAGAGCGCGTATGACACTTCAAGAAGAAGGCCGCTGCGAAGGCCTAGCCGGATTCTGTCCTCTTTCTTAGCTCCTCTGTTCTGAGCTGTGAATGTCGTGATTGCGTGTCCTATGTTCTGCTCCGGGGTAAGTGCGAAGTCGTCGACCCTTGCTGCCGCGTTGAAAGCTGCAATCACATCAACACCAAGGGAATTCACAGCACTCTGTATCATGAGCTTACCGACAGGCTGTACCGACTGCTGGAGGGCTGTAAGTGAGCCGTAGCTCAGAATCTGGCCAAGCATCTTCCCATCCATTGACAGATCCCCTCTTCTGAGGCGTAGCAGGGGTACGCTTTTCTGTATGTATGAGAATGATAGTATGGCCGATACCGCTTCCGCAATTACGGTTGTCGTAGCACTGCATCTTATGCCAAATCCCAAGAAGCCTACGAATATGATATCGAGTATGAGATTTAGAGCAGAGGAGAAAAGAAGGAATTTAAGCGGGGTGGAGGAGTCCCCAACGCTTTTCAGCGCACTTGAGAGCGCGTTGTAAAAATAAGTGAATGGGGTTGCAAGGAATATAATCCTTAAATAAGAGGCGCTTATCTCCCTTATGTCCTGTGGCGTGTTTATCCAGATGAGAATTCGATCTGCCAGAATGAATCCTGCTAGGCTTACGACAAGAGAGAAGACGATGCCGAAAAGGAGCAGTGTCGAGAGGGCTTTCTTCAGTCTTTCCTCATCCTGCGCCCCGTAGTACTGGCTCATGAGTACCCCGCTACCGATGCTCAGCCCTGATATTGAGAGGATTAGAAGATTCATTACAGGAGCGGAGATACCTGTTGCTGCAAGAGCATCTCTCCCGATGAACCGTCCAGCGATTATGCTGTCCGCAGCGTTATAAAACAGCTGGAAAGCAGATGCGAGTACCAATGGGATGGCATATCGGATCATGTGTCTCATCGGACTGTTCTCAGTCATTCTCATTTCGGCCATGAATGCTTTATAGCACTAAAGAGGGGGAAAAGAAAGAAGAAAATGCCAGTAGCCGTTTTTTCCGCTCTGCAAACGGTAAAAGTGGTACTAACGGAAGAAAAAAACTTGAAAAGGTCTGAATTGTACAAAAAAGCTCATGCATTTTCTTTTTTTTTCGCCTTATCGTTAATCTATACAGGTGGAAGCAAACAATGACAACTAACAAAAACAAAGCAACAAATGGTTCGACGGTTGTAGTGAATGCGCCTTTAAATAGCAAAGGCCGCCTAGGAAAGGAGATCAGGAGGCACGCCTCTGTGTACCTTCTCCTGATAATTCCTCTGGTTTACTACATCATTTTCAAGTACGTTCCAATCTGGAACGCACAGATTGCGTTCAAGGACTTCCAGGCCCGTAAGGGTGTGCTTGGAAGCGCATGGATCGGATTCCAGAACTTCTCTGATTTTATCAACTCCTTCTATTTCTGGGAGCTTTTGAGGAATACGGTCTTCTACAGCGTGGGAAAGATTATCATCAGTCTTCCGCTGTCAATCATCCTTGCAATCGCCATCTACGAGTGTACTCGTCCGATTCTCAGAAAAATCGTACAGACGCTCGCATATCTTCCTCACTTCCTGTCATGGGTTATCATGTATGGTATCCTTCTTTCACTTCTTGCTCCGGCAGACGGTGTTCTCAATGACCTTATAAAGCTCTGCGGCGGTGCACCGATTGACTTCCTTTCAAGCGTTGATGCGTTCCCATGGGTTGTTCTTATATCGGATGCCTGGAAGGAGATGGGATGGAGTGCAATCATCTTCATCGCCGCTCTCATGGGAATCGACGTATCCCTTTTTGAAGCTGCAATGGTTGAGGGTGCGAACAGCTGGCAGAGAATCAAGTATATAACGCTTCCTGCAATCAAGCCGGTTATCGTAACCGTTCTTCTTCTCAAGATCGGTACGATTCTTGATGCTGGATTCGATCAGATCTACATGCTCTACAGCCAGCCTGTCTACTCTGTCGCGGATATCATCGACACATGGGTTTACAGACAGGGACTTCTGCAGTTCGAGTTCGGACTTGCTACCGCTGTAGGTCTTTTCAAGGGTGTGTTCGGTATGATACTCATGCTTGTTTCGAACAAGCTCGTTTCTAAGATGAACGAAGGTTCATCAATCTTCTGATAGGAGGTGCTGGAAATGGCAGAGAAAGAAATGAATGTTAAGGCTGCGGCAGTACCTGCTACAGATAAGAAAAAGAAGGAGAAGGTTCATCTCAAGCCGAATCTCCACAATAAGACTGTCCGTCCTACTACGGCAGACCACGTCTTCCAGATACTTGTTGACGTGTTCATGGTGTTCATCCTTATTGTGATTGTTGTGCCTGTATGGTCAACCATTACACTCTCTTTCAGACCGAACACCTACATCGGAACATATCTTGAGGGAATGTTCCTTCCCCCATGGGATTGGTCGATTGACGCTTATAAGGCTCTTTTGGGCAATGATGGGTTTGCAATGGCATTCTTCAACAGCCTCAAGATACTCGTTGGCGGAGTCTTCTGTGCACTCTTCTTAACGATTCCGATGGCATATGTTATGTCGATCAAGACTCTTCCTGGAAGAAAGATTCTTTCGACACTCGTAATCATCCCGTATGTTTTCAACGTCGGCATGATTCCTGCATACCTCCTTGTCACAGGAATAGGGCTTCAGAACCATCTGGCGTCGGTATTCCTCCCTGGTGCGATTTCGACTTACAACCTCATCATTATGAGGCAGTTCTTTGATGGAATCCCGGGAGAGCTCAAGGAGAGTGCGAGAATCGATGGCTGTTCTGAAATACAGGTTCTCATAAGGATTATCATGCCGCTTTCAAAAGCGATCATCATGACAATCGGACTGTATTACGGTGTATCGTTCTGGAACAACTTCTTCAATGCGATGCTCTATATCAGCAATGACTCGCTCTATCCGCTCCCGATTCTTCTGAGAAACATTCTCATGGCTTCCGGTATGAACGAGTTCGTAGAGGTCAATGCATTCGGAAATGCTCCTGTCCAGGCGATCAAAGCGGCATCGGTATTCCTTTCCGCAATCCCGATGGTAATTGCCTATCCGTTCATACAGAAGTATTTCACAAAGGGTACACTCCTCGGCTCAGTAAAGGGCTGATGGTTTAGATACTGAAATTAAGAAAAAGGAGATTCTTATGAAGAAATTTGCAATCGTACTGTTCGCACTGGCTCTTCTTGCGTCACCGCTTTTCGCTCAGGGGTCGAAAGATTCTGCTTCTGCAGCGGGAAGCAATGAGCCTGTTACAATTGAGGTCTGGTATGGTGCAGCCATCACAGAGGCTGGTCCTGTTCCAGATGACTGGGTCGGCTATGACATACTGCGCGATGAGCATAACATCAATCTTGTCCTGACGGCTCTTCCTTCGAATGAGAACGATCAGGATGTGAGAATTCAGGCAGCCGGTGCAGCCAATGATCTGCCAGAGCTTTTCATGGTACGCCGTCCGGTACTGCAGAACCTTGTTCGCCAGGGTCTTGTAGCACCTGTCGATGACTATTTCGCACTCATGCCTCACAGAACTGAGATCATGTATGATGAGAATGCCATCAGAATGGCTACGATAGATGGAGAATGCTACGGCTTTGCTTCTCCTGGAGCAATTGCTAGGAACGAAGGTCTTCTCATCAGGAAGGACTGGCTCGACAATCTCGGACTTGAAGTTCCTACGACAACAGAGGAGCTCAGAGAGGTACTCAGAGCTTTCACGTTCGATGATCCAGATGGAAATGGAAGGGACGATACCTGGGGCTTCGGTGCATTCGTAGAGAGTGACATGACGATAAACGGTTATCCTGGATCAAGGTTCTTCCCGCTTCTCGGAGCTTTTGACGTGGCTGGTCTCTGGTCACTTGATGGTGATCACCTTGGACTCAACGTTCTTCGCCCAGAGTTCTATGATGCCATGGTTTATATCCGCTCTCTCATTGCAGAGGGACTTGTTGATCCGAACTGGCTCTCTTATAGAAAGGATGATTTCCGTGCGGCTTGGAAGCAGGGTAGATTCGGTGTCATGAAGGAGCAGAACGCTGCGTTTGCGGCTGAGTCCAACTATGCTCCGTTTGATGCCAACTTCCCAGATGGAGAATGGATTGTTGTCGATGCTATTGAAGGTCCTGACGGATATGCCGCAATCGGTGCATATGACCAGAATTACAGAATCCTTGCAATCAGCCAGGAAGCAGTCGATGCTGGAAAGGCAGAGAAGATCTGTGAACTGCTAGAATGGATGAGTTCCGATGAGGGATACCTGCTCTGCGGATGGGGACAGGAAGGAATAAACTATGTTCTCGATGAGAATGGAATCCCGACCGCTGGAGATCTTGGAGATATGGCTTTCTCAGGAACAGCTGGACAGGTATATACGCAGCTTAGGAACATGGTATTCTACAATAGCGATACCGAGCTCGCATCCAGATATCCGACATATACGACAGCCGTATCAGGAAAGACGATGTCAGCTCTGGCGACATTGAGGGAGATGCAGTCCAAGGAATGGATTCCTGCAATCGGTTCTGGAATGATGCCGACTCCTAATGCTGATGTATTCAGATATTTCGAGCAGTCACTTGCCGAGTTCCTTTCTGGACAGAAGGAGCTTACACCTGAGAACTGGCAGGCTTTCCTTGATCAGTTTGACAAGATCGGCGGTGGTGCATGGAATGCTGAAGGCGTTGCATATGCCCAGGAGAACGGTCTGGTTTATTAATCTAAATACTAAGGTCGGCTGTCTATGCAGCCGGCCATCTTGAAAAGGAAATGGAAATGGAAGCACTTTCTCTGAAAATGGCAAACAGCGTTAAGTCGTATTACAGGCCTGGCGATATGAAATGGCATTATGAGCACGGCCTTGTCCTCTATGCATCCCTCAGGGCGGGAAATCATTATGGAGATGATTCGATTTACCCTTGGGTCTACTCGATGTATGACAGACTGATTGGAGATGATGGATCTATTGCCACTTACAGGGAAGGTGAGTTCAATCTTGACCAGATCAATGCTGGACGAGCACTTTTTGAGCTGTACGACAGATCTGGTGAAGAAAGGTTCATAAAGGCCGCAGATAGACTTAGGAGTCAGCTCATCCATCAGCCAAGATGCCTCAATGGCGTGTACTGGCATAAGGAAATCTATCCATGGCAGATCTGGCTTGATGGGCTGTACATGGAAGGGCCATTCAACGCGGAGTATGCGAAAAGGAATTCGGATGATGCCGTCTTTGATGATATCGCATCACAGCTTGAGAAGACGTATGAATGCCTCCTGGATGAGAAGACTGGGCTTGTATATCACGCGTATGACGAGTCCAGAGGACAGAGATGGAGCAATGCGATTACAGGAAAGAGCCCGCATTTCTGGTCAAGAAGCATCGGTTGGTACCTTATGGCCTTAATTGATGTTCTTGACTATCTTCCTGAGGATCATAAAGAGAGGAATAATCTTATCTCCATCTTCAATAAACTCATGAAAGCTGTTCTTGTTTTCCAGGATGAGAGCGGGATGTGGTATCAGGTACCGGATGAGAAGGGAAGGGATAAGAACTATCTTGAAACCAGCGGAAGCAGCATGTTCGCTTACGCGCTCTTTAAGAGCATCCGCATGGGTTATTCAGATGATTCATCATATATACCTGCCGCAAGGAAGGCTATGGATGGAATCAGAAAGACATATCTTACTCTTGATGAGAAGGGGATTTATCATCTGGGCGGAATATGTTCAGTGGCGGGGCTTGGAGGTAACCCGTACCGTGATGGCTCTTTTGCCTACTATGTAAAAGAGAAAATCGCGACTGACGATTTCAAAGGTGTAGGGCCGTTTATTCTAGCCTGTCTGGAAGAGGAGGAGAGCAGATAAGCTTCCACTTTAGAGTCTCTTCCTCTTCCAGCAGCATTTAAATCAGATTGAATCAAGGTAGAGGAGGGTCTCTTTCAAGGTGGATGGCTTGAGATTCTCCAAGAGGATTGGAACGTCGATTCCGTATTCCCTGAGAAGGGAGAATATGACTGACCAGTCGACGACGCCTTCCATGAGCGGTTTGTTCCCGATTTTCCAGCCATTGGAATCCAGAACGTAGTTCTTGGCATGGATGGCTACGATATCGGGTGCAAGAAGGTCGAGATCCGCTCTCACAGCCCTCCCCACCGCCTCTTTGCTTGGCTTTTCGCGCACAGAGCCATCCTCCTCTTCGATTCCAAGCCAGCTGGTGAGGTTGATAGGATCGTAGATGACTTTCAGGCTGTCGCTTCTGAAGGTGTCAAGAACTCTTCTCATGCGTTTCGCGGAGCAGATGGTGTGTTGTCTTGATACCGCCTCAAGGGTGACGACCGCTCCCACGTCTTCCGCTTTTCTGAGAAGACGTTCGACGGAGGAGAGGAAGAGTGAGAAGTTCTCTTCTTCAAAAGTGAGGGGATTGTAGGAGCAATCGGGATTTGCACTTCCCGTTTCTGTCCCTACATATCTGCATCCGAACTCCTCGTGGAGTTCGAGATTCCTCTCGAACCGTCTCAGGTGATCTTCCCTTGCGGAAGGATCTGGATGTACGGGATTGATGTAGCATCCGATTATGGCGACAGATACTCCGTGTTCTCTGAGGGTATCGCGTACGGATGATATGTACTCCGGTGTATACTCGCTGTACTTCGGAGATGATGGGATGACCTTGTTCAAGGCGAGCTGTATCTGGCTCCTCTTCTTATAGGTCTCGATAGTTGATGCAAGCGACTCGACAGAGTCGAACTTGCCAAAATCATGAGCTCTGAATCCAATTTCCATATTAAGGAAATTTTAAATTCAGAAACTAAGGTTTGTAAAGGAAGAAGGTATGGAATTTGAATCTATTCTCTCTTACGGTGCGATTGGCGATGGAAAACATGATGATAGTGCCGCATTCAGGAAGGCTCTTTCTCTTGGCCGATGGATAACTGTTCCCTCCGGGAAATATCTTACAGGTCCGCTTGATGTCGCAAGTGGTACCCGCCTCCAGCTTGAAAAAGGGGCGGTGATTGTCTTCAAACCCGAGTTCGAGCAGTATGAACCCATTTACACGAGATGGGAAGGTGTTAACTGCTATGCAATGCATCCCTGCATGCTGATTAAGGATGCAGAGAATGTCTCAATAGTCGGAGATGGAATTATTGATGGAAGCGGGCAGGCATGGTGGGAGACTGCGGAATACAAGAGATATAATCAGGTCAAGCCTGAGAGTGAGATCGAGATGCGTTTCGCCGCTCTCAATCCTGGCTATGAGAGTCAGCCGGGTGGAGGTGGTGGCAGACAGTGCCAGTTCCTCAGACCCCCACTTCTCCAGACTCTGAATTCAAAGAATATTGAGATTCGTGGAGTAAGGCTTCAGAACAGTCCTTTCTGGACGCTGCATCCTGTCTATACGGATCATCTTGTGATTGAGAATGTCGATATCAAGAATCCGTATAACAGCCCCAACACCGATGGAATAGATGTTGATTCCTGTACGAACGTGAGCATAATCGGGTGCACTGTGGATGTCGGTGACGACGGAATCGCAATCAAGAGTGGAAGCGGTGAGGATGGAATAAGAACAGGGCGCATCACGGAGAATGTTTGCGTCTCTTCCTGCACTGTTCGCTCAGCGCATGGAGGAATCGTAATAGGAAGCGAGACCGCTGCTGGAATCAGGAACATATCGGCAGAGAACTGTCAGTTCATTGGTACGGACAGGGGAATAAGGATCAAGACCAGGAGAGGAAGAGGTGGTAAGATCGAGAATCTCTCATTCAAAGGTCTAAGAATCGAAAACAATATCTGTCCGATTGCGATTAACATGTATTATCGTTGCGGCTGTGATGATAAGAGCTGCTTCAGTCTCGATTCTCTTCCTGTGAATCCAGCAACTCCTTCGATTAGCAATGTGGATATCGAGGATTGTCATGCAACGGGTAGCAAGGCATCAAACGGATTCATCGTTGGACTTCCGGAAATGCCTGTAACCGGGCTCAGGATCAGAAATTGCTCATTCGCTCTGGAAGAAAAACCTTCTGAGGCGATAGACAAGAGCGAGATGTATGAAGGACTTCCTGTAATTGAGAGTCGTGCCATAAGGCTCAGAAATGTGGAAGTCGAGATTGAAAACGTATCGGTTACCGGTTCTAAGGAGCCGTTCCTCATCGAGGATGGCTGCCTTATCCGATGATAGTATAACAACATTGTTCTCCTTTATTTCCTCCAAGGGTTTCCTTGGAGGATTTCCGTAAAACAGGGAGGGATTTATGCCGAGATTATTCATATTCGGAGATTCGACAGCGGCAATCAAGAGTGATGACGCCAGGCCGGAGACCGGCTGGGGAGAATGTTTTTCCCCGTACCTCTCTCCATCCTGGGTTCTTGATAACCGCGCTGTCAATGGCAGAAGCACCCGTCAGGTTCTTCAGAACGGGGAATTCTTCCGAGCTCTCTCAATTGCAGCCGCATCTGATGCCGCTTTGATTCAATATGGGCATAATGAGAGTAAGCCGGATGCGGAGAGGCATACCGAGCCTTGGACCGATTTTGTGGATAATTTATCACTTATGGCCGATTCTCTGCACTCAAAAGGGGTAGCTGTATTCTTTCTTACCCCGATAAGCAGGAGAAGGTTCTCGGACGGAATCCTACTTGATACCCATGGCGACTATCCTCTGGCGATGAAGGAGGCGGGAAGAAGGCTCTCTGTTCCGGTGCTTGATGTTACGGATGCTACCATGAAGTTGCTTTCTGAGCTTGGAGAGGAGAAGAGCAGGGAGCTCTTTATGAATTTTGATTCCGGGTTATACCCTAATTACCCTGATGGGGATGATGATAATACCCATCTAAGACCTTATGGGGCAAAAACCATAGCAAAAATCATTGCAGATCTGTTGGTAGAATATAAGCCACCTTTTTTAAAAAAGATGTGATATAATTGCGCCAAAAGGAGCAGATATTGAAAGGGCGAAGGATTGGGTTTACTCTTGCCAGCATTCATACGGGGTCATCTCAGAGCCTGTGGGCGAAGCTTGCCGAACATGTGTCTGAGGGGGAAGACCAGCTATTCATATTTCCCATAGGACGTCTTGAGTATAAAGAGGAGAATGAGGAGATGAGGGCTGGTGTTGTGAATCTTGTCAACAGCCGGAATATCGATGCTCTCATATCCTGGGCTTCCACTCTTGGAGGAGCTGTCTCCTTGGATAAGGTGGAAAGTTTTCATAAAGAGCACTTTTCTGATATCCCGTATGTGACGATAGGCCATAAGGTGGATGAACATGCCGTGATAAGCTTTGATGCCTACGATGGATTTAAAAGTGCGATTCTTCATCTTATAAAGATTCATGGGATAAAGAAGATAGCACTGATAAGGGGGCCTGTGAACCATGAGTCTGCAGAGGATCGCTACAGGGCCTACCTCGATAGCCTCAGAGAATCTGGAATCGAAATCGATCAGAGCCTGATATCATCCCCTTTCCCATGGTCCAGCGGTGAAGATGCTATAAGGGAACTTGTTGAGAATAGAGGTCTCAGGCCCGGAGTGGATTTCGAAGCCTTATGCTGTGTAAGCGATCTTATGATGCTTTCTGCTGGAAGGTATCTTGAGAGAATGCATGTCAGGATTCCCAAGGACCTGAAGATAATAGGTTTCAATAACAGTACGGAAAGTCAGCTACTTCGTGTTCCATGCACCACTGTTGCCATGCCGTATGAGAGAATGGGAATCATGGCATATACGCTGGTAAAAGGGGTCATGAACTCAGCTGATGAGACATTCGAATGCCCCGATGTCGTACTTCCTGCGGAGCTGATAATAAGAAGGAGCTGCGGTTGCTCTGACAGCCTTGGAGGGAAGGCTGTTGCTAAAATGCTCATACGGGATAAACAGCGCCTTGGGGACTGGGCCAACAGGGCGTTCCGTTTCACCGAGAATGAGAGGGAGCTTTTCAATGGGGTTCTGAAACTCGCCTTTGCCTATCCCTTGCTTGAAGATGAGGAGGAGGAACTCCTGTTCCGATTCGCAAGCCTCATAGAAACCCTTTTAAGACGTTCCGTCGATGTCAATCTTGTCTACGAGCTCATCGGATGGATGATGCTTGTGAATGAGAATGACGATTTCAGGGATTTCGTACACAGCAGGCTCCTTCAGCTTGTTGGTACTTCTCTTGTCAGGGTCAATCTGTTAAAGGATGCAAGGGAACATGAAAAGGAAAGAATCCTCAATAGTCTCAAATGTGAATTATTAAGCCTTAAGAGCTTTTCCCATCTTGCAATGAGCCTTTCGGAATATCTTCCATCCCTTTCCGTCACAGCCGCTTTCGTGGTCCTCAGAACAGAGAATCTGAATTCACGTTTCGTTGGAGGCTTCGATTGTGACAGGCTCTATAGTGAGGAAATAGAGTTTGAGGATGAGTTGCTGCTTCCTGGGAGTATCATGGATTCCCTTGCCCACGGTGTCTTTGTCGTGAACGAGCTCTTTTCGGAGAACACGGATCTCGGCTATCTTGTCATAAGGACCGAAAACTATGATGGAATACTTATTGAGGAGCTGAGAACATCACTTTCATCCGCTGTCCAGGGGGCTTACCTTTTTGAGAGCAGTAACAAGGCCAGACTCAGAGCCGAGAACGCGGAGAAAGCAAGAAACGAGTTTTTCTCGAACGTATCTGATGACCTCAGGGATCCTCTGCTCCGGATACGTGAGCTTATTAGCGGAAATTGTGATCTGGAAACGTTGAAAAATGGTATTTCCCATGAGATAGCGATTGCAAATCACATGCTGGATCTCTCTTTGGCACAGACTGGCGATCTCGAGCTCGATATCCGCCTGATAAACGCTGCGTACAAGCTCCGTGATTTCTGCTTTTCCTCTGCCATTGAGTTTAAGAGCTATGGTGATATACCTCTGATTCTTTTTGATCCCGTTCGTTTTAGCGAGGTGCTTGAGCTCCTTACGAATCTGACAAGGGATAACTCCTGTTCTCCATCGTTTGAAATCATGCTTAAGAGGGGCGAGGTGTCAATAGTAATGAGAAACGACGGAAACATGCTTGATTACAGGCTTTTTCTTAACGATGCCTCGTACCTGCTTGCAGAAAAGATAATGGTGATGCATCAGGGGCTGATGACTCCGAGTCATGGCTCCGTGACTCTTTCTTTTCCCCTTCCAACGTTCTCATCCCTCCAGGCGAAAGATGTTAGTGGCAAGATTATAACACTTGGTGGGGATCTCGGCCCATCATCCTATTATGATGGTGTTTTTGAAATAGGGGATTTAAAGAACAGGAAAAGATTTGCAGAGCTTCCTGTCGCTGCAATAAGCTGGAACATGGAAGATAAAAGCTATGATACCCTCAGTGTCTTGAGGATTCTTTCCAGGGAGTCATCCACATCGAGGATTCCGCTCTATTTCTATGGGGATGCGGAGCTCGCTGCGAATCCCATATCTCTTATAGACTATCTCATGAGGGATTTTGACATTCCTCCTGTCATCATTCTTGGAAATCTTCCCGATCCTCTGAAAGGGGTGCTTTCAGAGAAGAACACTATCTTCATAAGTGCTCTGGATGAGTATGTAACAAAGGATAGCGGGCGGCGTGCAAGGATGATGATCATAACAAGGGAGATAAATGCAAAGGAGCTTTCGGATTTCAAAAAGGATAACGATGTCAATTTCAACATAGTTATCATGTTGGGAACATTTTCCTCCTCTTATGCCGATTCCATATGCTCGATTCCACGTGTGATGCTGGTAAACACTTGCATAGCCGAGTCCGAGGATTTCATATCGCGTTTCAATTCCATCATAGCTGGGGCTGAGCTCCTTCCGGCTTTCACAGGGGCCCTTGTTAAGAAAGCACTTGGCTACCTCGTCGAACATGCTACGAGCCAGATTACGAGATGGCAGCTTGCGGAGAGCGTAAATGTGAGCGAGGACTATCTTACAAGGATTTTCCGTAAGGAACTCGGACTTTCCCCATGGGATTATCTTAACCGTTACAGGATTTATCTTGCTTCAGAACTCTTAAGACAGAAGGCCATGAGTGTTAACGAGGTCGCTTACCGCACAGGTTTCCAGGATCAGGCATATTTCTGCCGTGTTTTCAAGAAGATAAAAGGTGTCACCCCCGGTAAGCTCAGAAGCCGCACCTGATTCCTTATCATATGAAAGAGTGCTAGAATCCATCTTATGATAGATTTCCATACCGATACGATTTACCGCCTTGTTATGAGCCAAAGCGGTGAGACTCTCCTGAAAAACAGTTTTTCTGTCGATATCGAGAGAATGCTTTCCGCTGGAGTGAGGGCTGTATGCCTGGCATTATTCACTCCAAAGGAGAATGATCTTGGCTTTTCCAGATGGTCTCTGTTTGAAAAACTTCATGAGCGCTTTGTCCTTGAGCTTGCAAATGCGTCCGCTTACATAACACAGGCAACAACGGCTGGGGATATCGAAAAGAACAGGCTCAGCGCTGTACTGACTGTTGAGGATATCGGGCCCCTTGACGGGGATGTTGGAAAGCTTTCGCTTCTTAAAAGCTGGGGTGTCAGGATCGCTTCTCTTATCTGGAACAATGAGAACGCGTATGCTTATCCTAATTCCAGAGATGGAAGCATCATGTCTCGCGGCCTGAAAAAGAAAGGGCTTGAGGCTGTCGAAGCTCTATCTTCCATGGGCATCATAATAGATGTCTCGCATTTGAATGACGGTGGATTCTATGATGTATTCTCAAGTGGTGTGAATATGGTGGCAACGCATTCCAACTCGCGTGCACTCTGCAATCATCCGAGGAATATAACGGATGACATGGCAAGGAAAATCGTCGATCGTGGTGGCATAATAGGACTTAACGTGTGCCCGCTCTTTTTACGTGATTACCCGGAAAGCTCCAGCGAGGAGTCCCTTCTTTCCTCAGTTTCAGACATGGTGCGTCATGTCATGCACTTTTATAAGATTGCAGGAGAGGATGTGCTCGCCATTGGAAGCGATCTTGATGGCACAGACGGTGTGCTTGAAATCGCGAGTCCTCTTGATTATGAGAAATTGAGGGAGCCTCTTAGAAAAGCCGGCCTTAGCGAGCGTCAGCTTGATAAGTTCTATTTTCTCAACGGACTGAGGGTTCTAGGATGAGGAGAAAAGATATCTGTCCGCTTTTCTCACGTTGCGGAGGTTGCGATTATTCCCTCTCCTATAAGGAGGAGCTCCAGCGGAAGACCGAGTACGTGCACTCCCTTTTTTATTCGCACTGTCCGACCTATGAGACGATAGGTTCATCTCCTACGCGTTACAGGAACAAGGTCGCATCCACATTCGGTTATGACAGAAAAGGAAACATAATATCTGGGCTCTACATAAAAGGGACACATCATCTAATCGAGAAAAGAGACTGTCAGCTTGAGTTTGAAGAGGCGTCAGGCATTCTGAGAGCCATACGTCGTCTTATGAAAAGCTACAAAATGAGATGCTATGATGAGGATGCAAGGCATGGGGATCTGCGCCATGTTCTCTTACGCAAAGGGCATAGGACGGGTGAGATCCTTGTCCTCCTGATATTCGGCAGTGACAGATATGAAAGGAAGAAGGAGTTCGCGAACTCACTCTGCGACATGTGTCCTGAGATAACTACGGTATGCTACCAGGTGAACGGAGAGAAAACATCCATGCTTCTATCTGAGGCTCCTGTCCATACCCTTATTGGCAAAGGCTTCATAGAATCTCGACTATTCGGCCTTTCTTTCCGAGTATCTCCCACATCGTTTTTCCAGGTGAATGCGGATCAGACGGAGGTACTCTACGATATGGCCATGCATATGGCAGGGCTTCATGGTAATGAGAAAGTATTGGATGCTTATTCCGGAACCGGAACGATAGCTATAATTGCATCTTTAAGAGCTAAATGTGTCACCGCTGTCGAGAGTAATCATGGGGCGGTGCTTTCAGCTATCAGAAGTGCTAAGGATAACGCGATAGAAAATGTCTCATTTGTGGAAGATGATGCTTCTCTCTTTCTTAAGGCGGAGGCTGCTCGGAAAGAGAGGTATGATGTCGCGTTCCTGGATCCTCCGCGCTCTGGCTCCGATGAGCGTTTCCTCTCATCGCTCATAAAGCTTTCCCCTGAGAAAATCGTATACATAAGTTGCAATCCAGAGACGCAGGAAAGGGATTTGAGGTATCTAGAACGCTTCGGCTCGTATGTTCCAATTGCAATTCAGCCTGTGGACATGTTCCCCCGTACCGCACATGTTGAGACTGTTCTTCTCTTGGTGAAGGGAAAAATGTAGGACGATTTTTCTTTCTTCCTTCTTACTCCTCATATATAATAGAGCCGGAGAGATTTCATGGGGGAAGGACTTAGAAGAACGGACATGTTGAACGGCAACCTGTTCTCTGGCATCCTGATGTTTGCCATTCCTCTTGCCGCTAGCAGCATACTTCAGCAACTATTCAATTCGGTCGATGTGGCTGTTGTCGGTCATTTTGCACAGAACAGGGCGGTCGCTACGGCGGCTGTTGGAAGCAACGGATCGGTTATCAACCTGATAATCAACCTTTTCGTCGGTATTTCCGTGGGGGCGAACGTCGTGATATCCAACTATATCGGACGTGGAGAGAGGAAGAAGGCCAACAGCTGTGTGCATACTGCTATGACAATTGCGATCATAAGCGGCGTCTTCCTGCTTTTCTTGGGACTTTTCATAGCACGTCCGCTTCTCGAGCTGATGAGCACTCCGGAAGATGTTCTTCCTTATGCCGTGCAGTATCTTCATATCTATTTTCTAGGAATGCCGTTCATAATGGTATACAATTTCGGATCCGCCATCCTGCGCTGCATCGGGGATACGAGAAGACCTCTGTACTGCCTGATAATCTCTGGCGTGCTGAATGCCGCACTTAACCTCTTCCTTGTCATAGCATTTCATATGGATGTAGCAGGCGTCGCGATAGCCACGGTGATATCCAACATCGTAAGCGCCTCCCTTGTATGTGTTTTCCTTTTGAGGGAGAAGAGCGAGATAACCTTCTCCATTCGTAAAATGGGCATAAGGCGTGATGATCTGGTGAGAATGCTGAGAATCGGAGTGCCTGCCGGACTCCAATCGATGCTTTTCTCGATATCCAACGTGTTCATCCAGTCGGTACTCAACCGCTTTGGAACCTCTGTCGTGGCAGGCTCTGCTGTTACGCTCAACTTTGAAAATTTCTCGTACTACATCATTTCCGCGTTCAGTCAGGCATGTGTCACTTTCACAAGCCAGAACATCGGAGCATCACGTGTGGACAGATGCAAGAAGATTTTTCGCCTTAGCATGCTCATGAGCGTGATTCTTTCCCTAATAATGAATTACACGTTCTTCTTTGGTCGCGGTTTCTTCATATACCTGTTCACTTCCGATGAAACGGTGGCGTACTATGCTGCCATAAGGATGCTTTACATCCTCGCCCCTTATTTCCTTATTAACACCTACGAGATAAGCGGTGCGGCACTCAGAGGAATGGGTTATTCGCTTACTCCTGCCATGATGTCAGTATTTGGAACATGTATATTCCGCCTGATATGGGCATACACGATTCCGAAGCTAAATCAGAGCTTAGGTGCTCTATACATCGTATATCCGATTTCATGGATCATAACTGGTACATTGGTCCTTTCCTCATATATCATAATAAGGAGGGAGGTGTTTTCAAAGATCGAAAAAGGGAGGGATTAAGTATTCTTAAGTTATGATGAAAGAAAAGATTTAAAAAGAAGTTTTAATCGTTCAAGTAAACGAGGGAGAAAAAGAGATATAAAATCAAAAGCTCAGAAATGGGCAAAAGATAAGGAGAAGGAGGATAATTTAAATGGAAGAGATTCTTGATTATCTGAAAAAATGTTCAACCTATTACCTAGCTACAATTGATGGGAAAGAACCGCGTGTAAGGCCTTTTGGAACAATTGAAGTATTCGAAGGAAAACTTTACATACAGACCGGTAAAGTAAAGAAAGTATCAAAAGAGATGAAAGGAAACCCAAATATCGAGATATGCGCATTCGATGGAAAGACGTGGATGAGGGTATCTGCTAAGGCATATCTCGATGACAGACGTGAGGCAAGAGTGCATATGCTTGATAAGTACCCTGAGCTAAGAAGAATGTATGATCCTGATGATGGAAATACGGAAGTCTTCGCTCTTGAAGATGTTAAAGCAACATTGTACTCTTTTACATCAGAACCAAGAGAAATAAAGGTCTGAATAAAAGTTCTAGATTGGATAATTAACATAATACCCGGTTTTTATACCATGATTGAGAATACTCAATCAAGAAAATGAAAACCGGATCATACATTAGTGCAAAATTAACTATAATAATAACTTTAAAATAGAAATCTGTGTTCAAAATAAATAATAACAAAGCAAAATAAGACATCATATATCAATTAGACCGATGTTATGCAATTAAAAAAATAGTAAGCAGGAGTTCTTTATATGAGTATACGAAAACAAGCCAGAAATTGGTCGTAAAAAAAGTTAGCTGCAAATTAAAAAATATATACAAAGACATTTGGAATGATAGTCGAAAAGAGAGATATAAAAGAATTAGAAAGATCGCTGTAAAGCTTGCACTTATAACTATGAGAATTATAGACCGAAAATTAAGTTGTATTAATAATTTTTAAGTTTAAAAAGAAAGGGAAATGAAGCAGAAATAAATAAGATAAACAGATGAGCCAAATTCAAAGGAGAAGAAAAACGATAGCCTAATTTATAAAGAATTGTCAAAATTTTGTTTGAAATATTAGAAATAGGATGTTATAATGTAAATGTAAAAGGAAAAATCTTTTAGAGATTAAGAAAATGGGAGGAATGAAGAGATGTTTACTAGAAATAAACTGAGTTACTTGAATTCTTCCTGTATCTCTTTGGGATATAAGATACCTTCGGCGGGTTTTCTTCGAAAAGGGAATGCTGATTTTCTCTTCTCTGCTAAGGTATCGGGCCCTTACGAATTCTTGAATCATGTCTCCAAGGAACTTGACGGTCAGGTTAAAAAGGTTTTCGGAGATAAGGCGATATACATTGAGGCCATTGCGAAAGTAAGGGCCGTAACCGATGCATCTGTCGATGAGGCGATATCCTCTCTTGGCAGATCTGCATTCTCGAATCTGTTTGAATCTTTTGATCCTGGGGAATTCTTCTCTTCCCTGGATCGCAAAGAGATTTTCAACTTCCTCCAATCGTACTCAGCAACTGCCTGTTTCTTTATTTCGGCAATTAAGGATACCGATTTAAAGAACAGGGCAATTGTTGATGTGCGTACAAAGATGAATGGTCTCAGGGAAGGTGGTACGACTGATATTGATGTTGTCGTATGGAGGTTCCTTAATTTGTTGAGCCTTCTTTATTACCTCTGCGTGATCAGCTTCATGATTTCTTCCCATTCCTATTCATCATCTTATGCGTGGCAATTTCTGAGCGTAGCTTCCGGCGCGGCGGATGATGGCGGCGATTGTTCACTGTCCTTACTGATGCCGGTTGAAGCCTGTCTCGCATAGGAATTTAATCCGAATTAATTTAGCGCAACGGCGCATTTTTGGTGGGGTCGTTTGGATTTCCTGAGAAATCAGGGAATCCGGCATTTGTGCTTTTTGGAATATTAATTTAAAAATATTATTCCTAATTCGGAATTTTATATGTGTTTAGGATAAGAGTTTAAAATCAATGAACTTTCGTAGGAATATATGTTCATTGAGGCCTCTGACATCATCGAGTCTTTTTTCTCAATGTACTCTAGGATCTTTTCAAGCAATTCGTTCGTCTTTCTCAGGTCCGTGTCGTAATTGAGACGTCCCCAGCAATAGAAGACACCTTTGAAACTCTCTGCAATAGCGGCATAAAGAAAATTATGTGATGCAATGAATATTCCTTTATGGAATTCAAGATGAGCGTCTGCGAAATCTTCCATTTTTTCTGAACTTATGATCTTTTTGAGTGCGGATCTCAGATGTTTGATGTCTTCATCTGTTCGTCGCTGCGCTGCTAGAGCTGCGCATTTTCCCTCATTGATTATCCTGAATTCCTCAAAAGCTTTTATCAGTTCTTCGTTTGGAAGACGCTCTGCCACTTTTACAATAGCGGGAAGGGTTAGCGGGGTTGGGTAGTTTTTCCAGTCCGCAACGACGGTTTTCTTTCTGGGATAGGTTGTTATGAGTCCTTCTTTTTCAAGCGCGATTTTTATCGAGTTCGCTACACTCTTACTGATTGACTCATTCTCTGCCATCTCTCTTTGCGTGGGCATTATGGTCCCACTTTTCAGCTCGCCGTGGATAATTTTCGTTCTGTACTTATCTAGGATTTTATCTTTCAATTCCATAGTCTGATCTAAATTTTAAAGGCACAGAAAAGAATTTTCAAGTTTTTATTGCATTTTTTAGTTTTTGTGATAGTATTATTTTGGTCATGTAGGGTTTCATATGATTTTGCTTATGCCTAAAGTGTGTTGTTTTCTTGAAGTTTTGGCATAATCGTTTGAAATGTGAATCATATTGTTTAATATATGTTCTATATGGACCAGTGGTGGTATGGGGTTTTCGCGATTCCATTTCATCAGATGAAATATCACCTTAGTGGTGTTTGAGGTTGGGTTTTTGTTTTTGGAAACTCAATCCTAGTGCCCATCCCCTTTTCCGACCCAGAATGCACCTCCTCTGGGTCGGTTTTTGTGTTAATGTTTCTCTTTTTTATTGATTATGATATTCCTTCTAAAATAAAAAATACACATTAAATGTTTGCCAAAACAATCTGGTAGGGTGTACCCTTTGCTAGAGGTGAATAAATATGGATAGTAAAATAAAAGGTCGTTTCGGTTTTGGCATGATGAGGCTTCCGAAAATTGGTGATGAGGTCAATATTGAAGAGACCAGGCGCATGGTCGATTACTTCATGGCAAACGGGTTCAATTATTTCGATACCGCTTACGGTTATCTTGATAAGAGGAGCGAGATCGTCATCAAAGAGGTACTTGCGAGCCGTTATGACAGAGAGAGCTACGTCCTTACAGATAAGCTTACTCATCTTTATTATGAGAGAGAGGAGGATATACGGCCACTTTTTGAGAGCCAGCTTGAGAGGACCGGAGTCTCATATTTTAATTACTATCTTGTACATGCCGTAAAAAAGGAGAACATAGAACATTACAGGAAGACAAGGGCGTTTGAGACGGTGAGAAAGCTGAAGGAAGAGGGTAAGGTAAGGCATATCGGCTTCTCGTTCCATGATCAGCCTGAATTCCTTGACAAGCTGCTCTCCGAGTTCCCTTATGTGGATGTGGTTCAGCTTCAGTTTAATTATCTTGATTTCGATAACCCGGCAGTACGTAGCAGGGAGTGCTATGAAGTTTGCATGAGGCATGGCAAGGAGGTCATCGTGATGGAGCCTGTCAAAGGTGGAAACCTTGCATCCCTTCCTCTGGGGGCGGTAAGTATAATCGAGGATCTGGGTTCCAGCCCCGCATCCCTTGCTCTGCGCTTCGTAGCGGGATTCGATGGGGTTAAGATGATACTCTCCGGCATGAGCGATTTTTCACAGATGAAAGAGAATGTCGATACGATGAGAGCTGAGAAAAGGCTTACATCAGAGGAGGAGATGGGGCTTTCGAAGATTGTGAACACTATAAACGGTGCTGATATCATAGAGTGCACAGCCTGCCGTTACTGTGTTGAGGACTGTCCTAAGAAGATCTTAATCCCGGATCTGTTCTCCTGTTACAACTCATCCGAGTCTGCAATCTGGGATGCAGAAGGCAATTACTCAAGCTTCACATCCGGTGGTCACGGAAAGGCTTCTGAATGCATAAGATGCGGCAAATGTGAAAGGACCTGTCCTCAGCATCTTCCGGTAAGGAAGCTTTTAGAGAAAGTCGCATCAAGATTCGAGTTCTAGCTCATCTTTTATGAAGCGCATTATGACGGAGATGGCGTATTCTATTTCGCCCTCTGTCAACGCATGATTCCTATCTATATGATGCCATTTTTCCATGCAGCCTCTGCAACAGAGCGCGGTTGCATGCTGGGCAATGAATACGGGGTGTCCTTTCATCGGTGTCTGCTTCCCGTCGTTCGGAATATGACTGGGGGCAAGGCGCTTTCTTATAAAGTCTTCAGCATGGCTCTCAATCGTGTCATATCCTTTAAGATGCACATATTCCTTATCATGCGGGCTAAGGTGGAAACGGGAGCGGAAGGTGGATCTGCCTAGCCTCGTTTTAAGGCCTTGCCATTCGTAGTCACTAATTATCATGGATTAACCTTCCTTTTTTCTGCTTATAGCCTAACAGTGGGTAAATCAACTTGAAATCAAGCTAAAAATTGTCTGTTAGACTATCATAATAGGTTTTGATAACTCAGAAAAGCCCACGAGCGGAAAGCCTGTTAAGCTTCTTAAGCCTTTCTCTTATCTCTGTTGTGAACTCTCCCTTCCTCATTCTCCAGCTCCAGTTTATGTCATTGCATGTCGATGGAATATTCATTCTCGCATCACAATCAAGACAGAGAAGATCCTGTGTGGAGAATACTGTATAATCGGCATTGCTCATCATCAGAGCCCTGATAAGGGTCCAGCAGATATCGTTCTCTGTGCAGTCAAGGTATTCAAGCACATGATTTTTCATCCTATCATTCAGGCTTGAGAACCAGCCCTTTATCGTGTTATTGTCGTGCGTTCCAGGGTATGCGACGAAATGCCTGGTGTAGTTATGAGGCAGGAATGTGTCCCTGCTGTTCAGCAAGCCGTCAGCAGTCTCTCCGAAACCATCCTGTACGATTTTCATACCTGGAAAGCCGTATTTCATCCTGAGTTTTTCGACACTCTCCGTTATGAACCCAAGATCTTCGGCGATTATGTTAAGCTTGCCGAACTCTTTCTCAAGAGCATTGAACAGCTTATCACCAGGGCTTTTAACCCAGATCCCTCTTTCTGCGGTCTTTTCTTTCGCATCTATTTCAAAATATGCGTCAAATCCCCTGAAATGGTCGATTCTGAGGATGTCCACGGTCTCAAGAGTTCTCCTTATTCGCTCTTTCCACCATTTGAAGTCCGTCTCCTCGTGCTTTTGCCAGTCATATACAGGATTGCCCCATAGCTGCCCGGTAGGGGAGAAGCTGTCTGGAGGAACTCCTGATACCTTGTTGATATTACCGCACTCATCCCTTTTAAAGAGTTCAGGATGACTCCATGTGTCCGCGCTGTCCCTTCCGACGAAAATCGGTATGTCTCCTATAATCGAGATATGTTTTAAAGAGGCATATGCCTTGATCGCGTTCCATTGCTTATGAAAGAGATACTGCATGGCAAGATAGATCTTAATCTCATCAGCACGCTCTTCCATTATCCTTTCCATGACAGCAGTCTCTCTGTTTCTTTCTCCCTTTTCCCAGAGCATCCAGCGTGCATCCTGGTATTTCTCATAAAGTATCATGAAGATGGCATAGTCATATATCCAGAACCTCTCCGCATCCAGAAAGGAATTGAAATCCTCTTCTTCTTTTCCTTCTTTAAGAAAGTTGATAGCGGCTTTTCTAAGCAGTGGCATCTTGTAGGCTCTGACCTTGTCGAATTCCGTCTTGTCTTCTCTGAATGATGGCACATCTTTAACATCATCTTTTGTAAGATATCCATCTCTTATGAGCTCATCAGGGCTTATTAAGAGTTCATTGAATGCGAATGAGCTTCTCGGGGAATACGGGGAGTTGCCATATCCCGTTGGTCCGAGCGGGAGTATCTGCCATAGGTCCGCACCAGAGGCATGTATCGCGTCTATGAAATCATATGCGCCATCTCCTAGGTCTCCTATTCCGTACCGTGAGGGTAGGCTTGTGACATGCATCAGTATCCCGCAGTGTCTCTTATAGTCTATGTTCATCGTTGACGCTCTCTCCTTCTATAAGCTCGTAGCCGACCATGCATGGTCCTTTACTTATCTCTTTACCCTGAACGAGGGAAAAGAGCATGTCCGCAGCTTTCCGTCCCTTTTCGGAGGCGGCCTGCCTTATCGTGGTAAGGGGGATGTATGCGGATATGTTCTCCAGCCCGTCAAAGCCTATGATGCTCAAGTCCTCTGGAATCCTTATGCCTCTCTCTCTCGCCCTTTTCATCACGCCGAAGCAGATCGCATCAGCCATGGCTATGATGCAGGTGATCTTCCGTCCGGAATCGATGATGTTATCAAGAACCCTGACTCCAGCATCAATCGTTGGCTCCGTGGTTATTACAAGTGTATCTGAAAGGGATAGCCCGTATTCCGATAGTGCCCTCTCATAGCCTTTGAGCCTTCTGTTGCCGGTTGTGTCCCTGATATCACCTTTTCTCTCATACTCATCCCTTCCGAGCGCTATCACGGCAAATTCCCTGTGCCCTCTCTTAAGAGCGTAGGATATCTGCTCGTATGCAGCCATCTCGTCGTCGATGTTTATTGAGGGCAGTCCGTCCTGCTTCCTTCCATCTATGCACACGACAGGAATCTTGCGACTCTTGAGAGCTTCCTTTATGCTCTCACTGAAACTGATTCCCATTGTGATAAGACCATCGACCGCGGCGAATTTGACAGCTTCCGCAATGGATGAGTGGAGTGGGGGGATCAGATTGACGGAATATCCGTTCTTCTCGCACGATTCGCCTATGCCTTTAAGCACCTCGATCGCGTACGGGTTGTTCAGACTCACATCGATTCTCTGCGGCAGAAGAAATCCGATAGTGTAGTTCTTCCCCTCACTCAGTCTTTTTGCCATCGGATCAGGGATGTAGTTAAGCCGTTTAGCCACATCCATGATTCTCTCATAAGTCTCTCTTTTAATTTTGTCAGGGCTGTTGAAAGCGAAGGAGACGGATGCTTTCGATACTCCGCATTCCTTGGCAATGTCCATCATCGTAACTCTCTTCGCTTTCATAGTCCCTCCTGTCAACCTTTTACCGCGCCTGCAAGAACTCCCTTTATGATGTGTTTCTGGCAGACAAGATAGAATATGATTACTGGTACCATTGCCAGTACGAGCATCGCCATCATCGCACCCATGTCGACAGCTCCGTATCCTCCTCTGAGGTACTGGATTGCAACAGGGATGGTCCTGTAATTTGTTCCTATTGTCAGGTATGGCATCAGATAGTCATTCCAGATCCACATTGTATTGAGGATGGCAATCGTGACTGCTGTGCTCTTGAGCATGGGAAGAACGACCTGGAAGAATGTCGTAACCGGTCCAGCGCCATCGATCATGGCAGCCTCCTCAAGTGCGAGTGGGATACCCTTGATGAATCCTGAGAACATGAAAGATGCCATTCCGGCCCCGAACCCGACATACAGGATTATGATTCCCACCGGATTATCAAGGCTGAGCATGTTCGCTATCTTGCTCATAGTGAACATGACCATCTGGAATGGTACGATCATGGAAAAGACGAGGGCGTAGTAGATTATCTGCGTGACTATCCCCTTTACCCTGGTGATGTACCATGCGAGCATGCTTGTAAGCAGCAGTATGATCGCAACAGAGGCGACGGTTATCCAGAGCGAGTAGCCGAACGCGGAGAAAAAGCCTGTCTTCGCAAGTCCTTCCGTGTAGTTTGTCATCCCGACAAACGCATCACCCTTTGGAATAGAGAAAGGTTCGGATGAGATGAAGAGCCTTCCCTTGAATGAGTTGATAAGCACTACGAGAATAGGGAAGAGTACGAATGCTGCGAAGATGAGCATAAGTAAAAGCAGAATGTAGGTAGAGATGTTTTTCTTTTTCATCAGTTCTCAATCTCCTTTCTTCTCGTTGTGTAAAGCTGAAGAAGCGCAATCATGGCTACGAGTATCGTGAAAATGACAGCCTTAGCCTGTCCGACTCCTTCGAATCCAATTCTTGAATAGAATGTGTTGAATATGTTCAGAGCCAGCATTTCAGTCTGATGGTTCGGGTTTCCAGCGGTAAGTGCGAGGTTCTGGTCGTAAAGTTTGAAACCGTTTGTCGTCGTGAGGAACAGACAGATTGTTATTGAAGGCATTACAGCTGGAATTATGATTTTCCTGAGTTTTGTCCAGTAATTCGCTCCGTCTATGTCTGCTGCTTCCAGCATGTCTGTCGGTATGTTCTGTATTGCAGCGATGTATATGACCATCATGTAACCGACATTCTGCCAGTTCATAAGCACAACGAGCCCCCAGAAACCGTAGGCGGCATCGACTGCTATGGTCTTTTCGAAGTAGGCGAGCACTCCGTTTATTATTACCTGCCATATCCAGCCGAGTACGATGCCTCCGATAAGATTCGGCATGAAGAATATCGTTCTGAATGCGTTCGTCCCGGGAATCGACCTTGTAAGAGCGAGTGCTAGGGCGAAAGCAATTATGTTTATCGTTATCACGCTAACAATTGCGAAAGCCAGCGTGAAGAAGAAAGCGTGCGTGAAGTAGTTATCAACTGTAAAAGCCCTTACATAGTTTTTAAAGCCTACAAACGTTACATCCGTTATGGTTGTGAATTCACAGAACGAGAGGACGAAACCCCAGATGAACGGAATGACGAATGAGATCAGGAAGCAGATAAGAGCGGGCAGTGCGAAGAGTGCGAAATATTTCTTAATCGATTTTTCCATGATGACCCTCGAAAAAGGCCGTCCCATTCAAAGACGGCCCGTACTTTTAATTTCTGGTTATCTTCCTGCGATTTCAGCTTCGACCGACCAGGAATTCCTTGCAATCTCTACGACCGCGTTCCAGTCCATGCTTCCATTGATATACTGAAGAAGAGCTCCGCCGAAATCCTGCTTCCACTGCTCAGAAGGGATTCCCTGGAATGCCCATGGTACGCTTGTAACGCCATCCATGTTCATCCATCTGTTGACTTCTTTTGCAAGCGGATCTTCAGGAAGTTCCTCCTCCGTGAATGAATTGAACGGTGTGATGAACATCAGGTTCTCTTTCACAATCTTCTTTCCAGTCTCGCTTGAGAAGAGCCATGTAAGGAACGTGTCCGCATTTTTCTTTGCCTCATCACTTGCATGGATGTTGATTGAAAGGTAGTTCTCGGTTCCTACGCAGAGTCCCTGGCTCTCTTCCCCTTCGAATCCCATGTAGAGTGGGAGGAATTTGATGTCTTCTGATGCTACGACGTTACCGGCCTGACCGAGAATCTGAGCTGCTCCCCAGTTCCCGTTCTGAACCATGGCACACTGTCCGAGTGCGAATTCGGCCATGCTGTCCGCATCGGTCTTTGCGCTTACCATGCCCTTGGCTGTCGTGCTGTTGTCAAGATAGAGATCCCATAGTGCCTTGTAGTTCTCGTTATATGTGAACTCGAATGTTGAAGCCTCAGTTGTTGTCAGGATGTCTCCGAACTCCTTCCAAAGAGGCATGTTAAAGAGGTGAGTCTGCCATCTCCAGTCCGTTCCGCTAGCCATTGAAGTGGATGCGAAGACTCCTTTGATTCCAAGCTCGTCTAGATGCTTCGTCATGTCCTCAACAACTGCCTTGAGGGTAGCGAAGTTCCTGATCTCGTCCGCACTTGAGATGTCGACAGCCTTATCAGGAAGAGCGAAATACTTTCTCATAATCGCATCATTGTATATGATTCCGTATCCTTCTACCGCGTATGGAATTCCAACAACATGTCCATTCTGCTCGATTGCCATGCTCTTATCGGCGAGAAGAGCGTAGAACCCAGTATCCTCGAGCGGTGCAACATCGTTCGTGAATGCCTGTACTCCGACCGGTCCGTTAACCTGGAAGATTACAGGTGGGTTGCTCTTTGCCATTTCTGAGCGCAGTGTCGTCTGGTACTGGTTCGATGCAGCTGTGACGACGCGAAGACTTAGGCCTGTCTCCTCTTCAAACGCTGGTGCTACAATGTCGGTATAGACGTCTGCGATTTCCGGCTTGAAGTTGAGGAAATAAACCTCGTTTGCATTGCTTTCACTGGCGCCGCCTGCGAAAGCAGATGAAAGAGCAAGAGCGATGATCAGGATAATGCTCAGTGTCTTTTTCATTTTCTTCTCCTTTTTTATGGGGATGTCCCCGATTTAACCGGTTTAATAACCTTTGTATTTTTAGATTAAACCGGTTTAATTCAGCCGTCAAGAAAAAGTTTCAGATTTTCACCGCTTCCAGTACAAGCATCATGGGCCGCCTGCTTTCATTCCTCATCTCTTCTAGATTCTTAAGATGATTTGGTACTTCAGGTTCCTTTATGGCCGTAATCGTGAATCCCTCATTTAAAAGGGCAGAGACATAGCTGGTAAGTGTTCTGTGGTATTTCATGACCTTGAATCCGATGAAGTTCGTCTCCCGCCCTCCTTCCTCGAAATACCTGTCTACCGGGAAGTGCCTGATTTCCCCGCTCTCATCATAGCACCAGTCCTCGCTGCCTTCTGCCGTGAAAACGGGATGTTCGATCGAAAAGAGAAAGAGGCCACCTTTCTTTAGGGATGAGTGAACCCTTTTGACGAGCCTCTGATAATCCTTTACATAGTGTATTGCCAGGGAGCTGAAAACCATGTCATATGACTCACTTTTCATCTCAAAGCTTTCAATATCGCCGAGTCTGTATTCTATTTTCTCATCATTGTTGATTTCCCTGGCTCTGCAAAGCATTTTCTCGCTCATGTCGATTGCGAGAACCGATGACGCGCCATTTTCCACAAAGTATTTCGCATGCCAGCCGAATCCGCATCCAAGATCCAGGATGGAGAGGTCGGAAAGAGGAGGAAGAAGAGATTTCACACATTCCCATTCCCCTGAGCCTCTCAGCCCCTCTTTTGATCGTGTCATATCCGAATAGGCCGAAAAGAATTCACTGTTATCATAGATATTTGCCATGAAAAAGAGGATAACACAAAAAAGCATTGGAAAAACAGAATGGAGAGCTCTAGAATAATTTTTATGGATATCCGGAGATTCCCAAAGAAAAAGAGTGCTCTTCGTCCTCAGGTGCCGGTTCTGCTGAATGCCAGCGATAACGAGCTGATGTTTATCAAAGCGATGGGAATCGACAATCTTTCCCTGGTATTAAGAAGAGAGGAGTTAAAAGGGGATCTATTCCATCGCGGTATGGAAAGATTCAGAAGGAACGGATTTACAGTAACCGATGCCGCATGCATGGAACTGCAGAAGAACAGGGCAATACATCTCGGTCTTGAAACTAGGGACAGCGAGATAGAGGCATTCATTGACTCCATCAGGCTTTTCTCCTCAGAGGGAATCGAATTCACATCGGTTGCATGGCAACCACATGGGATACTCAGAACAGATAAGAGGGTAGGAGAGCATACGAGGGGCCAGAGGGCTCTTTATTGCGATGCCTGTGAGATTCTCTCCCGCCAGAGCAGGGAGGAGAGGGAATATGGTGAGGAGGAGATATGGGGTAATTTCTCATATTTTGCTAAAGCCGTGATTCCGGAACTTGAGAGGCTCGGCATGAAGATGGCAATCCATCCTAATGATCCTCCCCTCCCGGAGGCTGAGGGCATTTCCTCCCTTTTCTTTTCGACAGAATCTTTCAGACGAATACTGAGAGAGTGCTCTTATTCTCCATCAGTAGGAATGAAGATGTGCATCGGATGCTATCTTGAGGCTGGAGAGTACTATGGTGACTTGCTTTCCGATATCGCTGAGTTCGGAAAGGCTGGACGCATACTCTGCGTACACTTCAGAAATGTCTCATCTACTCTTCCCGTATTTGAGGAGGTTCTCATCGAGGACGGGTATGCCAACATGTATACTGTCATGAAGGCACTGGTCGCAAGTGAAACCGATGCTGTGATATCCATAGACCACGCTGCCGATGCCATTGAGGGATATGGTGGTCTGATAGGTTCGTTCGCATATCCTACGGGGTATATGAAAGGGCTTCTCTCTGCCGCGGAGAATGAGGTTTATGGCTAGAATTGCAGGTTCTGATGAAATAATCCGAATGCTTGAAGAGAAAGGCATTCCATATTCTCTTATTGAGCATAAGAGGGTATTCTCGATTGCGGAACTTGACGAAATTGATGCGGATGAAAAGGATTCGATTGTCAAGAACATCGTGCTCTGTGATGATAAGAAGAAGTCTTTTTTTCTCCTTACCATCCCACCACATATGAAGGTGGATATTAAGGCACTTCGTACAGTGCTTTCATCAAGGCCTTTGAGTTTCCTTGCTGAGGAGAGGCTTCATGCACTTTTGAAGATAGGAAAAGGGGAGGCGACTCCCTTTGCCTTACTCAATGACGAGGGGAATCTGTTTTCTTTCATCCTTGACAGTAGCCTTCTGGATAAGAGGATAGGAATACATCCGAACGACAATTCTAAAACCGTATTTATGAATTCCCTCAGCCTTCTTGAGGTATTGAAAGAGCATGGGAAAAAATGCCTTGTCCTGGAAGTTCCCCGTTTGATTTGACTATGTTGCAATAAGCCCTTATTTTCTTTTCATGGAGGAACGTATTATGAAAATAGTTCTTTTTGATGTCAAATCTTATGACAAGAAACATTTCGAGGCAGCCAACAAGGAGTTCGGGTATGAGATAACATATTACGAACCCGCACTCAACGTCCATACCGCTGTGATGGCGAAAGGCTCTGATGTCGTATGTCCCTTCGTCAACTGCACCGTGGATAAAGAGGTAATAGATATACTCAAGGAATGCGGAGTGAAGCTTATTGCAATGCGCTCCGCGGGATTCAATAATGTCGATTACAATTACGCACTTAAGAACGGGATTCCAGTAGTGCGTGTTCCCGCATACAGCCCGTATGCGGTTGCAGAGCACTCTTTCGCTCTTCTTCTTGCTCTTGTGAGAAAGCTTACCCATGCATATGTCAGGACAAGGGAGTTCAATTTCTCTCTCTCAGGGCTCGTCGGCATGGATTTGCACGAGAAGACGATTGGCATTGTCGGAACAGGAAAAATCGGAAGGGTCGCTATAAATATCGCAAAGGGATTCGGTATGAAGGTTCTCGCCTACGATCCTTATCCCGCAGATATCGCGGGAGTCGAGTTCACTGATCTCGATACGCTTCTAAGAGAGTCGGATGTCGTCACCCTGTACTGTCCGCTGACAAAGGACAACTACCATATGATCAATGCAAATACGCTTGAGGATATGAAGAACACGGTACTTCTGATCAATACTTCCCGTGGCGCCCTTATAGATTCAGAGGCTCTTCTTGAAGCTCTTAAGGAAAAGAAGATAGGTGGTGCCGCTCTTGACGTATATGAGGAGGAGGCTGGAATCTTCTACACCGATCAGAGCGATGAGGGGATAAAAGATGATGTCCTTGCCAGACTGATAAGCATGCCGAATGTCATAATCACATCTCATCAGGGATATCTCACAGAAGAGGCACTGAGGGCCATAAGCCAGACCACGCTTAAAAATATCAAGGACTTTGAAGATGGGAAAGAACTTGTAAATCAGGTTAAATAGTTTGCATTACCCTGTCTTTTCTGCTCTAAGAAAAGATGGGGTATTTGTTTTTCATTTTGTCATTTCATTATGATTTAAAGAAATATAAGCGTATGTAATTTTCTTTTCTTTAAAAAGATTAAAAAAAGAGGAAAACCCCCTTGATATTGTCTGCTAAATCGTGTACCTTAGCGTTGTTCGAAAGAACGGATGCCGCTTTAGCTCAGTTGGTAGAGCAAAGGACTGAAAATCCTTGTGTGCCTGGTTCGATTCCTGGAGGCGGCACTTCAAAGCTCCTTGGAAACAGGGAGCTTTTGTTGTATATAATGGTTTTCAAGTGTTGTATATGCATCGCTATGAACATCCCATTCAGTCAATGAGAAATGACTGTCCTCTTCCTTTCTGGGCAAAATTTGAGGCAAGAAGAGAAGAATTATCCGACAAAGCAAATGACGTAACATCCAGTAAATTCGAATTGCACGGTTCCTTGTTGAGGTTGAGCTAGGATATATTCGAGGTTATGGAGCTTCGTTGACTACAGGAAAGTTGTGGGCTTGGTGATTTCAGGCAAGCTTGATGACCCCAATGTTACCATTATTGACCCTGACTATGACCTTAATGACCCCGATAGTGACCCTAATCTTGAATATAAATCTCCCACCACAGAATTTACCATGTCATATGCTCACAGAATCATCTAAATAGCATACTTTTTAAGTATGTCGAAGAGATGCTTGTAATAGAAGTAGGAGCGTTAGTAGCTAGTTGTATCCATATGGGCAACCTATCCGTTTTCAAACGGATACATTCTCCTTTTTGGAGCGGAAGAAAACATAAAGCGGTAGATTCCTATAAGAGAAATCTGAATTTTGCAGACGCGTCTGCCAAATTGATGATAAATCAGTGTCCCTTATCAACAGTAGTAATTAAATTAAGTCTCTTCATTAAATTCAAAAGAGAGTTGGTTGGAGATTTTGTTATACCACAGACTGCGACGACATCGTCTCTTGAAAATGACTCTGAGAAACCAAATTGATTATATTGAGCCATTATACTTTTATGTGTTGGTTTAGGGAGATAGTGTATTAAGTAGTTGTTCAAAATCCTGTTTTTTCGTCTGATAGTCCTGTTTTTTATTTTAGAGTTCTGTTTTATTGCCATAATTCAGGTTTATTAATGTCATAATGAATTGTTGAGAAGTAGATGCGAAAGTATGCATTTTCTTCCATCTGCATAGTCCGAACACTTGGTACGTATTTGATGTAATGATAATAATTGATTCTTTGTGTAATGAAGCATTACATAATGGTTCTTTGAAAGATATAATGAGAATATAACCAATAGCGTGTTGGATTATCTGATGCAGGGAAAGCAAAGAGAAAGATTGAATATGAGAATATAGATAAGGATCTCAATGATTACGAGATGAATGTTCTTTATCCTCTTGCAATCCAGTATCTGATATTCAATCTTGATGATTGAGTGAAGGTGAATTATCAGAAGCTTGACAAGGCTTTGAAACCAATTAAGTGAGGCAGGAATGGAAGAGTTCGAATTGCAGAATATAGAATACAAAGCCATCTGGAAGAAGGAATTTCTTGACGAGGTCTGCGGGATGGCCAATGCTTCCGGCGGTAAGATGTATATCGGCAAGGATGACGATGGCAACACTGTGGGTCTGGGAGTCAATGAGACCAGAAGATTGCTTGAATCAATCCCAAACAGCATAGTCCAGGCTCTGAATTACTCTAATGTCTCTGTAGATGCAAAAAGAGATTACAATGGCCTCTATATCGAGATCGTAGTTCATAAATCCGACACCCCGGTTTTCTATCAGGGAAGCATGTATAAACGTATCGGGACTGCTAATTTCAAAGTGGAAGGAAATCAGCAACAGAAGGCATTGATTAAACTCAGAAATAAGACATGGGATTCATCAGTTGTAGACAACGTCTCGATTGATGACCTCGATGAGGAGAGTTTCGAGATATTCAGAGAGGAAGCTGTATCCTCAGGCAAACTGAGCGGAAAAGCTCTTGAAAGCAGAGCGAAGATCCTCGAAGAGCTTGAGCTTATCAAGGATGGGAAGCTTACAGTAGCTGCAGTTCTTCTGTTCCATAGAAAACCCTCAAAAGTGGTATCAGGCGCTTCCATACTTATCGGCAAAATGAGAAGCGATGCGGATGTAGTAAGCAGTGATGAGATAAAGGGATTACTTATGATGCTCAGCAGAAGCATCCTGGATATCCTGAAAGTGAAATATCTTTATGCACTTATCTCCTATGACATGCCTACAAGGATTGAGACATATCCATACCCGTTTAATGCACTTAGAGAAGCAGTTTTCAATTCTTTAATGCATAACGACTGGTCATCTGGACAATCTATTCTGATTAAGGTCTATGACCATTCGTTCAGCATACTCAACAGGGCTATCATTGATGAGAACTGGACAGTGGAACATCACAAATCACGACATATCAACCCACTGATATCCAATGCATTCAACAAAGTGGGACTGGTTGAGAAATTCGGAACGGGAATCACAAAGATGATTGATGCATGCAAAGATGGGGTCAATCCAGCACCTCTCTTTGAGGCAGGAGCTGATGGCATGGATTTCTGTGTCACCTTCAAAGCCTCAAAAATATATCGAGCCTTGGAGAAATACAGAGAACTCAACAAGGATGCAGTTGTAGATTATCGGAAGGTGCTTGCCCAGATGGATAAACTGACAGAAGATGATGGGGCTGATGTCAGGATAAATGTCAGATTATCCGATGAAAATCAAAGTTCTTCTGCTGGTACTGATTCCGTTCATTCCAGAAAAAAACATTTGATTGAGTTGCTGAAAGCCAATCCTGAAGCAACTGTAGAAAAGTTGCAGTCGGAATTGTCAGTAACAGACAGAACAATCTACAGGGATATTGAATGGCTGAGAGAAAATGGCTATCTGGAACGTCTTGGATCAAAGAAGTCTGGTTCTTGGCATGTAATCAAGGAGCTTTATTGATATGAATCTTAAAGAAGGACAGAAAATAGAATTCAAACTTGTTTGGAATGATAATGCCTATAAGACTGCATGTGCATTTGCCAATACGGAAGGGGGCAAGCTTTACATTGGATATGATGATGCTGGCAATCTTGTCGGAATAAAACGTTCTAAAGAAGATATGGAGAACCTTCCAAATTCAATCAGGTCAAAACTCAATCTTTTCGTTTCAATCTATGCTGGAACGGAAGGCGGTAAAGATTATCTTGAAGTGAATGTGCCTGCTATGGATTATCCAATCTTCTATGATGGCAAAATCTATATCCGTGTAGGCTCTACAAATCAGCTTCTTGAAGGAAACGAGCTTATCAGTTTCATTCTCAGGAAGGGCAAGGATTCTTGGGACGCAGTCACTATACCCAATATTGGCATTGATGACCTTGATGAAGAAAGTTTCCGAATCCTGCTTGACGATGGCATCAGGAACAAGAGGCTTACAGAATATGACAGAAGCCTTTCAAAAAGAAAGCTTCTTGAGAAGATGTCTCTGATTAAGGATGGAAAGCTTACACGTGCTGCAGTTCTTCTGTTTCATCCACATCCTGAGTACTTCTTCGGTGGTGCGCATATAAAGCTTGGATATTTCAATGAGAAAAATGAGCTCCGCTATCAGGATGAGTTATATGGATCATTGCTATCACTTGCAAAAAAAGCAGAAGAGTTGCTTGTCCTGAAATACTTCTATGCGACTATTGATTATGATGGCTTCGTAAGAGTTGAAACACTTCCATATCCAAGAGAAGCAGTAAGAGAAGGTATTCTTAACGCCTTAATGCACAACAACTACATGTCTGATCAGCCTATCTCGGTAAGAGTCTCCCCATACGAAATGTGGATATATAACAGGAGTATTTTCCCTTCTGGCTGGACGGAAGAAACCCTTTTCTCGATGCATGAGTCGAAACTGCTCAACCCGAATATCGCAGTCGGCTTCTTCAGGGCAGGCCTTGTTGAGCGTTTTGGTTCAGGTATACAGAAAATCGTCAGTTCCTGTATAGAAAATGGCAATCCAAAACCAAGATACTCTATCCAACCAGACATGATTACACTGAAAATGGGTTCAAGACCTGAAAACATTGAACTAGCACTAGGATGTAAACCTGCAAAAGACAATACCACTAACAGTGATAAAGAAAAGCCTAATCATGTCGATGTAAAACCTGATAATGTCGATGTAAAACCTGATAATGTCGATGTAAAACCTGATAATGTCGATGTAAAA
>CALXKU010000015.1 GCA_944389025.1 uncultured Spirochaetaceae bacterium
GCATGGGCGGATTTGATTTCCCATTCATCCCCATTATGGATTGATGACTATTTACCCACCAGAAATAGCGAATAACCTGCTTTATTTCATTTTTTCTTTACAGATTATCGATTTGTGGAGGAAAATGAATATATGAAGTATTTGGCATTCGATATTGGGGCAAGGGAGGTCAAAGCCGCTCTTGCAGAGAGAAGTAACGGGTATCTTGGTATAACCAAGGTTCAGTCATTCAGGGTAAATTTAAGAAAAGATGAGGGACATCTCATCTGGCCGATAGATGAGATTTTTGCCGGTATTGTTGAGGCAATCAGGATTTCCGGTCCTGTCGATTTCATTTCAATAGATTCCTTTGCATCCGATTTCGTTCTCCTAGATGAGGAGGACAGGATAATCGGTGGCGCTGTAAGCTACATGGATGAGAGAACTAGGCGGGTAACCGATCTTCCTGATGAGGCCTGGATTTTCAGCCGTACGGGAATGTGCAGCAGGCATAATACGACACTCTACCAGCTGCTCTCTCTGAAAGAGGAGGAACCCGAGGTTCTGAACAGGGCTGTAAGCCTTATGTTCCTTCCTGATTATCTGAATTTCCTTCTTACCGGCATCAAGATGACAAGTCGGAGCATGGCGCTTACAAGTGCTTTAGTAAATGCTGAGAGCCTTACCTGGGACGATGAGATCATCGGAAAACTCGGCTTTAATAGGGCACTGTTCTCAGAAATCACCGCAGATGGGGAGATAGTCGGCGCTCTGAAGGATGAGATAGCAAAAGAGGTCGGCTATGAGGCAAGAATCATCCTCTCCGGTCATGATACGTCGCTGGCATATCTCTCTTCTCCGATGGATGAGGAAACACTGATGCTCTCTCTGGGAGGTTTTGCACGCATGGGTGCACTTGCAGACTCTCCGATGCTCTCCGATAGCGTAATGAACGCAAAGCTCAGTAACGCTGTCATCTACGGCGGACAGCACGTGCTTTCCAGATATCTGATGGGAACCTATCTGATACAGGCGCTCAAAGAGCGGATGAAAGAAGGCACCAGCTATGATGAGATAATGAGAAGGGCAAGGGCGATTCACACTGCAAAGGCTGTTGATATCCATGCTATCGATTTTGAGGAGAAGAACGTTTTTGAAAGCATCAACCTCAGCCTGGAAAAAGATGGGAGATCTCCTGCTCAGGATGAGTTCGAGGCCGCTTCCATCGTATATTCATCTCTTGTAGAATACTATGTTAATGAGATAAAGGTGTTCGAGGACGTTCTTGGAAGGAAAATCAGCAGGATAGCCCTCGTCGGTGGTGCAGTAAGGGATCAGTATCTTGCACTTCTTCTTGCCATGAAGAGCGAAAGAGAGGTTGTTTCAGGGGCCTACGATGCGGCTCTGATAGGAAATCTTATCCTCCAGATGATAAGCCAGGGCGAGATGAACTTTGAAGAGAAGGATGAAGAGCTGAGAAAGGCGATTGGAAGGACAATCTACCGCCTCCAGTAATTATATTTTCTGGCATGTCAGTTCTGGCATGCCATCATTTCCCTCTCAATGAACTCATAGCAGAGCCTGTTGTATTCTTCGGGGTACTTATCCATGGTACGGGCATGCGATGCACCCTCTGCTATCCAGATTTCCTTTTCTCCCCTGTGACTCTCATAGCATGGGACTACCATCCATGTCGGGACGAAATCATCCGCGTTTCCATGGATGAAGAGCATCGGGATGTCCGTCTTCGCCACAGATTCCGATGGAACCACCTCCGAGAAGCGGAAGCCGAGCCTTAGTGAGCACCACCAGTCTACGAAACGGAGTATCAGGGATGATGGGATATGATACTTTTCAAGCTGGAAACGGAATTCCTCATATACGCTTGAGTAGCCGCAGTCCTCAACAGCTGCTACAACACCCTCGGGGTTCTCCCCGGATGCGAGCATGACGGTCGCACCTCCCATCGATATCCCGTGCAGTGCGATTTTAGCACTCTCGTCCATATTTCTGATGAAATCTATCCATGAAAGAAGATCCCTGCTTTCCCATTTGCCCATGCTGAGCCATACTCCTTCGCTCTCCCCGTGTCCTCTCACATCCAGCACGAGCACATCATATCCGTGGCAGGCCATGTAGCGGTAGAATATCCCATTATAGAGTGCGGTATCCTTATAGCCATGCATTGTTATGACATATTTGCCGCTTTTGTTCTCATCATAGAGGTATGCGTGAAGCCTTAGCCCGTCCTCACTTGTGATATAGACATCACGACAGCTATCAAGGAACGCTTTCGCCTCATCCCTTTCGCTTCCATCCCCGTAGGGATCGGAAAACACCCTGTCAAATCCCGTATAAAGGGCGTAGCGGAGGAATATCTCCGCCAATGAGAGTGGAATCAGAACGATTAAAAGAAATATGATCAGTATCTTAAGTGAATGTTTCATTTCTAGCTCATGTACCTTTCTATGAACTCTGAGCACCGTTTCTGATATTCAGAGCGGTGTCTCATCATCGACTCCGCATGGCGGGCATCCTCTGCTATCCATACCTCTTTTTCTCCATTATGGCTCTCATAACATCTTGGGCACATCCATAGAGGGACGAAATCATCCGCTTCTCCATGGATGAAGAGCATCGGTATATGCGTTCTTGCAACCTCTGATGCGGGACTGACGCTCTTAAATGTGAAACCAAGGCGAAGGCGGCACCATAAGCTTATGATATCGAGAATGGGGCGGGTGGGAAGGTGGAACATCGCTTTCAGCTGTAGGCTGAACTCATCATATAAATCGGAGTATCCGCAGTCCTCTATGGCAGCTATCACACCATCTGGATTCTCTCCTGCAGCCATCATGACAGTTGCAGCTCCCATCGACACCCCATGAATAGCAATCCTGGCATCTTTGCATCTCTCTTTCACGTAGGCTATCCAGGAGATGAGGTCCCGGCTTTCAAAGCCTCCCATGCCGATCCATTTTCCCCCGCTCTTGCCATGACCTCTCATGTCAGGGACAAGTATGCTGTAGCCAAGTGCCGCCATATGCCGGTACAGTACTGAGTTGTTCATGGCATTTCCCTTGTAGCCATGCAGGCTTATGAGGAAAGCATTTCCTCCTTTATGAAGATATGCATGAAGAAGCGTGCCGTCAAATCCTCTTATATATACATCCTCTGAAGAGGCGAGGAACTTTTTTGCTTCCTCTTCTTCCTTTTTCAGCTCATCGCTTTTTTCGTAGTCGCTTTCTTCTACGAGCATCCTGTTATTGTTAAAGGATGATGAGAGTGCGAAGCGGAGGAAGAATTCGCTCATTGCGATTATCAGTATGAGTAAGGCCAGTGCTATCAGTAAGAATGTCATATAAGGATATTACAGAGTTGGAGGGAAATGGAAAAGACTTGACTAAAAATCAAAATTGAGAATAATTCTCATTTTGTGAAAGAGTACAATACGAGGCAGAAGGAAAGCCTGATGGCCTTTTTGAGGGAGAACAAGCATAATAGCTTCACAGCCGATGAGCTGCTTGCCCATCTTGATGGGGTGGGGAAATCCACGCTCTACCGCCTTATTTCCCATCTTATGATGGAAGGGGCTCTCAGGGAGGGCATGAGGGGAAGGTGCAAGACATATTCATTCAGAAGCCATGAGTGCAATGCCCATCTTCATCTTTATTGCGAGGAGTGCGGAAAATACGCACACCTTTCAGAGGATGCTACGAATGAAATCATCGGCATAATAAGCCGGGATATGGGATTTGATGCGTCTGCTCTGGACTGGGAGATCCGTGGAAGGTGCAGGGAGTGTGCTAAATGAGGAAGCTCTTTCTTATGCTTTTGATCATTCCCATTCTTATCTCATGCCGGAAGAGCAGTAGCGACGAGGAGAAAATAGTGGTCACGGCTCTCAATTTCCCATGCTACGATGCGGCCCGTGCAGTCATTCGGGATAGTGCGGATCTTGAGATGCTGATTCCCCCAGGTAGTGAAGTCCATGACTGGGAGCCAAGTCCCGATGATGTGATAAGGATAATGGAGAGCGATCTCTTCATATATGTCGGCGGTGAGAGTGATGAGTGGCTTGACGGTCTTCTTTCAGACCTTGACGAGTCTGTGAGGCTTTTCTCTCTGATTGAACATTCTCCTGTCGTCTTTGATGAGGAGACAGTCGAGGGGATGCAGAGCACTGAGCATGAGGAGAAAGACCACTCGCATATCATGAGCACCCGCGATGAGCATGTCTGGACAAGTCTTGAGAACATGGCATCCATTGTCAGTGGCATAAGGGATGAGATGGCAGCCATAGATCCTTTGAATGAAGCGTCCTACAGAGCCAATGCCGATTCCTATGTTTCCGAGCTAAATGATATCAGGGATGATTATGAAAGGATGATTGAAAACTCGGATCGTCGCCTTATCGTTGTTGCCGACCGTTTCCCATTCCTCTATCTCGTACGGGAGTTCGGCCTTGATTACTATGCGGCATTCCCAGGCTGTGCAAGTGGAAGCGAGCCGAGTGCGAGAACTATATCATTTCTTATCGATAAGGTCAAAGAGAAAGGAATTCCCGTTGTCTTCCATATAGAGCTTTCCAATACCCTGATTGCCGAGCTCGTCGCAGATGAGACGGGTGCCAATGTGAGAGAGCTTAACAGTGCTCAGAACATAAGCCGTATGGATTTCAATGATGGACTGACATATCTGGATATCATGAGGGGTAACCTCAGCGTTCTTGAGGAGGCGCTCAATTGAGTTTTCTTATCAAAGGTGAGCATCTGGATCTCGGTTATGAGGGGCAGGTGATAGTTCATGATATCTCGTTCTGCATAAACGAGGGGGATTATCTCTGCATACTCGGAGAGAACGGGGCGGGAAAAAGTACGCTTGTTAAAGCGATATTGTCGCTGCATGCACCGCTGAAGGGGAAAATAGAGTTCTCACCCATGATGAGGAAGAATGAGGTCGGCTACCTTCCTCAGCAGTCAAGTGCGCAGAAGAGCTTTCCCGCAAGCGTTGAGGAGGTTGTGCTGAGTGGCAGGGTGAACTCCCTCTCTCGAAGGTTCTTCTACACGAGGGAGGATAGGAGGGTGGCAGATGAGAATCTGGAACGCCTTGGAATACTTTCTTTAAAGAAGAAGTCTTTTTTCGAACTCTCTGGCGGTCAGATGCAGCGGGTACTTCTTGCCAGAGCACTCTCAGCATGCAGGAAGCTCCTGCTTCTGGATGAGCCTGTAACAGGGCTGGATCCTCATACCACAAGCGAGTTCTATCATATGATTGACTCTCTTAACAGTGATGGACTCACGATCATAATGGTGACTCACGATGTGCATCCGGCTCTTAACGCCGCAAGCCATGTAATGTATCTGGGACGTGGATATTTCTTCGGCCGTAAAGATGATTATTTCTTATCAGAGGAGGGACAGAGGTTCCTCAGGGAGGCTGGTCATGATTCTTGAGATGCTCTCATATCCTTTTATGCAGAGGGCGATAATAGTGGGACTTCTCGTCTCTCTTTCCGCATCCCTCCTCGGGGTGTCTCTCGTACTTCGGAGGTTCTCCATGATCGGTGATGGGCTGAGCCATGTGGGATTCGGTGCACTTGCTGTCGCTTCTGTTTTCTCCCTCTCTCCGATGGCGGTAACGGTTCCCATCGTTGTTGTTTCCGCAGTTCTCCTTTTAAGGGTGAGTGAGAAAGCCAAGATCGGCTCTGAGAGCATGATAGCCCTGATAAGCTCATCCTCTCTTGCTCTGGGTGTCATGATGATAAGCTATGTGAAAGGAACGAATGCCGATATCAACAACTATCTTTTCGGTTCCCTCCTGGCGGTAAGCAGAAGTGATGCCATTTTCTCTGCCATCCTCTCCTCCATGGTTCTTTTATGCTATGTTCTGCTTTATCCCAGGCTATTTGCGGTAACGTTTGATCAGGTGTTCTCTGAAGCCTCCGGAATACATTCATCCCGCTACACTCTGCTTCTTGCGGTGCTCTCTGCGTTGACCGTGGTGCTTGGAATGAGGATGCTTGGCTCACTCTTGATAAGTGCGCTCATAATCTTTCCCCCTCTTACTGCAATGAGGGTATTCAAGACTTACAGGGCCGTAACAGTTTCAAGCGCTATCATATCGATTGTCTGTTTCATGATAGGAATAAGCCTCTCTTATGCGGTTGGCACTCCGGTCGGGGCAAGCATCGTGAGCGTGAATCTTGTCGCTTTCCTCATGTTCTCCATTGTCCGTCTTATTCTGAGACGTAACTGATCATGTGAGATAAATGAGTATTCCGACGTAGAAGAATATGGATCCCATAAGAACGAACAGGTGCCATATGCCATGGTAGTGCGGTATCTTTTTTACAGCGTAGAAGAGAAGGCCCGATGTGTAGCTTATCCCGCCAAGAATCATGAATTTCATAATTCCCTCAGGAATGAACGGGAATATATCGCTGTAAAAGAACACGCATAGCCATCCCATGATAAGGTAAAGGATTACATGCACCACCTTTAGTTTTTCCCAGAAAAGGATTGTGACGGTGATACCTAAGACAACTATTGCCCACATCGCCATGAGCAGATTCATGCATTCTTCTGATCCCACATAGGTTAGAATCGGAGTGTATGTGGCAGCAATCAGGATGTAGATGCTGCTATGGTCGAATATCCTGAAAATCCTCTTAGCATTCCCCTTTTTTAGAGCATGATAGAGTGTCGATGAGAGATAGAGCAGTATGTTTGCCACGGCATAGGTTATCATACCGCCTCTCAAGCTAAGGCTTTCCATGCTCTTGCATAAAAATAGTACGAAAATGAAAGCTGCTACTGCGAGTATGCTTCCCAAGAGGTGCGTATCCGTATTGATCTTCTCATCCCTCGGATCTGTGTAAACAGGGAGGGGAATCTTTCTTTCCAACCAGCTCATATGAAAAGCCTAAGCCTGATTTGAGAGCTCCAACAAGAGTCAATATTTCCTATTTTTGCCTTTTTCTACGTGTAGTGAATGCTTACTATCCAAGGTTTTTCTTTCAATGGAGTGACCACTGATGTAGAATTGTGCTATGGAAAAGAACCTTGAGAGCACATTAAGACGCCGTTTTGCCCGCTCCCTTTCAGCCATCTCGGTAAAATCGTGGGAAAGGATGGAGAGCGAGGTTGAGATCGATGGAAAGAGGCGGAGTGCGGATCTGTTTGAAGCCGTGATAAAAGGTGACATCTTCCGCCTTTACATAAGACAGATAAGGATAAACAGGACATTCTTCAAGAAGGAGGAGGTCTATGATACGTATGAGCTTGACAGAGCGCCTTGCAAGGCTTTCTCATTGAGGGAGGTCCTTAACCTGATAAGGGATTCAGGCTATACGGTTCCCTCCTCTCTTTTCGAATCGGGGCGCGATAACTATGGCCTTCCTCCGACTACGCTTCATAGGAAAGGGGAGGGTGTTAATGCCTTTTTTCATAACTTGAGGAGTTTCGGAATAAGGAGTCTCCGCCTTGTCCTTGATTATGACAGTTCTGCTGAGGGTTCTTTCTCCCTCTCACTTCTGCTATCTGCTCCCGAGGCGGTGGATACGGGGAACCTTTCCCGCCTTGAGCTTGGAATACATGATTTTGACAGGGAAGTGTCAGATGATAAGAAGAAGGCCATGATAAGATATCTCAGCCTGCTCTCAGTCTTCTCCATGCATGCTGGACTCGAGATATTCAACATAGTGGACTATATGAGCCTTATTGAGGTGATGCAGGAAAGGGGAAGGGATGATGATTACTCGTTCGCGATTGAAAAGGGCATGAGCCAGTACTGCCTTTCCCATCCCGAGTTCGGAGGCGAATCCTATGCCGATTACGGTATACGTCTCACCCCTCTTGATTTCGCATGGTATCTTGATGGTTTCAGGGATACGGACAGCCAGAGGAACGTATTCTTCTCCTATTACGATTCCGTACTCTCTGAGGAAGATGGGGATGAGGAGGCACATTATCTTGGTCTTCTCGGACTTAAGAAGGGCGCCTCATGGGATGATGTCCAGAAAGCCTATAAGAGCACCGTCCAGCGTTTTCATCCGGATAAGATATCATCACTTGATATCGACCCGTCGTTTACGGATTTCGCGAACATGCAGATGCAGAGGGTGAATGAAGCTTATGATAGGCTGAAGAGACTCTTTACTTCTTAGTGCCCACTTTGCTGTTCGCCCTGATCTTTCCCTTCTTGCTCTGTATGATGATTGAACCTGGCATCCCGGAGTTCCTGATGTGCTCCCTTGCCTGGTCGATCGCCTCCTTCTGCGTCCTGTAATACTTGGTGACCCTTACGTTGTCCCTTTCCTTCTCAAACCAGCCTTTCTCGCTCTTGAAGATGTACCTGACCTGCTTTGTCTTCGGCTTCACCTCAAGGCTTCCGTCATCCTCGATGATTTCGACAGATCCCTCGAGCCTGACAATCTCCTTTTTCTCCTCTTTTTTCACTGCCGGCACTTTTTTCGTCATATCCTTTTTCATGACATCCTTGACTTCTTTTTCTTTCTTCACCGGAACCTCTTTCTTCTTGGCAACGATTTCCTTTCTCTCTTCTGCCATATATCCTCCTTTTTTCAGGCGTATATGATAATCTTATCACATCTGCTATCATGTGGCGTGAATATGAAGAAAGTTTTAATCGGCCTTTCAGGTGGTATAGACTCATCCGTTGCCGCATATCTTTTAAAGAGTGCGGGGTATGAGGTTGAAGGGGTGACGATGCTGATCTGGAAGAAGGACAGCCCGTATCCAGCTCCCGTCTCTCCTAACAGCTGTTACAACCCTGATAAAGAGAAGGACCTTGAGGAGATAGACAGGATAGCAAGAAAGATCGGGATTCCCCATCGTGTGATAGACTGCTCTGCACTCTATGAGAGTAAGGTTCTCGACAATTTCAAAGCTGAATACATGAACGCCCGTACACCGAACCCATGCATATGGTGCAATGCCCTGATTAAGTTCGGTGCAATGGTGGATGAGGCGCATCGTGTTGTGGATTTCGATTATTTCGCAACCGGGCACTATGCGAGGATTGCACGCATTGGAGAGCGCTATGCGATAAGAAAGGCTGCCGATGGGAAGAAAGACCAGTCTTATTTTCTATCCCGGCTTTCCCAGAAGCAGCTTGAAAGCACTCTTTTCCCCTTGGGGGAACTTAGCAAGGAGGAGGTGAGGCGGCTTGACGTCTCTCTCGGCCTGCATCCGGAGGGACAGTCTGAGAGTCAGGATTTCTATGGTGGTGATTATGCCGACCTTCTATGTCGAAATGATGAGAAGGGGGACATAGTATTCAGGGATGGAAAAAAGCTTGGTGAGCATAACGGGTTCTGGCATTACACCATAGGGCAGAGGAAAGGACTTGGAATCGCATACAGCGAGCCGCTCTATGTTATCGCACTTGATCCTGTAAAAAACCTTGTCATTGTCGGCCTCAGGGAGGACACGATGATGAGAAGTGCGATATGCGGTGATGTGAATTTCATGGCAAGTGATACGCTCTGTGGGGAAAAAGAGTACTCAATAAAGATAAGAAGCACCTCACCGGGAGCTTCGGGAAAGGCCACCATCCTTCCTGATGGAAATCTCAGGATAGATTTCATGGCGGATGTGAATGCGATAACACCAGGCCAGAGCGCCGTCATCTATGATGGTGATGTCATATGTGCTTCTGCAATTATAGACAGGGTGATATAATTATTTGCTATTTAACGATGTTGCATTTATCATTGATTGAAGAAGGAGATTTATTATGCGCGTTATAATCGAACCGGATTACGAGAAGATGTCCCTCTGGGCTGCCAGGTACATAGTGTCGAGGATCAAGGAGCACAACAGAAAGGAGAAGAGGCCGTTCGTTCTCGGGCTTCCCACCGGATCAAGTCCGATCGGAACTTATAAAGAGCTTATCAAGATGAACAAGAATGGTTTTGTTTCATTCAAGAATGTCGTGACATTCAACATGGATGAGTATGTTGGCCTGCCGAAGGATCATCCTCAGAGCTACTGGACGTTCATGCATGAGAATTTTTTCAATCATGTCGATCTAAGTGCTGAGAATATAAATATGCTTGATGGAAACGCTGCGGATTTGAAGGCTGAATGTGCACGCTATGAGGAGAAAATCAAGAGCTATGGGGGGATAGACCTTTTCATGGGCGGTATCGGTGCCGATGGTCATATCGCATTCAATGAGCCCTTCTCATCCCTGAAATCGAGAACGAGAGAAAAGACTCTCACCTATGATACGAAGGTCATGAATTCCCGTTTCTTCGATAATGATATCACGAAGGTGCCTTCAACAGCTCTGACCGTTGGAGTTGAGACCGTTACGGATAGCAAGGAAGTACTGATCCTCGTAAACGGGCACAACAAGGCAAGAGCTCTGGCTGCTACGGTTGAGGGAAGCGTAAGCCAGATGTGGACATGCTCGGCCCTTCAGATGCATAAGGCTGCGATAATCGTATGTGATGAGCCTGCATGTGGAGAGCTCAAGGTGGACACATATAAGTACTTCAGGGATATCGAGCAGTCGCACCTCGATCCGATGTCCATCGTATGATGGTGTGATCATGAGAGAAAAGTTGAGATTCGGTATTGTCGGCCTTGGTAGCATTGCAAAAACCCATGCTGAGGTGATCTCCTCTCTGGATAATGCGGAGCTGGTGAGCGCTTTTCATAAGAACAAGGAGAAGGCGGATTCTTTCGCCTCCTCCTATGGTGCGAAAGGGTATAGCGACCTTGATTCGTTCCTCTCATCGGGCATTGATGTGCTGACTGTCACAACCCCGAGCGCTGTAAGATGCGAGTATGCCCTCCCTGCGATGGAGAGGGGGATAAGCGTACTTCTTGAGAAGCCCATGGATGTGAGCCCCGATAAGGCCAAGCTCATGATAGAAACGGCGGAGAGGTGCGGCATCACCCTTGGTGTGATTTTTCAGAACAGGTTCTCTCCTCTTAATAAAGAGATAAGAAAGGCAGTAGAGAGCGGAAGGCTTGGTAAGAGGATTCTCTCCTCAGCATATGTCAAATGGTTCAGATCGCAAGAGTATTATGACTCGGGAGCCTGGAGGGGGACTAAGGAGATTGACGGGGGAGGCTGTCTCATGAATCAGGCGATTCACGGTCTTGACCTTCTTCTCTCGCTCTCATCCCCTTTGAAGGATGTGCTCTCTTTCTCAGCTCTTTTGAATCATGAGAGAATCGATGTGGAGGATACCCTTGTCTCATCCCTCCGCTTCTCGGATGGTAGCCTTGGCGGCTTTGAATGCTCTACCGCAGCCTATCCTGGATCTGAGAGAAGGATTGAGCTTATCGGCAGTAGCGGGACCATAATCGCTGAGGATGATCGCATTATCACATGGAGCTTTGAAAAAGAGAGTAGTGAGGATGAGGAGATTAGGAGAAGGTTCTCATCTTCCCTGAGTGGCCCTGCCAACTCACCGGCAGTCGCCCTGGATAATCACAGGGCTCAGTACGTCGATTTCATTGATGCGATTCTGCATGGCAGACGTCCTGCCGTTGATGGAAGGGAGGGGCTGAAGTCCCTCCTTGCGGTAGATGCAATCTACAGGAGCGCTGAGAGCGGGAAGATGGTTACTCTTTGCTCCTGAGCCCCATATCGAGTGCAACTTTTATGACGAGTGCGGGGTCATCGGTCATGACCGAGTCGACCCCCATTTCGAAAAGCTCCCTCATGCTCTTCTCATCATTTATCGTCCAGACCATCACTACGGCCCCTCTTTTGTGCATCTCTTTAACGAATGATGGGGTTACAACACTTATTCCCGCCTGCGTCCGTGGAACCTGGAATATTATTTTCCTCTTAAACTCCTTTGGAAGAATATTGAGCTTCTGTCTTATCAGGAGAGGAATGACCTCCTTGGTGGTGATGCTTGTAAGGATATCGGGAGCCTTCCTTCTGACTTCGCATAGGTTGCTGTAATGGAAAGAGGCGCAGTTGACCCTCCGCTCTGCCTTATTCTCTCTTATCACGCGAATGAACTCGTCCACTATCCTTAGGTCCTTGCTTTTGAGGTCGATGTTGAATCTCTCATCAGGACAGGCTTTTAGCGCCTCGTCAAGTGTGCAAAGCTTTATTCCCTTACCCCTGAAGGGGAATGTCTTACCTCCATCCTTTGTGAATGTGTAGCCGGCATCATATTTCAGCAGTTCCTCATAACTCTTGCTTTCTATCGTGCCTCTTCCGTCCGTGTTGCGCTCTAGTGTGGGGTCATGCCAGATTACGAGTACCCCGTCACGGCTTAGATGCACATCGGTCTCAATCACGTCTATGCCCATCTTTACAGCGCTTAGGAATGCGGGAATCGTGTTTTCCGGATAGTTCTTGCTGTCCCCCCTGTGTGCGATGACCCGTGGCATGGGATCGAGAAAACTCTGGAACTTACTCATCGCCTTCCTCCTTATTATCCTTGTAAATCTTGATTTTCTCGACTTTTCTGAAAATCTTCTCGAATCTTTGCAGCTCGCTCTCTGATAGCCCTGCACGTTCGGCTATGTCCTCAAGAAGCTGTTTTGTCCACTTCTTCTCCTCGTCCCATTTGAAATAGGATATGTTATCAAGGTGTTCGACCATCTCAGATCCTGCCTTCTCAATCCTCTCATGACTTACCGCGCTCATGCCGTCCCTGTATGGACGGGAGGCAAGGAAGAGCTCATATGCTATTATCTGCACCGCCTGAGAGAGATTAAGAGACGGAAACAGTGGGCTGGTCGGAATCGTTACGATTGCAGAGAGCATGTTCACCTCATCATCACGCAGCCCGTCGGCCTCTCTTCCAAAGACGATCGATATCTTTCCGTCAGGGTATGAGGCAAGCTTCTCTGCAAGCTGTGAGGGGGAGTATGAGCTCATTTTCCTGAGCTTTCCCCTCCGTCTTGTCGCCCCGATTGTAAAGGAGCTGTCCCTGATTGCATCCTCAAGGCTTCTAAACTCCTTCCTTTCAAGATATATGTCCTTCGCATGAAGGGCCAGTGTGGAGACCCTGTCCTCATCGTATTTTCTTTCCGTAACGAGTGTAAGATGCGTTAGTCCCATCGTTTTCATCGCCCTGCATACGGAGCCTATGTTTGCCCCGTCCTGGGTATCCACGAGTATTATCTCTATTCTGTCCAGATATGATTGATCCATATTCTGGATGATATCCAATATTGAGTTTTTCCGCTATAGAGGCTAACATTTACTCATGGAAAAATGGGACACGCATTATCTTAGGCACATAAGGAACATCCTCGTTATCTTTGCCTTCGCCATCATGATCTTCATATTCAAAGCGGGAGGTGAGATACTCCTGCCTTTCATAATAGCAGTGTTCATATTCATTCTTTTCAACCCGATGCTCAACAAGCTGGACAGGCTTAAAGTGCCGAATCTGCTTTCGATAATAACGGTGCTTGTACTTGTTGCCCTGATATTCGTTCTCTTCGTTTATACTGTCTTCCAGATGGTGAACACGCTGTTAAGCCGGCTTGGAATCTATGCTGAGCGTGTAGCTGAGTTCGATGCATTCATCAGCGTATACCTTGCACGCCTTTTTGATGCGGATCCGGAGGGATATTCCTTCCTCTCATCTCTTAACATAGACTGGCTTTCTCTTCTTCGCGGTTATCTGACGTCGTTCTCGACAAGGTTCCTTGGAATAATGAGCGATGCGATGATGTGCTTTGTATACCTTCTCTTCCTCCTTATGGAAAGAAGGAGCTTCACACCCAAGCTGATGGCTATTCTTTCCCGTGACAAAGGTGAGCGATTTTCAAAGCTTGCCATGAAGATGAACCGTCAGGTTTCCAAGTACATCTTCCTTAAAATCATAATCAGTGCCGCAACCGGTGTGATGTTCTACCTCGTATCACTTTTAACCGGCCTTGATTTCGCACTTGTCTGGGGAGTGCTCGCCTTCGTACTTAATTTCATCCCGACAATTGGAAGCATCATAGTGACTGTCGGCACTATCGTCATGGCGATAATCCAGTTTATGCCTGAGTGGGGGTATGTCATATATGTGGGTATAATGATGGTCAGCATCGAGATGATAATCGGTAACATACTGGATCCGAAACTGCAGGGGGTTCAGCTTAACATCAGCCCTGTCGCAATCCTTGTATCGCTTGCCCTCTGGGGGTATATCTGGGGAATGGTCGGCATGTTCCTCGCAGTTCCGCTCACATCCATGATACAGATCGTATGTGCCAACATACCGGCTCTCAAACCTGTTGCAATCTTCCTCTCCACAGGCAAGTTCCTCTCATTCGGTAAGAATGAGGAGAAGAGGGGAAGAAGGAAGAAGAGAAGCGAGGAGGGGGATTCGTTCGATGTCGAGATGCCAATAGGAAGGAACCCTGAGGATCTCGATGATGAGAACTTCAACGACTGACTTTCCTCTCCAGCGACAGAAGTATCCCCGCAAGCATCACAAGGCTTCCATAAAGCAGTACCGCCTCGAACGTGTCATAGAGCACATAGTCTATGAGAAGGGCTGTGAGTATCTGTCCAGATGAGAGAAGAAGGGCTGAATAAACGGCTGGAATTTTCGGAATTACGATATTCGTATTAACCACGACAGCGCATGCCAGCAGCCCTCCCATCAGCATTACGGGAACTGATGCGTCGGGTAAGACTTTAAATCCTTCAACAGTCGTCTGGGCATGGAAAATGAAAGAGTAGAGCAGTGCACCAGCCAGACCTGAGAGCACATTCATCCTCGCAGAATAGAAGGCTCCCTTGGCTTTTGCAAGACGTGAATTGTAAACCATCTGCACCATCGTAAGGATTCCTGCGAGTATTGATGGCAAGAGGTAGAAATTGATGCTCTCCCCTCCGAGAAAGTATATAAGGATGCCGATGAAACACACTGTGAGGCTTGCCACCCTGCGTCCAGAGATTCTCTCCTGTTTCATTCCCATGAGTCCGGTTATATCAAAAACAAGACCTGTCAGAGACTGCCCAAACACCGCTCCTGCCATGGCAACCGTTGCACCTGATCCGACAACGCTTATGTAGTTCAGCGATATTATGCAGACTCCGAACAGCCCTCCGAAATAGTGGTTGTACCATTTGATATCCTCTTTGGGAGGGTTTATCGTGGCACTGTTTCTTCCCGCTACCATGATTAAGCTGAGTGTAATGATTCCGACAATCTGGTTTATTATGAGGCTCACTTCACTGCTTGTGATGCGACCAGATTCTGTGTTGAATGTTACCATCACAGATATGATTGCTCCGGTGATGAATGATACCAGGTAACAAATACTTTTACGCATAGCAAAAAGTATAGGCAATAGTGCATCTCTCTTCTAGCTCAAAACGTCACTCTTGTCATATAATCGGTGCATGACAGTTGTATGCTTGGACCTTGAAGGGGTACTGGTACCCGAGATTTGGATTAGTTTCGCTCAAAAGACAGGGCTCGATGAGCTTAAAAGGACGACAAGGGATGAACCTGATTACCATAAGCTGATGGATTACAGGATATCCATCTTGAAGAGGGAGAACCTGAAGCTTAGCGATATACAGGAGACGATAAGTTCTATTAGGCCGCTGGATGGGGCCAAGAAATTCCTAGATGAGCTCAGGAGCTTGACGCAGGTGATAATACTCTCGGATACCTTCGAGGAGTTTGCGAAGCCTCTGATGCGCCAGCTCGGATGGCCTACGATATTCTCCAACAGCCTTGTTGTGAGGGATGATGTCATCGAGGGCATCAGAATGAGACAGGAGGATGGTAAGATGAATGCCGTAAAGGCACTCTCTTCAATCGGTTTCAGGACATTCGCAGCAGGGGACAGCTATAACGATCTTAAGATGATACGCGAGGCGGATGCAGGGTGTCTCTTTCGCGCTCCTGAGAACATACTGGCAGAAAATCCGGATTTGAAGCTCTGCAACGATTATTCCGAGTTTCTATCGGTCATAAAGGAAAATCTTAAGTGAAAAAGAGTTCGAAACTCCGGCTTTCGATCATATTCCTGCTCATTTTCATGACAGTGGGTTACACTCTTCTGCTTCTGGCATATGGAGGTCCCCGATGGGTGGCTTTCATTATGTTCATAGTTTATGTTTTTGTCGTGTATTTCCTAATCGTTACGACGCATCGACTTATAAAAGCTCTGAAAGAAAAAGGTGAATAAGGTTATCTTTTCCCTTGACCGGAAGAAAAAGCTATTGTATTTTACTTCAAAGTAAAGCTGTAAGAATTGGCTTAAGTAAAGGGGGCTGATAAAATGGATGCTTTTACACAGGAGATGCAGGAGAAACTTCTCAAAGAGAGGGAGGAACTGCTTAGGAAGCTGAATGCGGAGGAGGATAATTTCCGTCAGGAGGCGTTAGCCGCATCCGGCAGGGATTCGAGCGATCTTGCGAGCGATGATGCCGCATACCGTAAGATGGAGGCTCTTAACGCGATGGATGCCAAGAGGCTTAAGGCCATAGAAGGGGCGCTCAAGAGAATCAGCGAAGGAAAGTATGGAATCTGCTTGCAGTGCGGAAAGAAGATACCTGAGGGTAGGCTGAGAGCAATACCGTCTGCGGTACTCTGCATTGATTGCAAGACTGAGAATGAGAAATTAGGTGTTTAAGAGTTTAAAGGCCGTAAAAGGCCTTTTCCTCTTTTATAGTGGTTCTCTCACCATGTCCTGGCAGGACGAGAGCGTTGTCATCAGATTCTTTTAGAAGTCTCTTGATGGAAGAGAACAGCTCGCTCTGGCTCCCACCTGGGAAGTCCGTTCTGCCATATGATGATTTGAAAATGGTATCCCCTGAGAATATTATGTTCTCTTTTCTATCATAAAGGCATACGGAACCTTTCGTATGCCCTGGGGTTCTTATTACGTCATAGCTGAGGATTTTCTCGCCATAAAATTCATATTCACTTGGAAGAGCTTCAAGGTAGGGACTGAATGCGCTAAGCATGAAAGGGAATCCATTATTAAGCAGTTCTATATTCCCTTCCCCTTTCGCTCTAAGAAAGAAATCATCCGCCTTATCCACGAAAATCCTCACGAGTGGGAATTCCTTTCTTATCTCTCCAAGGCCCATCACATGATCGAAATGGGCATGGGTGAGGAGGACGTGGGTAAGGGTGAGCCCTTTTTCTCTGATAAAGCCGAGTGCTTTGGCAATTCCATCCGGAGCGTCTATCATGTACGCCTCGTTTCCTTTGCCATAGTCATATACCACATACGTGTTAGTAGCGATCTCTCCGAGAGTAAATGGCTGTATCCTCATCCGTCCTCCTTGTCTTTATCTATTGGAGAAATTGAGCTGGCAGACCCTGCCGTTAATCTCCTTTCCGTTGAGAGCCTCGATTGCCCTGTTGCAGTTTTCCTCGCTCATAGTGATGAATGAGTACTTGTCATGGATGCGAAGGCTGTATATGTCATCTCTTGTGATTCCAAGCTCGCTCTGAAGAAGCTGTGAAAGGTTCTTTGCATAAAGGTGTTTCATCTTTCCGACATTGAGGTAAAGTGTTCTTGCCCCTTCAGGAACGGTTCTCTCCTTCTTCTCTGGGCTGCTCGTACCCTCATCCTTAGCAACCTCACTCTTCATGGCTCTCTCTCTTCTTACCTCAGCTCTTGCCTTGCGCTCCCCTCTGGTCGCGTTGGATGATACGAGCTCTCTTAACAGGTATGCTGAAAAGGCGCTTCTCGTGAAGAACGGTACGTTTTTCTTAATGAGTTTCTTTATCTCTTCAAGCTCTTCGGGCTTTGTTGATGCGTCGTTGTTGATTCTCTTCACGATTTCCTGGATTCTGCTCTCCAGTTCTCCAAGATTCAGCTCATTGGATTCTCTTTCCATAAAAATTAATTAAATACTCCTAAATGAATGAATTAGCTGGAATAAACCTGTAAAAAACATGGATAATGCAACTTATTCCCAGCCTCAGAAAGGATATAATTTCTCTTCTCTCTTTGTCAATGTGAACATGCTCTCCATCTTACGCTACGCATAAGAAGATGGAGCTTCCTGCCGAGATTTCCTCAGCCAGGCGAACCCCGTGTGTCCCACGGTTTTCTATTTCCTCATAAGGGTTCTTACTCCTGCCTTCAGGATGTTCAGTGCCGCGTTCTGATCGCGGTCATAGATGCGACCGCAGACCGGGCATTCTATCGTCTGCATCCCGAGAACGATATCGGGATTCACATAGCCGCACTGGCAGGTCTTCGAGGTCGGCTCACAGCGGCTTATCCTGACCAGCGCGCCGCCTTTCGCATTCAGCTTCCGTTCCAGTATCGAGAGGAACTGGCCAAAGCCGTTATCCATCGTGCTCTTACCGAATCTCAGTGCCTGCGAAAGGCCATGGAAATCCAGAGATTCCACGGCGACGACATCATAGCGTGCGGCGAGCTTCGTCGCTTCCTTCTCCTGCCAGTCGCGCCTCTGTGCGGCGATATGTTCATGGAGCTTCGCCACCTTCCGCTTCTGTTTCTGGTTGTTCTTCGAGCCCTTCACCTTGCGCGACAGCCTCTGCTGTTCCAGAGCAAGCCGCTCCTCGGCAAGCCTGTACCAGTGCGGCATATCCGCGACGTATCCATCGCTCGACACGAAGAAGTGCGGAGAAGAGTAATCGAGGCCGACTGCGCGGAGCGTGCGGAAGGGCTCGGACGGCTTGGCTTTCACCGTCTCTGCCTCTTCTGCGATCTCCTCGTAGAAGCCTTTTTTCGCCTTCTCCATCCTCTCTGTGAGTATGGATACGTATACGGCGTCCGATGGCATCTCTGTCACTGTGACGCTCTTTATCGCGGCATCGGCAGGGATCTGCCTATGCAGCCTCAGTTTCAGCCACCCGGCCTTCGGAAGCTTCAGATAGTTTGCAGACAGCTCGATGTTGTTGTGAGAGATATTCGTAGTATATGATTTCTTCGAGAAATGCTTCGCGCGGAAGTTGGGGTACCCGAAATGCCCGGGGTTCTTCCTATGGTTCGCGAACGCGTTCTCGACATCAAGCTGGGCATTCAGGAGCGCGAAGGAGTCAACCTCTTTCAGATAAGGGAAACGTGCCTTGTATTCAGCCGGCGTATGCTGGTCGTATTCCCCCATCCCATTCCTCGTCCTTGCCATGCTTCTCTGCATTATCGCCAAGGATGAGGTTATAGACCTTACGCGTGCATCCGAAGGTCTTGCGGAAAAGCGTGAGCTGGCTGGCATTCGGATACGCACGGAAACGGTACGCCTTCATTTCAGGCGCATATCCATCCGGTATAGCCTTCTTCCTGCGTCGTCCGCCCATATCCTTCTCCTGCATTGTTGTTATATCACAAAACGGAGATTATATCATCGAGCCGGGATGGAAAAACGCAATTCCCCACCAGCCTGCAGAGGCTGGAGACCCCTTGCTGTTTTTATGTTGGAAAGTGGAAAATCATTCTTGGCCGCAATGATCCGGTATTCGGCATGCGCTATGATTTCCGCCTTAAGGCGTTTGTGCTATATTTTCTATTATGAGTGATAAGAGGGATGCTCTCAATGAAAGGAAAAATGAACTTTTCGCTCTCCTATCTGATACCGTCATAAGGGACGGTTATGACCCTCCGCTGGGAATGAACCTCAAGAGGGAGCTTGTTTCCATTATGGAGGAGAACAGGAGGAAAGCTGAGCAGAGGAAGGATGCGCTATCATCTCAGGCCAGGATTGAGAAGATTTCCAGCACTCTCAGCGGTGTGGAGGAAAAGAGGAATACGATCCAGAAATCCCTTGATGAGGAGTACACGAGGCTTGGTGCGATCATGTTCGAGCAGAAGAAGCTTGGAATACTTGATAAGCGTATCAGCTACGTCGATTCGGATTATGCGACATATCTGAGGCTGCTTGAAGGAAGTCAGAACCCTCTGAGAAGGGTGCTTTCGAAATTCGATCTCGCATCGTTTGAGAAAGATGCCCCCCTGCGATACCGAAACTACTCAGCCTCTCTCTACCGTGATGGAAATGAGAATCTTCTTACCGGTGATAACGCGCTTGGCGTGAAGGCTGTGATTGCAAAGCTCCGCGCCCGTCTTGAGGCGCAGGATGAGGCTTATGCGATGATGAAGAGAAAACTCGAGGAGGAGAGGAAAAACAAGCCTGAAGTGGAGGAGGGCGACTGCTCTCAGGAGGAGAGTCTGAGAATAAGCTATGGCAGCTATCTCTTTGAGAACGGACAGCGTTGGATTGATTCCGATACCCCCGATGACATTCTTGATGTGATAAGCTCCATCCTGGAAATAGAGGGGGAGATCGATCAGGAGGAGGGGAGGATCAGGAAAGAGGAAGGCATGCTGAAAGTTAAGGAGCTTGATGCCCTCATCTCAGAAAATCTAAAAAGAATAGATGCCATAGAGGCGGAGATCGAACGCCTTGAGGCCAAAATCAGTTCGATAAGACATGATATAAAGACGCTTGAGGAGCAGAAGGGTGATATAATGGCTTCAAGCAATTAGAACGGAGCTTTCTCCTCAACGCTCATCTCCTCTCCGGTCGCAGGATGTGTGAATGTTATCCTCGCAGCATGAAGCATCAGGCGCTCTCCTTCGATGAGGTGTCCATAAAGACGGTCTGAGAGAATCGGGTGAGATATGTATGCGGCGTGCACTCTGAGCTGATGGGTGCGCCCCGTTAGGGGATAGAAACGGACCCTTGAGCAGAGGATGCCATCCTTCCACTCATATGAGAGCACCTTGTAATCTGTAATGGCATTCTTGCCATCCTTGAAATCTATTATCTGATATGGCCTGTTATCGATATCGAGGCGCATCGGAGCCTCAATCCTTCCTTCCCTGTTTTCGAGCCGGCCTTCCAGAAGTGCCTCATACTCTTTTTTCACATTCCTTCTTTCAAAATCCATTGAGAGCTTCCTGTGATCCTCTCTGGTGAGGGCGAGTATCAGGAGGCCGGAGGTGTCCATGTCTAGCCTGTGTACGAAAGGGCTTTGGGGTGTGCGTGGAAATATCTTTTTAAGCCTCTCGGATGCTGAATCAAGCTTCTCTATCCCCTTTCCAGGAGCTGAAAGGAGCCCCGAATCCTTGTTTATCACGGCGATGTGCTCATCAAGGTAAATGAAGTCAAGGCCGAGCATCCTCTTTATTATCTTCCGACATCGCTCCTCACATGGGCTATAGCATTCTCCGCATTTCCTTTTTGTCGTTTCTGGCCCATAGTAGAACTCTGTGAAACCGAGAATCTTATAGCCTTTTCTCATCGCATGATTGAGAACCTTGATTCCCGCGCAGTCTCCGCTTCCCGTCGGCATTCTCCCGCCCTCCAAGTCGCGGAGTGTGAAAGTGCCCCCGTTTATATCGGTAAAGATATGAAGATCTGCGAACCGATCGGAATAGAGAGAGCTTCTCCTTCTTCTCTCGCTCTCGCTTATTCCATCTTCCTTCACGCTCTCATCACACTCTTTCTCAAGCGCTTTGAATGCATTGATGCTGTATGTCGGATTTACATATCCGGGTACCTGATGGTGGCTCTCAGCCAGACCTGAGAACCCTTTTATGACGACACGCTCTCCTTCCTTTGTCTCTGCAATCAGGATTGCGAACATTAGACCTTTTCGCTCTTTAAGAAGATTCTCACTCCTATACTCTTTTAATGGGGGATATGAGTAGCTCCCGCTCTCCCTGAAATGGGCAAGCATCTTATCCTTCTCTTTGAGCACATCCTCTGTTACAAGTGAAAAAGGCATAGGTTCCCTCTTATGAAAAAGCCTCATCGGGATGATGAGGCACATACCGGCAATTCGGCATCTCCTGTTTATTTGGAATTTGACAATTTATGTTTTTGCAAATTTTATTAGAAATAAAATCTATGTTCAAGACATCGTCCCATAAAGCAAACATTTAAAAGGTAACAGCTCTACCGTGCCATTGCGACTGCAGACGTTATCATTTTGCAAAGCGAAAGATGCTTATTACGTAATTGTATAAGAGATTCTATCGTTCCTTTATGGGACATACCGCCAGAAAACCTGCCAGGCTCGCTCTGCAGGATGAAGGCGGCAGAGATTCTATTTTCTCGGCCTGGAGAGAAAACACCACCCGATGAAGAGAATACAGATGAAAGCTATCAGGTGGGTAAAGAAGTTCTGCCTTGGCAGATTGAGGGAGAATAACATGTCGGCAACGATGAACAGCACGATGGCTGCAATTGCAATCATCCCTGCAACTCTTCGCTTCCTAATCATTCTGTACATCCGATGTTCGACTTCCGATTCTTTATGTACCTCTTCACGCTTTCCTCTGTGATTGCGCCGGCACTCCCGTAATAGCATCCCCTCGACCATAGTCCGGATCCCCAGAACTTGCACTCCTTTAGCTTCGTAAAGGCTGTAAAGATATGTACTGCAGATATCGATTTCAAAGTATGCGCTATCATGGGAAGGAGCCTCACCTGGAGAAGCTTCAAGAAAAAGGTAGGCATGTTCAGGCATGACCTCTATAGCCTTGAGACTCCAGTCATACTCGGCACAGGTCTGTGCCAATATGGTCTTCGTTTCCACTTCCACCGCTCCTGTGAGCACAGGATACCTGTGCTTTGCAATCGGATGATAGTGGTTCAGGAAATTATGAGTTTTTTTGAAAGGAATTCATTTATCCGGGCTATTATACTTACATGAGAAGGTCAGTCACTGTTTTCCCAAAGCTTACAGACAATGAGGTCTCCGCTATAGAGGAGACGAGGAAGCAGTATGCAAGGGCCTTCAACATGTCATCAGAGTGCCTAATCAATAACAGAAGCACATCCAAGAGGTTCCTTCACAATGTCCAGTATGAAAGGATAAAGGAGGAGTGTCCCTCTCTTCCCACGGGACTCATACAGTGTGCCCGTGATGTCGCAGTGGAAGCTGTAAAGAACTGGAATGTGAAGAGGACGAAGCTTAAGCAGAAACATCCGAAGAAAGCAGAGAGGATGAAAAGGCCATCGATGAAGGAGAGGTGCACGATGCGCTATGATGTGCGCACCGTAACACTCCGCGGTTCTCAGCTAACATTCAGCACCTGCGACAAGAGGATAAAGACAATAATAACGATTCCTGAGTTCTTCAGAGAGAGATATTCCCCATCAGAAGGATGGAAACTCAAAGGTGCGAACATAGGGATAAATGGGAAAGGACGGGTGTTCGTCAATCTCATCTACGAATGCCCTGATCCTGTAATCGAAGAGAATAATGATGGGAAGATAGTGGGACTGGACAGGGGTGTGTATAACATTGTCACGACTTCTGATGGGGTCCACTATGGAGCGAAGGATGTAAGGCGGGTTAAGAGGAAATACAACCATGTGCGTTCCGAGTTGCAGAAGAAAGGCACTCGCAGTGCGAAGAGGAGGCTTAAAGCCATCTCCGGCCGTGAGAAGAGGTTTGTTCAGGACCAGAACCACTGCATTTCCAAAAAGCTTGCCAATAGTGATGATGTATCCGCATACGTCCTTGAAGACCTTTCATCCATGAACATGCTGAGGCTCAAGGGTAAGAGCAGCAAGACCATGAGGAAATGGATATCCAACTGGTCATACTCGGATCTTGAGACGAAGCTCAGCTACAAATGCCAGATGAACGGCATAAGGGTGGAATTCGTGGATGGGCGCTATACGAGCCAGAAATGCTCGGTGTGCAAAATGATAGACAAGGCTTCAAGGAAAGGGAACAGATACATATGCAGGCATTGCGGAAGCAGGATGCACGCAGATACGAATGCTGCCATCAACATCCGCGACAGCTATATTACCCAGGTCCAGAAGCCTGGGCAGGCTGCAGTCAATCAGCCGTATGGATGGGGTGCCACAGGTAAACCGGAAACGGAATCTGTGGATAAAACGCTCATGTCCAAGCCTTCAGGCTTGTCCTGAAGGTCGTTGACCAGAAGAACCGAAAGAAGGCACCATCTAAGCATTAGCGAATGATGGAGTAATTCACTTATACACATCTCTTCTGTGTCCAATCTTGATTACGGAAATCAAGATGTCCTCTTCAAATATCTCACATATGATGCGGTAGTCTCCTACACGGTATCGCCATAGTCCTCTCATGTTCTCAACCATTGCCTTGCCTCTGGAGTGGGGATTTTCAAGAAGAGCCACTTCATCCATATAGTCAAGAATCCTTTTCTGCATGGTCCTATCCAACTTTTTGAGCTGTTTCTTTGAGGTCTCCGTATATATGATTCTCATAAACCGAGCTCTTTCCTGACTTCTTCTGCAGTGTACGTCTTTTCTTTCCCCGCTTTCACCCTTGCAGATATTTCAAGAGCATCGTAGATATCTTCTAGATCGTCCAGATAGTCTTCAAGAAGAACGTTGTAGTAGAACCCTGCGCTTCTCTTCGTTCTTTTTGCAAGCTCTTCAATTCTGGCTTTTTTCTCTGGTGTCGTCCTGAATGTTACAGTTGCAGTCATCGCCATTTTCCCTCATCTCCTTATGAATACATTGTAATATAGTGTATTACATAAGTCAATTTCACGTGTTGCTTGACATCCGATGTTTATCAGAAGAACGAAAGAAATTTACGCCTTTTTACTTTAGAAACGGTCGACGACTTATTGTATGAATCTGTCGATAGACATGCCTATCAGAGGTTTCCTTTGTTTTCTCCTTCCAAGAACCACGTTTGGCACTGTGTTTTTGCCAGTTTTTACAAAAGTAATTATCGGTACAATTACTTATCTTGTAAATACTTGAAAGGAGAAAAATTGTGGGGTTGTTTTGGCCTACATGCAAAAATAAAAAAGCTAAGTACTTTTATTCTGAGAACTTAGCTTTTGAAAATCGTTACCGGCAATCGGACTTGAACCGATACAGGATCGCTCCCGGTAGATTTTGAGTCTACTGTGTCTACCATTCCACCATGCCGGCTAAAAGTAAATCCATCTTAACAAAAAGAAAAGACAAGGTAAAGAAGATTGATTACATCATTGCTTTTGAGTATTCTTTTATTCATGTTGAAAAAGGCTTTTCTATTTCTTCTCTTGCTTATGATTCCTTTCCTCGTTTTCGCTGAGGATGAAGACTATTTCTTTACCAGTGATATCCCTGTGACATATGGGGATACGCTTTTCAGAGAAAGGATTCTTGAGCGCACTGGTGGTGATAGGGATCCGATTGGGCTTGTACTTACCGGTGGAAGTGCGAGGGCGCTTGCACACCTTGGTGTGCTTTCATACCTTGAGGAGAATGGAATCGTACCTGATTTCATAATAAGCAATTCAATGGGCTCTATAATAGCCCTCCTTTATGCTGCCGGCCTTGAGCCAGCACAGATTGCGGAGTTTCTTAAAATAGGGGACCTCTCTAATTACTTCAGCCTTACACTTCCCCTATATGGCGGGCTTCTGGACGCATCCGGTTTCAGGAGTCTTGTCGATGCCGTGGTTGGCCCTGATCTCCGTCTTGAGGATCTTGAGATACCGGTCATGGTTATATGTGACGACCTTGTAACCAAGAGGGAGATAAGAATCGCAGAAGGGGACTTTACCGATGTCCTAATAGCCTCTTTCGCCCTGCCTGTATATTTTCCTCCATGCGAGTATAACGGGCATCTTCTTCTTGATGGAGGGGTGAAATCACTGGCTCCGATTTCGGATGCTTACGAGTATTCCGATACTGTCATAATATCCACGACATTCTATGATCTTGATACGATAAACCTGAGAAACCCGATAACAGTGCTTAACAGCGCTTTTGATGTCGGAAAAAGGCAGAGGGCCGCATCCGACATGAAGGAACATTCGGGCTACATCTGGATCCGCTGCGCAGTTGAGCAGTTCTCATTCATGGATTTCGCATCCGCATTTGAGATGATGGAAATCGGTTATGAATCGGCAAAAGAGCAGGCCGATGCACTGGAGGGTATTTATAAGAGCGGAAGCGATGGCTTCAGTGCTCTCAGAGCCTCGTATGAGGAGAACATAGCAAAGGTCAGGAAAGATCTTTATTATTTTGATCGTGTGGAATCAAAGGATGTCTCTAACGTCCTCAGCCTCGGCTACAAGGGTTATGATGCGGATGATTCCTATCTGAATGAAGCTCTTGCCCTGGGTCTTAAGTACAAGCTACGTTACAGGATGGTTGATTTCGATGCCCTCATCGGTTACGCATTCAATACCCATAGCTCATACTGGGGTGAGCTTGGACCTTCTCTGGATATGTCCCTGAATCTCTATCCGGTGGACAGGCTCCGCATCTCTCTTGGCAGTAACTATACATGGTATGACTGGCGCTGGGTTCCGTCTGTCTATCTTAAAGAGGGGCTTGATTACCGTCTTCTCGTGATACCAGATTCAATCAGGCTGAATCTCGGTGAGGATTTCGAGTTCTTCCGCTCACAGGATGGGGCTTGGATGTATCTTGGAAATGTCTCTTTTGAGGCTGCTTATGAGAGCGGATTCTGGAAGATGGATAACGCAAGGCTCTCTTATCTTCTCACTCAGAGAAACGGAGGGGATTTTAGGCAGTATGTTGAGCTTGGAATGGACAACAGGATCTCTCTTCCTCTCTCGTTTTTCGCCGATGCATCATTCATGATGCGTTTCTCCATTGATGGAAAGCCGGGAGTTCCGCTTTTCTTCCGTGACGGTTTTGAGAGCAACAGCATAAGCCCGAACTTCGGCTATCTTCTTCAGGGAAGGATCGCATCACTCCTCTCATTTGCTGCGGGGTACGAGCTCCCTTCATCACCGACTATTGCAGAGTTCCTGATACTCGATGACATCACGTTCTCTGCCTATTTCGACATACTTCTGGATGATGTGCGCTTCTATTTCTCGACAGGAGCCGAAATCCAGATGAGGATGAGTCTCATAGGCCTGGTGGATCTGCCTCTTCGTCTGCGCCTTGGCTATGATAGCATTTCTGATGGATTTGTCGGCTCCCTGCTGTTCTCAACTAAGTTCTAGCTCTCACTGTGGCTCTTGAGCCATGCCTCGTCATCGGCATTTAGCTCTGTACTGACATCGGTCTTTTCACTCTCGAGGCTCTCATCCTCCTCGCTCTTCAAGACGTAGTCGTTCTTGAAATCCGGCATCTCTGGATAGCCAGGGAGGATGTCATCAGTACATCTTTCAACCTCGACCTTCCTTATCTTTGGCAGATTTGATTTCAATGCCAGCATCCTGTCGCTGTTTATGGCATCGACCCATTTGAGCCTTGTAGCTGGATTTTCAAGACCTTCGATCATCTCCTCAATCTCGCTGCTCTGGAGAAGGGATGTGTTCGTGAATGATGAGTAAAGAGAATCCTTAAGCATCCTGATAGAATCTCTCACATGGCCGTAGTGGAGGTAGATGTATGCATAGTGGATGTATGGATCGGGGTAGCTCGGGTCCATTTGGGAAAAGAGTTTTTCAATCATAGCACCCGCCTTCTCATAATCTGATCCCGTCATGTAATAGACAGCCTGAAGGTCTATCAGGGGAACGCTCGTCGAGTCGTTCTTGAATGCGTCAGAGAGTGTCCTCCTGAAGCTCTTCCTATCTCCCTTTGCCAGGTAGTATGTGCAGAGGTTCACATAGAGGTTCGCACTTTTCGTCTTCTCCTTTCTCACATCCTCTGCAAGCGCTATCGCTTTATCAAGATCCCTTATCATCCAGTAATACATCGACAGGGAGAGCTTAGCTGCGCTTCTTATGTTCTTTGAACTGCTGGATGTCATCTCCTCAAGGTACCTTGCAGCCTTATCGGCATTGCCATGCTGCAGTACCAGCGTTGCCGCGATTACCGTGTTGTTCTCACTGCATCCGGTATCCAGCGCCCTCTCCATCATGCTTATCGCCTTCGGCAATTCAGCGGGATTCTTACGTGCGATTATCTTCGTTGCCTTCGCATATATGCTGTTCCCGCGGTTAAGTACCATAATCACTATAAGGGCGGAGATTATGGCTATCAGCTTCGCCTCGTTCGAGGATTCGATGAAGAATACGAATGCGGCTGTGAACACTCCTACTGCAAGGCATAGTGCCATCTTATATTTTCTCATAACTCACCTGTGAAAAATTCTTTTTTTATCTTATTATGAACTATATGCAAAATGGGAAAAATATTCTACTTCATGTATGCTGCGGTCCATGCTCGACAAGCTCTGTGGAGCGTCTTCTTGCCGAGGGCTGGAATCCTGTGCTCTATTTTTCCAACAGCAACATAGATACGAAGGAGGAGTTCGAGAAGAGATATGCCGAGCTTCTCAAGGTCGCTGCACTAAATGGCCTCAGAGTCATAAAGGATGATTATGACCACGCATCATGGCTTTCTGCCATCTCCGGATTCGAGGATGAGAGGGAGGGGGGTGCGCGCTGCCTCATCTGTTTCGACTTCAACCTCAGAAGAGCCGCTATCAAGGCAAAGGAGCTTGGAATCGATCATTTTGCCACAACTCTTACCGTTTCGCGATTCAAGAACTCTGCACGCATTTTCTCCGTAGGGGAGAAGTACGAGGGGTTCGAGAAGATGGATTTCAAGAAAAAGGACGGGTTTAACCGCTCCATAGTCCTTTCCAGAGAGATGGGGCTTTACAGGCAGAACTACTGCGGATGCGAATTCTCAAAAGATGAGAGGGGGAAGTGTGAGAAAACTGTTTAAGCTCATCACATCCCGTCTTCTGTGGTCTGCGATACTCATAGTATTCGAGTTCGCGATGATGGTCTATCTCGTGTTCTGGGCGGCATATGCGCGCGGCTACTACGTCTATTTCTATGTGTTAAGCGCTGCTGTCACACTCTTTGTCCTCACAAGGAAGGAAAATCCTTCATACAAGGTCGTATGGATCGCTCTGGCTTCCATATTCCCGACCCTCGGAGGTGTGCTTTATCTGGTATTCGGGAACAAGAAGATCGGACAGAGGGCACAGAAGAGGCTCAGAGATTATAAGAACAGCCATCTAATCTTGGAAAAGGATACCCAGGAGATGGAGGAGGCGAGGAAGATGCTTACCCTTGATGGGGATGTACGCCTCTCTTCCTACATCTATAACATGACAGGTCTTCCCGCCTATGACGGCACAGCTGCCGAGTACTTTCCAAACGGAGAGGATTTCTTCATGGATCTCTATGATGAGCTGGAGAAAGCGGAGAGATACATATTCATAGAGTATTTCATAATAGGGCTTGGCGAGGTATGGTCAAAGACCTTGGAAATCCTGAAGCGCAAGGTGGCCGAGGGTGTTGATGTCCGCCTTATCTATGATGACCTCGGTTCAATCAATGCCGTCCCTCTTTATTACGAGAGGCAGTTAAGGGAGTACGGTATCAAGGCTGTGGCATTCAATCCTGTGAAAATGCATATGAATCCCCGCCTTAACTTCCGAGATCACCGTAAGATTATGTCGATAGACGGGGAGATATGCTATACGGGAGGGCTCAATCTTGCCGACGAGTATGCGAACAGAGAGATCAGATTCGGTTACTGGAAGGATAATGCGATAAAGCTTCGTGGCAAGGCATGCTTTTCCCTTACCCGTCTATTCCTTGAGACCTGGTGCTCGCTGGATAAGTGTAAGGTGGAGCTTGAAGCATACAGGCCAAAGAGGAGCGCAAAAAGCGATGGTCTTGTCCAGGTCTTCGGTACGAGTCCTTTCTTTCCCGAGCCGATGGGGGAGAACGCGTATCTTCATATAATCAACAGCGCAAGGCGGTACGTATGGATTACGACACCGTATCTTATTCCCGATGATAAGCTCTCAGATGCGCTCTGCATGGCCTCAGAAAGCGGAATAGATGTGCGTATCGTAACCCCGAACTACCCTGATAAACCTCAGGTGCATGAGGTTACGCGCAGCAATTATGAGAATCTTTTACAAGCAGGTGTGAAAATCTATGAGTTCATCCCAGGCTTCGTTCATTCTAAAATGTTCATCTCCGATGATGTGCGAGCCATCGTCGGGACTACCAATCTCGATTACCGCTCTTTCTTCCTCCATTTCGAACTCTCGGTAGCTTTCTACGCATCATCCGTGATTGCCGATGTAAAGAGCGATTTTGAAAAGATTTTCTCCCTTTCAAAGGAGATGAGGAAAGGGGATAACGAGAAAATCGGCATAATAAGAAAGGCTTTCAGGTATTTTTACAAGCTTTTTTCACCCGCACTCTGAAAAAAATGATAGTATGTTGCTATGAAACAGAACGATGTGATGAGAACTGAGGAAGGCCGTCTTGCCTATGAGGATATCCTTTCTGTGATTTCCTCTATAGCTGACAAGGAGAGGCTACGCAGTCTTTTCGATGACCTCTTCACGGAGGCCGAGATATCCGATTTCGTACTCAGATGGCTTTTGATGGATGATCTTAAGCGTGGTAAGAGCCAGCGTGATATAGCAAAGAACAGGAATATAAGCCTGTGTAAGATAACACGTGGTAGTAAGATGCTCAAGAAGAAGGACGGCTTCATGCGCGCCCTTCTCTCAGAGCGTTATGATGATCACCTGCATCTCTGATAGCAGTCAAGGGCAGCTTCTATGCTCTTATCCATGTCGTAATACCTGTACTCTGCGAGGCGGCCGCCTATTATCAGGTGCTTATCGCTTTCGCTGAGGGTGCGGTATTTCTTATAGAGTTCCGTATTCCTTTCATCTGATACGGGGTAGTAGGGCTCTCCGGTCTCCTCGTAGCTTACGGGGTATTCCCTGCTTATCCAGCTGACCGGGCTCTCTTCCTTGAGAAAATGCTTATGCTCGATGATTCTTGTGAACGGATACTCGTGTGAGGTGTAGTTTACAACAGCGTTCCCCTGCCAGTTCTCACTTTCAACGCGCTCATGTTCGAATATCTCAGAGCGGTACTCAAGCTTTCCATACCTGTAACCGTAGAACTCATCAAGGCATCCGGTGTAAAGTACGCGATCTGCCATTCCATCCCATTTTTCCCTCTCTTTGAGATAGTCGGTTGAAAGTATGATGTCCGCTTTTTCCGTGAGACGTTCGATTATCGTATTATACCCTTCCTCAGGTATCCCCTGATAGCGGTCATTGAAATAGTTGTTGTCATAGGTGAACCTCACAGGAAGGCGTTTGATGATTGAGGCTGGAAGATCCCTGCAGTCTCTTCCCCACTGCTTCTCGGTATACTCCTTGACGAGCTTTTCGTAGATTGTCCTTCCCACAAGGCTAATCGCCTGCTCCTCAAGGTTCCTAGGCTCTCCCTTTATCTCCGCCCTCTCCTGATCAATCCTCTTCTTCGCCTCCTCAGGGGTTATGACTGAGAACATCTTTGAGAACGTGTTCATGTTGAAGGGTAGGTTGTATATCTCCCCATGATAGTTCGCGATGGGGCTGTTGATATAATTATTGAAGGATGTGAAGCGGTTCACATAGTCCCATACCTTCTTGTTTGAGGTATGGAATATGTGCGCCCCATACTTATGGATGGATATCCCATCCTTCTTCTCCTGGTATACATTGCCGCCAGCGTGGTCTCTTTTCTCTATTATGAGAACGCTTTTACCGTCACTTGCCGCCTCATGTGCGAATATCGATGAGAACAGCCCCGCGCCAACGAGCACAAAGTCATAGTGGTCTCTCATTTTCTCCTCTTTCGGGACTTTTCTTTCTTTCCTTTCCTCTTTTCATTGATTCTGGGCTTCGGGGAGCCATCCAGCCTGACATCTTTTCCGTATGGCTGATCTTCAACCCTTGCCCGTCCTCTCCTATGAGAGCGAACCCTTTCCCTCTCTGAGGATCTCGTGACCTTGACCTCATCCATGTGAGCTTTGGTCACAATAGGACGTCCCTTGCTTTTCGAGTAATATTTTAAGACCTTTTCTGCCGTTTCGGAAGGGGCATTTACAAAAGAGAAATCTTCCATGACTTCTAGCCCTGAGAGATCGGATTCCTTTACTTTTGTCTGTTCCGTAATCGCTTCTAGGAGACTTTTCTTGGTAAAGCCATCTCTCTTACCCCGTGCGATGAAGAGCCTGACAAGTCCGTCATCAGCTTCTTTTTTCGCTTCTTTCCTCTCTCCTCGTCTTGCCTTCTCATCCCTTACCTGGGAAATCTTCTTATACTGGCTTATATCGAGCTCATCCTTGTAGATTGAGCCGATTATTGCTGCGAATGCCCTCAGCGGGTCCTTCTCCTTGCCGAGGATGGAGTAGGCGATTGAGATGTAATCTTCTTTAGGTTCTGCTGCGATCTTCTCCCTGAGGTCGGCTACGATCTTTCTCCTCTTTGCCTGGATGACCTCCTCCGGCTCCGGTACGTTCTGCTTCTCAATCTCTGATGATGTCGCCTTCTTTATGAAGTTGAACCTTCTCACCTCCCTCGGTGTGATAAGCGTAATCGCGGTTCCCTCGTGCCCGGCGCGTCCAGTTCTTCCAACCCTGTGGATATAGATTTCGGGATCCTCCGGTATCGAGTAGTTGATTACATGTGTGAGCTCCTGGATGTCGAGACCGCGGGATGCCACATCGGTTGCGACGAGGATTGAGAGCCTCTTTTCTTTCATCCTCTTGAGTATGACCTCCCTCTCCCTCTGGGAAAGATCCCCATGTAGAGCCTGGGCATCATAGCCGCGACTTATGAGCTTGTTCGCAATCTCCTCGCACTGTATCTTCGTACGGCAGAATATGACGCCGTAGAATCCGACTTCCCTGTCTATGATTCTTGTGAGGGCCTCAAGCTTGTCTGCCTCCCTTACCTCAAAATAGATCTGATGGGTGTTCCTGCTTGAAATGTCCTTGATCTCGGTTCTTACGAGCTTATAGTCATGCATGAAGCGTTCTGCGATGGAGAGTACCGGCTTTGGCATCGTGGCACTGAACATCAGCATCCTTTTCTCTTCCGGTGTTGCCTCTAAAATCGCTTCGATATCCTCGATAAAGCCCATGTCCAGCATCTCATCCGCCTCATCAAGAACAGCGAACTTAAGCTTCTCAAGCTTCAGTGTTCCACGTCTTATATGGTCAAGAACCCTTCCTGGTGTTCCGACTACGACATCAACACCCTTTTTAAGCCTTCTCAGCTGTGTCTCCATGCTGGCACCGCCATAGACTGCTATAACCTCAATGCCTTTTTTGCCTTTGAGGCTGATTATCTCCTCTGATACCTGTATTGCAAGCTCCCTGGTTGGGCAGAGTATGAGCGCCTCTGGCTCCTTTGAGCCGCCTTCTATCGTTTCTATTATCGGGAGTGCGAACGCCGCTGTCTTTCCCGTTCCCGTCTGAGCCTGCCCGATTACTTCCGTATTCTCCTCGAGAAGCTGTGGTATGCATAGCTTCTGTATCTCAGTCGGTTCTTCAAATCCCTTAGCCTGTAGGGCCTCGAGGGTCTTATCGCTTAGACCCAGTTTCCTAAATTCCTCTAAATTTTCCATAACCCGTGAAGTCTATAGTATTAAAAGAGTTAATGCAATATGAAATGGAAAAAATATTTCTGTGTCAAGAAAGACCTTGATGAAAATGAAAAGGAGGATAGCAAGCATATATTTTTACATTGAGATTACTGTTTTTGTTTTAATATTTGTTAACAGTCTGCCATTTTTATTGACTTATGGTTATAGCAAACGGATAATTATAAAAGTTATGTCATATTGGCATTAAGGGTGGGTTATGGATTTAATAAAGGGTAGTGAATACCTCGTCAGTAAGGGGCTGAACCCCAGTCAGGTGGATGCTGTGATGGATTTCTCCCATGATCTTCTCGTTCTCTCAACAGCGGGATCTGGAAAGACGAGAGTAATCTCAGAGAAAATAGCTTTCGCATTGAATTACATGCTCTATGAGCCTTCCTCGATTCTTGCTCTGACTTATACAAAGAAGGCCGCAGAGGAGATGAGGAATAGGGTAGCAACTCTTTGTGGTAATAGGGTCAGACTTGATGAATTGAAAATATCCACATTCAACGCATATGGTATGAGCCTCATCAGCAAATATATGTCGGATTATGAGTACGACGTAGTCGATGAGATTGATCAGCAGATTATAATAAAAGGTATCAAGGAGGAAATGATTGCACGAGGGAATACTTCTTGCAAAGATGCGAAAACAAAAGATCTTGTAGATTTGATTGCAAAGACTAAATGCAGCGGTATCCGCCCAGAAAACCAAGCGGCTGTGCACAAAACCGCAAAAAATGCTAAAATTCCTGATTTCCCTGAGATCTATAAAGCATATGAGGAGACTCTTCATGATAATAACATGGTGGATTTCGAGGATCAGATACTAAAGTCGATTGAGATCCTCGATAACAGATCTGATGTAAGGGATGAGCTTCATGAGAGATACCGTCTGATTCTTGTTGATGAGTATCAGGATACAAACAGGATGCAGGATGTATTCCTTAATAAGCTCAGGGGGCACAATACACAGCTTGTAATTGTTGGAGATGATGACCAGAGCATATATGGTTTCAGGGGCGCAGAGGTTGAAAACATACGCAAATATGATAATCTCAAAGGGTTCCGTACCGTCCACCTTGCTCAGAACTACCGGTCCTCGAAAGCAATTCTCGAATTCGCAGATGCCATAATCAGGCAGGATGCAGGAAGAAAACAGAAAAGAATATTCACCGAAAAACCTTATGGGGAAAAACCGTACTGTTTGGAAGCAAAGGATATGGCTGATGAAATCAATCAGGTAATCAGAGTGATAAAAAGAAAGGAGGATACGGAAACGGCAATCCTTGCTAGAATAAATGTCACGCTCAACCGTTTCATCTATCCAATGCTCAAAGCAGGTCTAGATATAGATATCAAGGACAGTATTTATCAGCTTTTAAAACCTGGGTATATGCAACGCGTTTACGCTTTTCTCCTTCTTCTTGAAAGGCCGGACAATACTGAGGCTTTTAGGGCTCTTGCCGATTCAAAAGTCACAGATGAGGAGCTTGATGAGGTCATTCCCCTTTCTAAGGATTTCATAACCAGTCTCAAAATCGGATTGGAAAAAAATATTTTTAATGAGACAAGTGCCCCCTGGGTTGGGAATTTCCTGAGATGCTATGATGAGGCGAAGCATCTTAAGGATAAGAGCGTCTCTGACTCCTTCGAGGACGATGTGATAAAAGCTGTTCTTGGTGGCGATGCGTTATCGGGGAATAAGAAAGCTTCCCAGAGGGAGAGAATCCGTGAGTTTTTGCAACTCAAGAATACAGGATTGGTTAAATCGGGAAGTACACTGCTTAGGGATTTTCTTCTAACTCTTAAAAGCGATAGCGGGGAAAGCAGGATAAAACTGCTTACGATTCATGCATCCAAAGGCCTTGAGTTTGAAAGGGTGTTCATAGTTCATGTGAATGAGGGTTTCATTCCATTAGAGAGAGTGGAAAATGATGAGGAAAATGATGAGGGAAGTATTGAGAAGAAGGCTAAGGAGAGGGCCGAGGAGCTGCGTCTTTTCTTCGTCGCTGCTACAAGGGCGGAAAAGCAGCTTTATCTCAGCTATGTGAATTCGGATGATAAGATAGATGACATACAGCCATCCTCTTTCCTTGATGCTATTGACAGTTCCCTTTATGAATACACTCTCGCGGATGAATACGTTTTTAAGGAAGACGATAAGCCTGCGCCGATGGTTGCGGACGTATCATCAGAAATTTCTTTCTCCGTAGGAGATATCGTGGAGACAAGCAGAGGTGAGAATGCGGTTGTAACAGAGGTCGGGGATAAGATTTTCATAAAAGTTTCAGAGACATATAAAAGATACTCATACGAACTTAAAGAAGCTTTGAAGGAACTGAAACTAAAGAGGAGAGCATGAGCAATTCATTTGTTTATAATAATAAGAGATATGATTTACCTGAGGGTTTTGATAACATAAGGCTGGATAGTAAGAAGTTCTGCCAGGCGATTGCAGAGTGCTATGACGGCTTTTATGAGATAGTCACCATAGCCGGTGCTGGAGGCTGCGGTAAGAGTGTTATCTATCAGATAATATGCAAGAAGTTCGGTCAAAGATGTCTTTCAACAGCCAGTACGGGGGTTGCGGCATTCAATATCGCACAGCATGGGATAAACTGCTCTACGCTCCATTCGGCACTCCGTCTTCCCGCTGTTGATATGCTGGACTGGAATAAAGCTGACCCGTCACTGGTCACCCTCCTTGAAAAATATGATTACCTTCTCATCGATGAGATCAGTATGGTTAACTGCAACATACTTGATTACATTCTCATCCATGTCCGTTTGGCAAATGAGGAAAGATTTGGAAGAAAGAAGCTCAAGGTTATTCTTTTCGGTGACGTGCTTCAGCTTCCTCCTGTTTCCGCCATCCTCGATAAGAAGAATACCAATGATGAGGATAGAAAACTCAGGAAATTCTGGAAGGAAAGATACGGGGAGGCTGAGGTCGGCTACTGGTTTTTCTCTCCGGTTTTCAGAGAGACAAGAAGAATCACGATTGAGCTTGATGCCGTGTATCGTCAGAGTGATGATAAGTTTAAAAGTGCTCTCGACGTAATACGAAAAGCGGATATGGCAGGGCTTGAAAAGGCTTTGGAGAATATAAACGGTAGAGTTGTTGATGAAGAGGAACACAGAGCCCTTTATGAGAAAAATGGTACACCAATGCTGTATCTCACAGGACGGAACAGGGATGTGAGGGCATATAACATGAGACATCTGGAGCCGCTTAGAAAAAGCGGGGTGGAAGCTCATGAATACGTATCATCAATCAATGGGCCTATGACCAGTGACCGCTATTATATGAGTTATGATCCCTGTGATGAGAATGGCAGGAAGCTGATTTTCAAACATTTCTTTCCCATACTTGAGGACAGGCAGACACTCTACCTTGGTTCCCAGGTCATGTGTCTCTGCAATGATAGGACGAAAGGATTTCAGAACGGAACGCTAGGGAAAATCATAGATTTCCGTTACGACAGCGAGGAGGACGCCATTCTTCCCGTGGTCAAGCCATTCGATAACCGGAAGGCATTCACTGTTCCTTATCATGATTTCGAATACTTCGCGACATATATTAAGCCAAGCGGAGAAATCGTTCATGATAAGATATTCATCGTTCGCTCCATTGCCTGCAAGAGTGCTTACGCCGTTACTTTCCATAAGGCTCAGGGGCTTACACTTGATGCGGTTTATATCGATACCAGACACGGTGGCAGCGATAGCGACAGCAATGTCGGGGAAAGCTATATCCCGTACTCGGGAATATACCTTGGACTATCCAGATGTAAGACGCTCGAAGGTGTTGGACTGAGCGATAAGATCACACCTGATCAGGTTAAGGTTAACGAGTACGCGCCTCTCTTCTTCCTTCCCGACAGGGACAGGGTTGTGCAGAGTGGTGATGATGATTTTCTTTTTAAAAGGATGATTGTCGCAAAAACCGTCATCCGTAAGAGGAAGAAGAAAACGAGACTGTCTGATCTGCTTGATAGCGATGTTTGAAAGTATGAAGGAGAAGTGTGATTATGAGTGAGAAGTCATTTAAACTGTATCTTTCCGCTTTTTTCCATTTTAAGAAGGATTTCTATTTAATTGCACCTGAAGGGTTCGAGAATAGTTTTTCTGCATGCAATCATATAAATAAATACACTCTTCGGAATGTGACCAATTCCTATTTCGACTACAAAGAGGAAGGAAAGGTTGATAATTCCAATTCTGGAAAACCTAATAGTAACGGAAAAGAAAGCAGTTTTGGTGGAAATGCTGATTCTCAAAAGAATCCAATCAGTTGCCATCCATTGGAATGGTATATCGAAAAGCCGAATGGAAACAGTTTTTACAATACAAGATATAATCGTGATTCATTCACTTTGAATTCTGTTGACATATATCAGAAAGGATCATACATAGCTATTTCTTACTGTTTTTCGCCTGAGAGCGCATCATCTTTCTCTGATGCTGTCCACCAGCTTGCTGCCTTTACCAGAGAGTGCACCTACAAAAGAAGTAAGACCTGGCTTAGAAAAAAAACGGTAACTCTCCTTCGTGATATCCTCAGCTCTAATGCTCTAAGTGAAAGTGATGTAGAATCGATATATTTTGAAAACAAGGACTTCAGTATAGGACGATTTGATGAGAGTGTTTTCCTTGAGATGGATAGGGATGATAATTTTAAGTCAGTCCCCGACAAGGTATATAAAAGATTGCCTTTTTTCATCTTTTTAAATATCGATGCTCTCAGGGATTGGAAGAAAGAGAGCGAGGAGAGTGATAAGCCTTCCATGATAAATTCTTTTCCAGGTACTGCTCCTGATAGCAATGTCTGCTATGAGCTAATGGAATATAAGAAATGTGTTGGAGAAAAAAGCATCAGCATGAGAAGGCTGGTTCCTTCTGATTCCATAATCAATGATTACCTTTACAGGATTGCCAAAGGGGAGACAACACGTAACATGAGTTCGGAAAAGGCAGTTCAGGCGGAGGCTAACCTGCATACAGGGATAGGGTATCTTGAGCTTTTCCAGGCGCAATCAGGACTTGTGGCTTTGCGTTCATATGAATCCGATTCGGTAATCTCCAACCTAATTGATGGAATCATGACAAAGCTGGATCTGATTGTAAGGCGTAGGATGCTTTCTTCTGAGTATGCTGAAGTCGTAGCACGTTCGGATAAGGCTGAGCTGAAGAAGCTCGAGAACAAGGCTGAAGGTTTCCGCCTTTCCTGTCTGGATTTCAAGATCGATATTCAGGATAAGTGCTTCTCTTCCGACAAGGTAAAAAGGACAGAGGGGGAATATCTTGCCAGTACCGGCACTCTGGATATGATAGCTCATGCTGAGGCATTTGCCGATACCGTATTGGAAATACTTGATAAGCAGTATGGTAATATTAAGGAATCGGAAGAGGAGAGACAGAAGAAGCTGGATGGCATATTGAATATCATAGCTCTCGTAGCTTTTGTCTCAGCCATAAAAGACGGTTCGGATCTCTATCTCACAATGAAACAGAATCTTTCCGAGAGCCCATTATCACCATTTAACATCGCCATTTCCATTCTTGCCTCATTTCTTATGATAAGTCTTGCGGGATATGTGGTTTTCAAATATCTGGAGTACAGGAATCCTAAGAAAGAATATGGAAAGAAGGTGTGGCTCATTGTGGCTGGAGTAGGGATTCTTTTCACTCTGATTATGGTAGCTTTCTCATTCTTTTTCTGATTATTCGTCGATTTTCTCAGAAAGAAGATTGAGCCCTACAACGACTACGATTGCACCGATTGTGAGAAGGTAGAGCTTATAGAATCTGTCGAGGAATGAGCGCTCATCATTCTCAACATATTCTGCTCCTGAGAGATAAACTTTGGCATGTATGGCGTTTATGTCTTTTGCTTTGAGGTTCTCCGCATTACCCCTTGCGATGGCGAAAACCCCGGAAAAGAGGTTCTCAGCCGCCGTCTCAGTCTTTTCTTCGTTCAGGGTGTATGCATATATCGTAACGCTCTCACTTTTATCGATGCTGGAGAAAGAGAACATCATGCCCTTGAGCATGATTGAGAATGCCATGAGAAGCACGCCGCATACCACTATTGCCGTTCCGAACGCTTTTTTTACTTTCATAGCTAAAGAATATAGCAGTTGTGTTTGTATTTTGTTTGTGCATGAAAAGAAGTATCCCGGCCTTTTGGGGCCGGGATAAGATTTCTTACTCCTCGTATGCGCTTGGAGCCGCTTTTATTCCCATCTTCCATTCTATGAGGTTCACGAGGAAGAATGTAACGGTTCCGACCGCGCAGCCGAATACGACAGGAAGTATTCCCATGTAGAAATCGCCACCTGAGAGGATCTGCCAGACGACTACTCCGATCGTACCGGTTATAATCGATATCTGTCCTGAGTGCTTCGTTGCTCGCGGGACTACCATACCAAGTCCGTATGCTGCGAACGGGCCTGCACAGCGGATTGCGAATGCGAATGTGTTCATCGTGACTATATCGACTCCAAGCAGGCTTATGAGCATGGCAACCACGCAGAAGAGGACGTTGCAGAGCCTTGTCGTGAAGATGATCTGTCTGTCATTCATCTCCTTGCCTTTCTTGAAGTACTTGAGATAGATGTCGTTCATGAACATTGTGGACATGCAGAGGAGGTTGGAGTCCGCACTGCTCATCGTAGCACTTATGATAGCTGCGGATATGACACCTGTGATGATTGATGGTGCGAAATGGTTTGTTACCATCATCATCGAACTTGCTGCTTCCATTCCTGGAACCTTGTCGGCCATTGCAAGGGCTGTAAGGCCGAGAAGAGTCGGGAAGACTGCCATGGCTGCCATGAGAACGGCAGAAAGGAGGGAGGCGTATTTCGCAGTCTTCTCATCCTTCGCGCTCTCGAAGCGGCTGATCATCTCAGGCCCTGAGAGGAATGTGCAGAAATAGTTGAAGATGTAGCCGATGATTACCACCCAGCCGATCTTATCTATTGAGAGCTGTTCGCCTGGAAGGGCAGCAGAGATTGCTTCCCATCCGCCAGCGCCATGGATGACTATCGGGGTTGCGACAGCAAGACCCACGAGGATTATTATGAACTGAACAAGATCGGATACCTGGTCAGCAATCATCCCTCCGAGGGTCGTATATATGATAATTACAAGACCTGCGACTATGAGACATACGTTGAGAGGAATGCCTGTAAGTGAGTAGATTACGCTTCCCGATGCTGCAACCTGGCTGCTAGTAAGGCAGAAGAGGGCGAGTATGTTAAGCACGGCGGAGAATACGCTGCTTGCGTCTCCGAATCTCCTGTTGATGACTTCAGGAATGGTCAGCGCCATCGTCTTCCTGATTTTCGGTGCGAACCATGCGAGGGGAATCATTGCGACAGAGGCGGCAAGTACATACCATACGGCACTCATACCCCATTCGCCGAAAGCCTTGCTTGCAAGTCCTGTTGTGCTTCCTCCTCCAATGTTGTTTGCTGAGAGGCTGAATGCGACCATGAAAAGTCCCATCCTTCTTCCCGCTACCATATAGTCTTCGCTGTTCTTGATCTTGAGCTTACCTACAAGATATCCGACAAGAAGCATGCCAATGAGGTATGCTCCCGTGATGATTAATGCGCCTACGTTAACAGACATAAAATATCTCCCTTATCTGAAATTGTTATTCTCAGGGTAAAGGAGAAGAGCCATGAAGTCCAGAAAAATCAAATATTCCCTGTTTTCTGAAAGGGGCTATTTCGTCCAGAATTTCTTAGTAAAGAGGGAGAATACCGTGAAAAGTTCAAGCCTTCCAACGAGCATGAGTGCTGATAGAACCCACTGGAACGGGGCTTCAAAATCATGGAACGAGGTGCTTACTCCCATTCCTCCGATCGCGATTCCTATGTTACCGATTGCCTGCATGACGCTTGTGAGGCAGGTTACGAAATCCATGTCGGAAAGAGAGATTATCACAGTGCCGATAAGGGCTGTGATGAGATAAAAGCACACGAAACCAGCGATTGAGAGGCATGTGTCGGTATTGTACGTATCATCTCCTATCCGGACGGTGGTGAGTGCGTTCGGATGGTTCCTTTTTATCATGGCGTTCGTTCCCATCTTGAAAAGGACGCGGATCCTTATTACCTTGATTCCCCCTCCCGTACTTCCTGCGCATCCTCCGATGAACATCATCAGGAACATCAGCATCTGCGGAAACATCGGCCAGAGGTTGTAGTCGGTGCTGTAAAAGCCGGTTGTCGTTATGATCGAAACAATCTGGAAGAACGCGTGTCTTATGCTGTCATGAAGGTTGAAAAATCCCTTTGCGAAGAGATTCAGTCCCGCAAGCAGGCTGGATATGGCGACAATCGCGAAATAAAGGCGGTATTCACCGTCGTGAAACACCCTGCTGAATTTTCTTTGAATGAGTTTGAAGTAAAGAGCGAAATTTCCACCGGCAATGAACATGAATATTATGCATATCCACTCCACATAGGCGCTGTTAAAGCTTGCAATTGACTGGTTCGTAGGTGTGAATCCTGCAGCTCCCATCGTTCCGAACATGACTGTGAGGGAATCGAAGAGAGAGAGGCCTCCAAGCTTTAAGAGTATTACCTGTATTGCGCTGATACCTATGTATATGAGCCAGAGGGACATCGCCGTTCCCCTTATCTGCGGGGTAAGCTTGTCCTTTGTAGGCCCTACGGACTCGGCTCCCACCAGTGCCGTTCCTTTTACTCCGAATACGGGGAGAACGGCTACGAAGAGAACTACGATTCCCATACCTCCGAGCCAGTTCGTGAGGTTCCTCCAGAATAGTATCGAGTAGGGGTGGTCCTCTACGACAGGGATTGCTGTGGCTCCGGTTGTTGTGAAACCGCTCATTATCTCGAAGAATGATTCAGAATAGGAGGTTGTCGTTCCTGTAAGGTAAAGGGGAAGACAGCCGAATGCTGTTGCGACTATCCAGGTAAGGGTTACGAAAATATAACTGTCCTTTACTGATATGTCCAGAATCCTGACCTTTCTGGTAAAGAGGAGGATGATCAGGCAGAATGCTAGAATCATGCCCTCGGTCTTGAAGAACGCAACAAGACTTTCATACTCCCCATAGTAATATGCCATGCCTGTGGGAATGAGTATGATCAGCCCGATGAAGAGCATTATGTATGATAGAAGTTTTAGATCGGCTTTAAGGTTCATCAGGCATTCGCTCCAAACATCGCCTGCACCGTCTGCTGGTCGCGGTGTGCCGCTGCAACTATTACCGTGTCGTTGAGTGTGAACGAGTAGTTTCCTCCAGGAATGAAGTTCTCCCCATCCCCTCTCTTTATTCCTGCTATTATCATTTTGCCTCTGAGATTGACATCCTTAAGGGCTTTATCAAGGAATTTGAAATCTTTTCCGATGAGGAACTCGTAAACCTCAAGATCTCCGTCAAACAGGGTGTGCAGTGTCTCGATCGTAGAGCCTCTGAGATGCCTGACAAGGGTGTCAACCGTAGCGTTGGTCGTACTTATTGCGGCATCAATATCGAGATGAGAGGCAAGCTGCAGGTAGTTGTTATTGGTCTTTACGAGTGAAATCACCCTTTTTACTCCGAGGCGTTTGGCGTAGAGAGATGCGATGATATTAAGCTCATCGTTTTCCGTGACACTTATGACGAGGTCCGAGTCCGAAAGCTTTTCCTCATCCCATACCGCCTCATCCGTGATGCTTGCATTCAGAACCAATATCTCAGGGAAAAGATCCAGGAACTCTCTTGCATCCGCCTCGCTCTTTTCGATGAGCGTGACCTTTTTTCTCTCCTGAGGGGTAAACGAAGAGAGGAGATAGCGTGCTATCCTCGTGGCTCCGATTATGAGCATTTTCCTTATTCTGGAATTGTCCACGGGGCCGTTGAGCTCGGAGAATATGTTGCGGCTTTCCTCCTCATCCACGATTATCGCAATCTCATCCCCGACTTTTATCACCGAGTCACCATAAGGAGTGAAGACCTTGCCTTTCCTTCTTATCCCAGCAATGACATACTGCCCTGGTATTTCCTTTCTCGCTTCTATGAGTGTCTTGTCCCTGAATGGGCTGTCTTTTGTTATCGGGGTTGCAAAGAGCATGAAGTGGGCATCAGGGAATGAGATGACATCCCTGTAGAGTCCGCTCCTTATAATACCTATTATTCTATTTGCAGCCTCCTGGTCGGGGTTCACGATGTATGATATCCCTAGAATCGGATGGTGTGATTCCTTTCCCAGGTAGCTTATGCTTCTTATTGCTGCTATCGTTGTCTTTACTTGCGGGAATTCTGAGGCTACAATACCGCAGCTCACGAGATTTGTCTCGTCGTTGTCCGTTACCGCGATTACCGCATCGGAGTCGGGAACTTCCGCCTCTATGAGCTTGTCCACATCGGTCGCGCTTCCGCATATTGCCATGCAGTCAAGTTTCGCAATCGCCTGCTGACACCTTTCCGAGTTTGAATCGAGGAATATAACGTTCTTGTTCTCCTCGATCAAATGTTTTGCAAGGCGCAAGCCTCTCCTTCCTGCACCTATGATGACGACTTTCATAGCCCATGATTATATCGAGCCTTATATTCTAATGCAATATTGCAGATGATGCTTTCCTTTTGTATATAGAATAATTATTTATATTATAAATAGTTATTTAGGATATGTGTTAATATGATACATATTTGCCAGCCCTTGAAAGAGCTCAGGTAGACAAAATGTCCCATTTTAAACGCTCCGCCTGATATGGTGTATCAAAATGACTCATTAATAAGGATTCTCAAATGTATCTTAAAATATAAATCATTAAAATATAATGAATTATAAAAGTTGGCACGCTATTTGCATTATTGGTTGTACAAAACAAAAAGAAAGTTAAGGAGGCCCTAAAATGGCAATAATGAAATATCAGAGACACTACAACGATTTGGATGGACTTATCGATTCCCTTTTCACAGGAGTTAAGATTCCACCTGTAGACATCAAGGAGACAGCTTCAGGATACGCTATCAGCGCAGAGATTCCTGGATATAAGGAGAATGAGATCAACCTCTATGTTGAGAACCACGTCCTTACTCTCGAGGGAAAGAAAGAAGAGAAGAAGGATGAGAAGGATGGAAAGAAGTACCTTGTAAGAGAGCGTGTTGTAAGAGACTTCAAGAGAAGCTTCACACTTCCTGAGGATGCCGATGAGGAAAAGGTGAGCGCATCTTTCAAGAATGGCGTTCTCGAGATAGATCTTCCGAAGACTGAGAAGGCTCAGCCGAAGAGGATTGAGGTAAAGGCTAACTAAGGAGGCAGGACGATGAGATACTATATTCAGAGAGATTTTCCAAGTCTGTTCGATTTCGACAGTTTCTTCAATGATTTCTTCGAGTCCAGCTCAGACAGGTTCCCACCTGTGGACGTGTTCGAAACGGATAATGCATACGTGATCGAAGCAGAGGTTCCGGGCTACAAGGAAGATGATATAAAGATCTTCTGCAAGAACAGGGTTCTTACAATCTCTTCAGATGCTGTAACGAAGGAAAGGGAGAACGGTTTCATAACCGAGGAAATCTCGCTTCCATCTTTCCAGAGGAGCTTCCAGCTTCCTGATGATGCTGATGAGGACATGGTAAGCGCAACAAGCGAGAATGGAATCCTTTCCATAACAATTAGCAAGAAAGAGAAGAAGGAACCAAAGAGAATTGAAGTTAAAATTAACTGATAATTCCCTATAATATATGGACTCAACACACAGCAGGGTGCTTTCAGGCGACTGAAGGTACCCTGTTTTTTGTCATCTTAGCATATGCAAACCTTGAAAATGGCATTTGGCTCTGTTAAGATTCTCAGGGTATGCAAAATAGAAGAAAACTTCAGCCGGGATTGCAACTTGCTCTGGGCTTCCTGCTGATTATCGTTACGGGAGCCGTGCTCCTATATCTTCCTCTTTCGCATCAGGATGGGGTTGAAATATCGTTTCTTGATTCTTTTTTCGTCTCCACTTCGGCCGTATGCGTTACCGGTCTCACACCTGTGGACATCTCTAAGACTCTATCCGATTTCGGATCGTTCATTCTGATGCTGCTGATACAGCTTGGAGGACTCGGATATGCTGTTCTCGCCGTTCTGATAATCCGCTTAGCAAGTGGAAAGATAGACGCCTCAACTGGCAATCTCCTCAGAGATTCGCTTGGTGCCGATCACAGGATGGGGACAAAGAAGCTTCTTACGCTGGCACTTTCCGTTACAGGTATAATAGAGCTCCTGGGAGCGGTGCTGCTGTTCATATCGTTTTCTGGCAGATATCCGCTTGCAAGGGCTGTGTACCTCTCCATATTCCACTCGGTCTCCGCATTCAACAACGCGGGATTCGATCTTTTCTCCGACAGTCTCATGAAGTGGAACGAGGATCCGCTCGTGCTGATAACAATCGCTTCGCTGATTGCACTCGGCGGTCTTGGATTCATCCTGTATGGGGATCTTCTGGATCACATCAGACACGGTAAGAAGATAACCGTCCATACGAAGATCGTGCTTTCGACTACGCTATTCCTGATTGTTTCCGGAACGGTGCTCTTCCGTCTTATTCTTCCTGGCATCGACTGGAAAAACGCGTTCTTCCAGTCGGTTACGACAAGGACTGCCGGGTATTTCTCTTACGATCAGTCGATTCTGCCCCCTGCGGGAGTCGCTCTTACAATCATTCTGATGTTCATCGGTGCATCCCCGGGCTCCACAGGTGGCGGTGTTAAGACCACATCGTTCTTCACGGCTGTCAAGGCCTCATTCTTCCTGATTCTTGGAAGAAACCCTGTGGCGTTCAAGAGGGAGATCAGTTCCGAGTCCGTCATGAAGGCGTTTTTCGTCATCATAATATCTGTACTGCTTGTGGCGATGGCAACCCTTGCGATATCGATTACGGACCCTGAGTTCGGTGGGGATCAGATACTCTACGAGGTCGTGTCAGCTTACGCTACTGTCGGTCTTACGATGGGAATTACTCCGTCTGTCTCATCTGCGGGGAAAATCATTCTAATAATAATGATGTATCTCGGAAGGGTTGGATTCATGACGATAATATCGGCATTCGCACGTCGCCGTCTTACTGGCGCAAGATATATAGAAGAGAAGGTAATCATAGGATAGGACCATGAGAAAGAAAGATGGTAATCAGGTATTCGGTGTTATAGGAACGGGCAGGTTCGGTCTTGCTGTTGCGGAGGAACTCCTCTCCAGGGGCAAGTATGTTATCGCCCTCGATCAGGATCAGCAGAGGCTCAAGCCACTTTATGAGACCGATGCGGAGGTCTTCGTTGTGAATGACATCTCGAAGGAGTCGCTCATGGATGCGGGACTTCAGGAGGCCGATACCGTGATAGTCGGAATCGGAAAGGATGTCGAGAGCTCGATTCTCGCAGCCCTCAACGCTCTTGAGCTTGGAGTGAAGCATGTCATATGCAAGGTAATCAGCGAGGACCACGCCAAGATTCTTAAAAAGCTCGGTGCCGATGTCGTATTCCCGGAGACTGAGATTGGAAGGCGTACCGCAATAAGGCTCTCAGAGCGCCTTGCAGAGGATATCCTCCCCCTTTCAGAGGAGTTCTCAATCATACAGATGAGAACGCCTGCAGAGCTTGACGGGAAGACTGTCAAGGACATCAAAATCCGTGAGCGCTACGGAATAACTCTTATCGCGGTAGTACGGGATGGGAAGGCAAACGGTAGTGTCGGCCCTGATACTGTGCTCCATGTCGATGAGATCCTCGTACTCTCAGGATCGAACAAGGATCTTGATAAGTTCCAGCATTCATTTAATGACTGAATTTTTCGGAGCGGGTTTTTCCTGCTCCGTTTTTCGTTTCAGTTTTTTATTTTCCCCGCTTTTTTCTTTTTTTCTAATCATATATCTTATATTCAACTTATTAAACGGAAGGAAATGCATTGATGTATAGGATTCTCAAGAAGGAAAAATTATCAAAAGAGGTTTTCCGTTTCACCATCGAGGCTCCGATGATCGCCCGTGAGAGGAAGGCTGGACAGTTCGTAATCGTCCAGAAAGGTGGCGACTTTGAGGAGCGCATCCCGCTGACAATCGCAGATGCGGATAGCGAAAAGGGGACGATAACCATAGTTTTCCAGGCAATCGGAGAAGGTACTCACCGTCTTGCCATGATGAATGAGGGAGATGCGATTGAGAACGTACTCGGGCCTCTAGGACGCCCGACCCATATAGAGAAGTTCGGACGCTGCGTATGCGTAGGAGGAGGAATCGGGGTCGCACCTCTTTATCCGATAGCAAAAGCTTTGAAGGAAGCTGGAAATGAGCTGAGGATCATAATCGGTGCCAGAAATGAGAGCCTCATAATTGAAGAGGATGAGATGCGAGCTCTGGATCCAGAGCTCATAGTCGTCACTGATGACGGCACGAGGGGAAGAAAGGGGGTTGTCACCGAGCCCCTGAAGGAGCTCTGCGAAAGCTGGAAGCCAGATTTCGTCGTAACTATCGGACCGACAATCATGATGAAGTTCTGCGCTCTTACCACAGCCCCTTACGGGATTAAGACTCTTGCCTCCCTTAACACCATCATGATCGATGGGACTGGAATGTGCGGTGGCTGCCGCGTATCCGTCGGAGGAGAGACCAAGTTCGTATGTGTGGATGGACCTGAGTTCGATGCTCATGAGGTTGACTGGGACAACATGATGATAAGACAGAGGACTTACTCCTCCTATGAGAAGGAAGCCCATCACAGATGTCACCTTGAGACGGGAATCAAAGAGGGGGAGGCCTGATATGACAAGAGAGGAAATGGACAGAAAGGCGAAAGAGTGCCTTTCATCTCTCCCATCCAGCCTGAGTGTTAAGGACAGGATGGCAATCGAGCATCAGGAGATGCCTAGCCAGGATGCGAAAGAGAGGATACATAACATGGATGAGGTCGCCCTCGGCTATAGCGAGGACATGGCTGTACTTGAGGCCTCAAGATGCCTTAACTGCAAAAACAAGCCATGCGTAAGCGGCTGTCCCGTATCAATAGATATTCCGGCATTCATCTCCCGTGTGCAGGAGAGGGATTTCAAAGGTGCTTTTGAAATCATTCAGAAGGAGAGCATTCTTCCAAGCATCTGCGGCCGCGTATGCCCGCAGGAATCACAGTGCCAGAAGTACTGCACGGTTGGAAAGGCATTGAAAGATGTTGACAAGGCTGTCGCAATCGGGCGTCTTGAACGTTTTGTCGCCGATTACAACGCAGGAGATGACAGCCTTCCTGAGATCAAGGCGGAAACCGGTAAGCGCGTTGCCATCGTAGGATCTGGACCGGCATCGATCGCATGTGCCGCGGATGTCAGACGGGAAGGGCATACGGTCGTTATGTATGAGGCCCTTCATAAGACTGGAGGGGTCCTAAGCTACGGAATTCCCGAATTCCGTCTTCCAAAGCGTCTTGTGGACAAGGAGATTCAGAAGCTCGAGAGGATGGGTGTTGATATCGAAAGGAATGTTCTCATCGGGAGAACGAGGACCATAGAGGAACTCAAGAGCGAGGATGGCTTTGATGCGATCTTCATCGGAACGGGTGCCGGACTGCCGAAGTTCATGGGAATTCCGGGGGAGAACCTTGTCGGAGTGCTCTCTGCCAACGAGTATCTCACAAGAAGCAACCTCATGAAAGCATATGACACCAAGAACAGTCATACTCCCGAATATGAGGGAAGGCGTGTGGCGGTTCTCGGTGGAGGAAACGTCGCAATGGATGCTGCCCGTACGGCGCTTCGCCTTGGAGCGGAATGTGTCGACATAATCTACCGCAGGACGAGAGCCGAGATGCCTGCCAGGAAGGAGGAGGTCGAACATGCAGTTGAGGAAGGGTGCAATATCAGGATGCTAAGCCAGCCTGTCGAGATCCTGGGGGATGAGAGTGGCCGGGTAAGGGCTCTCGTGATAAGAAAGTGCGAGCTTGGACCGGTTGATCAGAGTGGAAGAAGAAGCCCTGTTGAGATAGAGGGAAGTGACGAGGAAGTCATGTACGATGAGGTGATCGTCGCAATCGGAAACGCATCCAATCCACTTATCAAGCTGACGACTCCTGAGATCGAGGTCAACAGAAGAGGTAACTTCATCGTTGATGAGGAGACAAACAGGACGAGCATCGAGGGCGTATATGCCGGAGGTGACATCGTTCTTGGAGCTGCTACCGTAATCCTTGCAATGGGACAGGGAAGAAAGGCCGCCAAGGCTATCAACGAGTATCTTAAAGGGAAATGATCGAGTCTCTTGAAAGGGTTTTCACCCGCTTGGAAAGCACAGATAAGTATGATGCGATTGATGAGGTGATCTCCAAGTGCTCCATCTTCGATGAGCTGGAGGACAAGGAGAAGTTCATACGTGCGGTTCACAGGAGGGAGAGGCTCCAGTCTACAGGAATAGGACACGGGGTGGCGATAGCTCATGGCAAGCTTCATCACCTCGATAAATGCCACATAGCCCTAGGCTATTCTGAGCACGGGATAGTGTTCGATGAGCATTATCCCGAGCCTGTGCAGCTTGTGTTCGTAATCGCATCATGCCAGAGTCGTCAGGGTGAATACATCCATGCGGTATCAAATATCCTTTCTTGGGTGCATGACAGCTCATTCAGGGAGGATCTCAGGGAAGGGAGGATGACCGATCAGGTCGTCACCTTCCTATCCTATCTAGCAAATCAGACATTCATAGCCCGCCCGATATGATATGCTCCAGCCTCTCATCCATCACTCCTACGGGAAGTGTCTCATAAAGCTGGAAAGAGAAGCATACGCCGATTGTCACGATCCTGTTTCTGTTTTCTCTTATATACCTGTCGTAATAACCTTTCCCCCTCCCGATTCTCTCACCTTTCTTTGATAGCGCTCTTGCCGGTGCTATGAGCAGTGCATGATTATAGCATGTTTCAATTCGTGAGACCGGTTCCATTATACCGAATGCACCTTTTACGAGGGGTGGCGGGGAAAAGAACATGCTATCCCCTTCTATATAAGGGAAAAGGAAGGTCTTTCCATCAGAAAAGAGGGGACTGAGGTCCGCTTCATCATAAAGCGCATGATAAACAAGCACGGTATTGGCAGCATTATAGGCCTCAAGTGCTCTTATCCTGGATATTATCCTTTCCTCTTCAGCTTTCTTATCGCTGAAATGGGAGAACGCATCTCTTACCTCTTTCCTGATTTTTCTCTTATCCACAAGAAAAGTGTAAATGTTTGAAAACTTTTTTTGAAGTATTTATCTTAAATTCAAACAATTAATTATAAATATAATTGTGAATTCGGAACTGAATTTCTTATTTACTATTTTGCTACATATCTGTTCTTTGCGATGGTATAATCCATAGCTATGAAGATACTCGTAACGGGAGGAGCCGGTTTCATGGGCTCTTCATTCATAAGACGCATGAGAAAAACGCATTGTGATGTGGAGATTGTTGCACTCGATGCTCTCACTTACGCCTCTGACATGCGCTCTCTTTCCGCCCTTTCTGGCGACAGGCTCTTTAAATTCGTAGAGGGGGATATCTCAGACAGGGATCTGGTATTCAGTCTCTTTGAGAAGGAGAATTTCGATGCTGTGGTGAACTATGCGGCGGAGACTCATGTGGACAACTCTATTCGTAGCTCAAGTCCTTTTCTCATTTCCAATGTCGTAGGTGTGGGGGTGCTTCTCGATGCTGTGAACAGGTATGGGACAAAGCGTTTTCATCAGGTCTCGACAGACGAGGTGTACGGGGATCTTCCTCTTGGCTCATCATCTTCTTTTTCTGAGATGAGTCCGATTCACCCCAGCAATCCTTACTCGGCGAGTAAGGCATCGGCAGACCTTTTATGCCTATCATATTTCAGGACATACGGGACACCGGTCACGATAAGCCGCTCGGTGAACAACTACGGACCGTTCCAGAACAGCGAGAAACTTATTCCTCATTCAATAAGGCAGATAATGTGTGGTGAGCCGGTTCCCATTTATGGCAGTGGAGAGAACATCCGCTCCTGGATACATGTGAGCGACCACAGCAGAGCTGTTGAGCGCATACTCTTTGACGGCAGAGTCGGGGAAGTGTATAACATCTCAGCCGGTTTCGAGATAAGCAATATAGAGCTGATAAGAAGAATTCTCTCAATAATGGGAAAGAGCGATGATCTTATTTCTTTCGTCGCCGACAGGCCCGGGCATGACAGACGTTACAGCCTCGACTTTGCAAAGCTCAGGAGCACATTTTCTTTTGCTCCTCTTATCTCATTCGATGACGGGCTTAGCAGTACGGTACGCTGGTATGCCGAGAATGCGGATTTCTCCGAGGGAGTGTGATACATTTCCATCAGACTACAGTTCTTTTAACTTGACAATCGCTTTTAGGGGGGGGCATACTGAGTAAAACAACTTAGGAGGACCCTATGATAGGCAAAAGGAAAGCAGCCATAATGCTGTGTCTGATAAGTCTTTTCGCCTTCCTTCTCATTTCATGCCCATCAGAGGTGGAAATGCAGAAGCTCAGTTTGCCCGTGATTGAAAGTTCCAGTTCCGAAATCAATGAGGATACGATAATCACGATTAAAACCAATGAAGGCGCAACCATTTATTATACTGAGGACGGATCGGATCCGCGTGTCTCAGATAGCAGGAAAGAGTATGTAGAAGCTTTCAAACCTGCACTCGATAGCAGTATTGTAATAAAGGCATATGCCACCATGTCTGGCTATATTGACTCGGATGTGGCGGAGGCTGAGTTCAAATACTCTGGAAATCTTCCAGCTCCTGTATTCGAAATTGAAAACGACGCAGTCATTCCTTTTCTCAATGTCAAAGTCATTGTGAATGCAGCCCAGGGCTATGTTGTGCATTACACCTTGGATGGCAGTACCCCGAATGAGAATAGCAATAAAGCGGAGAATGGTCTTATTGATCTATCATCTTTTGCAGGGGAGAGTGTGACTATCAAGGCATATGCTGCGAAGGAGGGGATGGAGAATTCTGAGATTGCAACAGTGACTTACCAGAAGAAGAAAGTAAGCTCTCCTGTAATTAATCCTGAGAGCAAGAAATTCCTGGAGCCAATCGAGGTCTCAATTACAGCGGAAGAAGGGGCGATGATATATTACACTCTGGACGGAAGTGAGCCATCCTCTTCGTCGACACCATATAAGAAGCCTTTCTTACTCGAGAAAGCAGCGATATTGAAAGCCATAGCGGTTATGGAAGGCTGCACAGATTCAGAGATTGCGATTGCTGAATACTCATCAAAGACACCGGCTCCTGTCATCACGCCCGAAGATGGTATCGTACCTTTCATAGCGGATAATATCACAATTGAAGCGGGGGAGAATGACAGGATCTACTATAGCACGAACGGAGATGATCCTGTTCTGAGTGGAGAGTATAAAACCGGATCAGTTACTCTTTCCATGATGGAAGCGGGGGTAGTGAAAGCCATAGCAGTCAGAGATGGGTATGAACCATCCGAGCTTATATCGCTTACGATAAAGCAGGCTCAGTTACCTGAACCTGTGGTAAGCTATCCAGATCCATTCATCTTAGGGGAATCAAAGATAACGATCACATCTGAAGTTGAAGGGGTTAGCCTGATTTATGATTCCTCCGAGCCGATAGAAAATGCTTATACCGGGCCTTTCATCTTAAGTGAAGCAGATATCTTTAACGGTAATTATACTTTGATTGTAGAAGCTAAGAAGGATGGATATAAGCCATCATATTTGCGTGAGACGATATGGGTTTATGAAAGGGATGATTCCCTTCCTGTATTCTCCCTTCCCGAGGGGATACCGAATGCTCAAAATATGACTCTTAAGATACTCGCACCGGGATCTGTCCGCTATACGACGGACGGCTCAGATCCAACCACAAAATCTGAAATTGGATCTTCCATTAACCTCTCATCTCAAATCAGGACGGTTAAGGCAATCTATGTGATGACAGGAGATAGGAGAGTCAGCAATGTTGCAACCCTAAACCTTTCAGATGCCAAAGATCCTTCGCTGGTAAATGGTGAGTGGATCTCATTTACTTCCGATTTCTCCATCCAAGATGGTAGGATAACAACAGGTGATTATAATAACCGTGTTATTTTGGATTATGCCATCAGCGATGATGTCTTAGCTGTTTCCATTAATGGTAATGATGATATTAACAGTGAATACATATTCGATGAGGCATCTCTTACTCTAACAATGGGTGAAGATACAATAAATCTTACAAAAGGATATGGAAACACCTATGAAGGGGAGGGCGTAACACTTATCCTGAATGAGGAGGCTTTCTCTCTTTCAATAGATGGAACGTATGAGAGTGGAACGGTGGAAGGAAGCACGCTTAAAGCGGACAAGACGGTTCTTCTTTCTGACATATCAGATGTAGATGTTGCAAAAGGTCCTGTCTCGATTCCTAAGATTGGCACAGTATACCGTCGTCCTGAATTCACTATTACCCCTGAAAGGGGTGCGGCTATCGCGGTAAATGAGGAAGTTGAGATTACATTGAGCTATGATACTCTTCCAGAAGGTATCAGCATAGGTGATGAGATTACCTACGAGTTACATTCCGATAATGGTGACTCCTCTTCCGGTTCATTCGTATATGGTAATTCTGTGAAATACACACCAACAGTTTTATCACTCTCTTACGAATTCACAATTCCAGTGAGCCTTTCTGATGAGGGTAAAAGGAATTTCGTAATTGGTGGTGAGTATAATGTGATGGAAAGATATGGAATACCTTATGTGGGACCTTACACGGTACTTACCGATGCTTCCATGAAAGGTGATGGCATTGAAGTGGGGATAAGGGATCTTGATTCTACTTATAACGGTAATAACCTCTATTTCAATATTTCATCAGAATATAATGGAAATGATTTTGTATTTAATCCGAACCGTACTTTTCCAAATGGCTATAAAGATAAAGTAATGACCTCCAATGATGATACTTTCACTCAGACCGGGGCAATGAAGGGTCACCTTGATAACGCTTCTGCTGATAAGCTGCCATCGAAACAGAATATAAAGACATTCTATACATCGGATGATACTGCCGGCTCTCTTTCCGATACTACATGGTCCGGTTCGATGGAGCTAGAAAGCTTTGGCCCTATTACTCTAACTCTGACGGTGGATGAAAACTGCGACTATGAGGTATATGCGGATTCGCTTGGGACTGCCTATAAGGGGAAGGCACGCTACAGCGAAGAGAAGAACATGATTCTCATTGATTTCAAGAATGACAATCAGCTCAAGATGAATGATAAGCCTTACTTTATGAGTGTAAATTTAGATTATACATATAATTCTGCTGATGATTCTCTTACTATCAATGATATTGTGTTCTACCGTGCATCTGGAGATAAGGGCAGTGCAGAAGGCTACTGGATTGAGAAGAATAATGATGATGAGATTACAAGAAGTGAGTTCGTCCTCGATGGAGAATGGATTTCCTACCGTGGCAATCTCTGGAGTGGCAACCAGGAAATCTATATCTATGAGGGAACTTTCAGTTATGACGATAATGGAGATATCACATTCCCTGAATCTACAGGAGAAGGAATCGATAATTATTACATCCTTTCCTATCCTTGCTTGAGAGATGATGGCAACACTCTTTTTGTTGCTGGTCTTGATTTTACTAAGTCAAATTAAACTTACCTGCTTTACTTCCCGTCCTTTCTTTTTGAGAGGGGACGGGATTATTTTACGAATTCGTCTGTTGTAATAAGAACAATCCTCTTGTCTCTTTTTGCTTCTTCAATTATTTCAGAGTCAAAGCTGGAGCGTGAGAGAAGATAATATTTTCTTATGCTGCAGGCTGTTGCTATTGAGGCTTTTCTTTTTAGATCTTCAAGTACGTTTAGTCCTATCTTGTTTTTCTTCCACTTGCATTCTCCAAAGGAAACTGTACCATCGTCGTATTTTATAACGAGATCTATTTCCTCATTTACTTTGGTATTAGGATTTGCAAACTCTCCATATCCTGCTTCAAGCACATTCTCAGGATCTAAGGTGAGGACGAATCGTAAAAAATCCTTCTCTATGGCTTTTGAAACGAAGAGAGAGATTTCTTCATTCATTTTTCCGACCTCTATGTTTATATCATTTTCTATTAAGAGCTGACGAGGTGCTACAAATTTATAATAGAATGCGAAGAAGTTGTCGGAGATAATCCACTTTTTCTTATCTTTCTCACGCAGTATGTTTGTCTTCTGCTCACAGATTCTTAGAATTCTGAGCTTGTTAAGGGCTGCACTTATATTACTCTTATCCATATGGGACTTGTCCGATATCTCATTATTGACATTTGCCCCCTTTGATATAAGTCGAAGTATGGTATCATATGTGGCAAAATTTCTAACAGATGATGAGAAAAACAATTTGACTTCATTAAACAGTCCACCTAATGAATTGAAGAGAACTTTTTCCAATGCCTCATTGAGATTCGGATAATCTTTGAATGCTTTAAGGTAAAATGGAATTCCTCCTGAGATGACATGAGCATTTATTTTATCGTCAATGCTCCAGCAAGGATTAAGATAGTCAATACTTTCCTGAATTGTGAAAGCCCTAAGTTCGATTTGAAGTGGAATCCTTCCATATAAAGGGCCTTCAGTGCTCAAAACCTCTGATTCAATATATGAGATTGAAGAACCTGAAATAATCAGCATCAAAGAATTGTTATCCTGATTCTGGTCAACTAAACGTTGTAGGACGCTTAGCACTGTTCTATCTTCTTTTCTTGCGATGTAAGGAAGTTCATCTATTACGAAAATCAGTTTTTCTTTCCCTTTGTAGGAGAATACAGCTCTAAAAGCATCATCATAGCTTGTGTAGCTTACGCCATCAGAGCCAAAAAGACTTTCCCCTATGAGACGGGAGAGTTCGGTTAGATTGCTTGCATTGTTCTCACTGGCTTGGAAAAAGATGTTTTTTTTGTTTTTTATAAAATTACGGATCAGAAAACTTTTCCCGACTCTTCTTCTTCCATATACGACAGCAGCTGAGAAAGCTTCTTTTTCGTATTCTGCTTTAAGAGCCTCAAGCTCTTTCTTCCTTCCTATGAAGCGCTGTTCCATAAGCAATAATATATATTGTAAAATTATGTTTTGTCAAATCGTAATTTGACAAATTATGATTTAACAAAATTGTGATTTGCAATATAATCGCTCTGGTGTATTCTTTGCTCATGAATCCGTATCTTGCTACGAAATATACCGTCCCTGACGGGTATGGCCATCCGCTCTTTTCTCTTCCTCATATCTTTTCCCTCATTTTCACGGGAGTTGCCATCATCTTTCTTTCCAGTCTCTATAGGGAAAAAGACGAGAAGGGAAGGCTGATGATAAGGCGTGTGCTAGCCTTGCTGCTCCTTCTTGATGAAATCGTAAAGGACGCAAATGCCATTGTCACAGGGCAGTGGAACTGGAATCTGCTTCCACTTCATCTTTGCTCAGTCAATATCTTCATAATACTTCTTGATGCTTTTCATGAATCAGAGGCGACTAAGAATTATCTATATGCTGTATGCATTCCCGCATCCGTTTCTGCCTTGATTTTCCCTTCCTGGATGACAGTCCTTCCATATTTTTCTCTGATGAGCATTCATTCATGGAGCGTTCACATAATGCTTCTGATGTATCCTGTGCTCCTTCTCTCAGGAGGTTTTGTCCCTTCTCTAAGAGTATTCTTTCAGAAAAGGGTTATTATCCCGTTTGCACTATTTCTTGTGTTCGATTATTTCTTCAATTATGCATTCAACACCGATTTCTTCTTCCTAAGAAATGGAGGAGAGGAGAATCCTCTCTCATTCTTTGAATCCATAATGCCCGATTATCTTTATCTCGCATTTGTGGTGTTTCTACTAATTAGCATGGTGCTGGCGATGTACGGCTTGAATGCATTGGTTGGTAGAATGAGAAAATGCGACAAATTGGCAAGGCAATGAAGTTTAATCTTTGTGCTCACTTCCTTGTCTTACTCTTCTTGCTTTTTTCCTTCCCAATCCTCAATAAACGTCTGTACTTCATCTTCCAATGCTTTTTTCTCAGGGAGATAGAGTACATATTTTGAAGCAAAGATTCTGTTCTCAAGTCCTCCAAGAACATACTCTATCGATAAAGCGGCAAGAGGACACCACCTTCTAATCGAAGAGTAAGGTGGTGATGAATTGCCGCATCTGCTTGGCTCGTAAACATATATATGGTATAATAAGACATGGACGACGAGGCTAGGAAAGCGAAGAACAGGATCATCAAGGAGAAAGGCAGGGAGACGCGTCTCCGCCATGCCTCCATGCGCCCCGTCGTCATCGAGCTCAAGCTCGACCTGAAGTGTCTGAACAATGCAGAGCGTGATAAGCTCTTCCTGTATTTCGCTGAATGCAGATGGCTCTGCAACTACCTTATCGGGCTTGAATCCGATAAGTTCAAGAACTTCAGCACAAAGACGCGTGGCATCACTTCCCTTGATAAGGACGGCAAGCCCGTCGCAAGGAGCCTGATGATGCCTGCCAAGTTCATACAGGCCGTATACTCGTCCCTGAAGCAGGACATGAGCTCGCTTGCCGCAAAGCGCAGGAAGACAGGGAAGAAGAACGGGAAGCTGAAGTTCCGCTCATCCTATGATTCCATCGAGCTCAATCAGTATAACGATACCCACTGGATATGCTTCGGCCCGGGCGGCAATGCGAACGGCAGGTATAAGAATACCGTGCATATCGCGGGGATAAAGAGGCCGATACGCGTATTCGGGATGGATCAGATTCCTGCCGATGCTGAATGCGCCAACGCAAAGCTCGTGAAGAGGGCATCGGGCATATACCTCATGCTGACATGCTACATCCCGAAGCATGATGGGACAGCTGAAACGGAGAAGAAGCCGGGCATCGGACTTGATTTCGGCATAAAGACAACGATAACGACCTCGGAAGGAGAGAAATTCGACATATCGGTCCAAGAACAGGAGCGCCTCAAGGGCCTGCAGCGGAAGCTCGCAAGGCAGGTGAAGGGCTCCGGGGGCTGGCGTGATACGAAGCATCGGATCCAGAGGGAGTATGAGAGGCTCGCCAACAAGAGGCGTGCAAAGGCCAATCAGGTATATCACGATATCGTCACGGACAGGGGCCTTGTAGTCATGCAGGATGAGAACATCAAGGGCTGGCACAAGGGACTCTTTGGGAAGCAGGTGCAGAATTCAGCACTCGGCACGCTCAAGAGCAAGCTCAAGGCGAATGAGAATGTGCTGATGATAAACCGCTTCTTTCCGTCGACGAGGATGTGCCCGGTCTGCGGACATATACATGAGGATATCACGCTCTCAGACAGGGAATTCGTCTGCCCTGCGTGCGGATATGCCGAAGAACGTGATACGAAGGCCGCGAAAACGCTGCTTCTTGCAGGTGGGCATGAGATAGCCTGCACGCTTCCGGAACAGAAGCGTACTCCGGTGGAGTGATACGCTCCCCTCAAGTAGGACAAAGAAAAACGAAAACTACTTGAAGGGAGTATTCACATGGGAAAGAAAAAA
>CALXKU010000016.1 GCA_944389025.1 uncultured Spirochaetaceae bacterium
GCACTCTGATGACATGTTGAAGGCCCTTGCATACTGCTTCCTCGTCTCCTCTATAGCGGAGACCTCATTGTCTGTAAACTTTGGGAAAACAGTGACTGACCTTCTCATGTATGTAACATAGCACAATTCAAGGAGTTTTTTTTCAAAAAAATCACAATTACATTGGTTAAGCATTGTAATAATCGAAAAGTAACAGGACTGATTGCCACTTCCTCCATCTTGATGTTCATCGTATGGTGTTTCCATTCACATCCTGAGGAATATTAATTTTGCCGCATTCATCCTGCAGGACAAGCCTGGCAGGTTTTCTGGCGGCATATCTTATAAAACCATTTTACTAAGCTTAAGATATCTTTTTGACATTATTAAAAAAACTAGCTTTTGATGTTTGACAAACTGACAGGAATTCCATTTGACGTTTTGCAAAGCCTTGAGGAGATAATACTTACCAATATTTTGTCATCACTACTTTCCTTTTTTCCAGTTTCAATCTATTATAGACAAAGCATTGATGCCCAAGTGGTGGAATGGTAGACACAAAGGACTTAAAATCCTTTGGCCGTTAGGCCGTACGAGTTCGAGTCTCGTCTTGGGCAGCTTTATATTTTTCATTGAGCAACTTAGATTTTTGAATGATTCGCATAGGGTTGACAGAAAGTTTTTCAACTTACAAAAAGAATTTATAAATAAAGAAAGTTTTTTTCATATTTCTTCTCTATAGGAGATATGAACGATTGAATAAATGTCCCAATACGTTCAAACTTCTTATTGAAGACTTAAGTCTTTCAGGCAATGTTATCCTATGAAAAAAGCGAAATGTTTAAAAAGAATCTCAGCACTTGTTCTATTTCTAGCTGCCATGACGAGTGTAAGCGCCGTCTCTTGGAAGGTTGGAACATTCCTTGGTGCCCGATACAGGTCGACCTCATCAAGCCTTTTCTCATATGGTGCATTCGCTGCGGTGGACGACTTGTCCTTCAATTTCTCCGCCATTGGAGCTGAAGATTTCGCAGCAACGCTTTCGTATGATCTGAAAGTTGGAAAAACGATTCACAATTATTTCACCATTCATACTGATAACGTTCCCGGAGAGGGTGGATTTTCAACGCTCTCATATCTTTTCTCCCAGCATTTTAAAAGCAGGCATCTATTCTTCTCCTATGCCCTCGGCGTGCAGGGTGGAATATCGTACTCGCCCTTCTCTCCCCCGTTCTTCTCACTCATACCTGCATATGACCTCAGGGTAGGATTCTGTCTTTCCCCATTCTCTCTCTCGATTTATACAACCACCGCCATGAGCGAGACGATAGAATGGAAGATGGTGTTAAATTCCGGCCTCTCAGCAGTCATCGCTCTCAGTGAGAAGCAATCAGTATTCGTTGATACCTTCATCGTCCTGGATAATCTTATGGATGTGAGCAACTATCTTCTCTCTGGCTGGGCTCTGAGAGTTGGATATGCTTACAAGGGCGGTGCATTATGAGAAAACATATCATACTGATTATAATTTCAATTGTTCTCTCTTCCTGTTCCATCGTACCGATATGGAACATAGCAAAACTGAGAGAGAATCCGTTTGAGAGTGCAATCGACTTATCAAGAGAAGGACATATCATAAGACAGAATGTGAAAGATGGAGCGCTTGAGGTTGAGAATATACCTATCTCTCTCACCCCAGGCTCTCTGATATCCATCCCTCTTATAACGGATGTGCATGTCGGAAGGTCGGATAGCGGAGTCGAAGAACTGGAATATGAGGCATTCCTCTCATTTCTTGAAAATGGAGACTATCCATTTCTGATAAACCTTGGAGATCTTGTCGACCAGGGCAGATTCGACAACAGCGATATCATCAGATTTTACAGCCTCGTTGCAAATAAGGTTAACGGGAATCACATATACGTGATCGGCAATCATGAGCTTCATGATGAGAGCCCTGAGAGGTTCGATACCCTTCTTTCCGCCATGCATCCTGGAAAGGAGACCTCAAGGATGGCACGCTATACCTTCGGACCCCTTTCAATATATAAGCTCGACAACTCACTGGGAGCGTTTGGAAAAGAACAGCTTGAATATCTTGAAGAGACGCTTAGTAAGGATGAAAGCGAGTATAAGATTTTCATAGCTCATGTGAATGTTGCAACAGGTAGAACGGGGGACCATTCATTCGTAATTACGGGGATGTCGGACCAGAGAGAGGTGCACCGCATAATGCGTCTGATGGATGAGTACGGGGTTTCCCTACTTCTGACAGGGCACCACCATAAGGGCAACATCGAGTATCACTACACAGGATCGGCGGGAGAATTCAACGCGGCATCGTTTCATAGGCGAGACACGCTTACGGATTTTGAAAGCAAAGGCTACTTCTACATCCTTGAAATCGATACGCTTAAAAACGAGATCAGGATAGTGCAATACATGAGCCAAAGCGCTCAAAAGACGGGAGAGGTGTTCACATTTCCACTCAGCTGAAAATCCTCCGCCTCCAGTGGCCTGTAAGATAAAAATAAAGCGCGATAACCGTTGCCACAGACCATCCTATCGGCCAGCTTAACCAGATTCCAAGACTTCCGATATATCTAGAAAAAAGCCATGACAGTCCGACACGAAGCATCAGGTCAATGAACGTGTCTGCCATGAAAGGCTTCATATCCCCTGCTCCACGGAGGACGGCATCGCACATGTTCTTGACTGCAACTACAAGATAGAACGGGCTAACGATCAGAAGGAACGCCCTTCCCGTCTCCATTGCAAGCCCCGAGACATCATCAAGAAAGAGCTGAAGCACTAGATGTGAGCCGAGCGTGAAAAGCAGAATAACAGGAATCAGGAGACACTCCACGAATAACACTCCCGTCTTCCAGCCTTTTTTCACCCTGTCGAACTTTGCAGCCCCGATATTCTGACTGGAGAACGAGCTTACGGCGTTTGCGAGAGTCGTGGTACTCGTTATGACCAGGTTATTGAGTTTTATTGCCGCACTGTAACCTGCGATGACTGCACTTCCAAAGCCGTTTATAATCGTCTGTACCATGATATTCCCGACACTTACGAAACTCTGCTGGAGTATGGATGGAACAGCGAGGTATACGAGTTTGAAGAATATCTTCCTGTCAAAGATTTTTGCTCTTGCTATGCCCTTTGTAAGCGTAGCTATCCTTCTGTATAATACCGCGTTGGCAAGTATGCAGCTCACCCCTTGGCAAAGGAAGGTGGCCCATGCGACACCGTCAACCCCCATACCGAACGCCGTTACGAAAAGGATGTCAAGGAATATGTTAGCAGTGGAAGAAAAAGCGAGGAATAGAAATGGGGTCCTGCTGTCCCCAAGAGCTGAAAACACTCCCGTTGCAAGATTGTAAAAGAAAAGGAAAATCAAGCCATATATGTAGATATCGAGATAGAGGGCACTGTCTGTCATTATCTCATCGGGGGTGTTTATAAGAGTTAGTAAGCCATCCGTACCAAGTATTCCACCAATTGTAAGGAGGACTACCAAAACAAATGTCGCAACATAGCTTGTCGTAATCGCAGTCTTGACGTCAGCTATTCTCTTTGCCCCGAAGAACTGGGATACGAGTATGCTTGTTCCCATGTTGCATCCGAATGCGAAAGCTATAAAAATAAGTGTAATCTCATAGCTGTTTCCAACCGCAGCAAGTGCACTCTCGCTTATGAATTTACCTGCTACAAGGCTGTCGGCAATGTTATAAAGCTGCTGGAATACCATCGATAGCAGCAGAGGTATGGCAAAGCGGATTAGCACAGGAGCGACACGTCCTTCAGTAAGATCCCTGTTCATAACGCAGAAAGTTATAATTTAAAATCAGGTATTGGTAAATAGAGTCTTTTGTGCAATCATCTTCTCATGGAGATTCTTGATTCGCATTTTCATATTCACTCGATGGCAAAGAGAGGAGTCGATACCACACTCCCTCTTTCTCTTATCGGGATAGAGGTCGGAACCGAGCCAGGGGATTTCGAGAAAAGAAAACCTCTTATTCCCCATGGTATTGACTATTCGCACGCCGCAGGTCCATGGTGTGTCGCGGGAGAGGATTACGAGGGTGAGGAAAAAGCCACGGCGAAAATAAGAAATGATTTTCTTCTCCACGGAGGTACGTTTCTCGGTGAAATCGGCCTCGATTATCACTGGATGTACGGAACGAAGGAAAAACAGATTGCACTTTTTGAGTCTCAGCTCGACCTTGCTGAGGAACTAAATCTTCCAGTGATCATACACTCGCGTGATGCCGACTCTGACATGGCGGCTATCATATCAAAAAGAAGCTTCCCTTGCTCTGGAATCATGCACTGCTTCTCATCCGATGTGAAAATGATGGAGAAAGCACTCTCAAGCAATCTATACATATCGTTTTCAGGGAATGTGACATATAAAACCAATCAGATGATCCAAGATGCGGCAAGAGCGGTTCCGGCAGAGAGAATCCTCTACGAGACGGACAGCCCCTACCTTGCCCCGGTCCCTTTTAGAGGAAAGCCCTCAAAGCCTGAGTACACCGAGTACACATCAGCATTTCTTGCCTCTTTAAGAGGCGCTGACGCGGATGAGTTCAGGGCGCTTTGCATCAGGAACTTCAAAATACTCAGAACCCTTTCCTCAGGTTCTCTTCAATGATCAGATCCCACTCGGGAGAAAATACAATGGCTGGATCAATCGTCTCAAGAGCGGCTGCATCAAGATAAGATACAGCTATCTCAGGCTCATCCAGCGTGCGGATGAAACCGATTGTCTCATCAAGAGACAGCGTGATAATCAGGCCTGTGCCCACCCTTGTTTTATAAATGCCGTATTCCGAGCGATCAATTTTTCCATCATACGGGACGGCGTTAAGATCACCAACCCTCTCCACAAGAAAGGAGAGAACCGCCACCTCCTCACCATCGCTACTGTCATAAAGATAAGTGGCACCGTCTCCAAGCGAATCCACATATGGAGCTATCAGAGAAAGAGGATCATAGCTAACAATATATTCATTCAATTTATCCAATCCGATTACGGAATGATTAATAATTAAATCAGCTTTATTCAAAATATCGTCATCCACATCAGTGACAACCCTAGTCCGGTAATGCAAACTAAAGAAATCAGGCTTTACAAGGTTATCTACATAATAAGGATCCGCCTCAGCGGTAAAGAAAACAACGAGAGGACGGGAGAAATAGAAGGAGAGAGCTGCAAGCAAAACAGCTAAAAGAAACGACAGCGATATAAGTAGGCCCTTTTTCTTTCTCATGCGTGAATAATCGCATTATAAGTTGCAAATTGCAACGAGATGTTGCCTTAAACGTACATATTAAGTAAAATATTATCGATTAAATCAGCTAAGGAGGCTTATCTATATGGTCAGCTATAAGGAATTAGGTCTTGTGAACACAAGAGACATGTTCGCAAAGGCGGTTAAAGGCGGTTATGCCATCCCGGCATACAATTTCAATAACATGGAGCAGATGCAGGCAATCGTACAGGCATGTGTTGAGACGAAGAGCCCTGTCATCCTCCAGGTTTCAAAGGGTGCAAGGGACTACGCAAACATAAACATTCTTAGGAACATGGCCCGTGGAGTCGTAGAATATGCTCACGAGCTCGGATGCGATATCCCAATCGTTCTCCATCTCGACCACGGTGACAGCTTTGAGACATGCAAGAGCTGCATTGACAACGGATTCTCTTCCGTCATGATCGACGGATCAAGCCTCCCCTATGATGAGAACGTTGCTCTCACAAAGAAGGTTGTTGAGTACGCACACCAGTTCGATGTCACAGTCGAGGGAGAGCTTGGAGTTCTTGCTGGAATCGAGGATGAGGTTCAGAGCGCTGTAAGCCACTACACAAGACCTGAGGAAGTTGAGGATTTCGTATCCAAGACAGGCGTCGATTCACTCGCAATCAGCGTTGGAACAAGCCATGGCGCATACAAGTTCACACCGGAGCAGTGCACAAGAAACGCAGACGGCGTTCTTGTACCACCAGAGCTCAGATTCGATATTCTCGCAGAGATCGAGAAGAGACTTCCCGGCTTTCCTATCGTTCTTCATGGATCCTCCTCCGTACCTCAGGAGTATGTAAAGATGATCAACGAGCATGGCGGAAAGCTCAAGGACAGCGTAGGAATTCCTGAGGAGCAGCTCAGAAAAGCTGCAAAGAGCGCTGTATGCAAGATCAACATCGACAGCGACGGACGCCTTGCAATGACAGGAACGATCAGGAGAATCTTCGATGAGAAACCAAGCGAGTTCGACCCGAGAAAGTACCTCGGGCCTGCACGTGAGGCTCTCAAGCAGATGTACATGCATAAGAACATCGATGTTCTCGGATCCGCAGGTCACGCACTTGACTGATCAGAGATTTTAGGATTATGAGAGGCAGGCTTACACCTGCCTTTCGTTTTCTTGGGAGACGATGATGAGATTCGCTTTTCTTATCATGGCAGATCATGTGATTGATTCCTCTGTGGAGCGCTCGTCTATATGCGACGGACAGTTTTCGATAATAAGCGTCAATGATCTCTCCGGTGCCATAAAAGTTGCAAAGGAACTAAAGGCAAAAGGCGTCGGATGCATAGAGCTCTGCGGAGCGTTCACACCTGAGATGTGCTCTGCCATAATCGATGCTACGGAAGGTGAGATTCCTATCGGATATGTCACTCATCTGGAAAAACAGGATGAACTGTTCAGAAAAACATTCATCTGATGAGGAAAAAGCAGCTAACTGTTTTGACATTAAGTTTTTAGTATGCTATTATACGTTTTCGTGTGTGGAAACACATAGACTTATAGCTGAATTTTAAGGTTTTATGCCTTTTTAAGGAGTATTCTTGGCTACAAAAGATTTGAGGGTTAATCGCCAGATCAGGGCGCGTGAAGTTCTGGTAATCGATGAGATGGGAAACCAGAGAGGTGTTATGGATGTACGCTCTGCAAACATGCTTGCAGAAGAAGCGGGACTGGACCTTGTGGAAGTAAGTCCCAATGCGAACCCTCCGGTATGTAAGATTCTGGATTTCGGAAAATACCGCTATGAGATGGAGAAGAAAAGTCGCGAGGCCAAGAAGAACCAGGTTGTAGTGAAGATCAAGGAGATCAGGATGCAGCCTAAGATTGAGAAGCATGACCTTGAGACGAAGAGCAAGGCTATTACCGAGTTCCTGCAGGAAGGGAACAAGGTTAAGGTTTCCATCCGCTTCAGAGGAAGGGAGCTTGCACATCCTGAGCTTGGAAAGGCAGTGCTTGACAGGATTCTGGACACGCTTACGGAAAACGGAGTCGCGTACAATCTTGACAAAGGAGCACTGCTTGAAGGCAAGATGATGAGCATGACGCTCTCACCGATGAAGAAAAAGATTTAAAAAGCCCCGTATGGGGTTTATAATAAAGATGTATGCAGGGGTTCTTGTTCCCTGCAGCACTGAAGGAAGGTAAGAAAATGCCTAAGATGAAAACAAGAAAGTCCGCAGCGAAAAGGTTCAAAGTAACCGGCTCCGGAAAGGTTATCATCAAGAAGATGGGACTTCGCCATATTCTCACAAAGAAGTCCTCCAAGCGCAAGATGAACTTGAGACACGCTGGAGTACTTTGCGATTCAGAAGCAAAGAGAGCAAAGACAATGCTCCCTTACAGCTAAGGAGGAGATGAGAATATGCCAAGAGCAGTTGACGGAACAAGGCGTAAGGACAGAAGAAAGAAGATTCTCGACCAGGCCAAGGGCTACTATGGTCGCAGAAGCACCAACCATCGCGTAGCCAAGGATGCTGTTGCCAAGGCTGGACAGTATGCATACCGCGGCAGACACGAGAGAAAGAGAGATTTCAGGAAGCTCTGGATCGCAAGAATCAGTGCGGCTGTAAAGGCTGAGGGACTTAACTACTCACAGTTCATGCACGGCCTGAAGCTTGCAAACATCGAGCTCAACAGAAAGGCACTTTCAAACATGGCCATCGAGGACAAGGCTGCATTCACAGCTCTCTGTGGTCAGATTAAGAGCGTTCTTCAGTAAGTCCAATATCCAAAGGAGGGGTAGATGAATCAGGTAGAAGAAACGAAACTTGCAACGATGCGCGTCATGAAGGCTATGACCCTCGTAAAACAGCTGAGAGAGTCATACAGGGAACTTCAGACCAGATTCAACATGGTTGAAACGCATAACCTTGAGTTACAGGATCTGATAAACAGGGTAAGTGCGGATCAGAGTGCGGTTGAGGAGGCTATCGAATCTGCCCTTGAAGGACTTGAGACACTTGGAGATCTCGAGAGCTTCGGAACGCTGGATCTTAACGAGCTTGAGGATGCGGAAGCGTTCACACTCGATGGAAGCAGCGAAGAACTCGATACCTTCGAGGAAGAAAACCTCTAGCCTTATGCTGATTGCGGGTTGTCATTGGCAACCCGTTTTCATTTAACGATTATTCTGGTATCATATAAATACCCCATATTGGTCCGGCTACCTCAGGCCTCTTGGAGCAAATCTTATTGAATGGACTGTGGCATAGCATGGCAGCATTGATCCAACTCCGAAAGGGTTTAAAGGAACAGAACGCCAAGGCAACTAGCAGTCCCCCTTGAACCTTAGTTCAAGAGCACGTAGCTTGCCGGCCTTATGGGTCTTCTATTATTTTAAAGTTATGGAAAATCACGAACTAAGCAGAATCAGGTACATCAGGGTCCCTCAGAACCTCAAGGTCACAGAAGGGTCATTCAAAATCGATCCCGAAATAAGGCTTCCGATACAGCTTAAAGAGGGAAAGAAAAATCTGGACGAGGAAGATCTGACAATAGAAGCGATCGTCGCAGGAATGCTTACGCTTATCGCATACGATGAGCTTAACAAGGACATCGATTATTACAAGGCTTTCGTCAAGGCTGTGGAGCCGGAGATCGCACAGAATCTCAATACGGCAGCGATTGCGAAACAGGAGGCGAAAGATTTCGATTTCGCAGAAGAGCTGTTTCTCGCGGTATACCATCTGGAACCGCAGAGCGCCTCGTGCATAAACCTGGCTACCCTATATTCATATATGAGCGTCAATGCTGATGAGAAAGGCGAGGATGACAAGGCGGATGAGTACCTTGCGAAAGCAAAAGCCACACTTCTTGACGGTCTGAGAAGATTCGGGGAGAACGAATGGATTCTTGCAGAGCTTGCATCATTCGAAGGTTTTCTCGGCAACCTTGAAGAGGCTAAGGACTATGCGGAGCGTTATCTTAAAGTCGCCAGTGAAGGAAAGAGAAAAGAAGAGATCAAGTCGTTTTTAAAGGAAGTAAACGCACATATCGAGAGCGATACGGCTTTTAAGGAGGCCTATGATTATGTGATGCTCGACATGCCGGAAAAAGCTATCTCCTCGATTGACAGGTTCATAGAAAACAACCAGAAGATATGGAACGGCTATTTCATCAAGGCATGGGCACTCAGGAAGGCGCAGCGCTATGAGGAGGCGAAAGAATGCCTTTTAAAATGCATTGCGCTTGGAGAGAGCAACACGGACATATATAACGAGCTCTCAATCTGCGAGCTTGAAGGGGGCAACAGGGAGCTTGCGAAGAACTATCTCAACACCGCAGCCGACCTTGATGAGACGAACCTGACAGCACTCTCCAACCTCGCCTATCTCCATCTGGAAGACAAGGAGTTCGATGATGCCAGGTATTATCTTGAGAAAGCAAGGAACATCGCCAATGACGATGAGATAATAAAGAATCTCATTGCAACCTATGAGAAAGCCACAGGTGAGAAAATCGGTGATAAAATCACAGAAGAAGTCATCGATAGCAAGGAAGATGAAGAAATGGAGGAAATCATGGAAGAACTTGAGAAAGGAAATACAGAGGAAAAACACTGTAATCATGGACACGATGAAGGACACTGCTGCCACCATCATGACGGAAATGAGGAGCACGGACACTGCCATCATCACAGCGAAGAAGGAAATGATCACTGCTGCCATGGAGAGCACGAAGGGGATGAGGGAAAACATTGCTGTCATCACCATGATGGCGAGGAAGAAGGACACTGCTGCCACCACCATGACGGAAATGAGGAGCACGGACACTGCCATCATCACCATGGAGAGGAAGGCAAGGGACACTGCTGCCACCATCACGAGGAGAACTGATGACCATCATTTCGAAAAGCGAAGAGGATACGAGAAAAGCCGGAGAGATTTTCGCCTCATCACTTCAAGAGGGTGATGTGATATCACTCAGGGGAAGCCTTGGGGCTGGAAAGACGGTTTTTGCAAAGGGGATAGCGAAAGGTCTCGGAATCGAGGAGGCCATCGTATCACCTACATTCACCATCGTACAGGAGTATGATGGCAGAATGAGGATGTACCATCTGGATCTTTACAGGCTTTCAGGTGAGGATGAGTTCGAATCGATGGGTGGGGAGGATTTTCTCTACTCGGATGGAGTCTCACTGATTGAATGGTCGGAGAAAATCGAATCGATGCTCCCCTCTTCCACGATATATGTGAATATTGAGATCCTTGAGAATGGGGAGAGAGCCGTGAGTGCGGAAGGAGGAAGGCATGAATATTCTCTCGCTTGATACGTCAACCGATGTGCTCTCAATCGCACTGAGAACTCAGAAGAGCTACGAGGAGCGCCTCATCAGCGGGAACTTCTCCCACTCTGAAAATCTTCTTTCCGAAATACTTTCCTTTCTGCAAAGAGCAAAGCTCACGCTCAAGGATCTGGACCTGCTTGTAGCTGCGAAAGGTCCTGGTTCTTTCACAGGACTCAGGGTCGGCATCGCAAGCCTTAAAGGCATCAGGGCTGCAAGCAACGCAAAGCTTGTGAGTGTGCCTACCCTCAGTGCGATGGCATATCCGCTGAGAGGACTATCTGCATACCCTGTACTTGCCGTCATCGATGCAAAAAAAGAAAGGTTCTATTATGCACTCTATAGCAGTGAAGGAAGTGAGCTCTCAGCAGTTACGGACAGTGCGGCAGAGAATGTCGCCTCCATCATCGAAAGCTATGATAAGGTGATTTTAACAGGAAAGGACAGTGAAAAGTTCCTCTCTAAAATCAGCTCAGAAGAAATAAGGAAGAAATTCGTAGTCGACAGCAACTCTCCGAGAAACATCGCTTCCTCCCTCATAGAACTCGGGCTTGAGAAGTTCGAGCGTGATGGAGAGGACGATATCGGAGAAGGACCTCTTTATGTGAGACGCAGCGATGCAGAAGAAGCGCTGCTTAAAAAGATGGAGAACTGATATGATGAAAACCGACATACTTGTCATAGGAGCAGGTCCCGCGGGACTCTCAGCAGCATCTTATGCCGCAAGAGCGGGCTATGATGTGATTGCCATTGATCAGCTCTCACCCGGTGGGCAGCTGATGCTGATTGATGAGATCGAAAACTATCCGGGGCTGGCGCTTACGAACGGCTATAAGCTTGCGGAGGACATGGAGAGGCAGGCCACATCTTTCGGAGCGAAAATCGAGTTCATGGCCCTAAAGAGCCTCGAGAAGAAAGCCGAGGGGCACTTCATTGCAATAACGGATGGAGATGAGATAGAGGCGAAGGCTGTCATAATCGCCACAGGGGCAGACCACAGACACCTTGGAGCAAAGGGCGAGGAAGAAAACCAGGGGAAGGGAGTAAGTTACTGTGCGACATGTGACGGACCTTTTTTCAAAGGAAAAGATATCGTTGTAGTCGGAGGTGGGGACACCGCCCTGACGGATGCTATGTATCTAGCGAAAATTGCTAAAAGCGTAACCATAGTGCATAGAAGAAATGAATTCAGGGCTCAAAAGGCTCTTCAGGAAAAGCTAAAAACCCTTGATAACATTAACCTTGCTCTATCGCATAATGTCGTGGAAATACTGAGCGATGGGACTCATGTTACGGGAGCAAAGCTTGAAAACGGGGAAATCCTGAGCTGTGACGCTGTATTCATATTCGTCGGGATTGTGCCAAACTCCACGCTGTTTGAGAATATCGTCGAGACAGATAACGGAGGATTCATAATCACGAATGGCAGCATGGAGACCTCGCTAAAGGGTGTTTTCGCCGCAGGGGACGTTAGGAACACCCCGTTCAGACAGGTTGCAACCGCCACAGCCGATGGCGCGATAGCCGCCCATAGTGCTGACGAGTACATTTCAAGCTTAAGTTAATTAACCCTTTTTAAAAACAATTTCTTGACTGTTGAATTGGCATGGTTTCTAATTATATCTATGAATGTTCTGATGGTATCGAGTGAAACCGTGCCTTTTTCAAAGTCTGGAGGGCTTGCCGATGTTATAGGAGCCCTCTCTTTCGCACTCAGCAAGACTGGTACGGCTGTTAAGGTTTTAATGCCGATGTACTCCTTCATAGATAAGAAGGGGTTCAAGAAAGGTGTGAGTTTCGAGTTCGACATGCTTGGAGAGCGTGTTGCGGTATCAACACGTTCAAAGACCGTGCAGAATGTCGAATTCGTCGGCCTTGAGCATCCTTACTTCACAGAACGCTCTGGAATTTACGGGGACACGTCGTTCACACCGTATCCGGATAATGCGGAGCGCTTCTCTCTCTTTTCGCTCTCAGTTCTGCCATATATCAAAGCCTCAGGGTTCAAGGCTGACATAATACACTGCCATGACTGGACCACAGGACTCGTTCCATACATCGTAAAACAGGCAAAAGAGAAAATTAAGACCGTATATACGATACACAACCTGGCATACCAGGGAGAGTTCAGCAGGTATGATGCAATTCTTTCAGGAATTGAACTCTGCGATGAGCTTTTCTCAGGAAAAGGACTCTCTTCCAGGCTAAACATGATGAAAGCCGGTATCACATTTGCAGACAAGGTCACGACCGTCAGCCCATCATATGCAGAGGAGATAACAGGAAGTGAGCAGGGATGCGGTCTGGACTGGCTGCTTAAAGAGAGACAAAAAGATCTTTCAGGAATAATAAACGGCATAGATTACAAGGAATGGAATCCTGAAAAGGATAAGTTCTTCACTCCCGGCTTCTCAGCAAAAAATCTTGAAGGAAAGCAAAAGCTCAAGAAGGCTGTGCTTGAAGAGTTCGTCCTCAGTGTAGATCCTGACCTTCCTCTCATCGCTATGATCAGCAGACTAGCCGACCAGAAAGGCTTTTCAGAGCTTTTAAACGGTAGTCCATGCCTGCTTGAACAGATGCTTATGAAGAAAAATTCCAACTTTATTATCATCGGAACCGGGGATAAAAGGTTTGAAGAAAAGTTAAAAGAGTTGGATAATAGATATGAGAATCTCAGTGCGAGAATCGTATTCTCGAACGAGGTGGCACACAAGGTTGAAGGGGCAGCGGACTTCTTCCTGATGCCATCACGCTATGAGCCGTGCGGACTAAACCAGATGTACTCTCTTCACTATGGGACGCTTCCGATAGTGCATGCGACAGGCGGCCTTAAGGACACGGTCATAGATATTGATGAGGATAAAGAGAGAGGCCAGGGTTTCGTCTTCTCCAGGATGCTCCCGGAGGAGATAGAGAAAGCGGTTGATCGCGCCATCGGATTCTACAATAGCGCCTCTGCAGAGGAGTTTGCAAAGGCAAGGCAAAGGGGAATGACGGAAGATTTCACATGGGTGAAGTCGGCCAGTTCATATAACGATCTTTATAATTCAGTTGCCAGATAGGGAGGAGCATATGAAAAAAGGCAATAACGTGGTTGCCATCGTCTTAGGCGGTGGAAGGGGTACAAGATTATACCCTCTCACAATGGAAAGAAGTAAGCCAGCGGTACCGTTTGCTGGAAAATATCGTCTTGTAGATATTCCAATTTCCAACTGTATCAACAGTGATATGAAGAAGATTTACGTTCTCACTCAGTTCAATACTGCAAGTCTTCACAACCATATCGCCCACACATACACATTCGATCAGTTCTCAAACGGATTCGTAGAGATTCTCGCTGCAGAGCAGACTTACACATCTGAAAGCTGGTATCAGGGAACAGCGGATGCTGTAAGAAAGAATTTAAAGCACTTCTCAGACCAGAATGCCGATTACTATGTGATCCTCTCCGGAGACCAGCTTTACAGGATGGATTTCAGGGACATGCTCGACAGGCATATCAAGAGCGGTGCTGAGCTTACCATCGCTGCTAAACCGATAAGCAGGAGTGAGGCTACAGGACTTGGAATCATCGGAGCGGATGAGAACGGCATGATCAAGAAGTTCTATGAGAAGCCGGCTAAGGATCTCGATATCTCCGATTACAAGGTTCCTGCAAAACTGATGAAGGACCAGCTGAAGCAGCAGGTCACGGAGAAGAACGAATACCTCGCATCAATGGGTATCTACATCTTCACGGCAAAGACAATGGAGCAGGCGCTCAATAACGATAAGACGGACTTCGGCAAGGAGATAATCCCTGAGATTATCAAGACCCGCCCGGTCGCAGCATACCTCTTTGATGGATTCTGGGAAGATATCGGAACGATCAAGGCATTCTATGAGACGAACCTCAACCTTGCATCAGAGAAACCGGCATTCAATTTCTATGATGAGGACATGCCGATTTATACACACAGAAGGCACCTTCCTGCAACAAAGGCAAACTTCTGCAACATCAGCTGCTCTCTTGCAAGTGAGGGAAGCATCATAACGAACGCTTACATCGTAAACTCCATCATCGGAGTCAGGACCTTCATCGAAGCGGGTGCAAGTCTTGACGGTGTCTACTGCATGGGTGCAAGCCATTATGAGACCGAGGAGGAGAAGGCTGAGAACGCTAAGAAGGGCATTCCTAACATCGGTATCGGAAGAGCAACCATCATCAAGAAGGCTATCATCGACCAGAACGTCAGAATCGGTGCCAACTGCAGAATCGGTATCGACAACATCGACCGTCCAGAGGGTGACTTCGAGATGTACTCCGTACATGATGGAATCATCATTATCAACAAGAACGCGGTAATTCCAGATGGAACCGTAATCTGATTATCCTGGAAAAAGGAGTAATGGGAGCCTGAGAAATCAGGCTCTTTTTCATTTAAAACGAAAAATGGGCAGGTTCCCCTGCCCTACTTGCTTAAAGGTTATGTTATCAGCACTTGATTTCTCTGATCCATCCCTCAGGCGCTTCAATCTCCCCTTCCTGAATACCGACGATTGTCGCCCTGAGCTTTGCTGTCACACTTCCCATCTCGTCCATTCCTGACGGGAGGGTGATCGTACCACCATCATAATCGATTGCACCGACAGGGCTTATAACAGCTGCGGTTCCACAGAGAGCGCACTCTGCGAATTCCTTGACCTCTTCAAACGGCACTACCCTCTCCTCTACCTTGAGTCCAAGATAATGCTCCGCTATATAAACGAGGCTTCTCCTTGTTATCGAAGGAAGAATGGTATCGCTCTTAGGAGTTACGACCACACCGTCCTTTGTAATGAACAGGAAGTTAGCTCCACCCGTCTCCTCCACATTGGTCCTTGTTGCGGCATCAAGATACATGTTCTCAGAATATCCCGCAGCATGTGCCACATGTCCAGGATAGAGGCTCATCGCGTAATTGAGTCCAGCCTTGATATTCCCCGTTCCATGAGGTGCGGCCCTGTCATACTGGCTCAGTAGGAGTCTGATCGGTTTGATCCCCCCTTTGAAATACGGACCGACAGGGGTGCAGAACACCCTGAATTCATACTCGGGAGCAGGAGCTACCCCGATTACCGGACCACATCCGAAAAGGCATGGCCTGATGTAAAGTGTCGCACCCGTTCCGTAAGGTGGAACCCATGCGGCATTCGCTCTGACAACCTCATCTACAGCGCGGAGGAACATCTCCTTGCTGACCTCGGGAATCATGAGGCGCTTAGCCGAGCTTATAAGACGCTCAGCGTTCAGATCAGGACGGAATGTGACAATTCTCCCATCCTTCGTCGTATATGCTTTTAACCCCTCGAAACAGGTCTGCGCGTACTGTATGACACCTGCGCACTCACTCATCGTGCAACTTGAGTCCGTTGTAAGGGCTCCCTCATCCCACGCACCATTCTTATAGTGAGCGACAAAACGGTAGTCCGTCGGCATGTAACCAAAGCTGAGGCTCTTCCAGTCCAAGTTCTTCTTCTCCATAATTACCTCCTGAAAACTTAAGAAAAAGATAGAACTAAAGGAACTTATTTTCAACCAGGTAAGAGGCTATCCTGGCATCAGAAGGTGCAAAATCTAGCTCAAGAAGGGCTGAAGCATCCACCATCATGACCTGAGTATGGAAATTCAGTGAGAACTGAGGTTCTGGGATATCGATTAAAGCGGCTTTGAGGTGGTAAAGCGTCCCCTTATTCTCAAAATCGAAAGAAAGAATCTCCCGTTCAAACACAATCTGGACGCCAAGCTCCTCCTGGTATTCCCTAGCGAGGGTATCGGCAAGGCTCTCTCCCCACCTGTTCTTCCCTCCGGGGAATTCCCACTTCTCAGATATGGAACCACCTGAGGCCCTTTTCGCGACAAGAACTTTTTTTTCATGAATGTATATTCCAGCAGTGGTTATTCTCTCCATTCATCCTCCTTTCAGAGGATTATAAACGATGGGAAGAGAAAATGCAGAAAAAAACATATGCCATATGCTACCGCCCGTCTGAACACCTTGCTTGAGAGAAGATCATCGGTGATAATAATCTCAACATCATCAGCTTCACTCATCTTCCTAAGCGTAATAGCAAAATGGAATATGGCTGTTGAGGGAAGAAGATCACCCAAGATCACAGGACCAGGGTAAAGGGGGAAAAGAAGCATGAGTGATGCGATTGCGATAGAAGATATGAGAATGGCATTTTTAAGCTTTGCATTTCTCCTGATAAGCATTTTCAGTCTGAGAAGGAATGAGAGTTCTGCTTTGAAAACCTCTAAAAACGATAAGAGAGATGAGAGGGCGAGAACCAGAAGGGAAAGCGGATAGAGCTGTATCATCTTTTCCTCCCAACCTCTTCTATAAGATCGAGGGCATCATAATACCCCAGTCTCTCATGAGCTGCCCTTCCACTCTTCTGATGGAGTATGACCGCGGAGATGGCCGCATCAAGAGGATCCATACTGGAAGAAAGGAATGCCCCGATTATCCCAGAAAGGACATCACCGCTTCCCGCAACCCCGAGGCTTGGGTTGTTGCCCAGATAGAAATAACGCTCCCCTTTAGCGGCTATTTCAACAGTACTCGCTTTTTTTATGACAACAGCCCTAAGGGCTTCTGAAAGCGAGAGTGCATCCTCCTCTATGCAGAGTCTCATGCATAGCCTTCTCATCTCACCTACGTGAGGGGTCAGGATGGCACGATAGGAAAAAACATCACCTCTTTCAATCATTGATAGGGCATCAGCATCAAGCACCATCGGCCCTGGGAAATCCAGAAAGCTGCGATCGGAGCATTCGGCCCAGCCAGGTCCGGCAAGTAGAGCCTGGTATGCAGAGTAGTCGACATTGCCAGTACGGACTATCAATGGCGGATAGTACAATGGGATATCTGATAGAGCGTCACAGGCATTGAGTGTCACAAGACCGCAACCTGAGTGGAACGCCGCCCTTGCGCTTAAAAGGGATGCCCCCTTGTATGAAGGAGAGCCTGCCTTCATCAGAAGATGCCCCCTTGTGTTCTTGTAATCGGAGAAAAGGAACTTCCGAGCCGAGTAATCAGAATCCTCAAGGAGGTAAGAATCAGCTTTGAGCGCTTCTATCTCATCTGAGGGAAAACCGGGATTGCATAGAATTATCTCCCCGCTCTGAGCGATGGGAACATACTGCTCCTCTTTCAAAGCTGTGAAAGTCACGGTAAGATCGGCTTTGAAATAATATGCTGAAGGCACATCAAGGGCTATTCGGAAGGAGGAAAGAGAATTCGCATCATCAAGAATGGCACGAACAGCTGGAAGAAGCGGAGGATGGTATGATGCGCCATAGATTGCATCCACGATCACATCATAGCCGGAAAGTGTTGATACTACGCATGACTCCGGTATAAGAGAGCGAAGCTTCCTGTTCTCCTCGCTTTTAGCCTCCGAAATGAAGAGGATATCGGCATGAAGCGCCTCTTTCCTCATCAAAAGCAGGAGATTTATACCATCAGCCCCATTATTCCCACCTCCGGCGAGAATCACAGTCTTTCTTCCTTTTACATGCTCTCTTATCACATCAAGGGCGAGCTCTGCAGCTTTTGCTATGAGACTGAGGCTGGAAAGTGAGTATTTCTCCCTCATTTTTCTATCAAAATCATTAACCCGCTTAGCCTTGAAAAGTCTTTTCATGTATACATAGTAATCAAAGTTTGAAAAAAACGGAATCTACAGGAGATGCAATTCCTCTTGACTATCAACATCTTTTCAACTAGTTTTGTAGGTGCCGGGGTGGCTTTTTGCCTGAGATCATACCCGTCAACCTGATCTGGATAATACCAGCGTAGGGAGCGACTTGTATAAACCTTAAACATTCCCCGAGCGATTTTAACTGGAGGTTGAGATGAAAAAAATTCTCACACTGTTACTCGTTCTTATTTCAATCGTATCACTCGCATTCGCTGAAGGCGCGAAAGAGAGCGGAGATGAGAACATCGTCAACGTATATGCTTACGACTCATTCGCAGGGGATTGGGGCCCGGGAGCTGAGGTCATTCCTGCATTCGAGGAGAAGACAGGAATCAAAGTTAACCTTGTAAGTGCGGGAGATGCTGGCGAGATGCTCTCAAGAATCATAATGGAGGGTGATAACTGCGAGGCTGATGTCGTACTCGGAATCACCGATGACATGGCATATAAGGCATATGAGGCCGATATCCTCTCCCCATACGAAAGCCCTGTACTCGAGACGATGGCGGATCATCTTATCTTCGATCCTGAGCACCGTCTCCTTCCTTTCGACTATGGCGTATTCTCATTCGTATACGACACGGAGAGCGACATTCCTGCCCCAACCTCCCTTGAGGATCTCACAAACGAGATTTACAAGGATCAGGTCATACTCATCGATCCGAGGACAAGCAGCGTCGGACTTGGTCTTCTCATGTGGACATACAATGTGCTCGGAGAGGATAACTACCTCTCATGGTGGAGGGCGATGAGGGATAACATGCTCACAATGGCTGACGGATGGTCAAGCGCTTACGGACTCTTCACGGAGGGAGAGGCACCACTTGTAATCAGCTATACTACAAGCCCCGTATACCATGTCCTCAATGAGGATACCACGAGATACCAGGCTGTAATCTTTGATGAGGGACATCAGGAGACCATTGAGGGAATCGGAATCCTTAAGAATGCAAAGCACAGGGAGAATGCGGAGACCTTCGTGGATTTCATCCTCACGGAGGGGCAGGAGGATATCGCTGTGCTTAACAGCATGTACCCTGTAAACAGCACGATAAGCCTTCCTGATGCGTACGAGTGGGCACCGGAGCCGGAAATCCTCTTTACAAGCGATAGCGATGTGGTGGAAAATCATCTTGAAGACATTCTATCTGACTGGATCGAGGTGATGACAAATTGAGTAGAAAGAGGGTAAACGGAATATACAGGGGGCTTGCAGCTCCAGCACTCATCATATTGTTTTTCCTATTTGCCCTTCCACTCTATTTCACTTTTTCAATGGCTTTCTCAGACGGACTTGAGTCGATCAGGTCCGTCTTTCTGAGCCCATACTCGTACCGTCTGGTACGCTTTACTGTCATTGAAAGTCTGCTCTCCGCACTGCTCTCAACGGCACTTGCCCTTCCCTTCGCCGCATTCTACGCATCGTACGATTTCAGGTTCAGGAAGATGACACTCGCGCTTTCCGCGCTCTCATTCACAATACCATCAATCCTCGTAGTTCTCGGCTTTGTCATCTTCTATGGGAATAACGGTGTTCTTAACAACATATTAAAAAGCATATTCGGTTTTGAAAAATCCCCGGTAAGGATACTATACACTTTCAGTGCGATAATACTTGCACACGTTTATCTGAACCTTCCTGTGGCATTCAATCTCATCACGAACGGATGGATGAGCCTTCCAAAAAGTGAGGAGGATGCAAGCTACACGCTTAAAAAAGGAAGAATGAAGACATTTTTCAGTATAACGTTGCCAAAACTACGAGGGGTTATCGCAAATGCTTTCGTAATTATATTCCTCTTCTGTTTCTCATCTTTTGCAATAGTAATGGTACTCGGAGGGAGCCCTGAGTACTCAACCCTCGAAAGCGAGATATACAGGAGGGCACACATCTCTCTCGATTACAGCGGAGCAAGCGCCCTTTCCATATTCTCATTCATCATAACTACTCTGGCACTGCTGCTCTCTTTCATAGGAAGAAGGAATGAAAAACTGGTAAGGGAAGGTGGAAGGATCAGGAAGGCGGAGAAGAAAAAGACGAAGGTGATGGCATTCATCCTGACCTCCCTGATGCTCCTTTTCATACTGCCACCGATGCTGAGCATACTCTACCGCTCATTCTTCGACAGGACTGGAAACTTCTCTCTCGAGTCATGGAATACGATATTCTCGGCCTCATCATTCCTCTCTGCGATAGTAAACAGCCTGGTAATTGCAATAGTTGCCTCGCTTCTTTCCGTACTTCTTGCTGAGAACATAGCCATGTATGCGGTAAAATGCAGAAGCAGGATAGCCCCGCTCTTTGCCACCCTTCCCCTCGCAACAGGAAGTGTCACTCTCGGCCTCGGCTACAATTTCCTTGCCGCACACATCCCCTTCTCTTCCACCTGCCTTGATTACGCCATGATACTGGCTACCCATCTCGTACTCTCAATCCCGTTCGCAATCAGAACGATACTGCCGGGAGCAAAAGAGATACCGGAGAGGGTGTCAGAAGCATCTTACACATTGAAGAAATCTGGATTCGAAACATATATCAGAACGGAACGTCCTCTTTTAAGGAATTACAGGAGAAAGGCGTTCATATTCGCTTTCGCCCTCTCCCTTGGCGAAGTCAATGCCACGCTTTCCCTTGCCGGAGGAAGGATTGAGACGCTGCCTATTCTGATCTACCGTCTCATAGGAAGCTATAATTACCAGGGAGCAAGCGCGCTTGGAAGCGTACTGCTCATTCTCGCATTCATCGTATTCCTCCTCGGAGAGAGAATCGGTAAAAAGGAAAGAAGATGGAATACCTCGAAATAAACAATCTGAAAAAGAAATATGGTGACTTCTCACTTAACGTGAACTTCAGTGTGAAGGAAGGTGAATTCCTTTGCCTGATAGGCCCCTCAGGCTCAGGTAAGAGCACGGTACTCTCCCTGCTGACAGGGCTTGAAGAGGCTGATGAGGGTATGATAGTCCTCGACGGAGAGGATATCACGGCAAAAAGCACACAGGAGAGGAATATCGGACTCGTTTTCCAGGATTACGCCCTCTTTTCCAATATGAATGTCGAGAAGAACATTCAGTACGGTATGGACAAGAAGCATAAGAGCAGCAAGGAGATAAGCGAGCAGACAGAGCTGCTATTGGAGTATGTCGACCTAGTCGGATACGGGAAGAGGAAGGTTACAAGTCTCTCTGGAGGGGAGGCCCAGCGCGTCGCACTTGCACGCTCGCTCGCATCCGAGCCCAAGATCCTCCTCCTTGACGAACCCCTTTCGGCACTTGACGCACCGCTGAGGAAAAGACTGAGAACGGTAATAAGGGATATCCACAACAGAACCGGGATAACGATGATCTATGTCACCCATGACAGGGAGGAGGCTTTTGCAATCTCCGACAGGATAATAATCATGAAAGACGGTCTTATCGCAGCGGACGGAAGCCCTGAAAGCCTTTACAACAAACCCAACAGCGCATTTACAGCCTCATTCACAGGGGATGGGACACTGCTTGATGCATCCCTCTTCTTTGAGAATCAGACAGGCTCGATCTTCTTCCGCCCTGAAAGTGTGATAATCTCCGACGAGCCTGTGAATCCCCAGATGTATCCATCATACCTTGTAATAAACAATGTGAAGATTACAGGTGTTGAATACACGGGCTCCCATTATCTTCTATGCGTGGATTATAACGGCTCTTTCATCCTTGCCCTCTCACTGGTTAAGCCGAGCAGGAATTATGTCAGCCTTCTTATAAACGAGGAGAGCATAACCAGGATTTAACAAAACGTGGGTTAATAGCATTAAGAATACAGGAGGAAAACATGAAGAAAAGAATTCTAATTCCAATCATCCTGCTTTCTTTAGTGCAAGGACTCTATGCACTTTCATACAGTGCGCACTTCTCGCTTTACCCGGGAGCCGGTCTTACAAGGATTAAAGACGATGATACCATCTGGACCTCTTACACGTTCACAGCAGAGGTGGATGCCCTAGGTCTCAGGGCGGGAGGACATACGATCAGTCTGCCCATGAGTATGACATATTTCTCAGATAGCGGCATAAATGGCTACTACAGGATTCTGTCCCACTTCGATTTCAATATCGCCCTATCTTACCGCTACGCCTTCACCGATCTCTTCTCACTGAAAGCGAAAGGTGGTATCGGTTACCGTTATTACGACGGGATAGATGCCTCTGCCGCCTCTTTCATCGCAGCATTAGCCGCAGAATTCTACCCTTGCGAAGTCACCGCTATCACAATACCTGTAGAAGCTTTCATTGCGAAGGACGAGATAGCCATCTCGATTGGACTGGGATTGCTTGTTCGCTTGGGAGGTGGGAAATGAGAAAGATGATACTGACCTTTATCGCAGCAGTCATTTTGCTTTCATCATGTTCCCTATCCCCGAGTGTGGAAATCGAGCCCAAGCTCTACATGGTGGCAATGGGAATCGGATATGACAAAACGGAGAGCATCCGCCCACTTGATTGCACAAAAGGAGATATGAACGCCATCACCGAGCAGATCAGGCTCATGGTCGGCGGTATGATGGACTATGAGATTGTGACTTATTCAGATGAAGAGGACGGTTTCACGCTAAGAGTCTCTTCCTCCCAAGATCCTCAGGAGAAGGTCATTCCGGTTCTAGGCGATCCTGTTGATGAAATCCTGAAGTCGTTCTCAGATGAGGCTGATGAAAATGACCTTGTGATTTTCTACTATGCCGGACACGGGGAGGATGTGACAGGGGATCTAGTCTATCATTACAGATATGGGACGAACGATTACGAGAGTCTCTCCGTAAGGGATCTGAACGATGACATCCTCTCAAAGATAAAAGGAAGAAAGCTCCTGATCCTCGACTCCTGCTACAGTGGCAATTTCATAGAGGAAGGGGATCTGGAACCGACACACTCTTATGATGGGAAAGGAAATCTTGAGTCATTCGACCTTTTCTCTTCCATCAGGCTCTCATTCGAGGCCCTCAATTCGGATGCACCAGCGAAACCGGAGAGCTACGTACTCTCCGCCGCAAGTGACGTACAGAGCTCATATGAAAATAAAACGCTTGGACACGGCTATTTCACTTACGCTCTTCTAAGCTACCTTGGCTATGATACGGAGAGCGAGACGGCAACATATGATGCAAGATTCACCAATGATGTCATAACGGTACAAGGACTCTATGAGGGGATCGTGGAGAACTTCCCTTTCAAGGAGGAGTATAAGAATAGCACACCGAGCATCACACCATCGAGGTATGACATGGTCCTCTTCGATTTCAGATAGCCTTGTATTTGGCTATCTCGTCACGGACTGCCGCGGCCTTCTCGAACTCCAGATTCTTCGCATACTCGAGCATCTGCTTCTCAAGGTCGCGCACGTATTTCTTCCTATCCTTCTCAAGAAGGAGGTTGTAGCCCGCTTTCCTTATCCTGATATCCTCTTTCGCAACCTCTTCCTTCTCTCCCGTATCACGCTCTATGATATCCTCAATCGCCTTCTTAACCGTCTTAGGGGTTATACCATGCTCCTCGTTATATGCGCTCTGGACCGCCCTCCTGTGTTCGGTCTCACTGATAGCCTCAGCCATGGCATCACTGATCCTGTCGGCATACATTATTACACGACCATCGGCATTCCTCGCAACACGTCCTATCGTCTGGATAAGAGATGTGGCAGAGCGCAGGAAGCCTATCTTATCCGCATCAAGGATTGCGCAGAGGGAGACCTCCGGAAGATCGAGACCTTCACGTAAAAGGTTGATTCCAATCAGCACGTCATATTTACCTTTCCTGAGATCGCGGAGAATCTCTACACGCTCTATAGTATCAACCTCGGAGTGAAGATACTGGACCTTCAGGCCAAGGGAGGCAAGATAGTCGCTTAAATCCTCAGCCATCCTCTTGGTAAGGGTCGTGACAATGGTCCTCTCACCCTTATCGATGGTTTTTCGAATCTCTGAATAGAGATCCTCCATCTGACCTTCGGTACTTCTCACCTCTATCTTGGGATCAAGAAGACCGGTCGGCCTTATCAGCTGTTCGACAATCTGACTCGACTCATTCCTCTCCCTTTCCCCCGGTGTTGCTGAGACATAGATTCTCTGTCCGACCTTCTGATCAAACTCATCATATTTAAGAGGCCTGTTATCGAGGGCTGAGGGAAGACGAAAGCCGTAATTTACTAGGTTGAGTTTTCTTGAGCGGTCACCCTCATACATCGCACCGATCTGAGGCAGTGTTACATGGGACTCATCGATGAAGGTCACGAAATCATCGGGGAAATAATCTAGAAGAACCGCAGGACGCTCACCTGGTGCCCTTCCAGAAAGTGGGCGCGAGTAGTTCTCTATTCCTGAGCAATGCCCTGTTTCCGAAAGCATTTCCAAGTCATATTCAACCCTTGTCTTGATCCTCTCCGCCTCAACAAGCTTTCCAAGGCTTTTAAAGTACTCCACCCTCTCCTCTTTTTCCTCGTTTATCCTCTCAATTCCCTTTTTGATGTAGCTTTCAGGGAGTACGAACTGCTTTGCAGGATAAAGGGTGATAGAATCAACGGATTCATATTTTTCCCCGCTGACAGGATTGAACCATGTAATATCCTCAATTTCATCCCAATCAAGGCGGATGCGGAAAGCGCTCTCAAGATATGCCGGATAGATTTCGATGACATCCCCCCTGCTTCTGAAAGTACCACGTTCCAGAGAGTAATCATTGCGCTCATAAAGCATACGCGAAAGCTGTGCGAATTCCTTCTTATGGTCGAACGTGTCCCCGGTGTTGTACGTATGAACCATATCGGTCAGAGCGACAGGGTTTCCTAATCCGTATATGCAGGACACAGTGGCAACGACTATCACATCCCTTCGCTCAAGAAGGGAGAAGGAGGCGGCAAGTCGCAGACGGTCTATCTCATCATTTATATCGGTTTCTTTCTCGATATAAAGGTCTTTTCCTGGCACATACGCCTCCGGCTGGTAGTAATCGTATGTGGAGACGAAATACTCGACAGCATTTTCGGGAAAGAAAGTCTTGAACTCCCTGTAAAGCTGTGCAGAAAGTGTCTTATTGTGGGAAAGCACAAGTGTCGGCTTCTGTATCTTTTCTATCAGCTTGGCCATCGTGAAAGTCTTTCCGGAACCTGTGACTCCCTTCAGTGTCTGAGCCCTGTCTCCTTCAAGATATCCCCTGTAAAGGCTCTCAACAGCCTCCGCCTGATCACCTGCCATGTCAAAAGAGGAGACGACATGGAAAGGCTTTGACTTACCTGTCTGAAAATTCAACTCCCCACTCATACTACAGCACCCACCTCATGCTTTCATCACTCTGATCGACGAGAACAACATCCAGAGTCAGGATTTTCCCGTCCCGGTAAACGGAGACTTCCACGCTCTCCCCGCTTTGGGTTCCGAAAAGGGCGGCAAAATAATCAGCATATCCCCTCACCGGTTTCCCAGCGATTGAGACGATTACATCCCCTCCTATGTATATCATCGCATCCCCGTACTGGGCAAGCTCGCTGCCACCTCTCAGTCCTGCCTTCTCAGCCTCACCTCCCCTGATTGTCTGACTTATCATGATGCCATCGGTAATACCAAGGCCAAGATAAGAGACGAGCTGAGGATTGAGTTCCACAGTGGTCACATCGAGCATTCCACGGCTTACACCGCCATTCTCCATTATGGAAAGGCTGACCCTTCTTACGGTCTCAGAAGGGATTGCGAATGATATGCCCTGCGCACTTCCGGTTGTCGTGTAAATGGAAGAGATGAGACCTATCATATCCCCGCGGCTGTCAAGAAGGGGGCCGCCACTGTTGCCGGGGTTAATGAAGTTATCCGTCTGGATCAGATTCGGAATCATCATTCCATCCTGCGTAAAAAGGGAGCGGGAGAGACCTGATACGACACCGGCACTCATACTCCATGTGTAGCCGTATGGGTTTCCAATCGCAATCGCCCTGCTACCGATCACAGGCTCATGGGAGGCGAATGTGATGCTCTTCAGATCCTTTCTGTCACATTTTATGACGGCGATATCCGTAAGGCGGTCATATCCTACAAGGGTGGCTTCACTGCTGCTGCCATCGTAGAAATTCACACTGAAGCTATCCGCATCTCCAAGAACATGCATGTTCGTGACTATATATCCGTCACTGCTGATTATAACCCCTGAGGCCTGGCTCTCATCGCTCAGGCTGCTTGAACTTATTATCTGAACCGTGGATTCCTTGGCCTTCTCATATGCCGCGATATCGCTCCTCTCCCCATCCTGGAATGTCCAGGCTCCCCTTCCCTCGAGGTAGATGTCGACATCACCGTAATTAAGGCTGTCAGTCGGTATTCCTGCAAGATCGAAAAGACCCTTCTCTCCCCTCTCGCTTATTACGCTTTCAAGGGCAGTACGAAGAGCCTCCCTTCTCCTCTGCTCGTGTATATCCGCTGTCCAGACCCCCAAGAGGACGACAAGCACAATAAGAAGGAGAATTAAAAGAGCTGGTACAACCACTTTTGAAGAAATACGTTTTCTATCCACAAAAGATAAAATAACACAATTCCAATCTTTTGTAATAACATGTTCTCATGAATGAAGCGTATTATAACGGCAAGGCCTGGGATGAGGAGGCAAGAAGGGGGAATTACTGGACTCTTCCCGCTTCAGACGAGGATGTTGAGGCAGCAAAAGGAGGAGACCTCAAGGTACGGCTTACACCGAAGGCTTTCGTGAAAGAATCATGGATCAAAGGGTGCAAGGGTAAACGCGTCCTGCTGCTTGCATCAGGTGGTGGACAGCAGACTGTGCTTTTTGCCGCATACGGGGCAAAAGTCACAAGCATAGATGCATCATCAGAACAGATAAAGCGTGATCAGGAAGGGCTGGAAAAACATTCCCTTGATGGCATAGCCATGGTCGGAGACATGAGGGATCTCGGAGCGCTTGAAGATAACTCGTTCGATTTCGTATTCATACCGCATTCCATAAATTTCATCTCCGACCTAAGTCCTCTTTATGAGGGAATGGACAGAACTCTTAAAAAAGGAGGACACTTTCTGTTCGGAGTAGCAAACCCAGTGCTCTATCTGTTTGATGAGAAAAAGGAAGAGAGGGGTAAGCTCAAAGTCAAATACACCATTCCCTTCTCAGATGAAAGGAGCAGAAGCCGGAAAGAAGTAGAGAAGATGATAAGGGAAAAGGACACGTTCGAATCGAGTCACACACTCTCTTCAATCCTCTCTCCTCTATTCGAGAAAGGATATGTTCTAACAGATTTTTACAGTGATTCTTCCCTTAACGATCTCGTGGATTCATACATCCATGACAGCTTCCTGGCATTCAACTTCCTCAAATCCTGATCCTCTCAATGCTGCCATCCTCAAGGAGGAAGAGTGCAGAGACACCATAGTGGTCAACAACAGCCTCTGCCCTCTCGCTTCCAAGGACGAAACAGGCTGTTGAGAGCATGTCTGAGAGTGTGGAATCGCTTGATATTATCGTTGAGGAGATGATATCGGAAGATGCCGGATAGCCCGTTTTCCAGTCAAGCAGATGATGATAGACCTTGCCATCCTCTGCGATGAAATGCCTCTCATAACCACCGCTGGTAACGACCGATGCATCAGAGCAGGATATCGTGGTGAAATAGCCTCCATGCTCTGAAAACGGATCCTGCAAGCCCACTTTCCAAGGCTCGCCATCGCTCTTTGTTCCCAGCCCATAGACATTGCCTCCAAGGTTGATAAGAGCACTCTCTGTACCGCTTTCTCTGAACATCTCAGCAATGAGATCCGCGATGTACCCCTTTCCAACCCCTCCGAGATCTATCCTCATACCTTCCTTTTTAAAGAAGACAGTCTTTCCACCCTCGTCAAGTATGATGTCATGCCAGTCAAGAAGGGGAAGGACCTTAGCTATCTCAGCCTCAGATGGAAGCCTCGCATTCTCCCCTCCTATTCCCCATAGTGCGACAAGGGGACCGATTGCCAGATTGAAAGCCCCATCGGTGTACTCCGAGACATCATAAGCTTTCATCAAAAGAGAAAAAAGCTCATCACTCACTGCTACAGGCTCTGCTGATGCCATGCTGTTGACTCGGCTTATCTCGCTTTCACTGTCATACATGTCTATCATGGCGGAGGCACTATCTATGATTTCAAATGCCTGATCAAGAAGAGCCTCATCCTTTCTCGTGTAGACACTGATGGTACAGAGAGTATCCATTCTAAGCTCGGTTCGAGAGAACACCTCATTCTTCTCGCAGGACGGGATGAGAAGGATGAGGAACAGCAATATGATTATTCTTCTCATAAGGCCCTTAAGGCTTCCTTAAGGATGGAAAGCGGGACATCATATGAAGAGAAATCATCATCCGCAGATGGGAAGAAGTCCTTTTCAAGGGTATAAAGCAGAGTTGATGCTAAGGTCTCATCATCAGTGTTTTTCACATCTTCAAAGGCGACAAGCTCTCCTTTCTTGAAGATTTCCACCTTGCCCTCCGACTTCAGAAGAACAAGACGGGCATTGCTGATAACACTCTCAGGACATGCTTCCTTCTTTGCTATGAAGAGGTCCGCATAAGGCATCAAGGTCTCTATTGAACGAGATAACAAGGCATTTGAGGAGTCCTCATTCAGATCCACCACGATATAAGGACGGGGCGTTATGAAGAGACTCTGGTCGATGAATGCCGAGGCTGTCGGGTTGAGGCTGAGCCCTCTTGAACTCAGATGCACGCACTTTATGTTCGTATGCACGCTCAAAGCCTCCCCTAAAAGATCTGAGGAGAGGGCACTTGCGGCTGAAGAGGAGGTAAGATCGATCTTCTGGCCATCAAGGTATTCTATCATGATGCCTGTCTTAAGCGGCAGATTCGAGATCTCAGGATCGAAAAGAATCTCATCGCTTACCATACGCTCCACTATAGCAGAGGCCGCCCTGTCGCTTCCAAGAGGAGAAAAAAGTGCCGGGAAGACCCCCTTATGAGCCAAAGCCGAGGCAACACGATATCCATAGCCGGAAACATCACATCTGAACAAATCATTCTCAACCTGTCTGAAGAGCAGGCAGGCATCACCCATTACTGCAATCATGATGCTATACTAGCTTGAATATTCCTCTCTCTCAAGTGTAGAATCTCACCATGCAGATAAAAAAGACGGATTGGATAAACAGACCTGAAAGCGTCAAGGTCAGAGCACACAGCCTCACATTCCGCTCAGAAAGAAGATGTGCGGCACTCTACAGCCTTGAGGAGGTTGGAGAGCTTCGCCTTGTAAGGCATAACAAATCCGTCTCATTTCTCATGCTCCATACAAAGAGGGACAGAATCATATTCAAAGAAGATCATATCGATATGAAACTCTGGCCTTCCGAATGCAGGATGAGCATCGAGAGCGGCAACGAACTTATCATAAAAAAGGAGAATGAGTGTGTATCGTTCTTCTCAGGAGATAAATGCCTGCTTAAGATTTCAAATCCCGCTTTCACATCCTCCGCATCATTCGGCTTCCTGATTGAGCCATCCGATGAGGAGATCTTACTTGAGCTCTTCTAGCTCTCTGATGCTATCCAAAACGACTTCTTTATGCTAAATTAAGCCAACATCTAAATTGCCCTATGAAAGGCAAGTAAGGAGATCATATGGAAAACACGAAAGAAGAAAGGCCTTTGAACTTCCTTGAGAAGATAATCGAGGACGATCTTAAGAACGGAAGGGTCCCAAACGGGGAAATCGTAACCCGCTTCCCTCCAGAGCCTAACGGCTACCTGCATATCGGACATATCAAGAGCATCTGCATCAATTTCGGTCTTGCAAAAAAGTACGGTGGACGCTGCCACCTGAGACTAGATGATACGAACCCGGCGAAAGAGGACATGGAATACATCGACTCCATCAAGGAGGATATAAGATGGCTCGGTTTCGACTGGGGTAACTATGAATATTACGCATCGGACTATTATGACCAGCTCTATGAGATCGCAGTGCGCCTCATAAAAGAGGGAAAGGCATATGTAGACTCCCTATCCGCCGAGCAGATGAAGGAATACAGGGGAACCCTTACAGAGCCTGGGAAGAACAGTCCGGACAGGGATCGCCCGATCGAGGAGAACCTGAGACTATTCGAGGAGATGAAGGAAGGAAAGCATCCTGAGGGCTCCTATACGCTAAGGGCCAAGATAGATATGGCAAGTCCCAATATCAACATGAGGGACCCTGCCCTTTACAGGATCAAGTTCGCCACCCATCCAAGAACCGGGGACAAATGGTGCATCTACCCGATGTACGATTTCACACACCCGATCTCTGATGCGATCGAGGGAATAACTCACAGCATCTGCACCCTTGAGTTCGAGGATCACAGACCCGCATATGACTGGGCTACAAGCATTGACGGAATAGAGCATACCCCGCATCAGTACGAGTTCGCACGTCTTAATATCAACTATCTGCTCATGAGCAAAAGAAAGCTGCTCTATCTCGTCAATAACAACTTCGTGACAGGATGGGATGATCCAAGAATGCCGACTGTAAGCGGAATAAGAAGAAGAGGCTACTCACCTGAGAGCATGAAAGATTTCGTAAGCCGTGTCGGAGTTGCAAAAGTCGAGGGTGTGGTGGACTATTCGCTCATGGAGTTCTGCGTGAGGGAGGACCTTAACAAAAGGGCCAAGAGGCTCATGGCCGTCCTTGATCCGCTTCTCGTAATCATCGATAACTACCCGGAGGGGAAAACAGAGTACTTCGACGCTGAGAACAATCCTGAGGATGAGACGAGCGGTACTCACAAGATCGCCTTCTCAAAGCATATCTACATCGAGAGGGAGGATTTCATGGAAACCCCGGTCAAGGGCTACCACAGGCTCTATATCGGAAACGAAATCCGTCTCAAACATGCCTATTACATCACTGCCACAGGTGTTGAAAAAGATGAGAGTGGCAAGATAACAGCTGTACACGCCACATACGATCCTCTAAGCCGTGGAGGTACGAGTGAGGATGGAAGGAAAGTCAAGGGAACAAGTCACTGGGTATCAAGAGACCATGCCATAAAAGCTGAGGTAAGACAGTACGACAAGCTCTTCAAGGCAGAGAATCCGGGAGCTGCAACAGGAAACTACCTGGATGACCTCAATCCTGATTCCCTCATCGTGATAGAAAACGCCTATGTTGAAGAGGAGGCTGGAAAGGCCAAGGTCGGCGACTACCTGCAGTTCATCAGAAACGGATACTACTGCGTGGACAGCAAGGACTCAAGAGAGGACCACCTGGTTTTCAACCGCACATGCACGCTCAAAGATAGCTGGGCTAAGCAGAAGGCGAAAATGGGAATATGACAGCAAAAGGGCTCATCTGAGTCCTTTTCTTTTTCCACCGCTTTAGCTATCATTGCCACCATGATATCAACACTGCTTCTAATCGTAATTTATATCGCATTCATCTCCCTTGGGCTGCCGGACTCCCTGCTAGGAGCATCCTGGCCCATGATGCATACATCCCTTGGATTCGACGTCTCGAATCTAGGGTATATCAGTTTTACGATATGCATGGGCACAGTGATATCCTCGATATCATATTCAAGGCTTTCATCGAGATACAGGACGGAGCATATCACTACCGTCTCCGTAATTCTTACTGCGCTATCACTATATGCTTTCGCATTCCTGGCCAACTCTTTTACCGTATTTCCGATTGCCCTCCTCCTGGGTCTTGGAGCAGGAAGCGTGGATGCAGGCCTGAATTATTATGTCGCACTTCATTACAAAGCCAGGCATATGAGCTGGCTTCATGCGTTCTGGGGGCTTGGAACCACGTTCGGACCTACGGTACTGGCTCTGTTCTTCGCTTCAGGTCGCACCTGGAATGACGCTTATCTGCTTATGGCCGCAATACAGAGCCTGATAGTGCTGCTCCTTCTGATATCACTTCCTCTCTGGAAAAAGAACGAAGGAAGCAGTAAGAAGGTTGAGGATGTTGAAATCAAGAGGGAAAAGAGCTCAATAGCTGACACACTCAGGATCAAGGGTGCACCTATAGTCCTCCTCTCTTTCTTCCTATACTGCGCGATAGAATCGACAATGCTCAACTGGAGCGCCTCTTTCACCGTTTTTTCAAAGGGACTCACGGAAAGCCAGGGCGCCCAGATAGCCTCATTCATATACTGGGGAATGACAGTGGGAAGGTTTCTGACAGGAGCATTCAATGAAAAGACGGGAGACCGCTTCATGATCGCTGCAGGTCTCATCCTCTCCCTTCTCGGAGCTCTTGCGCTCATCCTCTCCACTTCTTTCATCATGATTGCAGTCTCAGTGTTCCTCGTTGGCCTCGGTTTTGCACCGGTCTACCCTTCCCTTCTGCATCAGACACCATCAATTTTCGGGATGGATGATGCTCAGAAAATCATGGGACTCGAGATGGCTTCGGCATATATAGGATCAAGTGTTACCCCGTTCCTTTTCGGAGTCATATCAAGATTCACAGGGGAGGGACTGCTACCATATGTACTTATTGCGTTCGTACTGCTTGAAATCATGGCAGCTTCAGTGAAAAGGAAGCTTGCAAGGTCCTAAGGGAGAGCGATGGAAAGCTCCTTCTTCAACTTCCTGTACCTCGGATAGTCCTTTACCGAGGGGCTCTGAAAAGGGTCAGAAAGAAAATGATCCAGGACATCGGCATCCTTGAGAACCTCAGAAAGCGGGTCATGAATTCTTTTCTTATCACTGTGATGGCGTATTGATGAGACCACATCATCGATCTCCTGCTCTGTGAATATGTTAAGAGACCGCAGTATCCCGAGTGCGAGTATCGAGCCGTGAAGCGCGTGTTCCTTCCTTTCGTGAGTGAATGCATAGAGGTCATGAAGAACTCCCGCGATGTAAGCCAGCTCGGGATTCACATTCCTCCTTGATGCGAGAAGGAAAGAGAGCCTGGCCACAGAGCTGAGATGCGAGACCGCTTCAATCTTCTCATATTCATCCCCGATCTCATCGAGGATCGTGTAAGCCATGTTCTCTACCGCATGAATCCTGTCCATCTTGAAAATAATACCACAGAAAAGAGCCTTTTGTTAATTGTAAAAGGAAAGAGAGAGCAAACCTATTTCCACGAAAAACACATATTTCCATATTGCAGAAAAACAATGGAAATACTATTAATCTTGTGTTATGGATGAAATAGCAAAAGCACTTGAAGGCCTAAATGGAACATCGATTGCCGATGCTCTTGAAAGGATGGCAGAATTCTATGATGAGACAAAAAGTGAGATTACCTCATTCTCTGAGAAGGAGGGGGTGAAATGCCCTCCCGGCTGCGGAATATGCTGCTCCCGCTTTCTTCCTGATATCACGAAATACGAGAGTCTTTTCCTCTCTGCATTCATAGCATTTTCAGAGAAGAAAGAAGAGATCATGGGGAGGCTTGAAAGCGCAAAGGGACAGAAGAACGGCCCATGTCCGCTTTACGATGAGAGCAAAGCATATCACTGCATGTGCTATGAGGCACGTCCTCTCATCTGCCGCCTTTTCGCATCAACATGCTTTGCGGGAAAGAGCGGGGAAAGGAAATTCTCCCACTGCCATCTCAATGCGGCATTCAAAGGCCCGGACTCAATAGATGAAAGTGCGCCTATGATGGGAAACTACGGGCAGAGAATGCTCGCCCTCCAAGGGGAGGACAGCGTTACAGAATTCCTACCTGAGAGGCTCTTAAAGGATATCGCACTTGTTGAATACTACATCGGACTAAAAGAGAAATGAAAAGCCTCCACATGGGAGGCTCACATCATTCATCCTTATTTTCATCATCACGTCCCTTGGTACGTCTGAACTCATCGTAGCCGTACGGAACGGGTGCCTTCTTCACCCTTCTGCCCACTCCTCTCTCATCAGAGCGGAAACGCGGGCGCTCATCACGGTCCCTGCGCTCCATGCGTCTCTCATCATAGGACCTATCAGATCTGTAAGAGCCCTCTCTTCTTGGCCGCTCATCATTCCACCTGGAAGGCCTATCGCTTTTCTTGTCCCCATATTCCCTTCTGGGACGATCATCGAACCTGCGATCTCGATCTGAGCGCTCCGCTCTATCATAGCCTCTTCTCCCGTCACGCTCCTCTCTTTTTCTCTCAGGGTAACCGGGTCTGTCATCAAATCTTCTCTTCTCCCTCCAAGGCCTGTCTGAATCAGGGTAGTCACGTCTATCCCTTCTGTCCTTGAAAGAGCCTCTCTCTATACCATATCCGCCCCTTCTCTCCTGCTTTCTGTAATCGGGACGGGCATCTCGTCTCTCTGGTCCCCACGCCTTTCTCTCTGTCGCCCTCGGCTTTCTCTCACTCTTCTCTTCCCCTGGGAGGGTCAGCCTCTCAAGGCTGTCATCATCCATAATCCTTTTCATCACTTCTCCCTTGAACTCTTTCACTTTCTCCAGCCTGAAAATACGAAGCAGACTTCTCTTCTTCGTAAACCCGAACGCCCTGAGTTCATCACTTACTTCCTTTATCTTATAATATGCCTTCAACCGTCCCTTATCCAGATTGAAGGATGAAAGATTCTCGCTGAATATTACGATACCGCCATCATTCAAGAGTTTGGTAAAATTGTATAGATAATACAGATAGTCCTTCTTGAGATCAAAATCATGCGCCTTATGGGAATTCGAAAATGAAGGAGGATCGAATATTATAAGGTCCCATTTCCTCCTCTCCTTGAGAGCAGACTCAATGAAAGTCTCAGCATCAGAGGCTATCATCTGGTACTTGCTTCTGTCGAGAAAACCGTTTGAATCCATGTTCTCCCTGCCCCATGCTGTATAGACATTCGAAAGGTCCACGCTGTCTACGCTCTCTGCCCCACCTGCTGCGGCATAGACGCTGAAGGATGCTGTGTAGGAAAAGAGATTGAGAACCTTGAGGCCGAATGCGGCTTCCTCAACGCTTTTCCTCGTATTCGCCTGATCCAAAAAAAGGCCGGTATCAACATATTTTAAGAGTTCGACCCTGAACGTATGTCCGTTCTCTAGAACACTCAGGCTCAGGCTCTCATCCTCCTTCTCATGCTGCTCTCCCCTCTCCCTCTTCTTCCTTACCTTATAGAAGACCTTGTCGCTTTCTATATAAAGAAAACGGCGTACGAGATCGATGACCTCGACCATCATTGCCTCGCTAAGTGGCTCATCGCCATAATCGAGAATTCGAGCGTATGGGCCGTAAAGGTCGACGGTAACATCGAGCCCCTCAAGATTCCTGTCGTAGACTCTTGCGACGTTCGAACCGCTTTCCCTCATCAGTCTCCTTGCTTCAAGACCGTTATGTTTCAATATTTTTGAAAAATCTTTCCTTAGAAAATCCTGCATGATTATGGTATCATATATTATCTTTTGAAAAATGAGTACTGTTTTATGCAATTAGATGATGAAACACTTGATTTCCTTAAGCAAAGGGAAGAAAAACTTGGAGCTAAGATAACGATGCGCACATATGCGCTCTTCTATCTCTCATCAAGCGGGGAGAAAAGGGAGTACGGGGTTTTCATGTACTCCGACGGCAACACTTTCATTTTCGAGGATTTCGATCGTCCCCCAACCTTTCTGGGCATAGAGATAAAAAGAAAAAAGAAGAGCGAGTATGTTAAGATGGAGCATTCATTCAGAAAGAGTGATGTAAGCTCAGCATCGATCGTTTCCCATTCGGATGCCGTGAGATCGGTTGAGAAAGGTGGGATCTGCAAGCAGGCAGGGCTATTCACACGCCTTTTCAGGAAAACCCTTGTCGAGGTCACCCTGAAAGACGGGAAGAGATACTATTTTGAAATGATGGACCCGAAGAAGTTCATCGATATGTTAAGGTAGGAGTCATTATGGGAGCATTCAAAGCTTATGACATCAGAGGAATCTACAACAAGGATTTCGACAAGGAAACCGTATACAAGGTAGGCTATTTTCTGCCAACCCTTCTATCAACCGATCATGTGGTTGTGGGAAGGGATGTAAGGCTTACTAGCCCTGAGATCCATGAATACCTCTTAAAGGGTATAACAGACAGCGGTGCTGATGTATGGGACCTGGGGCTTGCAACAACCCCGATGGTCTATTTCTCTACGGTATTCCTTAATGCGGATGCCTCAGTACAGATTACGGCAAGCCACAATCCGAAAGAGTATAACGGGCTGAAAATCTCAAGAAAGGATGCGATCCCGGTCGGAGGAGATAGCGGACTGAAAGAGCTTGAAAAGCTTGTTAGAGAAGAAAAAGTCTCTTTAAGCGGGAAGAAAGGAATAGTCAAGGATTACTCCTACGTCAAGGATGAGTATGTAAAGTACCTCAGGAATTTCAGACCTCAGCTTGAAGGGCTCAACATCAGTATCGACTGCTCAAACGGAATGGCTAACCTCATAATCAAGGATGTGCTTGAGAATGATTCGGTACACTATATCTATGATACATTCGACGGTAGCTTCCCGAATCATGAGCCTAATCCGCTTGAAGAGAAGAACTGCAGTGCTATTAAAGCCGAGACCCTTAAAAACGGAAGTGATGTCGGCATAATCTATGACGGTGATGCGGACCGCGTCATGTTCATAGATGAGAAGGGCCGTTTCATCCAGCCGGACTACATCACCGCAGTCCTTGGTTACTACTATATGAAAAAAGGACTGAAAGGAAATTCCCTCGTCGACATAAGGACTAGCAGAAGCACGACCGAATATCTTGAGTCAATAGGCTTTCCACCGACAATTTGGAAGGTCGGGCATGCCTTTGCAAAGCTTAAGATCAGGGAGATTGACGGCATCTTCGGGGGAGAGCTTGCCGGGCACTACTACTTCAGAAAAGATTTCTTCAACTGCGACAGCGGAGTTCTTGCCTCCCTTCTCGTGCTCAGTGTCGTAAAGAGCCTGAAAGAGAACGGAGAGACACTCTCGTCATTCATAGACTCAATCGTGAAATATTCAAACACCGGCGAGGTCAATTTCAAGCTTGATGAGAAAGATGAATGCATCGCCGCCATCCTTTCCCATTATGAGAAGGAAGGCCCTATGAAAGTTCTCGATTTCGACGGTTACAGAATTGAATTCCCATCCTGGTGGCTAAGTGTGAGAAAGAGCAACACCGAACCGTATCTGAGAATCGTTCTGGAAGCAAGGAGCGAGGCGGAGAAGGATGCGAGGATGAAAGAGATAGAAGGTATTATCGCGAAATTCAAGTAGCCGTCCTTTCATCTTTTTTCTAAAAGAAGTAAAATCTCATCAAAAGGAGAAGAAGAAAATGAAAGTAATACTCTTTGGAGGAGCCGGATATATCGGAACTCATGTAGCCCTTTCATTCCTGGAGAGGGGTGATGAGGTTGGTATCTATGATAACCTCTCAACAGGCCTTGAAAGCAATGTGAGCCCGGATGCGAAGTTCTATCTGGGGGATATTCTGGACAGGGACAGGGTTCGCGAAGTCCTTTCAGAAGGCTGGGATGTCGCAGTTCATCTTGCCGCGTTCAAAGCTGCAGGGGAATCGATGGTTAAGCCTGAGAAATACAGTGAGAACAATATCACAGGGTCACTCATATTGATTACCGAATGCCTGAACGCCGGATGCAAGAATTTCATCCTCTCATCATCCGCAGCGACATACGGTGAACCGCAGTATCTGCCAATAGATGAGAAACACCCGACGAATCCTGAGAACTACTATGGCTATACGAAACTCTGCATAGAGCAGAACCTTGAATGGTATTCTAAACTCAAAGGGCTTAATTACGCAGCACTGAGATACTTCAATGCCGCAGGTTATGATGTGGATGGAAAGATGCTTGGCCTTGAAAGGAATCCTGCAAACCTCATTCCAATCGTCATGGAAGCGGCATGCGGAATCAGGCCTAACGTGCTCATATTCGGAAACGACTACCCTACCGAGGACGGAACCGGGGTAAGGGATTATGTGCATGTCACCGATCTTGCCGATGCCCATGTCAAAGCCGCAGACTACATCATGAGTAAGAACAAGAATCTTGTGGTCAATCTTGGCTCAGAGAAGGGACTTTCGGTAATGCAGATTGTAGAGGCTGCAAGAAGAATCACAGGAAAAGAGATTCCAGCGATTATCAGCCCGCGCAGACCTGGAGATCCGGCAAAGCTCGTTGCTGCATCCGCCTATGCCAAGAAGGAGCTCGGATGGAGCGCGAAACACAGCGATCTCGATACGATAATAAGCTCAACGTGGAAAGTCTACGAGGAGAATATGAAAAAGAAAAGCGGAAAGTAACCGTCATGAGGGGAGGATTAGATGCCTCCCCTTTTGCTTTTCCTCAATTTACGTGTCTGAATTTATTGCATATGTTAATAGAAGCGTTTTCTATTTTGCTCATATTGCTTTTTTCCAATCAGCCAATATAATGACTGAGAGAGGATATTATGAACGACAACAGGGATTTCGAATACATAGTAAGAACTAAGAAAAAAGATTTTTCCAAGGCGGATGAGCTTTTCAACATAAAGTATGCCCGCATCGCACGCTCTTTCCATCGCCAGATACCGGGCTATAAGATGACGAGCCTCAAGAGCCTTCCGAATCTTGCTCAGATGATCGGTCTTGAGGGAATTTATGTGAAGGATGAATCAGAACGCCTTCATCTGAACTCATTCAAGGTAATGGGTGGAAGTTTCGCCATCGCACGTTTCATCCAGAAAAAGCTCAGCCTTAGCGATGAACAGCTCTCATATGACTATCTTGTAAGCCCTGAATGCCATGAGAAGCTCAAGGACCTTACGTTTGCATCCGCTACAGATGGAAACCATGGACGAGGAATCGCATGGGCTTCGATGAAACTCAATCTCAAATGCGTAATTTATGTTCATAAGTACACATCGCAGGCAAGAATAGATGCCATAAGAAGCTATGGTGCCCGTGTCGAAGTCGTCGATGGGAATTATGATGATGCTGTTCGCAAAATCGCTGAGGATGCGGAGAAATACGGCTGGCAGATCATAAGTGACACATCCTGGCCTGGCTACGAGGAAATACCAACCTGGATCATGCAGGGCTATACAACGATAATGCTTGAAGCTCAGGAGGAGTTCGCAGGACTGGGAATAAACAGGCCTACCCACATATTCGTTCAGGCAGGTGTGGGTGCGCTCGCAGCGGCAACAATCGGTTTCTACGCCTCCCTTTTCAAGGATGATCCACCAAAGTTCATAGTTGTCGAGCCTGATAAGGCGGCATGCATCTATGAGACCGCGAGATATAACGATGGAACACTCCACAACATAACAGGTTCGCTTGATACCATAATGGCGGGTCTTGCGTGCGGGGAAGCTAGCCCAATCGCGTGGCAGGTGCTCGATGGAACGGTTGACGCCTTCATGAAAGTACCTGATTACACCGCAGCCAGGGGAATGAGAATCCTTGCCGTCCCACTTAAGGGAGACCCGTTCGTAATTTCCGGTGAAAGCGGTGCTGTTCCTCTAGGCGCTCTTTATTCGATAATGACCGAAAGCGGCTCGGAGGGACTCAGGAAGGTTCTTGGCTTGAATGAAAAGTCCAACGTTCTCATCATAAATACCGAAGGGAATACGGATCCGACCCATTTCAGGCAGATCATATGGGATGGCCAGGACAGCGTACCGGAGGACTTCCTAACACAGAAATGATATCATCCCAGCTTTACGGCTGGGATTTTTTCATCACTCTCAATTGACCCGGGACGATTTTTCCCCTACCCTTGAAGAATGCTGAGAAAAATAAGGGACATATTTTATGAGCTCTTTCTTCTGCTCATATCGGTTTCTCTCACATCACTTTGTTTTCCAACCGTCATAAATCTTGACGGCTTTGGACTGCTATCATTCATATCCCTTATACCACTATTTCTCCTGATCATAAGAACGAATTATGTAAGAGCCCCCATACACGGGTTCCTCTTCGGCTTTCTTCTCTACATCGTCTACAATTACTGGCTCAGTACGTTCCACCCTCTTGCCATATTCATCGCCCCGATCATCGAAGGTGCGAAATACATGATCGCTTTCCCACTGCTCAAGCTTCCTTTCTCACTTTTCAAAAAACGTGGATACCTGCTTTCAACGCTCGTCTTCATCTCCTTCTATTATCTTGCCGAGAGGGGCTTCCTCGGCTACCCATACGGGAACATCAGTGCGTCCTTATGGAATTACCCTGCACTGATACAGAGCGCGTCAATTACAGGCATCTGGGGAATCATCTTCATACAGATAGTTTTCCAGGCTTTCATTGCGGAGCGTATCAGCAGGAGGGATGGCCTTATTCATTTTAAACTGGACATCATTTCATACATCGTCCTTTTCAGCATAAACCTCGTCTATGGGACGATTGCTTTCAACTATTATGATAACAAGAAAGCGGAAAGAGTGATAAGAATCGCATCCATAGAACACTCTGCCGATACCTGGATCGGAGGAAGCAGGACGTACAGGAAGAACCTCGACACACTCATACGCCTTACAAAAGAGGCGATGACTGAAAACCCAGATATGGTCGTATGGAGCGAGACGGCGTTCGTACCCTCCGTCACATGGCATATGGCATACCCTATAAGCTCGTTCACATCCCGTATGGTCGATGATTTCGTCTCTTTCGGTCTATCTCTCGGCGTTCCCCTTGTGACTGGAAATCCGGAGGGCATACTGAAAGATCCCACCCTTCCTCCCTACCTTGATAACGGGGAGTGGAATGTCGACTATTACAATACCGTAATCTATTTCAACAATGGAAAAGTGGAGGATACGTACCGTAAGCAGCACCTGGTGCCATTTACAGAGCATTTTCCATACCAGGAGCTCTTTCCCCGCCTGACAGCCCTTCTCATAGCCAACGATTACAACTGGTGGCTTGAGGGAGAAGAGCCTACAGTATTCAACTATGACGGGATAGGATTCAGCACACCTATCTGCTTTGAGGACACTTTCGGTTATCTGTCAGCGGCTTTTGTAAGAAACGGGTCAGACATGCTGATAAACCTGACAAATGACGTATGGAGCAAGTCCACTGTGGCTGAGATGCAGCATATGCAGCTTGCGGTATTCAGAGCAATAGAGAACAGAAGGCCGATGCTCAGAAGTACGAACAGCGGGATTACCTGCCTGATAGAACCCAGCGGAAAAGTGAAGGATATGCTGGAACCGTTCATTGAGACATACCACGTCTATGAAGTCCCGCTCTACCAGAAAGAAGGGCTCACGTTCTACACAAGACATACGGATCTTTTCGCACATCTTTCCATCTTTTATTCTTTCATCCTCTTTTTCTACGCAATCGCATCCAAAGCTCTTGAAAAGAAAAAGGAAAAAGATGCATTATCAAGTGTTTTTGAAATGATGGATGAACGCGTTGAGTGTTAACAGGTAATTCACATACGCTTAATCCTTATTTTTCCCGGAGGAAAGATACTAAGCTCAGGAGAAGACGTTGGATAAGAAAAGCCACATAAAAATAGCATCTGTTACCTTTTCAAGCCTCTTCCCCTTTTATGGGACTCTGAAAAGATATGCATACATCTACGGCTCAGTAGAACCTGATCTGAACGTATTCACATATCTTAGAGGCCATGGGGAGAAAAGGGTCAGGGCATACATACTTGAAGAGCTGAACAGGCTGAGCAGGAAGCAATACTGGAGCATTCTTGATTTCTACAAAGCGGGAAGAATCTCACACTACATCGTAGACTCGTTCACACTCCCACATACAAGGATGTTCAAAGGAAACATCAAGGAGCATATCGCATGGGAGAAGACTCTTGCGAGAAAAGTCATGGGAGAGAACGAATTCCCAGTAAGACGTGACATAGGCTTCACTCTTGATGAGATAAAAGAAAGGTATCTTTCGGCCAAAGCAAGCATCGAGAATGACATCCTTTTCTCAATTTCTGCCCTATTCAGACTTCTGCAGAGGGCATTCACCCCTGAACTTGCTATCCAGTTCAGCCTTGAAAAAGCCTCCATACGCTGAAACGAGAAAAGAACATCATATCCTGTTTTACTTTTTGTACCCCCTTAGTCTATAATAAAAAACATGCTGGAGAGGGACTTCTACATTCTTAAGCTCATCAAAGCAAAAGAAAGAGCTGGGCTCAAACTGATAAGAGGAGGAGAGAAAACAGGAAAAAGCACACTCCTGAAAAAACTCTATGAAAGAAAAGAGCTGGGACATTCCATTCTGCTTGATAGATCGAGCTTAAGCGAGCTCAGAAAAGCCTATGAGAAAAACAGTGCAGCCTTAAAAAGGAAGATGAGCCTTTTGTTTGATGATGTAGATAAGCTGGATCCCGAAGAGACTGAGCTCATATTAAGCCTTGCCAGGATAGAAAACCTTTGCATATATGCTACATGCACATCATGCATTCCACTAAAAAAGCATAAGGCATGGGATGATAATAAAGTGGAAATCTTCCCGCTATACCCACTCTCCTTCTCACAATTCCTAAACTTCTATTCGCTCGCGAACAACGCCACATCACTTGAGAAATATGAGAACAGCATCGCCATATTCCCTCTTCATATGAGGAGCGTCTCAGAGCCTGTAGCACTCAGCATATACCTTGATGAGCTCAGCAATGCAAAGGCATTTCTTAGAAGGGAGTACGGTATAAGAAAAGATGAAACACTCCATCTACTTAGATTCATCGCAGCAAACATCGGAAGAATACTCTCAATCGGGGATATATCACACAGAACAAAACTGGATAAGAAATGTGTATCCTCAATACTTGAAAAATTCGAAGACCAGAATATGATAGCCTCCATTCCCGGCTATGATGAACTTAAAGATGAACTTCTCAGCTCAGGAAGAAAATATTATATAAGTGACAATTATTTCATAAGACAGCTATCAGGGGAGAGCGGGTGTCCCCTTCTGCTTGAGAACATGGTGGCAATCGAACTTCTTAGAAGGGAGGAGAGGCTGTTCTACGGAGTCGAGTCCACTTTCATCGCATTCTCGGATTACGAGAAGAAGATTTTCAGAATTGAAGAAAACGGTGATGAGGTAGAATCTCAATACGAGGATTCAATCAGAGCCGAGAAAAAGTATGTAATAGCACCGAAAATAAGCAGTATCAGAAAAAACGGGGTGCAATACCTGACCGCATTAACATTTCTATCAGGGAAATGGTGATATCATAAGTCTTAAATCATCTTCACTTCCCGCCTCATTCATGCTAAAGTAGCTATAGGCCATTTTTTATGGCCATAAAACAATTAAGGCAACCCCATTGGGGCTTTGGCTCTAAGCAAGACAGAGTACAGACCCGTAATGGAGGGGGGTATCCTATGTTATCTTCCCGCCAAGGAGGATAGCGCAATCATCATTTCAATCAACTAAAAATAACTTGTTCCGGTAATCCGGACTCACCTTCCCTATCAAAAAGGGAGGTGATGAATTCCCATGACTCGTAGTCTTACTACAAAACAACTAAAAAGAGGAAGAAAAATGAAACACAGAATACTTATTGCACTATTGGTTATTATATTCGCATTCACAGCCTGTTCCCCAGATGGAAATACTCCAGAAATAATAACGGATCCACTTAATGATGCTCCCAATCCAACAAGTCCGGAAGAAAGAGATAATGCTAAACTCGCAGCTGAGGAATTAAAGAAACTGTTTATTGCCTTCAATGATGATATAAACAGCGGGAATGAAAGAGCTGAAATCTACAACTCGTTTAAAGACCCGAAATTCTCCGGAACTACTTTAAAAACGGAAGACGGTTCATTTTCCTGTACAATGATAACGGAATTAGAAATCAGTGAAGGATCTGGAGAAACCACACCGGTAATAAAAGAAGCAAATATCACATATGATGAGGTAGTTCTTGAAGGACAGACATACTGGGCAAAGATTAAAATGACGGATAATAGTAAGAACACCGCCGTGGATTTCGTAACGGAGAACAACCAAGAAGAAGTATTCAGGATATCTGGAAAAATCGAGTATAGTGAAAATACCAACTGGGCAACCACAATCACATCAATAAGATTCAATAATGGAGAAGAACTTATCAACCATTCTTCTTTATCTGATTCTGATAAAATCATAACATTCAACTAAGCATAGAGATCATTTTGAAAAAAACTGAATTCCACCTCTGATAAATCACGCAGAGGTGGTTTCCTTACTATTCCTCATGTCTGTGAAGGATTGAGAAACATTACATCTATTCCATTCTGAGATTAAGGTCGATATTTAAAAATTTTTATAAATCATTGTTGACATCACTATTGGTTTTAGAGTAGTATCCTAGAGGTTAAAGATATTCTCCTGTAGCTCAGTCGGTAGAGCAGGTGGCTGTTAACCACCCTGTCGGGGGTTCAAATCCCTCCGGGGGAGCCTAAGCAACTCGTAATATACGGGTTGCTTTTTTATTACAGTCTTTCTAATTGTAGCTATTTACATGGTAACCTTAAAATATAGCCAATTCATTGTATTAAAATGTCACATTATAAAAGAAGGACGCATCTCTGCGCCCTTCAATATGAAAGCTTTAAAAGCTTAGTTTGCTGGTGGGTAAAGAGCTGAGAGGTAGTCAGCGAATACCTCGTTAAGAACTCTTCCTTCCTGTGTTACACGTCCGAACATCGTGTACCCATCTCCACCTGCAGCCATGAAGTCGTTAGTAGCTACGCTGTAAGTAGCGCTCCTATCGATTGGCTCACCATTGAGCTTAACTTCAAGGATTCTCTCCCCTACTGGCTTTGTCGCATCGAATACGACGTCGAGATCCGTCTGAGAGAATGCACCGTTAGTCTCTGGAAGAAGTGAGTATCCATGCTCAAGAGCCTGGTAAACCTCATCACCTGTGATATCACATACGGTTACGATGTTTGTAAAAGGAAGAACAGCGTTAAGTTCTCCGAGCGTTACATCCCCTGCGCTGAGGCTGGCACGGATACCACCACCGTTCACGATTGTGAAGTCAGCACCTGTTTCAGCTGTGATAGCATCACATACAAGCTGAGAAAGGTTCGTCTTTCCGGTTCTAACATGCTCCCTCTCTCCATCAAGATCCTCAGGAATGGTTGCGACAACCTCACCGAAGCGAGCTTCGATAGCATCATTAACAGATTCGATATATGCGGAAACATCAGGATCGTCTGGTACATTCACAATGCCATACTGCTTTGCAAGATCGCTGTTCTGAGGATCAAGCACATCGCTGCTGGAAATCAGGAACGCATTCTGATTCTCAACTTCCCCATCTTTTACGAGGATATCCACAACACCTATGTTCTGCATGTACTCACCGGTAGAAACGATAAGTGTTCCGTTTACATAGTTGTCACCAGAGAGAACACTGTGGCTGTGTCCATCAATGAAGAGGTCTATGCCATCGATGTTCTCGCAGATGATTGTGCTTGTAAGTCCGCTCTCACCATCAGGAACTGTTCCGATATGTCCGAGAACGATTACGTAGTCAGCAATCTCATGAGCCAGATCTATTGCAGCCTGTGCATTCTCATAGATTACTGGAAGATCGAATTCAACACCCTCCGTGTTCTTCGGATGGCTCTTCGTCTTCGTATCAGGTGTTGTAAGACCAATCACACAGACTCTGAAATCGTTGAAATCATAGAGCTGATAAGGCTGGAAAAGAAGATATCCGTTCTCATCCGTGATATTTGCGGAAAGAACCTTAAGATCGGATACAGCCTCCGCCTCTTCGCTGAGAGTGAGGAGATTATCGATTCCATAGTTGAAATCATGGTTACCCGGGGCTACCGCATCATAACCTGACATTATAAGAAGCTCTCCAACCGTCTCGCCATTGAAGAGATTTGCGAAATTGGTTCCATGGGTAACATCTCCAGCATCGAGAACGAGTACGTTGTTCGTTATCGAGCGCGCTGTTTTAATCATAGTTGCGAGCTTTGCATAGCCAACGGAATTGTCCTCACCTGCACTTACGCGTGCATGAACATCGTTGGTATGGATAATGAACAGATCAAATACATCGTCACCCTGAGTGTTCTTTACGATAGGCTCAACACCGAATGGGAATTCTGAAGTCGCACTGACAGGCTCTTCAGGAACACCTGTTATGACAGGTTCAGGAGTAACCACCTCAACTTCCTCTTCCACAGCAGGTGCTGGCTCTGGAGCAGGTGCCGGAGCTGGTGCCGGAACTGTAGTAGCAGGAGCAGCTGCTGGAAGTACTATCTCAGGAACCGATTCTACTTTGCTTGTCGTACTACAGCTTGCAAGAGCTACGACTAGTAAAGCGACGAGTGCGATGGAAACTATCTTAGAAAAACGTTTCACGTTATTCCTCCTCGTTTAATTGTGAAATTTGGACTTAACCGTTAAGTCTCATGATATCACAGTGTAAACCCATTTCATATAATAAATGTATTGTTGAAGTTAAATTTCAGGAAATACGGAAAATAAAAAACCTGTACTCAGCGGTACAGGTCAATCTCATCAACTTAAAAATTACATTAAGTCTTTTGGCTTTCTTGCAGTATTGCCAGTCTTCTCGCAATATGCGACATGGCGGAGCTTGCCGTTCTCGAATACGCTCTTCATCTTGATAGCGCCGCCCCATCTGCTCATTAAAACCTTTGCACCTTCACGGTGTGCGTTCTTAGATACGTTACCTGCCATATATAATCTTCCTCCGAGTAGAAATAGACAAAATCTAATCTATAGTACTAAACTACAGGGCGATTGTCAAACCTACTTATAACACTTAAAAGCACCAACATCAAGACATATGGAAGGTATTTTCATCCTTGCAGATGGAAAAATAACATGATCATTTGAAGAAAAAGAGAAAAAGGGGTTGCAATTGTTCTTTAAAATTGCTATTTTTACCTCGTTGCATTGATAATGCCTCCTTAGCTCAGCTGGCCAGAGCACGTGATTTGTAATCTCGGGGTCGTTGGTTCGAATCCGACAGGGGGCTTCTAAAGTTTGAGGCGTAAGGAATTACGCCTATTTTTTTTGCCTAGCAACTAAAAAAGAAGCTGCCGCTTTTTGAACGACAGCTCATATGAACGGATTAGATACTAATTATTTGGAGGTCAGCGAGAAATCACTCTGCCATACATTTCCATCCTCATCGGTGACAGATACCGTGATTGGAATGGCTTTTGCACTCCCTGTTCCAGTATATACCACACGGGTGGAAACGGTACCGACACTTCCTGCAGGAAGTCTTCTGAAGTACAATGTGTCATTCAGGATGGACAGGTTCTCATCGCTGGAAGAAATACTTACTTCCAGATTTCTGAAATCCTCGTTACCAGTGTTCTCTACATTGAATTTAAGAGTTACCTGGGTGTTTGATGGCAGTGTTGAATACGGGGTTGTCCTCACATCCGAAATCTCAACATCGGCATAGAGGGCCTCGAACTTGGCACCATTGCCCCTTACTGTGTAAATCTCAGCCTCAGGCCCTATGAACTCACCTGTCGTCTCATCATACCAGCCGATGAACACCCGTCCTTCACTGTTTGCAGGAACCTCAGGAAGAGCGATCTCATCACCATCACTCACACCCTCCTCCTTCACATCGATACCACTGACGAGATCGGAAAATGAGACCTCGTTTGTCCAGATCGCATATAGTGTCTGATCCGTTAAAGGCATGGTAATTACAGATCCGGCCTCGTATGTCACTTCATCCTTAGTAACACCCCAGCCTTTCAGACGACCGAGCCTGTTGGAGTTGGCATTGATAGATTCCTGGTCAGGAAGTGTAATCTCGCTACCTGGCTTCATAATCTTGCTTGAATGGTAGCTGTATGAGAATCCATCACCGCTTACCGAGTAGTCGAGGGTAAGTGATGGCCTGTAGTACGGACTGTTCTCATAGAGCCAGGACGCATCCTCCAGCGCTCTCTCTGGGCTCTCTTCGACAATGAGGGAAAGCAGCTTGTCGCTCTGCTCTTCCGTTATAGTATAACCTGCAAGGGTACGTATATCAGACTTTGCTTCCAGGTAAAGTTCCCTGTTATTCTTCTCAAATGCCTTCTCAAGGGATTTGTTAGCACTTGAGAGTTCATCGCTGAGCCTCTCCTCAAGATCCGCATAGCTCTCCATAGCCCCAGATAAATCACCATTTTCAACTGCAAGAGAAAAATCCTCGTATAGATTCTCTGCCGAAGAGGCAAAGAGCATAGCGCATGTAAGAGCCGATACCAAAAGAACTGAAATAATCTTTCTTGCTTTCATGTTTTTCTCTCCTTTACATACTAATATCGGAGAGAATCGTGACGATTGCGTGAACCGGATATGTCAACTTTCTGTTCTTTTGGAGTACTGTCTGTATAGCTCAGCTATTATCCTGATTCCATTCTTGACGGTATCATCATCACCCGCGTAGTTCAGACGGAGGCACTTGTCATAATGAGGATGCGGGTACTTTAGTCCCCTCTCCTGCTCTTCTGAGCCATAGAACGAGTACTCTCCAGGAACCGTGACAACCCCCTTAGTCTTAAGTATCTTATAAAAATCTGAGGTTGCCATGCTCAGCGATGGAAGATAAAGCCATATGAATATGCTCCCCTCACTCACATGATAGTAATAGTCTGTACCTTTAAAGAAAGTGTTTATGTACTCGCCGCACCTCTGAGATTTCTCTCTATAAAACGGCTTGACGATATCTCTTGAGATTCGCTCCAGCTCCCCGCTCCTTATAAGGCTTGAGGCAAGAGCCTGGCCGAAAGAGCCTGCGGTAAGGCTGACTATCGCATTAATATTCGACAGGGCGTCTATGATCTCTTTACGTGCAATGACGATGCCCGTCCTTATAGAAGGCAGTCCTATCTTTGAGAGGCTCATGGAAAGCACGATGTTCTCATTCCACGTAATGCTTGCATCAGTGAATATAATTGAAGGAAAAGGAAGACCGTAGGCATTATCAATGATAAGAGGAATATTATGGCGCTCTGCCTCATCGGAAAGGAACGCAACCTCATCATCCCTGAGCACGTTTCCACTCGGATTTGTTGGGCGGGAGAAAGCGATCGCACCAACTTCAGTGTGAGAGTCAAGGTATTCAGACACCGCCTTCCTGTCAAGAACATACTTGAACGTATGGTCCTCATGGTACTCAAGCAGGGATGGCACGCTCACCATCATGCCATCATATATGCCCTGATCGGCATAACCGACATACTCCGGCATCAGGGGAAAGAGTATCGTCTTGCTCCTGTCATTGAACTTTCCTGCAAACATGTTGAAAAGAAAGAACATGGACATCTGGCTGCCATTGGTTATCGCGATGTTCTCAGCTGTAATCGGCCATGAGTAGCGGGAAGAGAAATAGGAGGCAATGGAGGCGATAAATTCCATCCTGCCCTGAGGTGCGTCATATGAGGAGATTACGGAAAGAAACTCCCGACTCTTCGTCATTTCGCGGATTCTCTTCTCATAGAGTTCCTCGACCTCACTTATCCTGGCAGGATTGCCACCACCAAGAGGATATGGCTTTATACCCTCAGGTAGGGGGCGCCCGAGATCATCCATCAGCTCAAGTATTCCAGAATGCCTGGTCAACTTCTTTCCAAAGTCCGAAAATTCCATATGGCTATCATATTCTCGCATCTTCTAATTTTCAAGGCTGTCGACTATAATAGCCGGTGCAATGGCTAAGATAGACTTGGAAAAGGATAATCTGATCCCGCTCTGCCTGCGCCTGAGCATCCCTACCGCGATTTCCCAAGCGGTACAGGTACTCTACGCTATCGTGGACAGGATGTATATCGGACATATCGACCAGATCGGGACTCTAGCGCTCTCCGCGGTGGGAATCGCATCCCCAATCACATCACTGGTAAGTTCTTTCAGCGTACTCATAGGACTCGGAGGAGCCCCTATAATGGCGATGCGGCTAGGGGGAGGAGAAAAGGATAAGGCCGCGGATGTGATGTCCATGGCTCTCTACCTGCTGATTGCCATATCCATCATTCTGACACCTCTTTTCTTCTTTCTGCGCAACCCCCTGCTCTCCTTCTTCGGTGCGACGGAAGCCAACATGGCATATGCCTCAACCTATCTTGGCTGGTACCTTGTTGGAACGCCTTTCATAATACTGGCCTCCGGGCTTTCCAACTATCTTATAAACCAAGGACAGAGCAGGAAGGCCATGATAGCAGTCCTTACGGCAACAGTATTCAACGTAGTCCTCGACCCCCTTTTCATTTTCGTATTCAACATGGATGTGAAAGGAGCGGCAATTGCAACCGTCATAAGCCAGGCTGTCCAGCTAATCATAACGCTCCATTACATCAGAGGTAAGGATCTCATGCTTCCGCTATCACTAAAAAAAGTGAATATGCCGGGGGCGATAATGATCAAGATATTCAAGTTCGGCCTCTCCCCGTTCATAATAATAGCCACAGACAGCCTTCTGATGATCCTTCTTAATACGATGCTCTCAAGATACGGGAAAGCAGATGCCGACCTTCTTATCACAGCATCTGCGATAATCCAGTCGTTCCATCTTCTGGTGATGAACCCTCTTGGAGGAATTACCGCCGGCTGCCAGGGGCTTCTAAGTTACAATTACGGGGCTGGAAATAGCGAGAGGGTAAAAAAAGGTGCGGCAATCGCCCAGCTTTACGCGGTAATATACTCAAGCCTGATGTTCGCTATAATAATGCTGTTCTCAGACAGCCTCGTCCTCCTTTTCACAAGCGATGTGACGGTTGCAGCCTACGCGTCGCATTATTTGAAACTGTTTGAACTCATGATAATCCCTCTGGCCTTCCAGTACAGCAATGTGGATGCCTTTACAGCACTGGCTGAGGTTCGCTTCTCCCTCCCCCTTTCCCTTGGAAGAAAACTAATATTCCTCATCGCGATTCTTACTCTGCCAAGAATCTTCACAGCTGATGCCGCCTTCTTCGCAGAGCCTATTGCAGACCTTCTTGGTGCGATAATCTCAACGACCCTTTTCTGGAGCCAGCTTCCAAGGATTCTGAGAAGAAGGAAAAGAATCTAGCCGTTATAATCCGGACGTAGGACCTCCGCACCGTTCACATAAGCATGACGGGGAGGGATGTCACTGTCACGGCTTACTTCGACAAGGGCTCTTATGACTTTCCTTAGCCCCCCGGAAATCTCCGCCTCTGCAACGCAGAAGAGCGGGGTCTTTCCAGCCAGACCAGTCTGACGGAATGCGGCTGCGGCATTCTTGCTCTTAAGATCCCCGGTCTGCGAAAAGAGTACGAAAACGATATCCTCCTCTTTCAGCTCGTTATCCCTGTAAAGTTTCTCCATCATATCACGAACCCCGGCATCTATGTCCTTGGGGTTATCGAAAGGGATGCAGCATGCACCACGCAAAGCATATACACTCTTCATAAGCTCACTCCTATCTCAAGACCGAAGCTGTTCAGTCTTACGATGAAATCAAAAATGAATGAAAGGATGAAATATAAGGCAAGGCGAAGTATTGTCAGAAAAAACGGCTCAAACGCCATGACTCTGCTTGCAATGCTTATATGAATCGATGCAATTATGACATACGCCCCTTCAAGGACGATGATCCAGCCGATTGCAGAAGAGAGCGAGACAAGAAACGAATAGAAAGCCTGACTCACATCAAGGTGCAGAAAAAGAAGAAAAAGGAAGAAGAAAGCCACATAAAGCGATGTTACGTACGTATGCACCCTTGATGAGAACGCTATGAGTCTTCTGTAATTCAGCATAATAATATTTTAGGTTTAACTCGGAAAAAGTCCATAGGGAAACGTATAAGCAGGCTCTCTGAGGAGACTATCTCAACATCCCTTTTCTCCACCCTGTTCGAGAGCGATATGAATGAAAGAGAGATATCATGCCCATCCAGGTCCCATACGAGGCCTGATGTGCTCACACGGGCGCTTTTAGACAGGTCTGCTGGAAAGAACGAAATCTGGGTTCCTTCCTCCAGTTCCGCTTTGAAATGTCTTGAGCAAAAAAGCACATCGCACCTGGTAAGCCAAAGCTTCGGCGCTCTGTAATCATGAAATGCGGAAAGTATTGAGATAAGATGGTCAAGACGTCCCTCCCCACCTCCGATTAAATCATAGTCCATAGTCCCTGCCGCCTTAAGGGCAAGTACGAAGTCGCTGTCATCCTTATCCTCAGGGCAGGCAGAGAAGCCTCTGTCAATTATCTCATCCCTGCATCCCGTTGAATCCATATCTCCGAGAACGATATCAGGAGAGATCCCGAAAGCTTTCGCCTTATCATATCCGCTATCCGCGGCAATAATCCTCGAGTATCTTCCCATTACCTCTAAAGGCAGCACATCAGGGGCCTCTCCGCCAATGAAAATGAGAGCTCTCTCCATCAAACTTCTCCTTGAATACGGCGCAAAACCAATCTACCATGATATAATAGCTTAAAAGCGTGGAGGTTTCCATCATGGATAGAGCCATCTTAGGAGTTAAGAGTGCGGACATCCTCCTTCCAAAGGAAGGTACGGATTTGGAGAAATGGGCCACGGTCGCCTGCGACCAGTACACCTCGGAGCCCGAATACTGGCATGACGTGGAAGAGATAGTCGGAGAAGCACCATCCACGTTCAAAATCACATTCCCAGAAGTATACCTCGAAAAGGAGGGGAAGGCAGAAAGAATCTCTGAGATCGTGAAGACGATGAAAGAGTACATTGAATGCGGGCTTTTCAACGAGTATAGGGATTCTTTCATACTGGTAAAGCGTACAACCGAAGGAAAAAGCAGATATGGCCTTATGGCAGCCCTTGATCTTGAGAAATACGATTATGAAAAAGGCTCAAAAAGCCTTATCAGGGCGACGGAGGGTACGATACTCGAAAGAATCCCGCCAAGGAAAGAGATAAGGAAGGATGCCCCTCTTGAACTTCCTCACATCATGGTTCTCATAAGTGATGAGAAGAGAAGCGTAATTGAGCCTTTCATTTCAAGAATTGATAGCCTGAAGAGGCTATACTCGACTGCACTCATGAAAAACGGCGGTCACTTGGAAGGTTATCTCATAGACAGCGAGGAAGATAAGAATAGCATATACAAAGCATTTGAAGCTCTCTACGAGAGGCTGGATAAGAGCAATCCGATGCTATTCGCGATGGGGGACGGCAATCACAGTCTTGCAACAGCCAAAAGCTGCTGGGAGGATATCAAGGCCGGCTTGAGCGAGGATGAGGCCGCACTCCACCCCGCACGTTATGCCCTCGTAGAGATAGAGAACATCTATGACGAGGCGCTTCTTTTCGAACCGATACACAGGGTTTTCTTCGGCCTTGAGAAAAAACGGCTTGAAAAGGAAATCCTGAAGAATTCAAGAAGCATATACGCAAAAAAGGTATCTTCCCTTGAAGAGCTTGAGAAGGAAATAAACGGGAAGAAGGGATTGCACTTCGGCCTCTCGGATTCAGAAGGTTTATACGCAATAACCGTCTCAGGCTCGGCTTCCTCCCTCTCGGCATCCCTTATGCAGAAGGTTATCGACGCTCTGAGAAAAGAGAATGCCTGCCAGGTGGATTACATACACGGAAGTGATGTAACCGTAAAGCTCTCAAAAGAGGAAGGGAACATCGGCATCATACTTCCCGATGTTGATAAATCCACATTCTTCGACACCGTGATAAAGGAAGGAAGCTTCCCACGCAAGACATTCAGCATAGGGCATGCGAACGAGAAGCGCTATTATATGGAAGCAAGGAAAATCAGATGAGATTCCGGGGGTCGAAAGCCCCCATTCTCACAACGCGATAAGGTTTCTGGCTCATATCAACTATTGTTGATGCAGAGCCTTTACCGCCCTCCCCCTTTACTATGAAATCAAGCGTGCCATCAAAGACGGATAGCACGTCTTCAAATGAGAGAAGACTCCTCTCTCCAGATATGTTGACACTTGTGGAATATATCGGTCCCGATTTTTCCAAAAGGCGAAGCATGAACGGATCTGCCGGCACCCTGACAGCATGAGTAAGACCGCCTCTTCCTCTTAAAATCGCAGTCAGAGGGGCCGGAAAGATACTAAATAGTATTTCAGGCACATCCAGGGAGGATGCTCTGAGGTCTTCCATGCTCATTAATGTTATGAGACTCTTATTCTGAGGTCTTCTCTTGATTTCGTAAATTCTCTCCTCGTTCACACTTCCCACTCGTGCGGAAATCCCGTAAATCGTATCGCAGGGAATCGCACCGACCTTATCTGAGCTGAGGAGATCCGATATCAGATCTATATTCGCCTCGCTTTTTTCAATTATTATGCTTTTCATTTCTCCTCCTTGAGATGATGGATGAAGAAAAAGTTACAATCACACCCGAAAGAACGCTTAAGAGGGTAATCAATGAAAGAGGAAGTGGCCTGAAATCGCATTTGGCCATATCAGATGCGGCGGGCACGTCATTTAAATCATCGCCAGATGCGCCGTAAGTAGCAATCACCTCCGCCTCCCCCATTGTCCCAGGGATCTCCTCCTTACCCTCAGAACGAAGCATTTCAAGCATCGCACTCTTATGCCTTATCTCCTCTTCAAGAGCCTCAGAATAATTCATGAGTTTCCTGTTTTCTATGTAACCATTCTCCCCAAAAAATGTTACAAATATTAAAAATATTACTAAGGAACTTAATATGAAAGTAAGTAATTTCGTTCTTGCTAACATCTTAGTTCTTAGTTTATAATATTCTTTGATTTAACATGCAATAGACTTGTATGAGATGGAATTGGGGGCAGTACTATAGCTACTTAGGATATTTTCATACGGCTTACTGTATGCTTAGCTGGGCTTGATTCGCTAAGGCGAAAAGAGTTTCGGGCTCTTTTGGGAGCCTCATGAAAGATACTGGAGGAAATAGTGTCAAAATCAAACAGTTCCCTGAAACTCATTATTTCTAGCGTAGTCATATCTGCGATAGTCCTTGGTATTTTCGCAGTCATATTCCTACTCTATCTGGTCCCCGCATACCAGATTACGAACGACAGTATCTACGAGGGCCTTATAAGGTTCTTCCCAATACTGGTGGGTCTGATTCTCATACAGATAGGAATCATAGTCGGAAGAAGGAACGATAAGGAAGAAGACAAGGCGGACATGCTTCCACCAAACGCATATGACAAGCCCCTCTACAAGGAAGCTAAAGATGATCCGAATGCGGTAGCTGGTGTTGATTACTCCAAGTTCGAGCAGACCGAGGCGAAAGAAGAGACTGTTACGGTCAAGGAAGTTCCTGTTGAGGTCGTAAAGGAAGTCGTTAAAGAAGTTCCGGTCGAGGTGATTAAAGAGGTAGTCAGGGAAGTCCCTGTTGAAATCGTAAAAGAAGTCATAAAAGAGGTTCCTGTAGAGGTTGTCAAGGAAGTTCCTGTTGAGAAGACTTCGGATGAGGCAGCAACAGTAGAGGTTGAAGTACCGGTTGAGGTCATCAGGGAAGTACCAGTTGAGGTCGTAAGAGAGGTACCGGTAGAGAAGATCGTAGAGAAGGTTGTCGAAGTCCCGGTAGAGAAAGTCGTTGAGAAGATTGTTGAGGTACCGGTTGAGGTCATTAAGGAGGTTCCTGTAGAGGTTGAGAAAGAGGTCGTCAAGGAAGTTCCTGTTGAAAAAGAGGTAATAAGAGAAGTCTCAAGTACTGAGGCTGCACCTTCTGAGACAAGATATCTCAATCTTGAAGAGACGATAAACGAGGAGATAAACTCTGCAAAGACTCTTGGCTATGATCTCTCCGTCGTTGCCATCAAAGCCCGTGAGAATCTTACAAGCATGGGAATCGAGGAGTTCTTCGGAGAAGATACACTCGCATTCGATGCTCCAAATGGTGATATCTACGTAGTACTTCCACTCTATAATGAGAACGAGGCGAGATTCGCACTCAGGATGTACAACCCGATAGCTGTGGCAGAATATAAGGATGGAGACGCCTCAAAGCTCCTAAAGACGCTTCAGAAGGCTTTGAAGTAGTTTCTCTTCTGATTAAGCTAGATATTACTCCTTCCCTTGACCGGGAAGGATTTTTTTCAGTCCTTTAGAGGAACGCTGAAGCTCATCCTGTCACGGGTGAGTACGCTCTCAGGGAAGATGCTTTTTGCCTCAGCCTCAAGAAGCTTCAACTCCTCCTTGGAATACCGAGGAGAGTAGTGTTGCAGACAGAGCTTACCCACATTTCCATCCCGGGCTATGGTTGCCGCTTCCATTGCGGTCATATGTTTCTTTGAGTGGGCATCATCTTTCAGTGACTCATCAAACATGGCCTCGCAGAAAAGTATGTCACTTCCACTTACGAAATCCGCTATCTCAGGAAAATACATGGTATCTGTTACGTAGCTGAACTTTCGTCCCATTCTCTCACGTCCCATCACATCCTCACTCCTTACGACCCTGCCATCGCTCAGAGTGACGCTCTCACCCCTCTGAAGCTTTCCCCATAGAGGACCTTTGGGAACACCGAGGGTGAGCGCCTTATCCGGATAGAACTCCCCCTTCCTCTTATTCTCGATGAGACTGTAGGCATAACACGGCTTCGTATGATGCAAAGGGAACGCATGAACAGAGAATTCAGGACGCTGCATTACAACACCCTTCTCGACGGGAATAACAACTATCTCATAGTTTATGTACATATCCAGGATCTTCCTGTTCTGCTCGACATAATCCTTGAGTTTTTCTGGTCCGTATATGTAAAGGGGCTCATCCCTATCCACCTGGCTGGAGAGCATCAGGATCCCAGGAAGCCCTGTAACGTGATCAGCATGCATATGGGAAATGAAAATCGCATCAATCTTCTTCCATTTCAGATTGAGCATCTTCAAAGATACCTGTGTCCCCTCTCCCACATCAAAGAGAAAGAGCTCCCCCTCTCTTCTTACGAGAGAAGAGGTGAGAAAACGACCAGGCAGTGGCATCATGCCACTTGTACCTATACTGAATACTTCAAAGTTCATCGGGGAAAATATAACAGAAGGAGGATGTTTTTTCTACCAGAGAATCGGCAAGAGGACTCCTTTCTCTTCAGAGAGGAGATGAATTGCCAGATGTGCTGGTAAAAGAAACACAATCTGATATAATAAGTTATGAACGATTTGGAACGCAAAGAGAAGAACATGGCAATCAAAGAGCGCGGGAAAGCCACCCGTCTCCGCCATGCCTTGATGCGTCCTTTTGTCGTGGAGCTGAAGCTCGACCTCAGGTGTTTAAACAAGGCTGAGCGGAATAAGCTTTTTCTGTATTTCACCGAATGCCGACGGCTATGCAATCACCTCATTTCGCTCTCGCTGGAAGAGTTCAGGGTCTTCGACACAAAGACCCGCGACATTACATCGTTGGACAAGGACGGCAATTCAGTGGAGCACCATCTCGACATGCCTGCGAAGTTCATCCAGTCGGTATATTCCTCGCTGAAACGGGACATGGCATCGCTTGCGGCAAAGCGGAAAAAGACGGGGAAGAAGAACGGCAAACTCAGGTTCCGATCATCCTATAACACCATCAAGCTCAACCAGTACAGGGACACTCACTGGATCTGTTACACGGATGAAGGTAACAGGAATGGCAAATACAGGAACACTGTCCATATCGCAGGAATAAAGAGACCTGTAAGAGTATTCGGCATGGACCAGATTCCACATGGTGCGGAATTCGCCAATGCCAAGCTTGTGAAAAGACCATCTGGAATATATCTCATGCTGACATGCTATGTTCCAGTCAATGAAGGCAACATGCATTCAGAGGATAAACCTGACATCGGCATAGACTTCGGCATAAAGACAGCGATAACGACTTCTGAGGGGGAGAAGTATGACATACAGATCCGAGAACCGGAACGCCTGAAGGGCTTGCAGAAGAAACTTGCGAGACAGATAAAGGGTTCCAAGGGCTGGTATGCTACAAGGCATCTCATCAGAAGAGAATACGAGAAGCTTGCCAACAGAAGGCGGGCAAAAGCCAATCAGGTGTATCACGATATCATCACGGGAAGGAAGATCGTGGTCATGCAGGATGAGAACATCAAAGGCTGGCATAAGGGCCTCTTCGGGAAACAGGTGCAGAATTCCGCACTCGGGACGCTGCAGAGTAAACTTAAAGTAAACAAGAATGTTCTTGTAATAGACAGATTCTTCCCATCGACAAGGATGTGTCCCTGCTGTGGAACTGTTAAAGAAGACATCACGCTTTCCGACAGGACATTTGTCTGTAATAGCTGTGGATATACAGAAGACCGTGATGTCAAAGCGGCTAAAACATTGCTGATTGCAGGTCAGCATATAATGTCCTGCAAGCTTGCGGAATACAAGCGTACTCCGGAGGAGTGGTATGCACCCTGTCAATAGGACAGTCAAATAATAAAAGGTGTGGTTGAGCTTGCAATGGACAACAGTTCTT
>CALXKU010000017.1 GCA_944389025.1 uncultured Spirochaetaceae bacterium
CTCGTTGTTGAAGGTCAAGCCAGCAGAGGTGGAGAAGACTTTGAAGGAAATCCTAGTTTAGAAATGGGAATGCAGGGTAGCATATGTTTTGCAAAATGCTACCTGTGATTTTCCCGTTAGCTTATATCAGCCTTTGATTCCAGATGAGGCCACACCCTGTACGAAATATTTCTGAGTGAATATGAAGAGTATGATTACAGGAATGAGAGCAAGTGCCGATCCTGCCATCTGTACCGGCATGTTTGCACCTCCCTGTTCCTGGAAGAACTGTAAGGCAGGGGTTATGAGCTGCGTCTCTATGTTGTTTATAAAAAGGTATGGATCAAGGTAGTTGTTCCATATGTTTATGAACGAGAAGAGTACAGTTGTTGCGATAGCCGGGCCTGAAAGCGGTATGAATATGCGTGAAAGTATCGTCAAGTGTCCTGCACCGTCTATTGTTGCAGCTTCTGTGAAATCTCCGGGAATCGAGCTGAAGAATTCTATCAGAAGTATCAGATAGAAGACCTCGCTTGCTTCTGGCAGAACAATGGACCAGAGTGTATTGAGTATCCCGATTTCCTTGAAGTAAAGATATCTTGGAACCATCGTCGTCTCACCTGGAACCATCATTGTCGCCACAAGGAATGCCAGTATGAGCTTCTTACCCTTGAAATTAAGACGGCTGAATGAATAGGCGGCAAGAATTGTTATCACAAGTCTTATGGCAATCGTCACAACAACTGTGACTATCGTATTACGGTACCAGTCTACGAAATTTGGATGTGAAAGCACCTGCTTGTAGCTACGCAGTGTATGCACGATTCCAGATGCGAAAAGAGGCTGGTAGGCCTGTCCTGATGGGCGGAAAGAGATTGCAACCATCATGATGAACGGATAGAGCATCATGAGGGCGAGGATCCACATTACAGCTGTGAATACAACATTTTTTGTTTTCAGTTTCTTTCTTCCCATATTGCCCTCGCTTTTGTGAACAGCCTGTTCACAATGATGATGAAGATTGTGAAGATGACACCTTCGGCACTTGCCCTGCTGAACGCAAGGAAATTGAATGCGTCATCATAAATAAGAGCGGAAACAACCTTGCTCGACGTTCCAGGTCCTCCACCTGTAAGACCCGCAATCGCCGTGTAGTTCCTGAAAGAATTGATAAGCGTGATCGTAAGTAGCATGAAAAGTGTAGGAGTAAGGTAAGGCAGCACGATATATCTCATCTTCTGCCAGAATCCAGCCCCCTCGATATCTGCAACCTCGTACATATCGGTCGGAATATCCTGAAGAGCCGCTAAGCATGTGATGATGTTGAAAGCAAGTGCTGTCCATCCTGCTATGATCGCCGCTGTCGGAAGCGCCATGACCGGACTTGAGAGCCATCCGGGACCAGAGACTCCGAACAGGCGGAAAATCGCATTCACAGGTCCCCTTGTCGGATTGAGAAGGTATTTGAATACGATTCCGACCGCTATCATATTGGTTACATATGGGATATAGAAGCATGTTCGAACCGCGGTGCGTCCCCAGAACTTCTTATTGAGAAGCACGGCTACGAGGAAACCGAACACCATCAGGAATGCGATATATATGATGGAAAATACTATTGAATGACCAAAAGCCTCCCAGAAAGAGGCACTCTTGAGGACTGTGGCGTAGTTCTCAAAACCTACAAAGGTCGTATCCAGCAGCTTCATCTCCGAATTCCTGTCCCAGAATCCTACTGCAATTCCATAAAGCATCGGATAGAGCTTGAAGATTGCAAACATGGCAAGAAACGGTGCTACCAGGAGATAACCGATAGTAGCTTCTCCGCTTTTTATCGATCTTCTTTTCAATTTTACCTCCAATTGTTATAAGGGGGCCATTTCTGGCCCCTTACCCTGGTTACTCAGCGTTCGCTATAGCGTCGTTGACTCTTGTCACTATGTTGGAAATGGCGGTATCGATGTCCTGCAGATTCATGTTATAGGAGGAAAGCTCTTCCTTAACTATGTTGTAGTACTCCGCTGCGGCTGTTCCTACGATATCGGAGGATACGCTGCCAAGACCGGTGTTGATGAGATTCTGATAGAGATCATCTACTGTGACCTGGCCATGTGAGGCTTCAGCGATCGAGCCGAATGCAAGCTGCTGATCCTCTTCGCTCATTGTTGCGAATGCAGGAATTCCACCCTCATACTTCCACTGGTTCTCCGCAATCCAGAGAGCGTATGTGAGAGCTTCCTCAGGATGCGCCGCATTCTTGTTGATTGCAACATAACCGAGGGATACAAGGTTGTTATTTCCTCCCTCTCCTGCTGACGGAAGTGGGGCTACCCCGTAGTTCCAATCCTTAGGATAATCTTCCTGACTGTTCAAAAGACGTGTGAACCAGTTGCCCTGAGGGAACATTGCAAGGCGGTAACCTTCAAGCGCATAATAGTTCCAGTTCGCATTCTCTGCCTCAAGTTCCGAAACCGATGGCTGAATGCCAAGATCGTTTGAAATATACTTGAACCACTGAGCATACTCTTTGAAAACAGGATCATCGAAATTGCAGCTTCCATCCTCCTTATAGAAAGGAACTGCAAGCTGCTGGGCTGGCATGTACATCCAAGGAAGGTCGGCATTCATGAAAGACCCGTATACGCCCTTGCTCTTGTCTGTAAGCTTCTGAGCGGTCTCAACGTACTCATCCCATGTCCATGGTCCCCCTGGATAAGGAACACCTGCTTCATCGAAAATTGCCTTGTTATAGAATACGCAGTACATCTCCTGCTTGAAAGGAAGTGCGTAGTAGTTGCCATCTTCCTCAACAGGGAGGTTCGCTCCGTAAAGCGTATATGGGTCTATTCCGGCTTCCTCTACCGCTTCATTGAGTGGCATGAAGAATCCTGCAGATACCTGTCTGGAATAGTCCTTAGGTCCAAGGGTCTCGACTACGTCCACATCACTTCCACCCATGAGATCGATGTTTATCTTAGCCTTGTACTCATCCTCATCTCCCGGAACGGGCTGAACTACGACGTGAATGCCCGTCTCAGCCTCGAAATCGGCGTTCATCGTGTTGAACCATGTCTCGTTGAGGTAGGTTGCAGTTACTGTTGTTGTGACGATTCTGTCATATTCGCTTGCGGCGGATGTCTCCCCTCCACCCATTGCGAATACAGAGGTTGCTGTAAGAAGCATTACAGCAGCTACAAGCATCATCTTCTTCATTTTTTATTCTCCTTTTTTATTTTGTCTTTTCTTCGGCAAGGATTTTCAGAATCCTTTCGCGATAAGTCTTATCCCTTCCTTCCCACTCCGGATAGACCTTTGAGCCTTCCGCGTAGAAATCATCTTCGTTCCTTCCTTCTTCCTGTCCCTGAAGGGTATGCTTGTCGATAGCATAATCAGGAATCTGCGGCCTGAGATTTCCAGCCTTGTATTCCTTCATGATCCAGTTATACATCTCATCGCTGGACCTGTCTTTCTGGCTCTTGCATAGATAGCGTACAGCATGGATTGCAAGAAGACCCCTGTCTCCAGGCTGTTTTGTAACCCTTCTCATCTGATCAAGTTCACCGATGAGTACCGGTGCTACGGGATTTGCGAATCCAACATCCTCAACGCTTATTGTTCTCAGACGGAACCAGAGGTAATCCTCCATGTCCTCGCTCGTAATCATCATTTCGTAAGCGAGCGTTGCCGCGTTCTCTTCATGTCCTCTTCTGATTTCTTTCTGCAATGCGGAAATAACAAGATCTGCTGCAAGACCGCTTATCGTCTTGCACTTCTGCCACGGATCATATGGAAACTCTGCCATTTGATAACCCTCCCAAAATATGAATTCATGATATACGCTAAAAACTTTTCTGTTCTACCGGATTTTGTAGTAAGAAGTTTATGATTTGTAGCATTCGTCATAATCGTTGTATAATGTATAAAGATATGAAACACCTGAAAGAAATCATACACTCTCCCCAGCGCTATGAGCAGTGGCATCTCTCTCCGAGGGTGCTCGATGTCTATCCCTTCCGTCTGGCTAAGGCAAGGCATGGCGGATACGGCCTTCATGATATAGATTTCTATGTAGAAAGGATTGCCTGCCGTGGTTTTAGCGCTGTTGTGATCACGCTTTCGGGCAGAGGCCGGTTCACCATGGAGGATGGTTCCTCATTTCTTGCAGTTCCTGGGGATGTATTTGTCTCATCTCCGTCAGGACAGGGTCACAGGGAGGAGACCGAGGGGCCTGAGCCATGGGAGCAGCTCTGGCTTCTCTTCTCTGAAGGCTCGGCAATCATTCCTGATACTATAGAAGACTATGGCGTTTTCCAGATAGATGCAAAACGGGAGACGGCGTTCATAAGGGAGCTTGTACGCAACATCATCGATGAGGATCTTTATGAGGGCAGTACCAGCTTCAAATCGATAGAGCTATCAGCGGAGCTTCTCCTTCTTATAATCCAGAGAGCCATAAGACCTGCTGGTAACATGGAAAACAGACTCCATCACAGCCAGCTCGCATTGCTCTGGAGCGAGGTTGCAAAAGACATGAAAGCTCCATGGAGGGTGGAGGATCTTGCAAGGATGATGAATTGCAGCAGATCACAGCTTACCAGGATCTGCAATGAGATATATCACAAGTCACCGGGACAGAAAATCAGGGAGCTTAAGATGGAGAATGCAAAGATACTTCTATCTGGCAGCTCTGTTCCGATACACGAGGTTGCGGAGGCGGTGGGTTTTTCAAGTCTCTCACTGTTCTCCTCCTCATTTGCCTCGTACACGGGTATGGGACCGCGGGAATTCAGAAAGATGAAAGCAGAGGAGGAGACTTCAATGAGAAAGAGGTAGGGGAGTGCGGCATCGTGATGGATCGTCCTCTATCTGTTTGCTCTTATTCATTTACAGCAGACTGAGTCCAAGCTCAATTGCATTTTCGCATTCATCCTGTGGTCTCATCTGCTTTTCATGAGCCTTCTTATCCTCATTATGTAAATCAGGATCGCGGCCACTGCGGAGAGGACGGCAACAGAAGGTGTGACAAGCCAGAGTCCTTCCACTCCACTGTCTTTAAGGATGAACATCATCAGAATTGGGAATATGAGAGCGTTACATATTGAGAGAAGTGTTGCTTCCCCGCTTTTCCCTATAGCCGATGAGAACGACTGCCCTGAATAGCTTATCCACCTTACAATATATGTCAAAGCCATGAGCCTTATGGCATGGACTGCAAGAGAAAGTTCCCCTTCGTCTGTCGTAAGAAAGAGTGAGAATATGCTCCCCGGAAAGGCCTCGAGCAGGAAAGTACAGATGAGGCACAGTATTGCCAGAGCCACGGTGCATCGTACGGCTATCCGTGCCGCCCTGTCCTTCCTTCCTGCACCCCAGTTGTATCCGATGGCGGGCTGGAGGGAGTCGAAGACCCCATACATGCCAGGTACGATGATACCATCGATGTTCATGAAGACCCCGAAAATCGAGACAGCAGTCTCTCCTCCGATTCTGAGAAGAAGCGTGTTCATGAGCACTGATGTGATTCTGCCCGATGTGTTGTTCAGGAAGTTCGGCAGTCCCTGAGAGAACATTTCCCTGATAGAGGCAAGGACATGCTTCGGTTTTACGAATCTGAGCGACATTTTGCCCCTTATGAAAGGGATCATGCATATTACGCAAGTTATGGACATTCCGAGGCTGGTACCGAGAGCGGCATATCCTATGCCCAGATCGAACACCCATAAGAAAAGAAGTTCGAAGGAAAGGCATAGGACGGCCAGAACGATGTTCATTACCATCGAAAAGCGTACCCAGCCGCATATCCTGAGGTAGTTGTCGAAAACGAAGACAAGGCAGGTGATAGGAATGAAGATCGTATAAGTTCCAAGATATCTTATCGCCTCCTTCATAAGTTCATCATCCGCTCCCATGAGAGAGAAGATGTAAGGACCTGTGAGAGTGAGGAGTACGGCGGTGAGCGTACTCAGGATGGATGAGAGCAGGACGGCTGTCGTGAACATCTCATTCGCATCTTCCTTCTTTCCCTTGCCGAGTCTGAGTGAGATGCCGATTGAAGATCCTACCGCGATCATGTCCGCAACGGCATAGGCAATTAGGAGCAGGGGATTTGCAAGATTGCCACCTGCGAAGGCAGTTTGCCCGAGGAAACGTCCGATAAGAAGCATCTCCACTGAAAAATATATGTTCGACGCAATCATCCCTATAGCCCCGGGGATTGCGGCTTTGAAGAAAAGCTTTGTTGGGTTTGTCTCAAGAAAAAATTTATGTTCCTCTGTCATGATTTACTATTAAAAACTATTGAGTATACTCTATAGTCAAGTACTCAGACAGGCTATTGCAGATAGACTCTAAGAACAGTCAAGGGAGTTTTCTTTGTATAGTCTTTCTTTTATGAGAGCGGCTTTTATCTCCTCGGCACTGTCTGCTTGGCTCATAAGGCTTTTAAGGCATTCGCATATCTTTGGATATGCTTTGCTAAGTACTCTCTCCTCCCTGCTGTTAGCCCTTTTCTTCACGGTGTTCCAGCCAAGATGGAAAACTCTCTCATCCCCTCCGATCCTGAGTTCGAGGTTGATCCATTCCCCGTTCTCTTTTCTTATCCATACTGCCAAGTCATTTTCCTTCCAATCTTTCTTCAGCAAGCTTCTAATCTTATTAAGAAGGTCTTTGTCGAGTTCGATCAGTTGCATGTAGCTCTCTTTCGTGAATACACCATCTTCATTGCATCGGAAGGAGATTTCACCGTATGGGGTCTGGGCGGTGTAAGTCCTCCATTTGCCGTTTCCTTCTTCCTTGATAAGCGTGATTGCCTCCTCATCCATCTCATGATGGGATGCATTATTTACCGCCTCTTCTTTTTCTCCTCCTTCCTCATCCAGCAGGCTTATTTTCACAGCCTCTGACAGATCCTCGCTGATTTCAGAGAGGGCGAGGGAAGATGGTTTGCTCAATCTTTTCTCCCTTGCGTTCCATCCTATTCTGATGGTTTGATTTCCGTAGGCGAGATTGTAATTCTTCCAGTCACCATTCTCATCTGAAAAACTGAGCTTCCAGTCCTTCTGCTGGCTTTCAAGAGCATCAATCAGGATGCTGCCGCAGATGGTTTTATCCCATACATTCTTATCGCCGATTACTATGATTTCTTTCTTTGCTCTTGATATGGCAACATTCAGCAGGTTAGGTGTGTCGGCAGCCCATTTGGCGAAATTGACTGAAGAGCTGTCACAGCCAAGAACCAAGATGACCTCATCCGCTTCCTTTCCTTGGAACGTGTGGACGGTGCCGATTCTGCCATCAAGTGAGATTTTTTCAGCTTTCAGTTTTCTGGTGATTGAGTTCACCACGCTTATGAAAGGAGAGATTACAAAAAGGTCATCCCAGCTCTTTTTTTCCTTCAGAAGTGCAACAACCTTTTCAATCTGCTCATCTATACTTCTGTTATATGGATTCTGCTTATTCTCCCTCCCAGCGATCTGGATCCATTTGGATCCGTCTGGTTTCTTCCCATCATTTTTCGTGCAGTTAATCATGATGTTCTGATATGCCATAGAGTTGGAAATGGAGAACATAGGATCAAGGCATCGCCTGTGTACGATTAGGGGGCAGCCTATTCTGAGTCTGTTCTGGGTGAATTTTCTTGTTCCATAGTAGTATGACTGGCGGTCCGCAACGGTCTGGACGGAGTCTAGTGGCATATTCCTATCCCTTTTTCCTAAGCCATGGTGCAGTCTCAGAAAGTCATCAACACAATCCGGTAGCGTCATTACAGGCTCAATCTGAAACGGATCTCCCACGATTATTGCGTTTCTGGATCTGAAAAGGGAACCTAGTGCGAAGTAGGGAAGTGCCTGTCCTGCCTCATCCACGATCAGAGTTGAGATCTTTCCTTCTCCTGTCTTTTCAAGCATCCTTGAGGCGGATGCGAATGTCGTTGAGACGACGGGACAGACAAGAAAGAATGTGTTGAGCAGGCTTGAATATGATTGCTCCTCACGAGTTGCCGGGTATTTTAGCGAGGTATAGAAGTTTTCTAAGTTGTCTTTAAAAGCCTCGTTTCCTGTGAGAAATGCCTTATGAAGTGAGAGAGCTTTCCAGAAAAGCCTCTCTCTTTGCCGATTGTATTCCATGAAGCTTTCATCGTTACCAAGTGCAGCCTCCTGAGCCTCTTCCCAGGCCATGATATCCTCTTTGTCCCTCTTGCTAAGATTGCGCTCTTTGAGACTTCGTAGTCTTATTATCTCTTTCGTCTTTGCGGCATTCTCTGCCATTTTCTTTGTATATGGCCAGACAATCGCATCCCTCATTTTTATGACATCTTCCTTTGCTTTAACATATTCTGCTTTTGCTCTCTTGAAATCGGGTCCGGCCATTTCAAGATATTGTTCTAGTGTGTTGTTTGTTTCATTGTCATTAGATATGCCTTTCAGAGCCTCAAGAGCCTTATTGATGTTCTCTGTTTTTCCCAGCGCTATGGATATGAGGCCCCAGCAGTTGCCTCTTATTTTGTTGTTTTCAATGAGGGTATCTGCAACTTCGCTGAAGTAATCGATACTATCAAGTTCTTCTGGACATAAGCATTGCTCAGGGCGTTTTGGGAGTTCTTTTGTGACATTCTCAACCGCTGCGTTGTTTGATGATACCACGAGTATGCCGAATGATGAGAGTGTTTCATCGAGTTCGTAATAGTATTTCTTACTTTCTGGATCATTTTTCAGAAAGACTTTTCTAAATGGCTTTTCTTTTGTCTTAAAACCTGCTATTGCATCCGCTCTGCGAACAATAGCATCGGCTATTATTTCCTTGAGCAGCGTTGTTTTTCCCGTTCCTGGAGGGCCGTTTACTGAGAATATGGGCTCTTTTCGGCTGATTGCTATGTTGATTGCGACTTGCTGCATAAGTGAGGGATTATGAGGGGAAGGCCATTTGCCCAACGGGAATGCTTCCTTTGCAAGTATGCTCACAAGGCTTTCAGGACTGCTATCTAACTCTATTCCATCTTTTCTCTCATACTGTGGATCGGTTGCTTCGAGGAACTGCCTGATTAGCCTGTTTTCGAGCGGTATGGTTGAAAGATCGTCCATAAAGAAGCTATCGGTCAGAATGTTTCCATCAATCCTGTGGAAGGTTTTCTTATCATCAAGAAGGAACAGATCCTCGGGAAGCTTCAGGCTTTTTATTATATTTTTAGACAGCAGTGCAATCTTAGCCATGAATTTCTCATCTAGAAAGATGGCTTTATCTTCTTCGCCGAATATATCTTTTCTCAGCTTTTCTTCCAGCTCTTCTTTTTTTAGGAATCCGGACTTGTTCCGTATGAGTGCGAACGCCCAGAGTGCTGGTGATATTACGATTGACTCCAGGCTAACTGTTTCTTTCCCGCTTTTCTGTCCCTCCTCCGCTTCAAAGATGGTTACTGCGACGAAATCATCAGTCTCATCCATTACCTTGCTACCGCAGAGTTCCATCAGAGCTGAGAGATTTGCTCTTCCGAAGATGTATGAGGAGATTCCTGCTTTGGCTTTCGTTTGCTTTGTTTCTTTTGAATTTGTCCTGCTGACCCTGATGTCTTTTTTCGTGAAGATTCCGCATGAGAATATCTCCACGTCCTTAGCATACTCTATGTACTTTGATACCTTCATAGCCCCACTCATTGCCAGATATTTTCTCACGTGCGTTTTTCATTGTCAAAAGGGAAGAGGTATGGCGTGAGATTTTTTCCAATATGATAGCAAGATTGGTCCCCTCGTGCTAAAATCTGAGAAAAGAAGGAGGCTATGATGCATTTTTCCCCTGAGAATCTCGATTTTGAATTGAGTCCTTACACCGGACTTACGAGAAAGCATTGGATAGACGCTGGAAAGTTCATTCTGGAAGGCGTGTTCAGAAATATCAAGACAATGGACTCCCCGGTCCTTGTTCCGCGCTATGAATGGGAAGTCACTTATCCGAATAAGAACACTCCCGCTTGGAAGGTACAGGCTGAGTATTATGAAGGGCTTGCAAGAAGCTTCTTCATCGCTGCCCCTCTTATAAGTATCGAACCTGATCTGGTAATTGCAGGAAAGAGCATGAGAGAGTATTACAAGAGGCATATTCTGCGTTCCTGTACACCGGGCGATGAGTATTACGTGTTCAGCTACAGCGATATGGATAAGGACTCGAAGCCGTCCTTCGATCTGCATACATATCAGCAGACAGTTGAGACATGTGCCATGGTAATCGGACTCGTTACAACGAGAAAGGAAATCTGGGAGACGTATACGAAAGAGGAGAAGGATACGATAGCATCCTTCCTCCATGATTATGCCGAAAAGGCGACCGTACCGCAGAACTGGCGACTTTTCAACATGCTCGATCTTGCCTTCCTCAACATGATGGGCTATGAGATTGATAAGTCAATCATGAGGGAGCATGCGCAGGCGATACTCGCATATTATGCTGGAGATGGCTGGTACCGCGATGGACATACGTTCGATTACTATTCGGCATGGGCATTCCAGGTCTACGGCCCGATATGGTGCGCATGGTACGGTTATGAGAATGAACCTTATATTGCAAAGAGATTCGAAGAGAATTCAAATGAGCTGATGAATACCTATGACAGGCTTTTTGATGAGAAGGGCAATGTCACGATGTGGGGCAGAAGCAACATATACCGCAATGCGGCAACATCACCGTTCGCGGCGAATTACAATCTGAAAAATCCAACTGTGAACCCTGGCCTTGCAAGAAGGATCTCTTCTGGTGCACTCATGCAGTTCTTCGGCCGAGATGACGTGCTTTACGAGGGTGTGCCTGTTATCGGCTTCTACGGTCCGTTTACTCCGATGGTTCAATCTTACAGCTGCGCCGAGAGTCCGCTATGGCTTGGCAAGGCCTTCCTCTGCCTCGAACTGCCGGAGAATCATCCGTTCTGGACTGCGAAAGAAGAGGGTGGTGTATGGGATGAGATGGAAAAAGGGGAAGTGAGAGAGACTGTTCTTAACGGTCCCGGACTCTGCCTGACAAGTCACCACGATAACGGTGAGATGACAATGCGAACCGGTAAGGTGATAAAGCGTGTCGGGGACAGCAATGGAAGATGGTGTTATGCGAAACTCTCATATAACAGCCGCTATCCATGGGAGTCGGATCTCCCATCAGGACTCAGTGCCGCATCCTATGTGCTTAAGGAACCCGATATCGATAAGACGGAGCAGATCAATGCGATCTACTGGAGCGGGGAAAGGAAAGAGGTGCTCTACCGTCGTGCCCTCTTCGGGTTTGAAAGCTCAAGGGATTACCACTGGACCAGCATGATCGATCTTGCCGATTTCCCAGTATCAAACGGAATCGTAAGGGCTGATAAGCTCCGCCTGTTCCATAAGCCGGTTGATATCTATCTCGGCTCTTACGGTTTCCCATGCCCGGATGCCAAGTGGAGAATTGAGGAGAAAGGGGATGCGAAGGCCGTTGTACTTTCAGGTCACGGAAGTGATGGAAAGCCTCGCCATATGGCAATGACCATCTTCGGTGGCTGGGATGAGCTTAAGGTGGAGAAGAGCACCGGTACTAACCCCGATACCTCAGAGAGCTTCATCATATTCGCTCATGCGTCAAGAGAACGTCTTTTCGCATATGAGCCCTATGTCCTCATTAGCCAAGTAATTACCAAGGAAGGGGATGTGGACTTTACGGATGATGAGATCTTCAGTATCGAGAAGATTGATTATACCGATAAAGAGAGATGTGGGGGCTACGGTCCTGTTACCATATCTCTGAAGAATGGGAAGATCTATACTGTTGATTTCAACGGTATGGATGGCAATCTCATGGTATGAGACCACATTGGGCACAGGTTGATTCAGCCTGTGCCTTATGCTACTATTGAGGCACGGAGGGCTAGAATGTCATCAAACCAGAATAATTAATAAGCGCTTATTTTTCTGGAGGATTTTGATGTATTTGGAGCTCAGTAATATTTCTTTCTCATACCCAGAAGCTGGGTATTCTTTATTCTCATCTCTCTCACTGTCTTTTTCTAAAGGCTGGACTGTTATCGCAGGTGCTAACGGGTGTGGAAAAAGCACTCTTGCCTCCATTGCCGCTGGTCTTCTGCTTCCTGATTCTGGTATGGTCAGAAGAAGTTCTGATGTGATACTCTGCCCTCAGGTTTTCGAGGGCCTTCAGCCTGAGGATTGGAGCGATATCTTCTCTTTTGACAACCATATTGGCATGCTCAAGTCAACACTTGCGTTAAGCGATGAGATGATAGAACGAGAGGACACGCTATCTGGAGGTGAGAAGAAAAGACTTCAGATTCTTGCCGCACTTTCACATTCCCCTGAGATACTGATACTTGACGAGCCGACGAACCATCTGGACGAATATAGTAGGAGCCTGATCATAAAGGCTTTGAGGACATTTGATGGAATCGGGATAATCATCTCACATGACAGGACATTTTCCGATGCACTTTCAGAGCGGACGGTAATATTGGAACGTGGTACCGATGGACCTGTTTCCATTGAGGACATCCCACTCCCTCTTTCCTTGGCTCTTTCTGAGAGTGAGAGAAGGAAGGAAAGCGGAAGGGAGAGATACGACGGCATACTTTCAGCAATATCTTCCGAACAGATGATAGCCCGTAAAATCGGAGAGAGAAGCCAGAAGAAGCAGAGAGGTCTCTCAAAGAAGGGAATCAGTAGCAAGGATCATGATGCGAAAGCGAAGATAGATGGGGCACGCCTTACAGGGAAGGACGCCTCGCTGGATGGGGCGATGAGAAACCACTTAAGCCGCTCTCTTCAGCTTGAGAGGGAACTTGAGAGCATCAGTAAACCTCTAATGAGAAAAGAAGGACTCAGTCTTCCTAAGGGATCCTATGTACCCAATCTGTCATTTCCAGAGTCGACTATAGAAGAGGGGTCTTACTCTCTTCATGTACCTTCCCTTACTCTGAAAGCAGGGTCACACATAGCCATCAAAGGTCAGAACGGAAGCGGAAAGACGCTTTTCATGAAAGCCTTCTATAAGAGCCTTTTGGAACAGGGGAAAGGGGAGTATGTGCTCTATATTCCTCAGGAGTTCAGCAGGGATGAGGAGAGTGCACTCCTTTCCGCTTTCAGTTCACTTGAGGATGATGAGAAGGGAATCGTACTCTCTGACATGTTCCGCATGGGATCAAACCCATCAGCACTGTTTTCCCAAACCCTCTCTTTAAGCCCGGGGGAGATGAAGAAGCTTGCTCTGGCTCTCGCAAGAAGAGATGGGCGTACTGTGCTATTAATGGATGAGCCGACAAATCATCTGGACATCGTGTCGATGAGGATTCTTGAGAGGATGCTTGGAGAGGATGCCCGTGATATGACTATAGTTCTTGTAAGCCATGATGATGTTTTTCTCTCTTGCTGTACTGATACGCTCTGGCATGTGGAGAGAAGAGGGGATGAGGGGTATCTCATCGTTTGAGCGAAAACTGATTCTGGAAAAACATAGAGACGGCATGTATCATGAGCATTACAGGAGGATGCGCCATGTATGAACTTATTCAGGCATATGGGAATAGTTATTACATTGAGAGCCCTGCGAAGATCGGGCTTGTTAGAATTAATGAAAGCGAGGTCTGCTTGATCGACAGTGGTAGCGATAAGGATGCAGGACGGAAGGTGCGTCAAATACTCGATTCGAATGGCTGGAAGCTCAGGGCAATATATAACACTCACTCCAACGCTGACCACATAGGAGGAAACAGCTATCTTCAGAAGCAGACAGGTTGCAGGATCTTTTCTCAGGGGATTGAGTGTTCTTTTACACGGCATCCAATCCTCGAGCCCTCATTCCTTTACGGGGGATACCCGGCAAAGGATCTCAGGCATAAGTTTCTGATGGCGGCGGAAAGCGATGCTGAGTATCTGAGGCCAGACTCTCTTCCTGAGAGCATGAGCATTATACCGCTTCCCGGGCACTTCTTCGATATGATAGGTTTCCGTACCTCGGATGATGTGGTATATCTTGCCGATTCTCTCTCAAGCGTTGAAACTCTTGAAAAATACGCCATAACATTCATCTACGATGTTGGTGAATATTTAAAGACTCTTGAGGCGCTAAAGAACATGAAAACCCGTCTTTTCATACCTTCTCATGCTGCTGCCACCGATGATATTGCTCCCCTTGCTGAGTACAACATAAAGAAGGTTAATGAGGTTGCAGAAAGAATACTTGACTCATGTGAGATGGTAAGTTCGGATGAGGTCATAGCAAGGGTATTCCGCTCTTACGGTCTTACAATAAACATTCAGCAATACGTCCTTGTAGGTAGCACAGTAAGATCGTATCTCTCATGGCTCAAGGAGAGGGGTGATGTGGAGACTGTTGCCAGTGACGGTATGATTCTCTGGAAAAGGGTTTAATTGCTTTAAGTTTTTCTTTGACTGGAAAACATTTTTTATTATACTGATTTTGTAATCATTGAAATATTTTCATTGATTTTATATTCAGTATAATATTGGAGGCGCATTGTTCTACCATCGTCAAAAAGAAATAGAAATAATCCATTCCTTTTTCTATGCGAGAAAACATGCGATGCTTGTTTATGGAAAGAGAAGAGTAGGTAAAACAACACTTATAAACAAGGCTCTGGAGGCGTATGATGGAAAGGTGATTTCTTTCCAATGCACAAGTGAAGGGTATGAAAGCAATTGTGTTCAACTGTCAAAGGAAGCCTCCAATACACTTTCCATGGAAATTGGTCGATTCGATTCATTTTATGATATCTTTCGTTTTCTTGTATCCACTAATGAGGATATTCTTGTAGTAATCGATGAGTATAATGAGCTAAAGGAAGCGTATGGTGGTATCCAGACTGATTCCATGATGCAGAAAATCATTGATTCTTTATTGGATTCCAAGGTGAGGCTGATTATTTCCGGCTCAGCTGTTTCCATCATGACTGAATTGCTTGACTATTCAAATCCCCTGTTCGACAGGTTTCATGTTGCGATGAAACTGAAAGAGTTCGATTATTATGAAGCATCATCATTCGTTCCTGCTTGGTCGAATCGTCAGAAAATCATGCTGTATTCTATTTTCGGAGGTTCTCCTGCCGCTCTTGAAATGGTTGATCCATCCTTGTCTCTTAAAGAGAACATAAAACGGCTGATTCTGGATGGTCAGGGAAGTGTCCGTGCCTTAGTTGAAAACGCCTTGCTAAAGGAATTCGGAAAAATTGGTCCAGTTCTGAGTATAATGACCCGTCTTGGAAATGGGAAACGAACATATGGGGAGCTTAAAGAGGTATTTGACCAGAAGAACACTGGTAATCTTTCTAGGTGGCTTACAAAGATGGCTTCTAACGATATGGTCTCAAGGCTTGTTCCCATAAATGAGAAAGAAAAAGGGAAGAAGGTGTTTTATTCTATTTCAGATAATCTTTTCCGTTTTTACTTCACGTATGTGTATCCTAACAGGTCTAGGCTTGAGAGGGTTGGTGTCGATGCGGTATATGAGGCGTTAATCGCACCCTCACTGGAAACATACGTAAGCTATCGTTTTGAGGATATCGCGAAAGAGTATTTCTCAAAGTTGGCAAAAGCTGGAAAATTGGAAGGCATAATAGATATCGGAAGCTATTGGTATGATGACAGAGAAAGGCATACGAACGGGGAGTTTGATGTTGTCCTTGAATTCATTAATGGCTATGACGTTTTTGAGGTGAAGTTCCTTAGCAGAAGCATGTCTGAAGAAATGGCGAAAGAGGAGGCAGAGAAAATAAGGGAGATAAAATCCTTCAAAGCACGGAGAATAGGTTTCATATCCCTTTCTGGATTCTCTTTTTCCTCTGATGAGTATGTTCTTGTTGACGGTGATATGCTCTTTTCTAAACCATAGAGGTAAAGAAAAGCAAAATCCTTTAAAGTGGATGTGCGAACAAAAGTTAGCAACAACGGCCAGTATATGTTCCCATATCGTGGTATCCACATCCGTTCTTTCCTCCTGTGAAAGAAAGTGTCATGTTCTCTCTTCCCCCGCTATCTGTTATGTAGAAGCCTACCGGATTCTTCAGCAATGATGGAAATCTCTATTACCGCAACAAGGGGGTTGGGGCCGATCTTTCCTTCCAGACCTTTCGCACGCACTCCCCGTTTCTTGATGCCTTCATCTTCACATTTGCAGGATACAGCTGTCATATGCAAGTGACTATTATTCGGACTTTACCCTATCTGGGCTAACGACTACACATGCTCGGTTGAGCCGTATTATGATACGACGGTCTTCCCTTCAAGGACCTTGGAATGGGGCGTCCGTTATGAGTTCGAGTTCTCAGAATGAGAAGAGGCCGGTTTCCCCGGCCCCTCTTCATCTCATCAAAAGCATTAATCAGATGACATGAATCCTTCCCTTTGGAGCTGCGTAATCTTCTCCTACGACTCCTCCAAGGTATTCCGTGATGTATGACATAACTGCCTCATCAAGAGGAATTCCAGTGTCGAACTTGTTGTCGGAAGAAGCGAACGCATAGTACGTATCGCCACCGGCAGCCATGAAGTCATTGGTTATGACCGCATAAGTTGCACTCTCATCGAATGCATTGCCATTCACACTGTTGATAGTAACCCTGTTGATTGACGCAGGTCCGTAATATGTGGATGCAGGATAGGTCTCCGCATTGCTGTCATATGCCTTGCTCGTGTCCACAGTGAACTCGATTCCCGCTACCTGTGGGAATCCTCCTACAGCAGTAGGTGTGCAATATGTTGAAGCTTCCAGAGCTTCGAGAAGCTCAGAGCCTGTCACGTATACGACAGTGATCGTGTTACCGAAAGGAAGGACGGTGTTCACATCCTTCTTCGTGATGCTGCCGCTTGCGATCGATGCCCTGATTCCTCCACCGTTGACGATTGATACCGCATATGAAGGAGCCACGGAGAGGCTTCCCTCATCTTTCAGAATCGTCCACATGATGGCATCGGAAACGAGATCTCCGAGGTTCGTCTCCTCAGTCCTGTTACCAGGATCTCTTTCTCCGTTGAGATCGACCAGGGATTCAGCAAAGACGACATTGTACTCTCCGTTGACCCTGTCCATGATCTCCTGTGCATAGCCGGAAACAGATGGATCGTTAGTCACGTCGTATACGGTGCTTCCGTTCTCATCATGGCTTACTCTCTGCAGATAGTTGCTTTCGATCGTCTTGCTTTCGTTATCGATTACTATCACGCCGATGTTTGCAAATGCCGTACCTGTTGACTGGATAGGTTCCCCGTTCTCGCCTTCAGTCATAACCGTGTGAGAGTGTCCGTCGATTATGAAATCGAAACCGGTGGTGTTGGCATAAAGGTCAACGGATCTATTCGGCTCGGACTCCGCGTCCACTCCAAGGTGTGAAAGTGCGATTACGAGATCCGCTCCTTCCGCTTTCACTTTTTCGATGTTCTCGTTGGCAATAGCATATAGTTCTTCTGCTGAGGCGAACTTAAGCCCCTTGATAAGCGCCGGATTCGCTTTTGTCTGCGCCTCAGGTGTCTCAAAGCCTATGAATGCGATCTTCATGCCACTTTCAGTTGTGATGATGGTATATGCCGGGTAGATGGTAGCACCGTTCTCATCGAACACGTCTGCACAGATTACCTGGAACTCAGCATTCTCAAGATTCGATTTTAACTGTGCATAGCCGTAATCGAACTCATGGTTGCCAAGGGTTGCGACATCATAACCGGCGGCATTCATCATTGTGACTGCATCCAGTCCCTTTGATGTGCTGACGTAAGTGGTGCCCTGACTGAAATCTCCGGCATCAACGAGGATGACTTCAGCACCCTCCGCTTCGAATTCATTCCTGAGCTGGGCGATGTTCGCATAGCCTGCAATCGCACCGTGCACATCATTCGAGTGGAGAATAACCGTTTTTCCCGTGTAAGTTGCAGCAAATGCTGCGGAAACGGCAAAAACAGCAAGAACCAACAGAGCAACAATCTTCTTAAGCTGTTTTCTCATTTTCTCAGACCTCCTTATAGTCTTAGTTTAATATTCGCTTTCACGCTGTTGTATTGTCAAGTATGGATGTTTTGGACTATGAAGGGATGGCTAAGGATACGTCGGGGTAAAATGAGCTGTATGGAAGGTCTCTCTCCTGTAGCATTTATCGCAATTCATGGCTCTTTCATCTTCTTCTGATTGTAATACTGTAGCAAGGACCGTAAAATTTGGGCAAAGCTCTTTTTCGTGTCTGTCCCATCTCTGCCATTCTATCTAGCGATATGAGAATGGAGCCTGATATATGGAGGATTAGTTGGAAATCATTGATGACAGATTGTTCTATATCCTGAGGGTCGCTGTGGTGTCTCTTGCTCATGGCTTTTCTCTTGCAATGCTTTCCAGAAGCGATGGAAAGAGCTCCAATGCCGTATTGTGGATGGTTGCTATCACTCTTACTCTGACTCTTGGTGGTGTCATCCTGGTGTTCCTGCTTCCTCTGAAATTTCTTAATGTCTCAGCAACGGCAATGATGATGCTATTTCTTCTCTCAGCCGCATTCTGCGCTATGAACCGTACAACTCCGATGACCGAGCGTCTTTTCATTTTCATCATCTATGTGTCGGTTTTCATGCTTGCTGTGGGATTCTCCAATGCCATCTCTTCCATCCTTTTCCCTCCTGAAATGGTTGAACATGCTCAGCTCATCATTCGAACTTCTTTCTCTGTCATTCTGATCATTCTTTTAAAGATGTTTCTCAGAGATAGAATCTACAGCCTTCTTGATGATTTGGCCTATCATGGAGCTGAGATCACGCTGTTCTCCTGGCTGGTCGGGCTGAGCATCCTTTCGTATGTCATATTCGCAGCCTTTTTCATTTCAAATCCGGTGGAGAAGCTTGTGGTACTTTCAATCATGGTCCTTATGGTCATATCAGGACTTACTGTTGCAATCAGGCTTGTTCGCCTTACTAAAAGGGAAATGGAAGCAAAGAGGGCTGCCCAACGACAGAGACTCCTAGAGGACGAACTCGAGGCAGAGAAGGCATTCGTAGTGAAAGCTAAGGAAATGAGACACGATCAGAGGCATCATGACCGTGTGCTGCTTGAATATCTTGAGGAGGGAAAAATCGAGGAGGCGAAAAACTATCTCGGAGCTCATGAGCGGACGATTTCTGATGACAGCCTTATGTCCTGGTGTGGAAATCCGCTCTTTGATGCCCAGCTCAGGATTGCATGGCGACATTGTAAGGCACATGGGATAATGTTTGATGTCGATGTGCATCTCCCTTCCGATGGCGTGGTTGATGATTTGGATTTCGTCACGGTTGCCGGAAATCTTCTTGAGAATGCTATTGAGGCTGTAGAAAAATGTCAGACTAAGTATATCTCTGTGGTATCGAAGCTGTCGAATGACCGCCTCCTTCTTGAGATAAGGAATACATACTCTGGGGAAATCGTATGGGTTGACGGATTTCCACGCAGTACGAAGAAAGGCGGCGGAACAGGGGTGAAAAGCGTTGCTGAAATACTTTCCCGCCTCGGAGGATTGCTTCATCAGGAAAATGATGGAAACATCTTCATTTCCCGTGTGATAATTCCTGTAGGAAAGCTATGATAAAGAGGAGAAGATATTTTGATACGCATCGCAATCTGTGATGACATGAAGACCAGTCTGGATGAAATCTCATCATTAGTGAAAGATTATTTCTCATCACGGCCCTCGGCGCGGTATATAGCGGAGGAATACACATCTCCGCATTCCTTGGCTGAAAGTAATAAGGCTTACGATATCCTGATTCTCGACATAATAATGCCATCTCTCTCCGGTACTGAAATCGCAAAGCGCATACTCAGTCGGAATCCTGAGTCCAGAATCATATTCATATCATCAAGCAGGGATTATGCTGTCGATGCGTTCGCACTCGGCGCCCTCCATTACATTACCAAGCCGGTTGGAAGAAGGGCATTTGAAGAGGCCATGAACAGGGCCATGGAATCTTTAAGGGGAAAAGAAGAACGCAGACTCATGATAAACATGAGGAACTCCATGGTGCACAGTGTGGAATGCAGTAAGATAATCTATATTGAGAGCATAGGCTACACGCGTATCGTACACACGGCAGCTGGTAATTACGAGGAGGTTAAGCAGACCCTTTCCGCATTGTATGAGGAGCTTGAGAAAATCTGTCACGGAAAGTTCATCATGCCTTACCGTGGATACATTGTAAACCTGGATTCGATACGGACTATAACGCCGGGAAAGATAACTTTGTGCGATGGCTCTGCAGTGCTGATCAAACGTGGTGATTATCGTCGAATCCGTGATATTTTCTTTTCCTGGGTATTCTCATCTCATAAGTAGATTGCAGCAGAGGCTTTGGAAAAAGAGCAGAAATCAAAGCTTGTTCTTCTTCGCTTTCTCTCTTCTTGAGAACGCGGATACTAGGCTCATCCAGACCATGATTATTATCACATAGAAAAGACCTTTAGCCAGAGTGATATCCTCACTTATGAAAACATGGGGAAAGAATGTGATGAATACTCCTGCGACGATTGCCGTGATTATTGTCGAGATTATGTATTTGAGCATTCCATTCCTCCCTGCTACCAAATATTCTATGGCAAGTGAGAATGATTATCAACTTGGAATCATAGTATGTGACCTTTTCGGTATTCTTTCGGGGTCGTGCCCTCAATCTGCTTGAACTGGTGTGAGAATGTGTATGAGTCGGGGTAACCGAGCATGTCCGCAACCTCGGAGCACCGGTGTCCCATCGATAGAAGCTGCTTCGCATTCTCTATCTTGTTTTTCAATCTATATTGCTGTGGTGATATTCCGTATTCGGATGTGAAATTCTTTCTAAATGTGTTATAACTCATCGAGTATTCAGCCGCTATCTCCTGCAACGTGGATGAGAAATCGACTTCAAGCCGTGCCTTTGCCCGCCTGAGTGTGTACGACTTTCCGTTAATCAGGTACGGGGAGAGCAGATGGAGTATGTACCGTTCGATTACGGGAAGAAGGGAAAAAAGATCCTCATCCCCGCTTTCCCTTATTCTTTCAAAAATCATGAGGAAGTCGTCGAGGTATTTCCTCGGATCATCAATATCGAAAACAGGGGGGACATTTATTAGGTTGGGATGCACGTCGAGGAGAAGTGCAAATATCTCACGTGGAAGCACAAGATAGCATCTTCTGTGAAAACACTGAGAGGAGAGGTTGAGGGAGTAGTCCATCATTGGATGGCGGAAAAGAACGGTTGAGGGCCTTATCTCATATTCCTTTCCATTAGCTGTAATATTCCCGGAGCCAGATATGACAATAGTGATCACCATTCCTTCTTCCATCCGTGATGAGCGCCGTATGCTTTCCGTGTTGCAGCTTACTCCTGAATAAATCTTTCCACTTAAAGTCTGTGCGTATTTGCTTGCATGTCCGTCTATCCAGTCATAGTTCATATCAATAATTATATTACGAGATATCATATTTGACAAATTCTTATCTGATTTAAGCATTCTCAACAGACTTTTTCGGACCGAAGATAGAATTAAGAGGCTTGATATGAATGCAAAAGTACTGAATGAAACTCTGCTCCTTTCCGCAGCTGCGTTCGAGAATGCTGGCGGCTGGATCCGCGATAGCGAATTCATACTCACGATGGGCGGGGTATATATGCTTGCCCATGGGCTTGGCTATCCTGTTGAGGATGCGTCCAGCTCTTTCATTGCCGAGAGGGATGGGGATTATCATGTTTATGCATATACTTTTAACTGGGTTGCTCCTTGGCATAAGGATATGCACCCCGGTGAATTCGAGATTCATGTCGGTCAGTCTCGCACATGCACTCTTGGAATCAGGTGTGAAGAGTGGGGCTGGGAGTATGGAGGATTGCTTCATATCGCAAAGGGTGAGAATACTATAAGGCTCCATGATCTCACTGGATTTGAGGGACGTGTCGCTTATATCTATATTACAGCAACGGAGAGAGAGCTTCCTAGTGGGCGAAATGAAGTTCTCGATTTCTATATAAATGAAGTCATAAAAAACAAAAAGAGCTATACCTTCGATTTTGTTGCAATCGGAGGAGGCTTTGCAGGAATGTGCGCCTCAATAGCTGCCGCACGAGGGGGACTTTCTACAGCACTTGTGCAGGACAGGGCGATGGTCGGTGGAAACAACAGCTCTGAGATCAGGGTATGGCTTGGAGGCGGTACGAACTACGAGCCTTTCCCCGGGTTAGGGAATATCGTCGGCGAGTTTGAGCAGAAGAGGATAGGGCATTACGGTCCTGAGAACAAAGCAGAGCTTTATGAGGATGAGAGGAAGATGTCCCATATCAGGGCAGAAAAGAATCTGAGCCTTTTCATGGAGCACTCTCTCATACGTGTTCAGAAGAGCGGTGATGAAATAGCAAAGGTAACTCTTCTCGATTACAGGAATGAGGAACTTGTCGAGATAAGCGCGCCGCTATTTGCAGATACGACGGGTGATGGTAATCTTGGTGCTCTTTCAGGGGCCGACTATGAAGTTACAACCAATGGGCACATGGGACTTTCGAATCTCTGGCACATAGAGAAAGTTGAGAATGCAAGGCCGTTCCCCCGTTGTCCTTGGGCAATAGATCTGAGTACGGTAACTTTTCCCGGCAGGAAGGACCATGTCGATTTCTATGGACATAGCGGGGTAGAATCGATGGGTTGCTGGTTCTGGGAAAGCGGAATGACCGAAGATCCGATAGAGAAGGCAGAGTATGCCAGGGATGTGAATTTCCGTGCGATGTATGGGGCCTGGGATACTTTGAGAAACGTTGATGGGGACTATCAGGATTATGAGCTGACATTCGCAGCCGCGATTGCAGGAAAAAGGGAATCCAGAAGGCTCTTGGGGGATATCGTTCTGACGAAGACCGATTTCAAGTACACATTCCCCGATGCGTGTGCTGCCACCACATGGAATTTCGATGTGCACTATCCTCATAAGAATTATTATGAGGCGTTCAAAGAGGGAGATGCTTTCATAACGATGGATTGCAGGGAAATCGTGAACTGGCCGTACTTCCTGCCTTACAGGATCCTTTATTCTCGAAACGTTAATAACATGTTCATGGCCGGGCGCAATGTCAGCGTATCGCACGATGCGTCTGGAACAGCACGTGTAATGAGAACATGCGGCATAATGGGGGAGGTCGTGGGATACGCAGCAAGAATCTGTAAGAAGTATTCGTGCAACCCCAGAGAAGTATATACTCAGCATCTTGATGAACTGCTGAATCTGCTCAAGTCAATTGAGAAAAAAGAGGTGTTCAAGGCCGGAAGCACGGTTGTGTGACGGTTTTAAATAAAGAAAAAAGGAGTAGAAGATGAGAAAATTATTATCAATCGCTTTGGTTATGATTCTTTCCCTCTCCCTTTTCGCAGGCGGTGCGAATGAGAGCACAGTTGCGGATGGTGAAGGTACGTCAATCGTCTGGGCAGGCTGGTCCGGAGAGGAAGAGGCTACAAGGGATATCTTCCAGAGGATGAGAACAACTTATGAAGAGATGAGCGGAAACACCGTTAACTGGGTTGGCTGGACATGGGCTGATACCGCACAGCAGCTTCTGATCAGGCTCCAGGGAGGAGAACAGCTGGATATCGCACAGGCTGATATCGGCATTTTCAACACAGTGGCGCAGACTGGAACGCTTGCAGACCTGAATGAGGTATTCGGCGAGGAGTGGCTCAAAGAGAATTTTGCGGAAGCAACCCTTGCTGTTGGACAGATTGATGGTAAGCAGCTCGGTCTTCCTTGGTCGATGGCTTCTATCACAATGGTATACAATCCAGAGATCCTTTCCCGTGCCGGATGGGACACCGTTCCTACAACTATCGAGGAGTTTGAAGCATGCATGGCAGATATTGCAGCACTTGGAGAGGGCATAATCCCGTACGGAGTATCAACAAAGGATGATACGGCAGCCGGTGACCTCATGCCATGGCTCTGGACATTTGGAACAAGCCTCTTTAACGAGGATGGAACTGTTAACCTCGGACCTGAGGCTGTTGATACGATCAACTGGTACAAAGACATGCTTGCAAAAGGCTATATCCAGATGGATATCGGAAGGGGAGATGCACGTCAGCTCTTTGCACAGGGCAAGATGGCGTTCTATGATGATGCCGTTGTTGCTAAGGGCCAGGCTGTAAGCGCCGGAGTCGATCCTGCAGAGGTCGTTAACGTATGTTCTGCAATGCCTCGTCCTGTCCTAAACGAGGGTGATGAGAGTCAGAGCACGATGTGGGGTCACATGCTTGTCATATTCGATTCCTCAAAGCATAAGGATACTGCAGCTGATTTCGCTAAGTTCCTGATCAGCGATGAGGTGGCACTTGAGTATTTCGAGCAGAACGGTATGCCTCCTGTAACCAACAGTGCGGCAAATACCGAGGAGGTCCTCAATGATCCGTATCTCAAGGGATTCCTCGATGCTACCGCTACGGCAAAACTTGATGAGACTGCAAGAATGACAAATGCAAGTGAAATCAAGACAATAGTGGTTGAGGAGCTTCAGAGAACGCTTCTTGGACAGACAACAGCTGAAGAGTGTGTTGAGAACATGAGAGCAAGACTCAGTTCTGCGATCTGATATTGTTTTAATGGAGGAGTATTATGGCGAAATTCAAGAATAACGGACGGCTTACTGATACACAGACGGGAGTGCTTCTGGTAATCCCGGGCCTTGCGGTCTTTATCGCCGTAATACTCTATCCGTTCATCAGTGCGATCCTGATGTCTTTCACGGACCGCTCTCTATTAAACCCCAATTCGAATGTGGTCGGTTTTGAGAACTACGTGAAGGTGTTCTCTGATCCGTACTTTTTCAAGACCGTGTGGACGACGGTGGTCTTTGTCGTCTTTGCCACGCTGATACCTTTCACCCTTGGACTCATATGGGCTATCGTTCTCAATCAGGGATTTCGCCTCAGTGAGTTTTTAAGGGGTGTCACACTGGTTAACTGGATTATTCCAGGAACTGCGATAGGTTTCCTCTGGTCGTGGATATTCAACGGTCAATATGGAATACTTAACGGACTGCTGACTTCTATGGGAATAATAGATGAGAACATAAGCTTTCTCGGACAGCCGGTAAGCGCTCTAATCTGCGTCATAATAGCCAGAAGCTGGCAGATGCTTCCATGGTATATGGCGTTCCTTCTTGGAGGACTGCAGTCTGTGCCTCAGGACAGGATTGAGGCGGCCAGAATCGATGGGGCTAACAATCTTCAGACATTCAGGTATATCGTGATTCCCGGAATGCGTCAGATCTTCTTCCTCGTGCTCATCCTTGGAGCAATAGGCAATCTGCAGCATTTCGATATTCCGTGGACGATGACGGAAGGCGGTCCTGCAAGGGCTACCACAACCCTTTCCATCGAGGTATACCGTACAGCTTTCAAGAACTGGAAGCTTGGGCAGGCTGCGACTGTCGGAACAGTGTGGGCGATTCTGCTCCTTCTCTTCTCGGTAGTCTATCTGAAACAGGTCAAAGAATCTGATTGAAAGGGGGTAGTGGAATATGTTTCAGAAAACATTGGCATTCAGGATTTTCTTCACAGTGTCCCTCTTTTTAATCGGATGTTTCGTCTTTCTTCCTCTTCTCTGGATGATTAACACGGCCCTAAAGCCTGCGGATAAGACATTCACACTTTACTTTTTCGCCGGGGAACTCACTCTGGATAACATAATCGGAATCCTCAGTGATAAAACCATCATGACGTATCTCAGGAATTCGCTTATCGTATCGTTCCTTTCATCGTTCATGGCGACTCTGGTATCATCTTTCGCTGCCTACAGCTTCTCGAAGTTCCGTTACCGCGGGAGAAAGGCGATCATGGGTGCTTTCATGATGAGTCAGGCATTCCCTCAGGCGATATTGCTACTTGCCATCTATCTTATGATGCAGCGCTTCCATCTGCTGGGCTCCTATTGGTCGCTGCTAATAAGCTATGTTGTCTTCACACTTCCTGTCGGCACATGGACTCTCAAGGGGTATTTTGACGGGATATCCAATTCCTTAATCGAGAGTGCGAAGATAGATGGAGCGGGGAACCTGAGAATCATGACACGAATAGTGTTCCCGATGGCGATTCCCGGCATGATATCGATAGCCATATACGGTTTCGTATGGTCCTGGAATGATCTGCTCTATGCTATGACGCTCGTAACCGATCCGTCACGCAGAACACTTGCCCCGGGTCTTGTCATGACATACCTTGGGGAAGCCAGCACGAACTGGGCGGCGATGATGAGTGCTTCGATTGTCGCGTCCATACCGGTAACAATCATATTCGTCTTCCTGCAGCGCTATTTCATAACAGGTCTTACAAGCGGTGCGGTGAAAGAGTGAGTTTCACTTTTTCTCCAAGATGATGTAGAATCAGGGTATGAAACGATTCTTATTGTTGTCATTACTTGCAGTTCTTTGCATTTTCTCGGTTGCTGCACATCATTGGAAAGGATCTCATTATGTGATGCCGGGGTGTCATGAGCAGAGAGTTTCCATCTCCCAGCATGGATGCTATCATCATGAACCATGCGCCTACGGTAGTGGAAGCTGTGTCATAATAGTCAGATAATAAGAGGAGGCTTATCTTGTCCTAGCAAGGACCTTTTCTGTTATGATGTCCTGAATTCTGTTTTATTTGATGAATTTCCCTATAAATGATACGGAAGGACCTATCGTAAGAGCAAGAGCGACTGTGCCGATTGTAAGCTTTCCACCTGCTATTATCCCGATGATTATCATGAGGAAATCCCATGCCATGCGAACTAATGTGAATGACAGTCGAGTGTGCTGAGAGACCATCGTTGAAATTGAATCGAATGGTGCCTGTCCAAGGTCCGCGTTCATGTACAGTGCTACGGATACGAGAAAGAAAGCAAGGGCGACGATGAATGTGAGAGTCCTGTATGGCTGGACTGTAAAAATGAAATCTGGAAGATATTTTTCTTCAAGATAGGTGCAGAAATCGGAAGTGTACAATAAGTGTCATGTTAGCTATCGTGCCTATGCCTATGAGCTTTCTTCCCCATATGATCTCAGGAATGAGAAAGAGGGCATTCGTACACACGAGCGTTGTTCCTAGTGATATGCCGAATTTTGCCGCCACCGAGGAGTTCATGAAGGATGAGGTGTCTGTACCGTATCCCACTTTAAGCAGGAAGGAAAGGAATATGCCCATCCCGAATATTCCCAGAAACATATAAGCCAGCCGCTTTTTCAAAGACATGTCAATCTGCATTCTGCCCTCTCCCATGATGCGAGTAAGCATTATTACAGGAAAGCAAGAGCTGTTCAATATCTTTGAAAGGAATGGGCTCGACTTATTTCATGTATTCTGGAATGATTCCCGAGTATCCCATTTCTCTTGATGCCTGCCTGCTTATATCGAGCATGAAAGGGACTATCCTGTCAAAATTGTTTTCATTCACGACTGTGGCAGACCCAGAGAGGTTTATCGCAGCTATTATCTTGTTTGAGATGTCATAAACAGGGACGGAAACGCATCTCAGTCCTATTTCAAACTCCTCGTTGTCAAGTGAATACCCATGGGCTCTGATCCAATCCAGTTCTTCTTTTAGTTTATCAAGATTGGTATACGTGTTCTTCGTATACTGGGTAAGACCATGAACCCTGCTGTACTTCTCAATCTCTTCCCATGTATGGTTAAGCAGATGGATTTTACCACCTCCCGTAGCATGCATAGGTCCGATTTTCCCCAGTCTTGTAAGAGCTTGCATTATCCTCGTGTTGCTGATCTCCGATGCTATATATACCATCTGCATATCACTCTCAACACTTATGGAAGCGGCTTCATTGAATTCATTGACGACATCAAGCAGGTACTTCTCCAGAAGGGTTTTCAGAGAGAAGTTGAGTTTCGTCTTGTTTCCTAGCAGCGTCAGTTTGTATGTTAGCTGATAGAATCTTCCATCACTTTCGCAGTGTTTGATATACCCCTGGTCTATAAAAGTATTGACCAAGCGCAGTGTCGTAGCAGGAGGGAGCGAAACGGATTCCGCAATATCCTGAAGCCTGACTGGACGTTCGAATTCTGTCATCGCTTCCAGTATCCTTAAAGCTTTTATCAGGGCCTGATTCTGTTTTGTTCCTTTTGTTTTTTCCATATTCATCTTTTAAAACTTTTTTGTTGACAATTTAAGTATACACCATTTAGAATTTTTTTAAAGTGAAAACTAATTTTGAAAAGTAAAATTTAGAAATCACTTTTATGGAGAATGTAATGAAGGACCTTTTCTCTTTGGATGGAAAGATTGCGCTACTTTTCGGGGGTGGTGGGGATATATCTATAGCCGTTGCCCGTGCTTTTGCAGACTATGGAGCAAAAATAATACTCTCCGACAACTCTAAAGAACATCTGCAGAAAGCTAAAGAGGTTCTTTCCTCTGATGGTTTCGATGTGGAGATCCAGGAGGGTAGCATAACTGATGTTGCATTCATCAGGTCCCTTGCTGATAGTATTTACTCCCGTTATGGGAGACTTGATATCCTTTTCAACAGCGCTGGAGTCACATATCGCAAAAGTATTCGGGATATGAGCAATGAGGAATGGATGAATATCGTAGATGTGAATCTGAATGGTACATACCATGCTCTAAGGGAGTTCGGACTGAGAATGTGCGATCAAGGACATGGGCACATAATCCAGGTGCTCTCAACCGGAGCATATCGCTTTGGTGCAAATTTCGTCGCATACGGTGCTACCAAGGCGGCCCAGAGTGCTCTGATAAAAGGCCTTGCGATAGAATGGGCTCCTTATAACCTCAATGTAAACGGAATCGCACCGACTGCGACAGAGACGAATTTCACAAGGGATTATTACAGGGAAAATCCTGAGAAGATGGAAGCCACAAGGAATAATCATCCTTATAAGAGGCTTGGCAGGCCAGATGATTATGTGGGGGCTGCGATATATCTTGCCTCAGATGCCTCCGCGTTTGTAAACGGTGAAGTGATAATAGTTGATTCTGGAAAGACGGTGAAGTGATGAGTGCGGAAAAAAGCGTGAAGAAAATAAGGATTATGACGGAAACCGGATGTTCTTGCGTTGCTGAGCGTCTTTTCTTCAGGATGATGAATGTAAAAAGGATCGCATTAAGCTTTCTCCTGCTTGCGTTTTTCGCAGTGTTGGTTTCTGCTGTCGGTTTCGATAACAAGGCATCCTCTCCGCTTTTGATTCTTTCTTCAATTTTCGCTCTGCTTTTTCTTTGCCTACTTCTATATGTTCTGAAAATAAGGCCTGAGATGATTGGCAACATAAGGAAAGAGGATCGGATGCAAGGAGAGGGGATTTTCACTCCATCTTCCTTTTCTGTTGATTTCGGAGAGGGAAAAATCAATCTGGATTATAAGGCTATAAAGGGACAGTTCTGGTATGGTGACCATTATTTCCTCTTCATCGATTCGAAGAATTATCGAAGTATAGTGGCTTTTCCAGTTGTGGAGGGCACGTTTGATAGCGTATATATGCTGGCCGATTCTCTGACTAGGAGGAAAATCAGGCTGGTTCAGATAAAAAGCAAAAATAAAAAAGGAGAAAATGAATGAAGCAGCTGATTTTGGAGAGAGTGAGGAAGATCGTATCGATTGTCCTCTTTCTCGTCGGCATACTGGCTCTTGTCGTAACACTTTCCACGATGAAAGTCGGTTCTTTCACAAAGCCTCAGGAGGGATTCACCCCAGTCTTGTTCTCCATACTGCTAATCGGTTTTTCCATACTCAATATCGTTATTGAGTTCATAACACCGAATAGCATCCCTGGAGAGCTTAAAGATGTTAACTGGAAGAAGTTCTTCCTCTATTTCGCAATATGTATCGTATATGTCTTCCTTGTAAAGAAGATCGGTTTCGCAACAGATACGTTCATCTGTCTGGCTCTCATGCTGAAACTTGCCGGTCTTAAGGGGTGGGTGAAGACCATTGTCATATCATTGATAGTAAGTGTTCTCATATGGGCGCTCTTCACACTTGCAATGGGTGTGCCACTACCGGCAGGAATTCTGATTTGAGGAGGAATGGATTATGTTTGACTCGTTGCTTTTACTTTTGAACGGCTTTGTCGACTGCTTGTCTCTTATGAACATATTCTGTGCCATTGTGGGATCTCTTCTTGGGTCCCTCATCGGTGTGCTTCCCGGTCTCGGGATATCGGGAACGGTTGCCATTCTGCTTCCTCTGACATACGGGATGTCTCCGCTTTCGGCTCTCATCATGATTTCCGGCATATATTTCGGATCCCAGTATGGCGGAGCAATAACATCCATCCTCGTGAATATTCCAGGTGAGGCCACAAGTATCGTCACATGTTTCGACGGTCATCCGATGGCAAGAGAAGGAAAGGCTGGAAAAGCTCTCTGTATTTCTTCGATAGCTTCCTTTGTCGGAGGCTTCATTGGAACGCTGGGCCTTACATTCGCAGCTGCCGCACTTGCCCGTGTCGCGCTTTCCTTTGGAAAGGTCGAATTCTTCGCCATAGTTGTTTTCGGCTTGCTTCTGCTGACAAGTATATCCGGCAAGAACCAGCTCAAAGGGCTCATCTCTGTTGCTTTGGGCGTTCTCCTCGGTTGTGTCGGGCTTGATTCCCTATACGGAAAGGCCAGGTTCACATTCGGCATCGTGAATCTTTACAGCGGCATTGATTTCGTAACCTTCATCATGGGTGCATATGGCATCACGGAATTGCTTAAGGCGATCTGCATTCCTGAGGAGCAGGGTGAGGTCCTTGAGTTCAGTCTTCGTGATCAGTTCCCGAATAAAAAGGACTACAAGGAATGCTGGCTACCGACTTTAAGAGCAAGCGTTCTCGGTTTTGCTGTCGGTCTTGTTCCTGGCGCGGGCTCCACTCTTTCTACATTCTTCGCATATGGAATGGAGAAGGGACTTAGCAAGCATCCAGAGAAATTTGGAACAGGTGTGCCTGAGGGGATTGCCGCACCTGAGGCTGCAAACAATGCCGCCATGTATGCTGGTCTGGTACCTTTACTTAGCCTTGGCCTCCCATTTACCAGTTCAATGGCGCTTTTGATGAATGCCTTCATAATCCACGGCATAACCCCAGGACCACTTTTCATATCTGAGCATCCTGATCTCTTCTGGGGACTGATAGCTTCGATGTTCCTTGGAAACATCATACTGCTAATCATAAATCTCCCATTCGTCGGACTCTGGGCGAGGCTTCTTAAGGTCGATTTCAATATCCTGATGCCACTTATCACATTCATAACGTTCGCAGGCGGATATGCGATTAATTACAGTGTGTTCGATATGGGAATGATGGTGGCATGCGGTTTTGTCGGATTCTTCCTCGGCCAGTGCGGATATAATATGGCGGCCTTGGCCGTCGGACTCTTCCTCAGTCCTACGTTTGAAGGATCATTGCTTGGCACGATGACGCTATACCATGGTGATATCTTTGCCGCTCTATGGGACAGAAAACTTGCATTGGTAATAATCATCCTCGGCATTGCAGCTTTCATATTCTCCTCCGTAAAGAGTTCCAGAAAGTTCTTCGCGGAAAGGAATGCCATGAAAGCATGAATCAGAAAATAGGGGGATAACCCTAAAAAATAAAAAAGGAGAAAAACATGAAAAAAGTTCTTTTATCGTTACTCGTTCTGCTTATGGCAGTGACCATGGTCTTTGCACAGGGACAGAAGGAAAGTGGAAGTGTGGATGCTGATGGCAACTGGACTCCATCAAAGGAAGTTTCCGTTATCGTCTCATATGCTGCCGGTGGAAGCACGGATCTTCTCGCGAGGACATTCGCGAATGAAGCCGCTTCCGTATGGGCTACACCTCTGGTAATTAATAACATGCCTGGTGGTGGAAACGCTATCGGATTCTCAGCCCTGAGACAGGCAGCTCCTGATGGACTTACAATCGGAAATACCAATTCATCCGTTGTCGTCAACTGTCTGACAGGAGAGACTCCATTCGTCTACTACGAGGAACTCCAGCCTATTTGCCAGGTAGGTTTCGCTCCTTATATCGTTTATGTTGCAAAGGATAGCCCGATTCAGAATCTTGCTGACCTCGAAGAAGCAGTCAAGACCCGCGATGTAGTCATGGCCGCAAATAATCGTGGTGGGCAGACTCATTGGGAGCTCGAATACTTTGCGATGAAAGTCGGTTCTGATATCACAGCTGTCATTTATGATGGAGGATCTGCCTCGATAGCAGCAGTTCTTGGAGGACATGCCGAGGTGACTGTTCAGGCACCTTCCGACGGACAGGAATATGTACGCTCCGGAGATCTCAGGGCGATTGCAGTACTTGATGACGCAAGGCTTGAGACCGATATATACAAGGATGTGCCTACATCGGTTGAGCAGGGATATGGATGGCTTCAGAACGGATTCTTCCATGGCTACTCAGCTCCTAAGGGAATCGGAGAGGCTCAGCTCAAGTATTTCGAGGACGGCTTCAAGAAGGCTCTTGAGATCCCAGAGGTAAGGGAGAAGATCGAGTATTACGGTTTTACTGTTGACTATCAGGATGCCGAAGGCTTCAGACAGGTCTGGCTTGATACTGTTGAGCAGTATAAGACGGTTATTGCTGAGCTTGGAGACCGCCTGACAGAATAGTTTCCTCTGATTTTGAAGGTTTGCCGGATTGTCATGCCTGGCAGTCCGGCATTTTTAAGGAATAGTACAATGCCTGATTTTAAAGACAGACTACTTGAAATACATGGATCGAACATGTGGAGTGGCTATCATGTCAACAGAGCAATCGAATTTGCCAGAAGATATGACATGACCGGCATCATCTTCCATGCGAATGACATAATAGACAAGGCTATCAAACCGGATAGGTATTTCTCTCCGAACGAATCCCTTCTGAAATTCAATAACAGGGACGGGGATACGAAGAATTATAAGTACTATCTTAAGAATGCAATCGATAAGATAACCGATTCCGGCCTTGAATTCTATGCCGAAGTCAAGGAGATTTATTTCGCATATGAGCTCCTTGAACAGATGCCGGGATTAAGAAAGGAAAATGGTGCACTATGCCCGACAGACCCGTTCTGGTGGGAGTTCCTGGATGCGAAGCTAGAAGAGTTCGCATCAAGATTTCCTCGCGTTTCAGGTGTGATTGTCAGCGCTGGTACAAGGGAGAGCATGGTCTCTCTTGCTGATAACAGATGTACCTGTGAGCGTTGCAAGGGTTATTCGATGGATGAGTGGTATCGTCGGCTCATTGAGACGATGTTTCTCGCCCTTGACCGTCATGGTATGAAGCTGATTGTCAGGGAATTTTCTTATACTGCGGATCATCAGTATGCGATGATAGATGCGGCACGTGAGATTTCAGATAAGATAATAATCGCTATAAAGAAAGCTCCTCACGATTATTATCCGACATTTCCGCTCAACCCTACGGCAGGAAACTGCGGAGGCCTTGAGGAGTGGATTGAATTCGATACTTGGGGACAGTACTTCGGCCTTGGTGTCATGCCGGCCAGTGTTTTAGAGGACATGCAGGAAAGACTGCGCTATTACAAGGCGAAAGGTGCTGATGGTATCATGCTAAGGACGGACTGGGAGAGGCTGTTAAACGGAAGTTCGTTCAATTCGTTTTCAATGCTGAATCTTATTGGCGGGGCAGAATTGGCAAAAAATGTCGAGTGTCCCGTGGAAAAAATATATTCAAAGTGGCTTGAGTATGGACTATTAAGCCCGCTTGAGGAGGACGATACGTTCCCCCAGACGCCATCGATGCCAAAGAACCCGAATGCTCGTGACATTCTCATGAGATTCATGCAGGATTCATGGCGCGTACAGGAGAAGGCAATATATGTGCGGGGCCACGTATTCAACCGCAATGCACAGATGTTTGACAGATATTTCCTCACTTATTTCATCATGACAGTGCAGCACACCAGGGATCACTGGGATAAGGGTGCGAGCCGTCTTGTGGAACCTACGGAAGAGAACATGAGGGCGATCATAGATGAAAAGGATGAGGCGGTAAGGATAGCCAAATCCATGCGCGACTATCTTAATCCATCTGAGCTCGGGGTAAGTGCGGATGTGGAGAAATATCTTTATTTTCTCCTCGATGCGTATCCCCTTTATGCGGAGATATTCAGGGCTCAGATAATAAGTGCGATGTATATAAGAAGGGTGGAGGTCTATAAGGATAGCACATATCTGGAGAAGGCCTTCTCTTCCCTTGATGTCTTCCCGTCCCTTGCAGAGCGGCTTGGCGCTATGGTGGATGGGCATCATTATACGAACAATGTTGAGTACGTTCTTGATAAGGACAGGATTCTGCGTTTTAAAGCTGACTGCGAGCGCGTTTTGGAAGAATTAAGAAAAAAAGGAGAGATGAAGTGAGAAGAGGTTATCAGGACAGGATACTTGAAATTCATGGATACAACATGTGGAACATGTTTCACGTGGACAGGGCGATAAAATTCGCTGAGAAATTCAAGATGACGGGAATAATATTCCATTGTAACGATCTTATTGACAGAATGGTGTTCCCGGAAAAGTATTTTTCAAAAGACGAGCTTTTGGCTTACAATCCCGTGCGTAACAGCGTTACGAAAAGCAACAGGTATTACCTCAGATCCGTGCTTGATAAATGCCATGAGGCAGGTCTTGAGTTCTATGCCGAGGTCAAGGAGATATATTTCCCATACGATCTGCTTACAAAATATCCAGAGCTCAGAAAATCCAATGGACAGCTTTGCGCCTCCGATCCATTCTGGTGGGAGTTCCTGGAAGCGAAATATGATGAGTTCTTCTCTCTTTTCCCAGATGTTGCGGGAATCAGCGTAAGCCCCGGCACAAGGGAGAGCATGGTAAGTCTTGCAGCAAACAGGTGCGATTGCGAAAGATGTAGGAGTTATGATATCGACCAGTGGTATCATAACCTTCTTGAAGCGATGCATAAGAGCATATCAAAAGCAGGAAAGAGGCTTATTGTCAGAGATTTCTCTTATACGAAGAAACATCAGTTCGCGATGGTGGATGCCGCTCGCGGCGTAAGCGAGGATATCACGATGTCGATGAAGATGGTTCCTCATGACTATTACCCGGTCTTCCCTGATAATCCTGCAATCGGGAATACAGGCGGGATGAGACAGTGGGTCGAATATGATGCCTGGGGTCAGTTCTTCGGACTTGGAGTGTTCCCATGTTCTGTTGCTGAGGATATGCAGGGTAGGATGCTTAGGTACTATGACAAGGGCGCCTCAGGAGTCACGATAAGAACGGACTGGGAGAATATGGCGCAGTCCAGCACTTTCTGCTCATTCAACATGCTCAATCTCGTGGCAGGGGCCATGCTCAGTTATGATATAGATACTCCAATGGATGAGATTTACAGGGCTTGGGCCGAGGAATACGGACTGGTATCTCCTTTGATTCAGGATTCCTTCCCTCAGATTCCATACAGGGTGAGTGATGCCTCATCGATTGAAAAGCTTCATTCATTAATGGTCTATGGCTGGAAAGCGATAGAAAAGGCTATCCACATCAGGGGACATGTTTTCAACCGTAACTCGCAGATATTTGACAGGTATGACCTGCCATACAACATAATGACCGTATTCCATAGCAGGGATCAGTGGGAACCTGATGCTCATAAGAGGGTGGAACCTACAGACGAGAATATTCCGATCATTCTGGATGAGAAGGATGAGGCGGTAATGTACGCTTCAAAGGTCGCCACACTGGCAAAGGATCTCATAGGTGTGACCGATGATGAGAACATCAGAGCATATCTTACTTTCCTTGTGAAGGCTTTCCCTCTTTATGTGGAAGGATTCAGACTCGAGGCCGAGACTCTCATGTATGCGAAGAGGGCAGAGGCAGGAAATCCTTGCTACCTTGAGAAGGCGAAAAAAAGTCTTGAGAAATATGATGATCTTGCATCCCGATATAAGGATATTGCCGCACATAAGGGATATTCCGGCATTGTTGAATACATGCTCGATGGCGATCGTCTGATACGCTATAAGCATGGCGTTGAGAAAGCTCTAGGCATTGGAGAGTGACTATGGACGCTGATTTCAAGATTCGTGCACTGGAGATACACAGCCTCTACGCATGGGATTTCTCACACGTAATGAAAACCATGGATATTATGGACAGGCTGAGCTTCAATACGCTCATTATTCACAGAAATGATATTGTGGAGATGCTTGAGTATCCTGGCTTCATTTTCGGATATAAGAAAAAAGTGGCTGATGATTCGCTTTTTGACGTGTATGGTCAGTGCTTCAGAAAGATATTCAGAAATACTCCGACACGAAGGTCGAATATATTCAACAAACGGGCGTACATGAAAAGGGTCCTTGCAGAAGCTGGTAAGAAAGGAATCTCCGTTTATATTGAGAATAAGGAACTCTATTTCCCTGATATCCTCCCCGAATTGAGACCTGAACTCATAAGAGATGGTCATGTATGTCCAACCGATCCTTACTGGACTGGATATATAAAAGCAAAGTTTTCTGAGTTCTTCAGGGATTATCCTGAAGTAAAGGGTGTCATAACCAGCATAGCGACCAGTGAGAGCAAGATTTCGATAAAATCAAACAGGTGCCATTGTGAACGCTGTAAGTCGACTCGGAGCGAGGACTGGTATCGTACGATTCTCAGCGCGATGCATGATGTTCTCTCCTCTCTGGGAAAGGAACTCGTAGTACGTGATTTCGTATTTGATTCTCAGTCTCAGAAGGAAATAGCGAGCGTGATGGAGGGCTTGGATGACGATGTGATCATATCCCTTAAAAACACTCCTCATGACTACTATCCGACATTCCCTGTAAATAAGAGGATAGGGGATGTTGGAAATCATAGGCAGTGGGTTGAGTTCGATACGATGGGGCAGTACTATGGCATGGGAGTCGGGGTTGCCGATCTCATGGAAGACTACAGGTTCCGTCTCGAGGATGCGAAAAAGAAAGGGGTGGAGGGTGTTATTTTCAGAACCGATTGGGAGAGTCTTGACGGACATTCCGTTTTTAAGACTCCCAATCTGATCAACGTGTATTCAGCTGCCATGCTCTCTTTGGATGTAAGTACTCCGGCAAGGGATATCTATGGCAGATTCGCAGATGCGGAAGGATGGATATGCGGTGAGGTGGAGGAAGCGGTTGATTATCTGAAATCCGTATATGAGAACACTTGGAGTGTTACAAGCCGTACAGTCTTTGCCGACGGTTGCGTTTTTTCCGATTCCAGTACCATGCCAATCAGCATGGAACACGCACTCTGGCTTGCTGAGGAGAAGAATTCACTCAGGGACTGGGTCCCTGAAAAAAAGGATAGTCTTTCCCCTCTTAGGTCATCCTTGGAGAAAGTATTCAGGGAAAAAGATGAGGCATTGGAGGATCTGAATCGTATTATCGGAATCTCCGATGCTGTTCCTCCTTCCATCAACAAGGAGAAAGGAGAATGGCTTAAGAACTGGATGCACGTCAACAAACTGTATCTTGAAATGTTTTCTACCTGTACGAAAGCGGTAATGGATGCACGTTATCTTACTCAGAGTACTGAGAATGATGAAGCTTTCAGGTGTGAGAGAAGAAAATCTTTTTCCTCTCAGCTTTCAGCTCTCCTTGAGCTGGAAGAGCAGTTTTCTGTATTATGGGCGAAGACCGATTACGCAGAGCATGTGATTTACACGTTGCTAGATCCTGACAGGATCAGATGTCTTCGAAGAAATCTAATGTCGCTTAACATTATCTGAAGGAGGATGGGGATGAACTACAAGGAAAGAGCTTATAGCTTATTGAAAGACTGGAAGAAGGACGATTACCTTATGGGTGTCGGCTGTCTTTCTGAGATTGGAAAGAGGGCAGTGGCTTTTGGGCACCGTGCCTTGGTCATTGCAAACATGGGACATATAGGAGAGACTGTATCAGCTGTTATCAGAAGCCTTGAGCTCTCCGGAATAGAGGTCATAACGGGAAAAGCCGTCAAAGGTGCGAAAAATAACGCCCCCCTTGATGATCTTTACCGGCTTGTGGCCACAATCTTGGCTTATGAGCCGGATTTCATAGTTGCCATCGGTGGCGGTTCTACACTCGATGTGGCAAAGGCGGCAAACACTGTTGCAACTCTTGCTAAAGAAAATGGGATTGATGTTAACCCATATTTCGGTACGGGGAAAGTATCTGAAAGCCTTAAAAAGGAAGGAAAAAAACTTCTTCCGCTTATAGCGGTGGAAACCGTCTCTTCCTCCGGCAGTCATCTTACCAAGTATTCTAATATCACGGATATGAGCACAGGGCAGAAGAAACTGATTGTTGATGATGCAATTACCCCGTCCCTTTCTGTTTTTGATTACAGTGTTACCTCTTCTCTTCCGATATCGACAACTCTTGAGGGTATACTTGATTCGCTTTCGCACTCATATGAGGTGTTCTGTGGAGCTAAAGGGGAGAAGTATGATAAGGCAAAAGAGGTCTTCACCGTATGTGTAAATCTTCTTTTCACGTATTCCGAACGTCTTATCAACAACCCTCATGACGTGGAGGCAAGAGAGGCCATTGGGCTTGCAAGCGATCTTGGTGGGTATGCGATCATGATTGGTGGAACTTCAGGAGGCCATCTTACCTCATTTTCTCTTGTCGATTCCATGCCTCATGGACTTGCTTGTGGAATCATGAATCCGTATTACACCGTATTTTACAGCTCAGCAATTGAAGAGCAGCTGAAGGTTTTTGCAGAGATTCTTTCTTCCTATGGTTATGCTGAGCATTCGATTTGCGGTCTCTCTGGAAGGGACCTTGCCGAAGCTGTAGCAAAGGCAATGCTGAGATTCAACAGGACGATCGGTGCTCCGGTAAAATTAAAGGATGTTCCCTCATTCAACCCTGACATCCACATTCCTCGGGCTCTCTCTGCCGCCAAGGACGATGATTTGAAGATGAAGCTTCAGAACATGCCGGTTCCTATGACCAAGGATGATGTGGATGAGTACATGGCACCCATACTCAATGCTGCAGCAGATGGCGACTTATCGATAATAAAGACGATGTAGCTTTCCGTCTTCAGGGCATTCCTCTGAAGCCGAGTGCCCTTGACGACTCTTTTGCTATGTTTTTCATGAACAATACAGCCTCTTTCTCATCTTGAAGTCTCTGTATAGGGCAGGAGAGGCTTATTGTTGCAATAATCTGCCCAGTATATGACATTACAGGGACGGCAAGCGTCTTGAATCCTACCTCATGCTCTTCCTTGCTCCATGCGAAGCCACGCTTCATAGTCTCTTCCAGTTCCCCCTTCAGATCATCGAGGGCGCATATCGTGTTTTCTGTGAATTTATAAAAAGGTCTTCTTTCTTGCAGTATTCTCAGCTTCTCCTCGGAGTACTCGGTAAGGAATATCTTCCCCTCCGCAGTGCAATGCATGGGTACGACCTTTCCTATTCTTACATTGCTGCTTAACAGACGGTTTGAATCTCCTACGCAATCCAGATATACGACCTGCATGTTGTTCTCAACACATAGCGATGCCGTCTCCTGAAAGTGTCTGGATATCCTTTCAACATATTCATGAAGATTATCCGTGAGCTGATAGTTGTTCATGCAGTAGTATCCTATTTCTGCAAGTTTTAAGGTGAGACTGTACGTCTGAGCCTCATCGTTTCTTTTCACATAGCCGCATTCTATGAAAGCATTCAGGAATCTGTACACTGTGCTGGATGAAAGGCCGGAGTCATTTGCGATATCGAGCAATCGCATCGGTTTCCTGTAGGAGACCATTTTCTCGAGAATCAGCATTGCTCTGCCTAGGGATATGTTCTGTTTCTTGCTTTTCACATCCTTGTCATCCATTTTGCCTCCATCAATAACTCCTGTTTAGATCATTATGAATATTTTATGATGTATGTTTTGAAAAAGAAAGGGGAAAAGTGGCTATTGGTATTGAAAATGAAAAATGATTTTGTTTTTCAAAATCAATATGATGTGTTATAATTTCCTCAGAAGGAGGACTGTAATGAATATCAGTTTGTTAGAACCGCTTGGTGTTCCAGATGAGATGATTGAATCGCTTTCGAAGCCTATAAGAGACATGGGGCATACGTTTACTTATTATAATCAGAAAACGACAGACATAGAGGAGCTTAAGAAGAGAAGCGCTGGCCAGAATGTCGTAATGATTGCGAACAATAAATACCCTGCAGAGGTAGTGGAAGCAGCAAAGGACCTTAAGATGCTTGCCGTTGCTTTCACCGGCATCGATCATGTTGGACTGGATGCATGCAAGAAGAATAATGTCACGGTATGCAACTGTGCAGGATATTCGAACGTATGTGTTGCAGAGCAGGCGGTCGGTATGGCCATCTCACTCATGAGATATTTTGTCGAATGCGATAATGCTGTCAGACATGGTGGAACAAGTGCTGGTCTCACAGGAACGGAGATTGCAGGAAAGAGGGTAGGTATCATAGGTTGCGGACAGATCGGTACAATGACAGCAAAGCTATTCCAGGCTTTCGGGGCTGAGGTTGTGGCATATGCTCGTCACGAGAGGGAGGAAGTTAAGGCGCTTGGAGTCAAATACGTCTCTCTCGATGAGTTACTCAGCACATCAGATATCATAAGCTTACATATGCCGAACAATGCCTCGACGAAGGGTATGATTGGAAAGAATGAGATTGCAAAGATGAAGAAGAGCGCGATTTTCATCAACTGCGCTCGAGGTCCGATTGTTGATAACGCTGCTTTGGCGGATGCTTTGAATGAGGAGAGAATCAAGGGGGCTGCAATTGACGTGTATGACATGGAGCCGCCGATTCCATCGGACTATCCCCTTCTGCATGCAAAGAATGCTCTTCTGACCCCTCATGTTGCATTCCTTACAAAGGAAGCGATGGTAAGAAGGGCGAAGATCGAATTTGATAATGTCATCGCATTCCTTAACGGCAACAGTCAGAATGTCTGTCAGCTTTAAGCAATGGCTGAGCAAATAAAGATTCCATATGCAAGGACTTCCCTTTCCTTCTCTCTCGAGGAGGGAAGGGACTGTGTTATCGCTGAGAATAATCTGGACACGTTTTCTCCACCTTTTGGTGAAGATGAGATTCTGGATTACGCTTTCTCCCATCCGATAGGATCTCCTTCCCTTTCTGAACTCGCTAAAGGGAAAAGCAATATCGTGATTATCGCCAGTGATCATACCCGTCCGGTTCCAAGCCGTCAGATAATCCCTAGAATGCTGAAGGAGATAAGAGCATCATCCCCTGATGCCTCCGTTACGATTCTGATTGCCACAGGTTGTCATCGTTGCAGTACGGATGATGAGCTGAGAGAGAAATTCGGAGAAGAAGTATTCGAACATGAAAGAATCGTAGTGCATGATTCTGCTGATGAATCGTCTCTGGTTTCGATTGGAAGACTTCCCTCTGGCGGTGATCTCAGAATAAATAGGATAGCTTTCTCTGCTGACCTTCTGATAAGTGAAGGTTTCATAGAGCCACATTTCTTTGCGGGCTTTTCGGGTGGAAGGAAGAGCGTGCTTCCCGGCATTGCTGCGGAGGATACTGTTTTTTATAATCACAACGCGGCTTTCATCAAAGATGCGAAAGCACGTGTTGGAATACTTGATGGAAATCCGATTCACGAGGATATGATTTACGCGGCGAGAAAAGCAAAGCTCAGATTCATCGTGAATGTCGTCCTGAATACGGAACACAGGATCATCGGAGCTTTTTCCGGTGATGTTGATGCAGCACACAGGAAGGGCGTCCAATTTCTTTCATCTCTTGCTGGAATCAGCATGCGGAAAGCTGATTTCACAATAACATCCAACGGCGGCTATCCCTTGGATCAAAATATATATCAGGCTGTTAAGGGTATGTGCACCGCAGAGGCCTTCACCAAGCCTGGGGGTGTCATCATAATGGCCTCCTCATGTGTTGATGGTCATGGAGGGGATGCGTTCTATTCCACTTTCTCATCTGGAAAGAAAGCCTCTGATATCTTGAAGGAAATAGAGGCAAGAAATATGAATGAAACTCGGAAGGACCAGTGGCAAAGCCAGGTGTTTGCCAGAATCCTGTCACGTTATACGGTCATTCTCGTATCTGAGGCAGATAGGAGTCTTGTCGAAAGCATGCAGATGATTCCTTCTTTTAGCATAGAGGATGCTGTTAGTAAGGCTGATGAAATATTGGGAAAGAAAGGAACTATCAATGTGATTGCTAATGGAATAGCGAGTATCCCATCATAGCCCAAGCCTCTTTTTCTCCCTTTCATATGCCAAAAGACATATCAGAAAATATATGCTCCATCCGATTGGAACGATATGCCATATCACACTTACTCCAAAAACAGGGGATAGTGTGATGGCTCCTATGAGACGGAATGAGAGATTTGCTATGCTTGCCACTGTGAATGCAGTCATCTTTCCCATTCCTTTCAAGACTCCCCCTGTAATCATCGCAAAACCAAGAATCCCATAGAACCAGCCAAGATATGAGAGGTAGCTTCTGCCTGTCTCATATGCTATCTCAGTTCCTTCCTCTCCTAGGAAAAGGGACATGATTTTTCCATTGAAGAGCTGAAGAATAAGGCATGTAATAGCTGAAAATATAACTATCAACAGGAATGCGGATCTAAGGCCCATCCTTATTCTTTCCCTTTTTCTTGCCCCGATATTCTGTGCGGTATAAGGGCTCATGGCGTTTCCGATGGTACTTAGCGGGACTGTTGCTATCGTATCGATTCTCATTGATGCCGAGTATCCTGCAAGCACCCCGCTTCCATATCCATTCACAACGCTCTGAACGAGCATCATTCCGAGGTTGATGGTTGCCTGCTGTATTATTGAGGGCAGGGCGATTCGTCCTGTTTCTCTGAGCATCCTGCCAGAGTAGAGTACGTGCTTTGCAGTTTTGAAAGATGTAAGTGTTCTCAGCAGTATGACGAAAGAGATCACAGCAGATAGAGCCTGCGAAATTAGGGTTGCCCATGCGGCTCCCGCAACTCCCATTGAGAGGCTCGTTACCGCGATGATATCAAGAACTATGTTCAGCATTGATGAGAATATGAGCAGGAATAGTGGGGTTTTCGAGTTTCCAAGAGAGTTGAACACAGAGGAGAGGATGTTGTACATGAAAAGGAATGGAAGCCCGAGAAAATAGATCCTGAGATATGTAACAGCATCGCTCATGCTATTCTCAGGCGTGTTGAGAGCATTCATTATATTGTCTGAGAATATGAATCCCGCTATGCCTAGAAGGATGGAGAGAGCTAGGAATGATATGAGATTCGTGGATATGCTCTCTTTCATTGATTCATGTTTGCCCTCACCGAAAAGCCTGCTGGTGATTACGCTTGCACCGCTTCCACCTCCGACGGCGATTGCGATGAAGACGGAAGTCAGGGCATAGGATGATCCGACAGCTGCAAGTGCTTCTTCTCCGACAAAGCGTCCTACGATTACAGAATCTGCCATTGTGTAGAACTGCTGGAAAAGGTTACCTATCATCATTGGAATTGAGAATCGCAGAATGGCATTAAGCGGCTTTTCCCTTATAAGGTATTCTTCATTCCTCTCCCTCATGACTCTCTCCTCAATTTAATATAAGCCTTAATTGTTGTTATTGCCACAAAATGAAAAGATCGGGTAAAATTTTTAATTTATTTTTCCCTTATTGCTAGCCTATGCGGGCAAATACGTATACAATTGGGCTACAAGATTGGTTTTGATTTTGAATTTTATTTTTTTAGGGGAGTGCGATGATAGAGATTAAGCACCTTAAAAAAGTATTTGATGATGATACCATTCCGTTGCGTGACATAAATGTCACGATTAATAATGGGGATGTAATATCAATCATAGGGCCATCCGGCACAGGAAAATCAACACTGTTAAGATGTATAAACATGCTGACTGAACCCACAGAGGGCAGTATTATCGTTGATGGCCAGGATATCACTGAAAAGGGATGCAATCTTAACGAGATAAGGAAGAAGATGGGAATGGTTTTCCAGTCCTTCAATCTCTTCGGACATCTCACGATAATTGAGAATGTAATGAACCCTCAGATCACGCTTCTTGGAAGAAGCAGGCAGGAGGCTTATGACAAGGCCATGTACCTGCTCCAGCAGGTAGGACTTGCATCCAAGGTGTTTTCTTATCCAGATGAGCTCTCTGGTGGTCAGCAACAGAGAATCGCAATTGCACGCACACTTGCCATGGATCCGGATATCATTCTATTCGATGAGCCGACAAGCGCTCTCGATCCCTCGATGATCGGTGAGGTTCAGTCTGTAATCAAGATGCTTGCAAAGAGCGGACGTACGATGATGATCGTCACTCATGAGATGGATTTTGCGAGAAAGATATCCAATCGCATCCTCTTCATGTATGATGGTTATATCTATGAGGAGGGAACTCCGAAACAGATTTTCGAACATCCTCAGAGAGAGCTTACTAAGAAATTCATACAGCGCCTCTCCTCTCTTACATATCGGATCAAATCTGCTGAATTTGATGTGGAGGCCATGAGTGATGAGCTCATGGGATACGGTGAGAAGCTTCTCATCGAGGCAGAGAGACTTAGCAAGCTCATGCTCGCATTCGAGGAAATCTGCATGAACAACCTTCTTATAGATGTGGAAGAGCCGGATATCCTCGTTAAGGTCGAGTATTCCGAGAAGCTCGATATCCTTACCATGCTCATCTGCTATAAGGGAGAAAAGTTCGATGTCCACACCTCAGCCAGTAAGCTCTTCCAGAACCTGCTTGCAGAGCCTACGACAGACGTTATGCAGAAGGATGTCACGGACGATCCGCTCGGATATGAGCATATGATCTCAATTCGTTTCCGCTGGATGGAGGAAGAGTGATGAGAAGAACCGTTTTATTATTGCTTGTGCTTCTTCTGGCTGCTTTATCGCCCATTATTGCCGCTGAGTATGAGACAATTGAGGATCTTGATGGTAAGAACATCGGGGTACAGACAGCGGTATTATATGAAGAGCTGATCGCGGACAGGGTACCGCATAGCACGATACAGTATTATACGATGCCTAATGACATGATTCTTGCACTCCAGTCGGGGAAGGTTGATGCCTATCTCATTGAAGAGGTCAGCTATGGAGTGCAGAAGAAGAATCATCCAGAGCTTACAGTACTCGATGAGCCTGCTGGGTATATCAACGCAACCTGCATAATCGGTGAGAATGAGAGACAGGACAGACTCCTGAGTGAGCTCAATACCTTCATCGCCGACAGCTGGGAGAACGGTCTTCTGGATGAGCTCTATGATTACTGGATTGCCGATTTTGATCCCGTGAACGATACCTGCGACACAACTGGATTCACCGGGGAAAGCGGTACTATTGCAGTTGCGGTGGAAGGCGGATATGAGCCTTTCTCTTTTATCAGCAACGGAAACATTTCCGGTTTTGATGTCGATTTCATCTGTCGTTTCGCTCGTGAATACGGTTATACTCCGGAGTTCTACGAGGTTCCGTTCGAGGCGATCGCACCGGGTGTTGAGAGTGGTAAATACGATATCGGAATGAACATAGTCGTGAGTGCTGAACGTAATGAGACGGGAACGCTTTCCGACGTGTATTATACGACACCTATCAGGCTCGTAGTCCTTGGCGAGGACGATTCGAATATAGGTTTCTTTGAATCTCTAGGACAGAGTTTCGAGAAGACCTTCATGAGAGAGGGTAGATGGAAGCTGTTTGTTCAGGGTGCAGGAATCACAATCCTGATAACCGTCATCTCAATACTTGCGGGAACCCTCCTTGGCTTCCTGGTCTACATGCTTTGCCGTAAAGGCAACAAGGTCGCCAATTCCATCACCAATTTCTTCTTATGGCTTATTCATGGAATGCCTACCGTACTGCTTCTCATGATACTCTATTACATCGTGTTCGGATCATCATCGCTGAGCGGTACATGGGTGTCAATCGTTGGATTCTCCCTCATGTTTGCATGCGCTATGATTGACATGCTTCGCGTAGGATGCAGTGCGATTGGAAGGGGACAGTTCGAGGCTTCGAGGGCTCTTGGATATTCGGATAGCCAGAGCTTCTTCCGGATCATCCTTCCTCAGGCGGCTCAGCACTTCCTGCCGATTTACCGTAATGAGGTGGTCACACTTATAAAGGAGACCTCCGTTGTCGGATACATCGCGGTTCTTGATCTTACCAAGATAAGCGATCTTGTAAGAAGCAGAACGTATGAGGCTTTCTTCCCTCTGATTGTCACGGCGATAATGTATTTCGTTATTTCCGCAATTCTCACACGCATAGTTACAGCCGTTGAGAACTCAATCAATCCTAAGAGAAGGAAGAAGGAAAAGATTTTAAAGGGAATAAAAGAAATAGAGTAGTTTTTGAAGATTCCGCTATGGGGGGAGACCTCGTAGCGGATTTCTCTTAAAGAAGCCCTTTCAGCCTTCCAGCAAGATATAGTGGGATATTGATAACCTCCCCATCCTTTTGATAGCCCATCTTTGAAAACCTGATTGCAACCTCCACTTTTATTCTTGAATTCCAAATGTTGATTCGTCTCAGGAGGGATGCTTGTCATGAAGTCGAAAACATATGACAAAGCGCAATCTCATAAGCCTCAGAGAGTCGTATCATGATAGTTCTTATTTCATACATGAAAAATTCTTTTTAGAAATTACGGGGAATCCCCTTATTGATAATATATATACTTATTGATAAGGGAAAGTCGTATAATTATTTTATCTTCTTAATTAATTACTTGTGTTACAAATAATTAGCTTGCATTTTTTAGAGCCTTGTCTCTATATTATTGTCCATGAGGAGAATATGGTATGTTTGCACCTGAGTTGATTTCCTGTAAGGAGAGACTAAATTGCAATAACGGTTGGAATGGGACAATGGTGAGTTCTGGTAGGGAGAAGGCTTTGCTGGATGAGCTTTATCGCATTCTCGATCCGATCCGACCAATGGGAAGAGATGATAACAAGCGGTTCTGGATACGCGTGCTGCGTGGCAGTGCCGACGATTCATTTTCCTATGATGAGATGAGAGAGTGGGGAGATGTAAAGAGCCGTGATGAATTTAAATCTGAATTTCTTTCCTTTTTCCCTGATGAGGAATACTGGTTCCCCATAGAGACTATGGAATACAGGGGGTACAGGGCGGTTTTCCTGCAGTATCGATGCATACTGGAATATGAGCCGAGAAAAGATATGCCAGCTCAGGGGAGACAGGCCTGGGGAGACGAAGTTGAGATCATGCTTGATTTTCTCATCAGTAAGGCAAAGGAGTGCATGGCCCTGATCATGGAAGGTAGGTATAACGAATACATTGATGAAAATCTTCCTCTAAAATATCGCAAGGGCTATATCGAGACGAAATATTACTATCAGGCATTTCCTGAGGCGAGGGAGAACATGCTTTGCGGTCTTAGGGATGCAGAGATTGATGAGTTTCGCTATATCATAGAAAGCGGGGAGTGGAAAGAGGCGAACATAGGGCGGCTCTCAGGGATGAGTGCCTCCCTTTACTATGATGTGGTAGCCGAATGCTATGAGGCAATCGGTGGGAGGTATGGGAGGCTGGCTAGTTCAAAAGAGACATACATGCGCTTTGCCGATGGTCGGGATAACAACCTTACTGAAATTGATGATGAGAGTGAGGAGGAATATCAGAAATGGTATGAAAGGACTCATAGCGGACACGCGTGGGAGATAATCTCCGGACATACGGATACGATGCTTCATCTATACACCTGCAATGATGAGGGAGGTTGGTATTTCAGTGTATCGGGGACACTCAGGATCATGGAGACGGTGAGAACGTTCCTTACTGTGAGAATGCTGGGCTATCCTGTTACGATATATCGTCCTGAGAGAATATTGAAAGCATGCCTTGCTACTGATAAGTTCGGGGTAGTACCTGAAGGAATCCTTCCTTTCGGTACTTCAAACCTGCCTGATGGGGAGTTCGTAATGCATACGATAAACCTGGACAGCGAAGAATACAGGAATAATAGGATCATACTGGACAACATCAAGTGGTACGATCTTGAGAAGGTGCATCTCAAGGAATGAATCACATTGAAAATTCCTTTCTTTTGTTGCTAAGATAATCCAGATTATGAGTGAAGATCTTACAAAGGGAAGCGTAGCGCGTTCGCTTCTCTCTTTTACGATACCTCTTGTCTTAAGCGGACTTCTGCAGCAGCTTTTCAACTGGGTGGATGCGTTCATCGTTGGTAATGTCAACGGAGAGCTGGCACTGGCCGGAATCGGGGCAACATCGTCCATCTACAATCTGTTCATCACCGTCATTACTGGATTCACAGCAGGACTTTCCGTCCTTACAGCGCAGCAGTATGGGCGAGGGGAAAGGGAGAGGATTTCTGGAACGCTTTCATCGTTTTCGGTAATTCTTACCCTTTTTTTCCTCTTAGTCGCGACGCTTGGAATCATTTTCATTGACGGCATCCTTCACCTCATGGATACACCTGAGAACATCTTCTCAAGTGCTGCGGGGTATTTGCGGATCATTCTTATCGGTATACCTTTCCTTGCGCTCTATAATACTTATTCGGCAATCCTGAGAGGCCTTGGCAACAGTCGTGCCCCTTTTGTCGCGGTTCTCATCTCATCGGTTGCTAACGTTGTTCTTGATCTCGTATTCGTCATACTCTTCGGCCTTGGAGCCTCCGGTGCTGCGGCGGCAACAGTAATTGCACAGGCTGCCATGACGGTTTTCATAGTCATCTATGCTCATATCAGATACCCGATTTTACATTTTTCTTTCATTAAGAAAGACTCTTTGCATAAAGGACTCTCTTTTGGCCTTCCTCCCGCCTTGCAATCAGGTGCAAGCTCTATTGGAAATGTGATCCTTCAGCAGTTCATGAATGGTTTCGGAGAGAAGACCGTTGCCGCAATCACCACCTCATATCGTGTCGATACCGTGATACTCCTTCCGATTACGAATCTCGGTTCTGGTATTGCGACTGTGGCGGCGCAGAATATAGGTGCGGGTAATGAGCAAAGGGCGAGAAAGGTGCTCAGGGTAGGAATGCTCATGATGGCAGCGGTCTCCATTATTCTGACCCTTGTAGTACTCTTATTCGGAGCTCCTTTGATAGCTCTTTTCGGACTCAGTTCAGATACTGTTGAGATTGGCCGCTCATTCTTTCATGGAATCGCTCCGTTTTATATCGTTTTCGGTCTCAGCATGGCCGTACGCGGGTATCTCGAAGGTACGGGTGATATGCTCTTCTCTGCTTTGGCGGGGATATCGTTCCTTGTGCTCAGAATTATATGCTCTTACGCCCTTGAGGATTACTTTGGTAACATGGTAATCGCATATGCGGAAGCTATTGCATGGGTCTTCCTGCTTATTATTGTAAGTTTGCGCTACCGTATGAGGAGGCTGAATCAGAAAGCTCTCTGGAAATAGGTCTTGTACTCATCCGTGAAGAGCTTGCTACCGAGCCTTCTTATACCTCCGGATAGGTGGGCTCCCATCAGCTCTTCAATCCCTTCCGTTTCTTTCTTGTCTATGATTTCCATTATCTTCCTGTGCTCCCTGATGACGTCGGGGACATTGTTTGCCCCGACGATATCGAGCCTTATGAAACGTGAGTAATCGGGATGGGGCTTTGTTATCGTCTCCCATATGTACATCTTGTTAGTAGAGCGGAACCATATCCTGTGCATCTCAAGATCTTTCTTCAGAAAGTTGTTGATATCAAAAGTGGAGAGGTCCTCTGTTCCCTTTGCCGCATCTTCGAGCATGCTGAGCGAATAACGTACGCTTTCGATGTCTGTAGGGGATGCAGATCTTATGAAATCTCTGAGTATCATGGATTCGACTGCTACGCGCAGGTATATGAGCTCGGAGGCTGTCTCTATGTTTATCGGCTCTACGAATGTTCCCTTTCCTGCTATGATTTTTACAAACCCGTTTTCTTCCAGGCGCTGAAGAACGCTCCTGATAGGGGTGCGTGAGAGGTTGAAGCGAACTGCCAGAGAGTTTTCCGCAAGCATCTCGTTGGGCTTTATCTTAAGAGATACTATCTCCTCTTCGAGTATGTCGTATATCTCGCCAGCTCTTTTCTGTCCTCTCTCCATCGCCATCCCTCCTTTTATGAGTTTTACAAATCATGGAATATCTCCTGTATACAGGTTCCATCCGACTTTATTATAAGGCCATGATAAATTTTAAATCAACGAAATTCGTTACAGTATAAGAAATATACACAGTGCAATACGCAATAGAAACCAGAATAATGAAAATTTTTGTTGCAGAGTGGAGAAAACCGTGTTAGGCTCATAGTATAGATGTATACATGTTTATAGGAAAATAAGGAACTTTCTTATAAATATAGTAAATATAGTTAAATACCATGTATACAGATATGTTTTAAGGATGTAACGCATAGGAGGATCGCAAAAATGAAGAAAGCGTTATCAGTTCTGTTGGTTCTATTGATTGCTTCATTTGCCCTTTTCGCAGGTGGTAGCAATGAGTCCAGTGCGGCAGCAAGTGCGGATGATCCGTTTGCTGGACTTGGAAACTATACGATGATGATCGGGCACTCACAGCCTGCAGACAATCCGAGGTCTATTTCCCTTGAGAAGTTCGTCTCTGATGTCGAGGCTAAGACGAACGGACATGTTAAGGTTCAGGTATTCGGAAACGGACAGCTTGGAACAGAGAAGGAGATGCTCGAGCAGGTAGTTATCGGAACACTGCAGGGAATGAGGGGAGGTCAGTTCGACTTCACTCCGAGGCTGCTGATGTTCACACTTCCTTTCCTTGCTCAGACAAGAGAGGAGGTTACAGCTCTTCTTCATAGCGATCTTGCTGCGAAAGTATGTGCTGAAGCTGAGGCGGAGACAGGAACGGTTATTATAAACCTCTGTGATGCCGGTGGTTTCAGGCAGTTCTCAAATAATAAGCACGCTATTACCAAGCCTGAGGATCTTCAGGGGCTTAAGATGAGAACGGCTGGAATGGAGACGATCGACAGGACATTCCGCGCACTTGGTGCTACCACAACACCTGTTCCTTACTCAGATCTTTACATGGCGCTGAGAACTGGAGTTGCAGATGGTCAGGAGAATCCTTGGACAAACGTTTCAAGCATGAAGTTCTATGAGGTCCAGAAGTACTTCACAGAAGTGAACTATCAGTTCCATCCGGATCCGTTCTATGTGAACGAGGCATGGTGGAACAGTCTTCCTGAGGAATTCCAGACAATAATCCGCGAGTGTGCTACCGAGATGGGTACATACAATGATGAGCTGGTTGATGAGCTTCAGAGCGAGGCCAGACAGGCGGTTGTTGACGCAGGTGGTGACATCTACGTTCCAACCGAGGAGGAGCTCCAGGCATTCAAGGATGCTGTTCAGGTCGTATATCAGCAGTGCATCGACTCCGGTATCCTCTCGGCAGAAGAGCTTGCAGAGCTTCAGGAAATCGTAGCAAACAACTAAGTAAGAAATCCGTGATACTCCTGGGAGGGTGTCCTTCCAGGAGTATTTTCTTTAACTCAGGAGAGATCTATGAATAGCACATTGAAAAATGTGGGAAAGAAACTTTATGACATCTATTTCACGATAGGTGCCATTGCGATGGCCCTTCTGGCGATTCTCGTCGCTTTCACGGTTATCGCAAGATATTTCTTCGCCCATAGCTGGAAAGAGCTGGCTGAGTTCATTACTACGCTCTTTGCCTTCACTACATTCTGGGGAATGGGTGTCTGCCTTTTAAGAAATGATCACGTCATCATCGATATCGTCTATGACAGGATCAAGCCGTCCATCAAGCGCTGGGTAGCCGTATTTGATTACGTGATCGTGTTCATAGTTGTTGCCGTATTCACATATTTCGGCTTTAAATATGTCGCCGCGGCAGGTAAGCAGATAAGCCAGGGAATGGGAATTCCAATGTATTACATGTACGGGATAATGCCTGTTTCCGGAATCCTTTGTGGAATTTGCACGATTATTAAGATTGTTGGATTCATAACTGCCGACATCTCGGAATTCGCACCGATCTACTACGATAAGGACAGAGACGGTGAAGGAGGGGATAAGAAATGATTACGATGGTTATCCTTCTGGCTCTTCTCATAGTTTTCGTAATTATCGGAGTGCCACTTGCTTTTGCAATCGGTGCGGCATGTATAACATACCTGCTGTCAAATCCGCTACTTCTTCAGATGCTTCCACAGAGGATCTGGAACGGAGCTTACAGCGACCTGATGATCGCTATGCCGCTCTTCATGCTCGCTGGAGACATAATGAGCAGCGGTGGACTTACTAAGAGGATCATAAGCTTCTGTAAGCAGATTCTTCGTCCTATCCATGGAGGTCTTGGCGAGGTAAATATCGTAGACTCAATGATTTTCGGAGGTATCTCCGGTTCCTCCGTTGCTGATACTTCTGCCCTTGGAAGCATCATTATCCCGGCTATGGAGGCTGATGGGTATCCAAGAAAGGTCGCAGCAGGTATTACAGTCGCTTCCTCCACCATGGGTATGATCATACCGCCATCCACTCCTATGATCGTCTACTCGATGATCTCCGGAGCCTCTGTTGGAGCGCTCTTCCTTGCAGGAGCGATTCCAGGCATCCTTGTCGGACTCTGCCAGCTTGCTTTCGTCGTCTTCATGTCCATGAAGAATCACTGGCATCCTGAGCGGGAGAAGTTCAATGCGAAAGAGTTCTGGAAGGACATCCTCGGTGGAGTGCCAGCCATACTGATGCCGCTATTCATCATTCTTGTGGTATCGACAGGTATCTGTACTGCCTCTGAGAGTGCTGGGGCGGCCGTGTTCTATGCTCTTATTGTCGGATTCTTTGTTTACAGGGAGCTTACATGGAAGGATGTTTGGGAAGCTGTTAAGAACACGTTCGTATCATCAGCATCCGTTATGATCATCATCGGATTCACGACGATTTTCACCTGGATTCTTACTATGGAAGGAGTACCAGACCAGGTAGGTGCGTTCTTCACATCTCTTAACATGCCACGCTGGGCAATCGCAATCGTATTCGACATCATGATTCTCCTTATCGGATGTTTCATCGATGTAAGCCCCGCGATTCTCCTTCTTACCCCGATCATGCTGCCGGTTATGGATGCGTACGGCTTCTCATCCCTGCAGTTCGGCGCAATGCTCATAACAGGTCTTGCAATAGGACTTTGCACACCTCCTGTTGGAATGTGTCTCAACGTATGTAACAGGATCATGAAAATGCCTATTGTTGAAATATTCAAGGGTGCAGCTCCGTATCTCTGCTGTAACGTCGTCGTTCTCATCGCAATCAGCCTCTGGGAACCGCTTACTACGGGACTACCTCTTCTCTTCGGATACAGCATTTAAAGGAGGATGGAAATGACACTGAAAGAGAAAATGAGGAAAGGGCCTGTGTTCGGAATGGCATGTTTTACAGGTGCTACCTGTGTTATAGAGAGCATCGCAATGTCCGGCCTGGATTTCATCTACCTTGATCTTGAGCATACGAACTGGATGCTCGGAGAGGATTTCGAGAAGCAGATAATGGCTGCAAAACTTCATGATATCGGAGTGCTCGTAAGAATGGCCGATGATGATGAGGTCGCAATCAGGAAGGTCCTTGAGTGGGGTGCTGACGGTGTCGTCATCCCTCACTGCAAGACAGCTGAGATGGCAAAGCGTGCAGTGGAAGGTGCGAAGTTCTATCCGCTTGGAAGACGTGGCGGTGAGACGAATGTGCGAGCCGCCGGTTTCGGCTATAAGGATTTTGACTGGAACAGGTACATCGACAGCCAGAATAGCGATACTCTGGTTATCCCGATGGATGAAGATTTCGAATTCACCGACAACATCGATGAGATCCTCTCTGTTCCTGGAATTGATGCTGTGAATTTCGGACCTATCGATTATGCGGTCTCAAAAGGACTCAAGATCGGTTATACGATGGGAGAGGATGTTAAGAAGGCCTTCAAGACACTCGTTGGCAAAGCCAAGGAAAAGGGGATTGGTGTACTTGGACCTGTCGTTCCTCCTACTAAGGAGAACCTTAAGGAAGCGATTGAGGATGGCTATACGATGATCATTCTCGGAAACGATATGTGGCACTTCCAGAAAGCGCTCAGAGAACTCGTGAAAGACGAGGTTGATGAGGTTAGAAAAGGCTAATCACTTAAGCATATATCCCTCTTCTTGCGGACGTCATTAATCTGGCGTCCGCTTTTTCGTTAAACATTTCTGACTTTTCTGCAACTAAGGAATATGAGCAGACGTCCTCTGCTTAATTAGCAAGGAGAAATCAGATGGATTTTTTGAAAGAAGATTTTCTCTCCTTTTTTCTTAGCGACAGGAAAGTTGGATATTCCACTTCGGAGAAAAGGAGGAATGACGGAAAAAGGGAAAGTATTTTCTCAAAGGTATGGCAGCATGTTCAGGATATGGATCTTACGGATGATCTTATGTTTCGTATCGTTCTACATACCGGGCTTTAAAACTGGGAGCATAACCAAAGCAGTTACTAACTATGAGATTCCCGGGGCATCGACCAAGAGTTCCAGACTTGATGTGTATGCGGAGAGTCAAGAGTGTGTAATCAACATAGAGCTTCAGAAAAGACGGGATGAGTATATGAGTGAGAGAATCTGGCAATATGGGGCAAATATTGTCTATTCATTCATACTCCGTAGCTCTGAAGAGTTAGAGGTATTGAGGAAGGTAGGGTGGAGGAGAGACTGAATTTCCTAAGGATCCTCTTAAAGGAAAATAGTGCTTTCGATATATCAAGCAAATATGGGATACCCCTAAATGAAGTAAGTGCCGTAGAGAGAAGTCTCCGGCTTTGATTCGTTTTTTCGAGAAAATATTGATTTCAATATTTCCATATTCTTACCAAGGAGGAGAGCGGAGGTTCTCTTCCTCTTTTTTGCATATTTCCAGATATGTGATATAATTATAAAATAAACATTTTCAAAGGAGGTCATTTATTGAAGAAATGGGAAAAAAGACTTAGCGAATGTAAAAGAAGTGTTGTTGAGCTGAAAGAGAGGCTCAGGCTATCAGATGAAGAGGTTGAAAGACTTAAAAGGATAGAGGAGAGGTATCCTCTCTGTATTCCCGATTACTATCTTGATCTGATAGACCCTGATGATAGGGAAGACCCTATAAGAAAGATGGCGATTCCAGATTATATGGAGTTCTCTGAAGGAGGGGAGAAGGATACCAGTGGGGAGGCTGATAACACTGTCGTACAGGGAATGCAGCATAAATATGATCAGACTGTACTGGTTCTCTCGACGAACCAGTGCGCCATGTACTGCCGGCACTGTTTCAGGAAAAGACTTGTCGGGCTATCTTCCGAGGAGATTGCAGAGAAACTCCCAGAAATGGCATCTTATGTCAGAAAGCATGGAGAAATAAACAATGTTCTCATCTCGGGCGGGGATGCGTTTCTAAATTCTAACGAGGTAATAAGAAGATATCTAGAGACATTCTCTTCAATTGAGAATATCGAGTTCATACGTTTCGGTACGAGAACTCCGGTATCATTTCCTTACAGGATTACGGAAGATGAGGAGCTATTAGCTATACTTTCAGAAGCGGGGAGAGCGAAGGAAATAATCATCGTTACGCAGTTCAATCATCCAAGAGAGCTTACCAAAGAGGCAGTCAAGGCTATAAGAATGCTGCATGATGCCGGTGCTGTTATACGTAATCAGACGGTGCTCTTAAAAGGGGTGAATGACTCTCCGGAGGTTCTTTCCTGTCTTATGAATTCTCTTGTAAGCAATGGTGTGATGCCTTATTATGTTTTCCAATGTCGCCCGGTCGAGGGGGTGAAGAATCAGTTCCAGGTTCCACTTGAGAGGGGATCTTTTATTGTTGATAGTGCAAAGAAAACGATGAGCGGACCGGCTAAGGCATTCAGATATGTGATGTCCCTTCCCAGCGGTAAGATTGAGATTCTTGGAAAGCTCGGTGATGAGATGCTTTTCAAATACCATCAGGCGAAGAGAGAGGAGGACTCATCCCGTTTCTTCACACGAAAGGCGGTAAGTGATGAGTGCTGGTTCTAGAATGAGAGGCTGACCTCAAGGGCAAGCACATCTCTTGGGGATAGTCCGTAAACGACGCCATAGTCCTGGTAGTAATATGCTACGGCGATATTAACGAAGAACAGGTCCAGCTCAGCTCCGAAACTCGGATAGCCACCGTTGATGCCAGCATTGATTGTGATGAAATCTGTTATTCCGATAGAAAGTCCGGCATTGAACGCTCTCATGAGATCAACGCTTGTCCTAACTCCTGTGATATCCCTCAGCCCTGCCTCCAGATCGAGAGATAGGAAAGACCAGGAGACGCCATAGCCTAGTGCGGCATCAAGCGAGAAAGCCTTGCTTGGAAAGCCTTCATCTGCGGAAAACCCGATATCCCTTAGTACTATTGCCGCTCTTAAGCCATGTGGAAATGAGGCATATGCACCAGCATCCAGTGCTACAGCCTTGCTCCGGTTCAGACTGACATTGTCTGCGATGCTATTATCTATGAGAATCCCTACGGCGGTATCGATTCCAACAGGGCTTGTTGCTACCGAATATAGCAGTTTAGGTTTCACACCGATCTCAAGGCTGTACTCATCCCAATCGCACTGAAAAGCGAAAGCAGAGGAAAGCTCTGCTAATATGCTGGCAGATAGGGTGGTGCCGACGGAACCTCCGCTTGTCACGACTTCCTCCTTGAGCGAGAGATTCATACCAAACCCTCCCGCAGAGAATGAAATACGCTCTGAAAGCCTCATAAGTGGCATGGTGCTGTTAAATTCCCTAAGTATGTCCAATAGGCTGTTAAGTACCCTCTCTTCATCCTCCGATCCAAGATCGTTAATATGTCTGATGATATCGTTGGAAAGAAGGGCTTTTGCATTATAAAGCCTGACATTTACGGGGATGGAGATGCTATAGTTTTTTGCTGCGAGGAATGCCGGATTGTGCGAGAATGCGTATTCCGTGTCATTGCTTGTCAGCACGGCATCGGCACGGCTTAAGGCGCTGATGGATGATGAGAAAAGCGGAATGGCTATGAATGATATGATAAGGAGCGATATGATTTTTCTCATAGGAAAGCCCCTATTATCGAGGAGAGGTTGATGAAAGACGGAATGTCACTACCAACCTGGTCTATCTCTGCTACCGCGTCAATGAAAATCCTTGTGAGAGTCACTGCGTTATCCTTTATTATCGAGGCCGTGGTCTCATTCCAGAAGTTCTGGCTTTCCGCCAGCTCCGGGAGTACATATTCAGTCACATCCCCAGGAAGCTCTATGATTATCCTGTAGAGCATGTCTATCATGGAGGAGAGCATATCGATAGTGAGCTGAATTGCTATGTAATCCTTTCTCGTACTGCAACCGCTTTCAGAAATGAGGCTTTGAAACTCAAGGAAAAATTCGTTTATCGCATCCAGATTCAGTTCAGGTTCTATCTCTCTTATCTCTTGCGTGATGTTAAGCACACAGACCCTTATGTCGTCTATTATCCAGTATGCAAGTTCCTTTGTGCTCATGGAGACGGATTTTGTGTAAAGATCAAGAGGCTCTGCAAGGTATTCTTCTATATCACCATAACGCGTCACGTAATAAAGGCTCTGAATAAGTTTTGTCAGCTCACCCTTCTCAAGCTGTCTGAATACTATATGATCTTTTGCCGGGGTGTAATTGATTCTGATAGCCCCGTTATAATTCCTTGATAGGCTTAGGAGATTGAATTCACTTCCTTCCTTTATCTCTGCAACCTCTGTTTTTATCACGAGATTCTCAAGCGGATCATAAAGTCCGAGACTGTCATAGATGTTCGGGTTATCGCAGGAGGAGAGTAATGTGAGTGCAATCAGGGTGATGGCAATTATCGGCAGTTTCCTCATCATTTCTCCTCCAGAGAGGAATTATAGCATACGGGATGGAACAACATCAGCCTCTATGGTAATAATTCAGCATAGGGATGAAAGCTTTTGATAAATGCCGGTGAAATTTACAAAGCATCGGCAAGAAAGCTATCATCTTTTAAGGTGATGGATGAATTGTCGTAAATCCCTTCTCCTCATATGCTTCCCTAATCTATACCGTATATGAGATAA